>JACRCW010000020.1 GCA_016218805.1 Deltaproteobacteria bacterium | reverse complement strand
TGGGATGGTTGTAGAACGGGAGACAGGGGCCCCATGTCTCGCGGCACCCTGCCAAGACGGCCCGTCAGACGACGTCGGCCCCGCGTTGCGTTCCGGCTGGTCGCCATGGAACGGAGGCCACAACCATGGGCGATCACACCCCCCCCTGCCCGGCCGGTTGACCGCCATCCCGGGGGGTCGGGGACCCGTTTGGGGCTGGGTCCATGGGGCGGTCAGGCGGTTCCCACCCCCACCGCAGTGGGTCTACCCGCTCCGGGAGGGGTGCGGGGGGCAGCCGCCATGGGTTGGCCAGGCGAATGAGGCCGGGGGGCTTGGGAAGGTGAGGGTTGCCAGCCGCCCAATTCGGTCTCCCGGATTGGATGAGTTGGCCGCGGCGTTGGGAGCCGGGCGTGGGGAGTTGCCCGCCCGCGCACCGGCTCAGCTCAGTCTGGGGCGGTGCGCGGTGGCATGGTGATCACCGAATCCTCCGGCAGCACCTGCCCGGACACGCACGTCACCACCCAGGTTCCGCTGTCCCCGTGGGGACAGGGTGCGCCGTGGCACCGCGCGGCGTCCCCCGGTGCCAGCCCGCGCGCGCAGCGCTCCAGCGCGCGGATGCCTTCGGTGACCTGGAGGTTGCCCTTGCACACGCCGCAGCGCGGCGGCCCGGACAGGTCCACCACCTCCAGCAGCGACGCGAACGGCACCTGTGCCTCCAGCGCCCCCACGTGCGCCGCCTCCACGCGTTCACGCAGGTGACGCCGCCGCGCGGGGGACACCAGCGCCGGCGCCGCCACCACGGACGCGCAGCGCGCGCACCAGTGCGGCTTCATCTCAATGAGCAGGCCCAGCACACCCGGCGCCGCCCCCGTGCTCAGCGACGCGTCCGGGCGCCCGCAGCGGTCACATGCCACCCGCAGGGTCCGCGTGGGCTTGCGGACCTCGCCCACCAGGGCGCGCAGCTCCCGCGCGGCCTCCTCGTGGTGCGCGGGCTCCACCTCCGCCACCTCCAGGGGAACCTCAGCCCACGGCGCCTGGTCCTCCGCCTCCGCCAGGGCAAACTCCAGCTCCACCTCCTCCCAGGAGAAGTGCTCGTCGTCCACCACGTCGTCCTGCTCCAGGTCAATCTCGAACCACGGCGCTTCCGTGGGGCCGGGCGCCACCACGCCCGGCGGGGGCGCGTACGGGGACTCCCCGGCCGGCTGTGCCGGCGGCCAACCGGTCTCCACAAATCCCAGGAACTTGTGCAGCCCCTCAGCGCTGGGGCGGTGGAACTGGATGTCCATGCGCCGCGGCACGTCACGGTGCACGCCGGTCACCACTCCGCGCACCACAAACTCCTGCTGCGTGTTGGGGTGCACCACGCTGAGGGCCAGCTCGCTGCCCGCGTCCTTGACCACCGGGGTGGTCAGGCTCATCCGGCCCGCGCACAGCTCATCCAGGTAGAACGCGCGCAGGCGGTCCACGTCGCGCGGCTTGAGCAGGTACACCGGAATGTCCGAATGCGCCGTCGCCGGCGCCGCCGGCTGTCCCTCCACGGCGGAGACGTAGCGGTCCCAGCGCTCCTTGGCTTCGCTCCCCAGCGCAAAGAACTGCACGCCCATGCCGGCCTGGTCACCGGCGGCCACCGTGCGGGTCACCAGCGCGGTGGCGCGGATGGTTCCCACCGGCAGCGCAATGGCCAGTGCCACCACGTGCCGCTCCGCCACCGGGTGTGGCGTCCGGATGAACAGCCCGTGCCGGGCCACATCCGCGCTCTCCGCACTGTGCGTGCCGCCGCGTCCCTGGAAGTCCACGTGCAGCTGCGCCGCGTAGCGGCGGCTCCGTCGCTGGTCACGCGGGCGTGGCGTGGGTGCGGTCATGTTGTCCCCCGGGGAAAGACTTCAGAAGCGCGCTTGCACGTACATCCCGCCGCCCCACTTCATGGGCAGGGACGGCGCGCCCAGCTGGCGGAACAGCTGCGGGGCCTCCGCCTCGTAGAACGCGCGCCGGATGGTCTGCTGGCCCTCGGTGTCCTCAATGATCTCCGTGCGGTTGCGGTCCACGGTGATCACCTGCTCGCCCACCACGCTCAGCAGGTCAGACAGGTCCCACTTGAGCGCCACCCGCGTAGTGAAGATGGGCGTCACCATGGAGGGCTTGTTGCACTGCCGCGTGCCGGACGCGTCAATGTCGCCGTATTCTGCGCATGGCAGCACGTCCACGCTCTGCGCGTTGCGAACCACCACCGTCTGGCTGCCCGCCTGGTCCGGCACGCCGTTGTTGGCCACGGGTGAGGGCAGGAAGCCCTGGAAGGTGGACGGCTTCTGCATGCCAAAGGTCACCGCCGGCGTCAGCCGCACCACCGGGATGTACGCGGACACGCCGGACACCAGCATCAGCTCCGGTTGCACCTTGGAGTCCAATGACTGCTTGCAGCCAAACCACCCCAACTCCAGCGGGCACTCATTGGGGCCCGCGCCCAGGATGTTGCGCTTGCTGTCACCGGGGAACGTCTGGAATGGGACAAACCCGGGCCGGTTGTAGAGGACAAACGCCAGGTCCCGCAGGATGGCGTCCGCGGAGAACTGGAAATACCAGAGCCGCAGTCGCGCTGAGAGCGCGCCCGCGCGGGCGTTCTGCCGCAACGTGCTCTGCTGGTTCTCCGCGTCCTGCAGCGTGTGCTGCAGCCAGGTGAACTCGGCGGCCAGCGTGAAGGACCAGGAGGCGTCATACGGGCGGTTCTGCAGGAAGAAGTTGGTGCTGCCCAGGTCATTCTTCATGAGGCGGAAGTCCAGCCCCGTGGGCACTGGCGTGTTGATGTGCAGCATGGCCCGGGAAGACACGCCGTAGCCCAGCACCGGCTCGCCCTTGACGCCGGTCAGCGGGTTGGTGCCGCGCTGGAAGATGCCGCCGCCCGTCTCCAGGCTGAACACGTCCCCCATGTCTATGCCGGCGCCACCCAGGCCGCCCCAGTTGGCCTGGATTTCGTTGATGCGCTCGTCCAGCAGGCGCGCCGTCTTGGCGCCCACGTACGCGTAGCCGCCCACCCAGCGGAACTTGGTGTAGCTGACCTGCGCCTTGAAGCCCGGCGCCGCCACGCCGCGGGACGGGTAGATCTCCGGCCCACCCCAGGTGATGTCCCACAGGTAACCCAGCCGGTAACGCACGGTGTTGAACGGGTAGAAGGTCGCCTCAAACTTCAGGTTCTTGGAATCGGACGTGTCACCAAACGGGTAGAAGCTGGCGCGCAGGTAGCTGCCGTCATCCTGGAAGCTCTGGGACAGGCGGCCGTTGACCGGGTCAGAGAACATGACAAACCGCGCCACCAGCGCGGCTTCCGTGTCCACGCCCCAGAAGTAGCCGGGCAGGCGGCGGTACAGGACCAGGTGGCTGAGCGTCTCGCGCAGCGTGTCACGCCGGTCAATGTTGTTGAAAAAGGTCTCATTGCCCGGGCGGATCTGGAAGTCCGGTGACGGCGAGGAAGGCGAAGTGCGCCCCGCGTCAGACAGGAAGTCGTCATCCGAGAAGCCGAACGTGACGCGCGTGTCCACGAAGTCGCTGAGGAAGGGGCCGGGTCCCGGCTTGGCGATTTCATGGCTGCCGCCGAACAGCGGGGGCAGGTTGGCCGACGCGGTGGACGGGGCCGGCGGCACCTGCGCGGGCGGCGGTGTCGCGGGAGCGGGCTGCGCGGGAGGCGCCGGGGTGGCCGGCGTCTCGGGCGTCGCCGGAGTGGCGGGCGTGGCAGGCGTGGCAGGCGTGGCGGGCGGGCTCACCGTCTCCGGGGTGCCGGTGGCCTGCGGCTGCTGCGCCAGTGCAATGCCGTGTACGACGGTGAACAGGAGGACGGGCGTGGCGCGGCGTTTCATGTTCGCGGGCTCCGGTGAAGCGGCCGCATTAGCGGATGGAGTGGGGGAGGGGGAAGGGTCAAGGAGCGACGACGAGGTCACCCTTGTGGCGCAGGTCAATCATCCAGTACGCGCTGCCCTTGGTGAACCGCACCTGACGCAGGGTGCCGGTGAAGCTGGACAGCCGCGTCCGGTTGGCATTGGCCCCCACCACGTCAAAGTCCGGTGCCACCTCGCTGGACACCGTGGCGCAGGCACCGTTGGGCAGCTTCAGCTTCCACTGGCCAAAGCTGTAGAAGCCGGACCGGAAGAAGTCGTCATTGAGGTCCAGCCCGTCCACCACGGCGTCCTGCAGCTGCAGCAGCGCCCCCTCCAGCATCTCATTGCGCATCTTCAGTTCCGGGTGGCTGTCCCCCGTCCACAGCGGACCGCACCAGCCCGGCGTCTGTCCCGGCGTGGTCCACAGCTCCCCCCCCACGACGGCGGGGCACGCCTGGCAGGTGAACGCCGGTTGCCCCAGCGCATCCACCGTGCGCCAGTCCTCGCGGTCCACGCACTGCGTGCCCGCCGGGCACTCGGCGGTGGCGCCGCCGCACGTCGTCACCTGGTGGCACACCGTGCGCCCCAGGCGGTCGTATTCGTACGGGTCGTTCTTGGGGACGCAGCGGTCGTCCACGCACTCCGCGTTGGCCGGGCAGCGCGCGCGGATGAGGGACCCGCCCTCCTCGCTCTCCGTGGGTTCGCGCCCGTAGCGGGACGGCTCCTGGCGCGGCGCACATTCGCCACCCACCGCCACAAACTCCGGCTCCCCCAGCTGCGTCATCCCCTGGAACGCCGTGATGGCGCCCTTGAGCTTCAACAGCCGCGTCCCCACGGTGATGCTGTCCACGCCGTTGAACGCAAACACAAACAGCCCGTTCCACTTGGGCAGCCCATCCACCAGCGGCACGCCCAGGTCCTGCACGGTGAAGCCGTTGCCCGCAATGCGCGTGACCATGAGGTTGTGCGCCTGCACCTCCACGCGCTGCCCCTGCAGCGGGCTGGTCAGGTCATTGTCCGCGCGCTGCACGTCCGGCAGCGTGGGCTGACCAAACCACAAGGGCGACGACGCCCCCAGCGTGAAGGTTGGCGATTGGTCGGTGCCGTCCGGCAGCGTGAGCAGCGTGCCGGCTTCCGCCCACAGTTGCACTTTGCCCGGCGCGTTCTGGAACACCACCTTCTGCCGCTGCACCCTGCCGCCCTGCAGGTAGGAGGGCGTGCCGGATTGGATGGTGCCCACGTTCATGGACAGGCCAATGCTGCCCGTCACCGGGAACTGGTAGGTGCCGCGCGTGCCAATGGCATCCACGTTCAGGAACACGCGCACGCGGCGCCCGGTCTGGTACGGCAGGGGATTGTCCACGTCACCCGGACCGTCCGGGCAGTAGTCCCCCGGGATTTCCGGCGCGGGGAGCTGGCCGTTCACCAGCGTCACGCAGCCCGCGCCGCCGGGCTCAAAGCCCACCGTCACATCCAGCGAAGACAGCTTCTCCGGCCCCAGCGTGGTCCTCCTGGCCAGCGGGTCCGGCGTGGAGGACGGCGTACACGCGGCGGCAAGCGCCAGCAGGATCAGCGTGGTCGCTCTCATCCGCCCAGCCTCCGGCGGATGCGTCCGTCCGCCATGTTCGTCGGATCCACGCACTTCGGCGTCCCGAATTGCCGGATGTAATCCCACTCGCGCTGCAGCCGTTCCCCCTCGTCCTGGTTGGAGGCGCGGGCCGCGTCAATGGAGAGCTGCACCGTTTCGTCGTCGCACGGTGGGAAGGTCTGCAGGTACTCCTCCACCACCACCCGCAGCGGGATGAAGCTGTTCTGTTGCGTGGTGTTGCGGCGCAGCACCTGGAACCCGCTGCCGCCCGCGGCGATGTAGTCATTGGTGCCGAGCTGGTAGGCGCCGTTGGGATTGATGGGCTGCCCGCCAATGCGCACGTCATCCGCGCAGGCGTAGACCTCCTGGCCGGCGGTGGCCGGGTCACAGCAGCCGGTGGCGTTCAGGGCGCAGTCACACCGCATCAGGAAGCTGATGTTGTTGACCTGCGCCTGCGTGCGGCAGCCGCGGGACTTGGAGCGGATGGCAATGAAGTCCACCAGCTCCTGCACCTCGCGGCCGGACAGGAACATCGTCGTCACCGTGTTCTCAAACGGGAAGACGTTGTACAGCTCTTCGCGCGTGATGGTGCCGGTGTTGAGGTTGTCCCGGATGCCCAGGCTGTTGGTGACCTGGAAGTCCGTGCGCACGCGCGGTTTGTAGCCAATGGCCGCGGAGACCAGGTTCCCCAGCGGGCTGTCCCCGCCGTTGGGGTTGTTGCGGATGATGTTGGTGGTGGCCCACGCCACGGGGCGGCCCAGGTCCACGCGCCGCGCCAGCTGCTCCTTGTAGGGCGCCAGCAGCCGCTCCATCTCCCAGTCCGGCTCCGCGCGGTTGTCCACGGGAATGGGCCGGTAGCGGTGCGTGAGGATCTCGCGGCCAAAGTACGCGTCACGCGGGGGTTCAAACCGGTCATGGTCCCGGGTCACCACGTCCAACCGCCCAATGAACTGCGTGAACGCGCCCGAATGCACAATGGGCACATCCCGCCCGTCCACGTCCTTCACCAGCCGCGGCGGGTTGAGGACCACGTGCAGGTGCCCGCCAAACACAATGTCAATCCCGCGCACGGGGGGCACGTGACAGATGGCGGTGGACGCGTCCTCAATGACGTCGCAGTTCCACTCGCGCCGCAGCGTGTCCGGGCTGGCCTCCGCCAGGTCGTACACGCGGTCGTAACCTTCCAGCAGCGCCTGGTCTATCTCCAGGCCCATGTGGCTGAGCACAAACACCAGGTCCACGCTGTGCGCGTAGAGGTTGATGTACTTCTGCACCACCTCATTGGGTTCCAGCGGGTCAATCTGCAGGCTGTTGCCTTCCTGGCCAATGCTGGTGAGCGAACTGATGTTCCCCAGCCCGATGATGAGGATCTTCAGCCCCTGGATGTTGAGCACGGTGATGGGCTGCGCCGCGTCCCCCAGCCCGTTGTTGGTCACCTGGCGCGGGCTGCGGAACACGTAGTTGGCCGCCAGGAACGGGAACCCCGCCCAGCGGGTCACCTGCGTGACAAAGTTGTCCGCGCCCGCGTCAAACTCGTGGTTGCCAATGACCATGGCGTCCATGCCGGCCAGGGACAGCGCGCGCATCTCCGGCTCGCCATAGAATTCATTGAAGATGGGAGCGCCCTGGAAGCAATCCCCGCTGTCAATGTGGACCACCCGTTCGGCGCGCGCGCGCTCCTGCTTGAGCAGCGTCATCATCCGCGACGCACCGCCAAACGGCGCGTTCTCCGGCATCAGCCCCAGGCTCTGCACCGGCACCGGCGGGTCAATGACGTAGGGGATGAGGCGGCTGTGCCAGTCCGAGGTGTGCAGCACCGTCAGCCGGATGTCCTGCCCGGCCAGCTCCTGCTGCTCCGCCTGGAGGATGCAGGCGCCCGTGGCCAGCAGGCTCCCGCCGGCCAGCAGCCCCAGCACCCCGCACAGCGCCGCGGACAGCGGCGTGGTGCGGGGGGCCGCCCGGGCAACGTCGTCGGCGCCGCCTTCCATCACTCCACCACGTCGTTCATGTTGCGCCGCGGGTTCACGCGGAACACTTCAAACGAATAGTCAAAGATGCCCGTGATGGACGGGTAGGCCTTCCCCAGCACGCGGGTGTCACTGGGGACGTGTTCGCCGGTCTCATTGGGGCAGACGCAGGAGGTGGAGGCGCAGCGGCCGGAGAAGTAGGACCCCTGGCCGGTGCCCACCTCCACGCCGCCGGTCACCTGGAAGTAGCCAAAGTCAAACCGCGTGCACGCCGGGGCCGCGGTGGAGTTGGTCACCGTGGGGACGCACGCCAGCGTGGTGGTGGAGGACACCAGCTTGACCAGCGCGCCCTCCCACTTCTCCACGTCCGCGCCGGCGCCGCCGGAGGGGTAGCTGCACTCAGCCAGGCCCTTGGCGCCCGCGGCCAAACCGGCCAGCGCGGTGTCACCGGTGAAGCTCTTGGGATTGGGCACCGCCGGGATGGGAGAGGGGCTGTCCGTCACACGGCCCACGCGGTTGAGCGTGCGCACGTTCCCCACCTGCGTCATGTCAAAGTACTCCTGGATGGAGCCCTCCACGGTGATGACGTCACCGGGCATGGGCCAGCCGTCCGGGTTCTGGTCCGTGTCCGGCAGGTCATTGTTGGTGCCGTAGGTGTTGAACGCCAGATTGCTGGTGAGCCCGGTGCGCGCAAACACAATCTTCACGGCGGAATAGGGCAGCGGCTCGTTGTTGACGTCCAGCTTGGAGGGGTCCTGCACAAACACGTGGTACAGCGTGGCCACGCCGTTGGCGTCCTTGTCCGCAATGCGCGGCACGCCCGTCACCACCATGTTGGTCAGCCGGATGGGGTCGCACTCGGCCGGGGCAATGCAGTGCGGCAGCGCCGTGATGTTGGCCGGGTCCTGCACCTGCGTGACGTCCACGTCCGCGTACGTGCGCGGATTGCCGGAAGACACAATGTCCGCCGCGTTGCGCGGTTCCAGGTTCCAGTAGCCGTCATAGCTGTAGCGGATGAACCCGGTGATGCTGCTGAACGTCTCCCCGGCGCCCACCGCGTGGCGGTAGAACAGGTCATCCACGCGCAGCCCGCCCTCCACCAGAAACGCGCCGTACTCCATGATGGCGCCGCTGCTGAAGCGCTGCGCGGTGACGCCGGAGACGGTGATGAGCAGGCCTTCGTAGGCCTCGGCCGCCACGTCAGAAGAGAAGGTGGACGCGGACACGGCGGTGGCGGCGGGGACCGCCGTGGAGCCCACCACGTTGCCGCCCACCAACTTGAGCTGCGTCTCGCTGCCGGCGCCGGTGCCCGTGTACTCCTCCACAATCACCTGCAGGATCACCTGGCTGCCCGGTGTCAGCGTCAGGCCCTCCACCACCGCCGCCTCGCCGTAGACCAGGCCGCCGCGGTACGGGCCACCCGGCTCCTCCAGCACAAAGAACGCCTTCTTCACGTTGTTGTTGGACGTGGACAGCACAAACACGTCGCTGGTGACAATGACCGGATGGGGCAGCGTCACCTCGGTGAGCGGGGTCACCGCCCCCTTCTGGATGTCACACAGCGTGGTGCTGCCCGCCGGCGAGTTGCAGTCCACCTGCGGCGCGCCGCTGGAGCTGCTGGAGGATCCGCTGCTGCTGCTGCTGGTCCCGGACGACCCGCTGGTGCCGGAGGTCCCCGAACTGCCGCTGCTGGAGGTGCCACCTCCGTCGCCCTCCGTGCAGCCCAGGGCGGCGGTGGCGAGGACAAGCGGGACGCAGAGCAGTAAGCAGGGGAGGCGCATGGTGTTTTCCTTCGGCAGAACCCCGGGTTGGGCGTGGGGCCGGCGCACCTTGCCCACGCCCACCAGAGGGGTCAAGCCCGCCGCGCCCCCGCAAGGGTGTCGTCGGGCGGGGTGGGACACCCGCCGCCAACTGGCGCGGGGGCCGCGCAATGGCCAAGATGAGGGACGGGTGTGCCCGGAACCTTCCGGCTTCCTGGCCGTTCAAGTGCCCAACGAGGTGGAACCGTGTCGCTGACAACCCTGGTTTTCCCAATCCTGCTCGCGTCCCAGGTCCCGCCCTCTGACGGGTTCCTGGTGGATCTGGATGACGGAATGTCTGACGCGGAGGTCACCGCCTTTGCGCGGGCCTTTGGCCTGGCGCTGCGGCCCAACAGCGAGTTCTCCTCCCGCAACCGCGTCTACCTGGCGGGCCAGGAGGCCGCGGCGCTGGTGCAGCGCCTGCGCGGGGACGCGCGCGTGGAAGCCGCGGAGCCCAACTGGATCCTGTCCATCCCGGAGCCGGAACTGCTGGACCTGTCTGACGAGACGGACGTGCCCGCGCCCACCGACGGCAAGCCCAAGGCCTACCCGGATGACCCGCTCTACAAGTCCCAGTGGCACATGCCCATGATCCACATGGATGAGGCCTGGGCGCGCGGCAAGGGCAAGGGCGCCGTGGTGGCCGTGATTGACACGGGCATCTCTGACGGGAAGGGCAAGCTCCCGCGCGTTCCCGATCTTGAGGGGACCATGTTTGTCCCCGGGTACAACTTTGTGGCGGACAACGCGCAGCCGGACGATGACCACGGCCACGGCACGCACGTGGCGGGGACCATTGCCCAGCGCACGCACAACGCGTTTGGCGTGGCGGGCGTGGCCCCGGAGGCGTCCCTGATGCCGCTGAAGGTGCTCACCAAGCAGGGCTGGGGCACCGCGGCGGACATTGCGGAGGCCATCCGTTGGGCAGCGGACCACAAGGCCAACGTGATCAACATGTCCCTGGGCGGTGGCGGCTACTCGGAAGCCATGGCCAAGGCCGTCAAGTACGCGCATGACCAGGGCGTGGTGGTGGTGTGCGCGGCGGGGAACACCGGCCGCGGGCGCGTGGAGTTCCCGGCGGCCTACCCGGGCGCCCTGGCGGTCAGCGCGGTGGGGCCGGACGGCGAAAAGGCCTGGTACAGCAGCTTTGGCAAGGAGACGTTCATTGCGGCGCCGGGCGGTGACACGCGCGTGGACCTCAATGGGGACGGCATTGCTGACGGCGTGCTGCAGGACACCATTGCCATGGGCGATCCCATGCGCCACGGCTTCTTCCCGTTCCAGGGCACCTCCATGGCCACGCCGCACGTTGCAGGCGCTGCCGCGCTGGTGGTGGCGCGCGGGGTGACCAAGCCGGACGCGGTGGCCAAGGTGCTGGCGGACAGCGCGGAAAAGCGCCCGGACAAGCTGCGGTTTGGCAATGGCCTGCTGAGCGCGGGCGCGGCCATGAAGGCGCTGGACGGCCGTGACGAGGGCCGGTTGCTGTCCGTGGCCGGCGTGCTGGGCCTGCTGGCATGGGCGGCACGGCGCCGGCTCGGCAGCGCGCGGGCCAGGCTCGGCCTGGGTGGTCTGGTCGCTGCCATCGTGGTGGGCGCGGGGCTGACGCCGCTGGCGGGCAGCGGGCTGCCGTGGGCCGGGACGCTGTCCACACCGCTGCTGACGTGGGACGGCGCGCTGTGGGGCGCGCCCTCCGCGCTGGCCATGAGCGTGGCGCTGCCCATGGTGGCCGCGCTGTTCCTGCTGGGCGTGGGGCGCCTGCGCGGCGTGCTCATTGGCCTGGCGGCGGGTGCCGCCGCGCTGCTGCTGGGTGACGCGTTCCGCGGCCTGTCTGACGTGGCCGGCATCCCGGGCATGGGGCTGCTGGACACGCTGTGGCTTGCCGTCAACGGCGTGCTGAGCCTGGCGCTGGCCTGGTTGCTGAGCCGGCGCTGAGGCGGCGGCGGGTGCACCCGCCGCGCGCATTTGCATGACCGCCTCCCCGCGGGGTTACAACGCGCCGCGGGGGATGGAGGCGGCCGTGTTCCTGGCAGTGATGTTGGCGAGCGTGGTGATGGCCGCGGACCCCCAGGTCATGCGGGTGCTGTCGAGCATTGCCACGGAACAGGGTGAGGCGCGGTCCCTGGCGGTGGCGTCCTACGTGGCGGGCTGCCGGGGCAAGAACCGCTTTGCATTCCGCAACAACAAGGACGCCATGGAGACGCTGCGTCCCATGTTCAACGACGAGGACGCCAAGGTGCGCGCCGCGGCGCTGGGCCTGACGGTCTGCTACGGCGCGGGGACGTTTGACCAGGAGGTCATTTCGCTGCTGGAGGACAAGGACGCGGAGGTCCGGGAACGCGCGTACGAAGAAGCCGCCCACGCGGCCTCCGCGGAGGTGATGGTGGGCCTGGCGGGGCAGGTGGAGTCATGCGCGGCGCGGATTGCGGAGCTGGGAGAGGTGGACGTGAAGTGGTGCAAATTTGCGCTGTACGGACTGGGGGAGACCGGCAAGGCCATCAAGGATGCCGCGGTCAAGAGGCGCGTGGCGGACCTGTCCGCGCCGCTGCTGCGCTCCACCGCGCCGGGCCTGCGCGAACACGCGTTGCGCAACCTGGAGTTGTGTGGCGGCGCGGCGCACTCGGAGGCGGTGGCGGCGGTGGTGCACCTGTCCTTTGTCACGGATGCCGAGCGGAAGAAGGCAGCGGGCCTGGCCAAGACGCTGAAGAAGCGGAAGTGACGTGCACCCGGGCCAGCGCGGCCAACGCGCGGTCCACGGCGGCGTCCACCTCTGCCCGCGGGACCACCAGGCCGCCGGCCAGGAACGCAAACAGCAGCAGCCGCCCCTCATCCGTGAGCAGCGCCCCGGCCAGGTTGCGGTGACCGGTCATGGAGCCGGTCTTGCCCCACATGCGGCCCTCCAGGCGCGTCCCCACCAGGCGCCCCTCCAGCGAGCCCGCACGCCCGGCGACCGACAGCGTCTCCAGGAACGCGGGGTCCTGCATCCAGGCGGCGCGCAACGCGGCCACCAGGTGCGCCGGCGCCAGCAGGTTCATGCGGCTCAGGCCGGACCCGTCCACCAGGCGCAGCGCCGCCGGCGTCACCCCCGCGGATTGGAGGAAGCCGCGCACCGCCTCCAGCCCCGCCGCGCGGGACGCATCCCCGCGCGTCAGCCGCCCCACCTGCAGCAGCAGCGTCTCCGCGTGCAGGTTGAGCGAGTGGTGGTTGGTGAGGGCGCACAGCTCGCGCACTGAAGGGGATTCCCGGGAGAACGCCGTCACGCCCTGCGGGACGCCATCCGCCGCCAGCGCGGACCGCGCCGGCCCGTCCACCTGGATGCCGCGGGCGCGCAGCGCGCGGGCCAGCTGCTCCGCCGCGTAGGCCGCGGGATCCGCCAACGCCACGGGTTCCTCCTGCTGGACCAGCGCCGGTCCCGGGCGCCACCGCGCCACCACGTCCGTCCCTGCCGGCACCAGCTCCAGCGCCCGGCCCATCTCCTGCGGCCCGGTCCGCACCCGCACCAGCGACGTGGGCGGCGTCAGGAACGCCACCGGGCCCGTGTCGTCCAGGGACAGCAGGCGCGCCCAGGCAACGCCTTCATGCAGGGTGAGGCCGGCCGGGGGCGCGCTGTACGCGTACGCCGCGTCATCCCACGCCCAGCCCGGCGGGAAGGCGGGCGCCGGCAGCACGCGCCCGTCGCCTATGACGCCGCCGCTCACCCGGCGGACGCCCAGCGCAAAGGCCGCGTCCGCGGCGCGGGCCAATGTGTCGTCGGGGCGGAACCCGCCGCGCAGCGTGCGCGCGCTGCCAAAGCTGGGGTCGCCCTCGCCCACCAGCCAGGCATCCCCGGTGGCCAGGCCGTCCCCGTCCGGCGGCGGCAGCAGCAGGCGCGTGACGAACCGCCGGCCGGGATCCACCGAATGCAGCACCGCGGCGGTGGTGATGAGCTTGGTGGTGGAGGCGGGCGTGAACAGCTCCGTGGACCGGTGCGCGGCCAGCACCCGCGCCTCCTGCGCGTCCAGCACCAGAAAACCCACCTGCGCGCCGGTGGCCACCAGCCCCGCCAGCGCCTGGTCCAGCGCGGCCTGGAGCGCGCCATCCGCCAGCGCCACCGGCGGCTCCGGCGGCGCCACCGCGTGCCGGACGGTGGAGCGGCAGCCCGCGGCCGCCCACAGCGCGCAGCAACACCAGAGCCCCAGGCGGGTTGCGCGCTGCTCACGGCGGGACAGGCTCATGGACGCGTTACACTGCCAGAGGAATGCCGGAGGCGGCCAGCGCGCTGCAGGGTGGCCACGGGTGCCTTTTGCACCCGGGCGGCAGTTCCGCCATGCTGCGCCCATTCGACCGCGGGGCGGTTTGCCAGGGTGTCCATGGACCCGTCAAAGACCGAGATCAGCGTGCCGGAGGCCCGGGGGCAGGGCGGGGCGCCGCCTGATGCCAGCGGGCGGGCACGCCGCCTGTCGCGCGGGGCGCCGGACGCTGACCCAAGGGACACGGGCAAGACGCTGGTGACGCCGGACCCGCCGGAGAGCTCAGACCCCTCCGGTGAAGCGGAACGGCCTCCACCCGAACCGGGGACGGACACCGCGCTGGGCCTCACCGCCGCGGAGCTGGCCGCCGCCGTGCGGGATGCGCGGACCACCTACGCGGAACTGCCCGGGGCGGACCGCGGGACACTGTGGGCCGCGGTGGGGTTGATGGCCAGCACGCTGGCGCCGTTTGTGGGCGTGCCGGGGGATCCGTGGCGGCCGGGCATCATGGCGGGCGGCTGGGCGTTGGTGCTGCTGGCGGCGTGGGCCCTGGCGCTGGTGGGGGCGCGCGCGCGCGCGCTGGGCATTGTGGAGGCCACGCAGCATGACGTGGCGGACAACGAGGGCGGGGCCCTGCGGCGCATCAGCCTCAAGCAGCTGCTGTGTGGCGCGCTGGCCACGGGCTACACGGTGTACCTGGGCGTGTTCCACCAGTTCCTGATGGACGCCCGGACGGTGACCGGGCAGCGGCTGACGCCCATCCTGCGGCCGGGCCTGGCGGTGGCATTGTTCTTCGCCACGGGGCTGGCGTACGCGGGGCTGGCGCGGTTCCGCGCGGATGCGCGGCGGCGCCGCGGGGCGTGATGGACGGTGGATGGCGGACGGATGGGATTGGGAGGTTCGGGGATGAGCGGCAACAGCGAACGCAGGGATGGGGCACGGCTGGACCTTCAGTTGCGCGTGCGCTTTGAGTCCTCCGCCGGCGGCCCCGAGGGCGAGGGCGAAGCGACCGACGTGTCACCGCGCGGCGCCCGCCTGGAGTGCCGCAGCGAGTTGAAGGAAGGGACGCGGCTGACCTTCACGCTGGACGCCGGGGACGGGCGCGGCGTGAAGGGCCACGCCTCCGTGAGCTGGTGCCGGCCGCGCCACACGCCGGGCGGCAAGACGGTGTACGACGTGGGCGTGCGCTTTGACGACGACTGGCTCAAGGGGGAGCGCGGGCCGCTGGGGCGCGCGCTGGGGCGCTTCTTTGCGGCCACGGAGAGCGAACCGGCGCGCGACTTCACGCGCGTGCGCACGTCCCTGCAGGCGGAAGGCAAGGGCCCGGACCGCACGGTGCCGCTCACGGTGGTGGACCTGTCCGAGGGCGGCCTGCGCGTAACGGCGGACGGGCCCACGCTGCCCGGGGGCATCCAGGTGGGGCGCACGGTGCGGGTGACGTTTGGCCAGGGCGGGCGGACCAAGGTGGACGCCCGCGTGGCGTGGGTGGCCGAAAGCCAGGGCAAGCAGGGCGGGGTCAACGCGCAGTTCGGGGTGGCGTTTGCGCGGTCAGACGCGGCCGCGCGGGACGCGGTGATGGCCATTGTGGCCACGCTGCGCAACCGTGACGAGACGCCGCCCTCCATCACGCTGGAAGTCGTCTGACGCGCGCGGAGGGGCACGTGCGGCGGTTCGCGGGGCTCCTGTCCGTCCTGTCCGCCGGCTGCGTCACGTCGGTGGACGGGTGCCTGGTCCCGCCGGTCACGGACACCACGGAACCGCAGGGCGTGGTGCGGGGCAGCGTGGTCTACGACGGGCCCGTGCCCGCCGCGACGGCGCCGGCCGCCGGCAATGTGCTGCTGTTCCTGCACGCCGAGCACAATCCGCCGCCGCCGCGCGGGAGCGGCCGGCCGGTGACGTTTGCCGTGGTGCCGCGCGCGGCGCTGTTCCCGGAGGGTGCGCGGGACGGCGTGCATTCGGCGCCGTTCTCCATCCCGCTGGTGCCGCCCGGCCGCTACACCGTGCGCGCGCTGCTGGACACCCGCGGGGATTTTGAGCCGTTTGCGCTGACCCGCGCGTCCGCCTCGCGCGGGGATGTGGCCGGCGGGCTGGTGGAACAGCGCGACGGGAGGCCGGCGCTGCAGGTGGTGGAGGTGCGCGGCGGCGCGGAAGCGGCGTCCATCACCGTGACGCTCTCCGCCGCCGCCGCCACGCTGGCCTCAGACGCGCCCGCCGCGGTGCTGACGGGGAACGCCACGCTGCTGCACACGGCCACGGCGCCCACGCGGTTGCGGCTGACCGCGCTGCAACGCTCCCCGGATGCCGACGTGGCCGCGCGCCTGGGCCTGGCCGGCACGGCGCAACCGGGCCTGATGATGGAGCTGGGGGACGTGGACCTGGACGGGCAGCCGGATGACCTGGATGGGGACGGTGTCAGCGACGTCTACCCGCGCGTGCTGCTCCGCCTCATTGACCCGCACGACCCCACGCTGCTGGCCGATCACCCGTCCCTCACGACGATCCCGTGTGTGGTGGACCCCACGCCGCTGCTGGACACCTGGCCGCCCCCCGCGGGCTCCGGCGCCCAGGGCGTGTGGGTCCCCGCCCTGGATGTGCTGTGCCTGCCGCTGGCCGTGGACGCGCGGCCGCAGCCGCCGGCCGTGCTGCCGGAAATCCCCGCGGGGCGCTACGCGGTGCTGCTCATCAGCGCGCGGGGCCAGGTGTGGCGGCTGCCCAATGAGCTGGGGCCGCAGGCGGACCCCGTGGGCCGGGGCGTGGCGGCCGAGGCGGTTCCCACCCAGGGTGCAACGCTGACCGTTGCTGATGGCCAGCGGCCCGCCGGCAGCGTGGCGGGGACGCTGCGCACGGAGCTGGCGCCCACGGGCAGCGCGCTGGTGCTGGTGTTCCACGCAGCGGCGCCACCCCCGCCGCAGGGCGCGGGCCGGCCGGTGGCCAGCGGGCGGGTGCTGCCGGAAGCGTTCCAGCAGGCCGCTGACGGCTACCGCGCACCCTACGTGGTGGCGGGTCTCCCCGACGGGGACTACCTGGTGGGCGCCGTCCTGGACCAGGACCGCAACCTGGACTTCCGCGTGGACACGCTGGCCCAGCCCACGCGCGGTGACGTGGTGGCGCCCCCGGAGCGGGTGACGGTGTCCGGCGGGGAGGCCGCGCATGACGTGGTGCTGCGCCAGGTGGTGCCCGCGGACCCGCCGCGGATTTCCTCCGCTGAGAGCACCGCAACGTTGGCGGCGGCCACCGCCACCCTGCTGTTGGACGCCGTGGCGGTGGACAACGCGCTGCTGCACCGGGATGCGGCGGAGGGCCGCCTGGTCATGAGCTGGCGCGGGGGGACGCCGGCGGATGCGGACGGGGACGGGCTGCCGGACGTCTGGCCGCGCGCCGTGCTGCGCCTGGTGGAGCATGACCCGGCCGACCCCGGATCGTGGGACCCCACCGCTGACGTGGTGCTGGCTGCGGCGCTGGACGTAGCTCCCGTGGCCATGGCGTTGGGGGCCGGTCCGTCCCCGCCCGTGTCCGTGCGCACCGTGCGGCTGACGGTGGCCGCCGCGGCCTATGACGTGCGCGACCCGGCGCACCCCACGCCGCTCCCGGCGGCGCCGGCCGGTACCTATGACCTCACGCTGCTCACGGAGCACGGCCAGTTCAGCCGCCGTGACGCCCCGCCCGCGGAGCTGGCGCCCCTGGCCTACGCGGTGCCGGGTGGTGACGGGACGCTGGCCCTGAAAGTGGCCACGCCGGCGGGGCTGCGCCTGCGGGTGCCGGCGGTGACGCGGCTGCCGGGCGGCCTGCGCGGGCGGGTGACGGCCACCACCACGGAGGCGCCGGGGCCGGCGTGGGTGTTTGTGTATGACGTGGCGGATCCGGGTCCTCCTGACGGAGCCGGCCTCCCGCGCGCCGTGGTGCGGGTGGCGCCGGCGGCGTTTGCCGGGGCGGCGGGGAGCTGGCAGGCGGATTGGGCGGCCTCCGGCCTGGGACCGGCGCGCTACCGGGTCAGCGCGCTGCTGGACCAGGACGTGGACTTCTCGCTGCTGGGGAGCCTGCGCGCGTTTCCCACGGCGGGGGATGCGGTGGGCGGTCACGTGGACGGGGCGGGGCGGCTGCTGGAGGTGGACGTGGTGGACGCGGTGGTGCCGGACGTGGACGTGTTGCTGGCACGCGTGCTGCCGCTGGGACCACCCGCGTTCCGGTTGGGCGCGGACGAACTGGACCGCCCGCTGGCCGCTCCACTGCAACTGGTCCTGGAGAGCCTGCGGGATGCGGCTCCGGCGCTGGACCCGCGCGGTGCGGTGCCGCTGGCCGCGGATGAAGTGGCCTTTGCCGTGACGCTGCGAGACGCGGATGCCGACGGCCAGCCCGACGACACCGACCGCGACGGCCTGCCCGACCTGTATCCGCGCGTACTGCTCCGCCTGGTGGACCCCGCCATCCCCGGCGGCCTGGCCGACGCCACGGGGGCCGGGGCCCGCACGGTTCCCGCTGTGCCCGACCCGGCGCGCTACCTGCCGGCGCTGCTCACCGGGACCCCTGCGGTCGTCGTCACGTCGCTGGCAACCGTGGTGTTGCCGGTGGCCGTTGACGCAACGGGCGGCGTGGTCCGGCCGGAGGCCGGGGCGCATTCGGTCACGGTGGTCACGTCAGCAGGGGCGGCGTGGCGGGTGCCCAACACGCTGGGACCGGAGCTGGCGGCGGGCGGCGGCGGCGTGGCGTCACAGGGAACCCGCGCGTATGTGACGCAGTCCGCGGCGCCGGCAGGCGGCATCTCCGGGGCGCTGGCCCTGCCGCTGGGCGTCTGCGCGGACGTGGTGGTGGCGGCGCGCCGCGCGGACGCGGGGCTGGATGCACCGCTGTTGTCACCAGATGGCTTGGTGATCGCGCGCGCACGGCGCGACGCGGCCGGCGCGTGCGTGGAGGCCCCGTCCACGTACGCCATGGGCGGGGTGCGGCCGGGCAGCTACGTGGTGTCCGCCGTGGTGGACGTGGACGGGGATTTCCTGCCGTTCTGGGTCACGCGGCGCGGGCCCTCCGCGGGTGACGTTGCCGGCGTGGCGCTGGACGGCGCGGACCCGCGCGTGGTGGTGGTGGGCGGGGAGGTGGTGGCGGGCGTGGACGTGGCACCGCTCACCGTGCTGCCGCTGGAGCGGCCGGCGTTCCGCGTGGAATCCGGTTGGCCGGTGTCCGGCACGGCGGGGACCGCGGTGCGCACCGCGCTGGTGACGCTGGGCCCCGCGGGCGTGCACGTGCCGCTGGCGGATATTGACGGGGCGGCCAACGCGTTCACCACGTCCGTGGAACAGGCCGGTGGCAGCACGGTGGTGTGGCCGCTGGTGTTGCTGGCCCGCCTGGACGAATCCGACCCGCGCGGACTGCGCCTGCGCGAGCCGCTGGAGATGATGCTCGCCGAGGTGGATTCGTCCGGCTTCACGGGGGCCACGGCCACGCGGTTGGAGGTCATCATCCGCGGCGAACGCGTGGGGACCGCTGGCGCCACGCTGGGGCGCGCCGCGCCGGGCCGCTACGCCATCATCGTCGTCAACCGCGGCGGGCAGTCCTGGCAGGTGCCCAACGAACTCAACCCGTCCGTGGCGGTGGGTGGCGCGACGCTGCCTGGCACGGCGGGGCAGGGCGGGGCGTGGACCGTGCCGTGAGGTGGAGCGGGGTGGCACTGCTGGGCGCCGCGTTGGGTTCGCCGGCGGTCTTGGCGCACGGGCAGTTCCCGCTGCCGGTGGGCGTGCTGATGGACGGGGATGGGGGTCACGTGGTGGTGGCGGCCACGTTTGGGGCGCTGGTCCCCACGGCGGATGGCCCGGGCTACCACTGGATCTGTGAAGAGCTGGCCGGCGGTGACGTGGTCAACGCGGTGGTCTGGGCCATGACGTCGGAGGGAACGCTGCTGGCCGGCGGCCGGTCCGGCGGGTTGCGGTTCACGCAGGACTACTGCGGGGCCACCCGGTTGCAGGGCGTCCCGCGCGAACGCGTCCGCACCATGGTGACGCACCCGTCACGGCCGTGGGTGCTGCTGTCCACCGGCCCGGGCGCGGTGCTGCGGTCCCTGGACGACGGCCGGACGTTTGCATTGTTTGCCGCGCTGCCGGGCGCGGTCCCCGCCGGCCTGGCGTTTGACCGCCGCGGTGACACCCCGCGCGCGTGGATCCTGTGGCGGGTGCTGTCCGACGGCCACGCGGAACTGCACGAGGCGCGCGACGGCGGCGCGGTGCTGGCCCTGCCGACAGAAGCGGGGGCGCCGCAGTGGGAGTTGCTCGGGGAAGCTCCCGCGCAGCCCGGCGTCCTGTGGGTGCGGGACAACGGTGCCGCGCGTGACCGGTTGCTGCAGCTGGTTGTCGCGGACGGCGGCATCACGCTTGCGCGCGAGGCCGACGACGAGCTGGTGCTGGCCGCCACTCCCGACGGCACGCGGTGGGCCTCCGGCGGGCTGGTGGCGCCGCTGGAGGTGAACGTGAACGGGACGCGGCAGGCGCGCACCGGGCTGCGGGAGGTCCGCGCGCTGGCGTTCTCCCCGCAGCGCCACCTGTACGTCGCGGCGGACAACTGGAATGACGGGTTTGCAGCGGGCGTGTCATGGGATGACGGCGTGGCCTGGCGCGGGTTGGGGCGGTTTGTGGACATTCGCGGCGTGTTGGCGTGCGCGGATGCGGGCCCGGGCTGCGTGCCCGGGGCGGATGGGTGCGCCGGCGGCGAGGGCAACGACGTGGTGGCCGCGTGCGGGCAATACTGGCCGGCGCTGGTGGAGCTGTTCGGGATCCCGGGGGATGGCGGCGCCGTGTCGTCGGACGGAGGCACTGCCGGGCCGCCGGCGCGGGGATGCCCGGGGTGTTCCAGCAGCGGTGACGCGGGGGTGGCGCTGCTGGCCGCGCTGCTGGTCGCCCTGCGCCGGCGAAGCGCCCGGCCCGGGGATGGGATAGGACGCCGCGCATGAGTGTCCGCGGGATCCTGGTTGCTCCCGTGCTGGTGGTCTGGGCCGGCACCGCGCACGCGCATGGAGGCGTGGGGTCGCCGTTGATGGGGCCGGTGGGCCCGGGGCCCGGGGTCATCCAGGACGCTCCGGACGGTCACGTGGATATCCACTGGACGGACCTGGACCCGGACGACAACGCCAGCCTTGCGCTGATGTACACGCCCGACCCGCTGGACCCCTCCGGGCCGCGGCCGATCACGGCGGGGCTCAAGGAGGACTGCGACCCGTCCGACGCCGGCAGCGTGTTCAGCGGCGTGCTGGATGCCAGCGTGGATGCCTCCCGGCCGCCGCAGGAGGAGCTGGACCAGCTGTACTGCCGCAACACCACCGGCGCGTGCACGTACGAACACGACTGCTACCGCTGGGACACCTCGTCCCTGCCGCAGGGGAACTACTGGGTCCTGGGCGTGCTGGATGACCACTGGGCGGACGGCGGCGGCGGCGCAGTGAGCTTCCGCCTCTCCAAGGGCCTGGTGCGCGTGGTTCCCCCCGGGCACAACGTGCAGCCCGCGCTGTTGTTCCTGGAACCGGACGGCGTGGGTGACCTGACGGACACCTGTTACCACGTGCGGTGGAAGGACTCTGATCCCGACGACAACGCCCGAATCCGCCTGTTCCTGGCGCCGGCGTTTGGGGAGGGGACGCCGCCGGTGCTGGTGGCGGACGGCCTGACCGAAGACGACCTGGAGGACGGCCTGGACCTGTCCCTGCGGGGCGCGCCCAACCGCGTGGACCTGGTGCTCATTGCCGAATTGGACGACGGCGTGAATCCGCCGTGGCGCGTCCGCAGCGACGGGTACGTGACCCGCTACGTGCGCCTGCTGGGGGATGGTGGTCACGCCGCGCATGATGGGGGTTGCACCGGCACGGCGCGCGAGTGGCCCGACGGGAGCGTGTGGCCCGTGCCGGACAGCGGCGCGGATGGCGGCGCGCTTGACGGTGGCGCACGGGATGCCGCCGTGGCGAACGACGCGGGTGGTGGACCGCAGGACGCGGGTGGCTCGCAGGACGGTGGCCGGCGTCCGGGGTGTCGCCCCGGCTCCGCGTTGGCCACGCCCGGTGAGTGGCCGTGGGCGGGCGCGGTGCTTGGTGGGCTGGCGCTGCGGTTGGTGCGGCGCCGCGGCTGACGGCTGACGCGAGGTAGAACGGCCTCGAACGCCCTCGGGCGGCAGTAAACATCAGTGGGTGGTCGCCAAATGCCCAGTGGGAAGAACCGGACGGCGGGTGGGTGGCTGCCAGAAGGGGGTGGGTGGTTGCCGACAGGGGGGTGGGTGGCTCCAGAACGGGGGGTGGGTTGGTCCGGAATGGGGGGTGGGTTGGTCCGGAATGGGGGGTGGGTAAGCCTTACCCAGGGGGCATTCCGGAGCCGGACACCCGCGTTCTGGACCCGGACACCCGCGTTTCCGGGGCCCATGTAGGCCTTGCAGATACAACTTCTCCTGTTTCAGGCTGCGCTCCAGACCTGCAAGGGGGTGCGCAATGCGTGGTTGCACCGGGTTGGGCTGGTTTGCAGTGGCGGCGTTGGCGTTGACGGGTTGCGGGCTGGCGGATTCCGGTGGCGTCGGAGAGAGCAGTGCCCCCCCCCAAGCGTGATGTGGATCACCACGACGAGGAAGTGGCCGGACCAGCGGTGGCTCTGGGGTCACCGTCGCCGGGAGCGTGCGCAGAAAGCCGCGGCACCCGGTGCATGCCCACCGTGGCGTGTGCTCCCGCCGGCGGGCGCCCGGTTGCGCTGACCGCGAAGATCCCAAGCGACTGCTACGCGCCCAACCGGGTTCCGCGGCTGGCGCAAAAGACGGCGGGTGGATGGGCCCCGCTGCCAACCACGCAGGACGGCCGCCACCTGTCCGCTGCGGTGACGCAGGCCACCGCGTACGGCGTACGGCGTGGTCTACCAGCAGTTCACTGCCGTCCAGGCCACGGGTACGTCCATCAGTTCCAACGGCATCACCGTGAGCACCCAGGCGTCCGCGCGCATGACGCTGTTGGCCATGGAGCACGGAGTGCAATGGGTCGGCGTGTTCCCGGATTCCACGCCGCCGCAGGTGCGGCTGGAGGGACTCGCCGCGGGCAAGCGCTGGTGGTGGCATTTCGGGGGGAAGCTGGCGCAGGGAGACGTTGTCGCGGACGGCACGGCGCTGGACCTGGTGGCGCCGGTGGGCGGAGTGGTCACGCTGTTTGTGGAAGACACACCGGGGACCCTGGTTATCCGAAGCCCAGCAGACTGCGGAGGCGTGCTGGGAGGCACGCTCGGCGCGGATGGCTACTGCACATTGCCGGTGGATCTTGAGCAATCCGTGGAGGTGTACGTGTCGCAGGATTTCGGTGTGGACTGCGGCGGCCACCGGATTCGTGTGCCGGACGCCGGCGGCGTCTTTGGCGTTGCCCTGATCCGCGCGGACCTTCCCGGGCCACGCCTGGGCGTTCGCAACTGCGTGGTGGAGAACGCAGATACGGGGATCTACGCGGTCGCTGGCGACCTGGAAATCACCGGCAATGAAATCAACGCACGGTCCGGCAGCTACCACGGCATCATGGTGATCGGAGCCACTGCTCCGGTGATCCGGTCCAACGTCATTGGCCGGAACAGCAGCGTGGGTGTCGGCGTGTACCAGGAGGAGTCATGGGGTGGCGCACTCAGTGACAACACCATCCACGCGTGGCGGCTTGGGATCTGGGCGACAACCGAGTCATCCGCTCAGGTGTCGGGGCCTGCACTGGTGGTCTCTGGCAACCGCATCAATCCGGACGAGACCCTGGTTTCAGGTGGAATTACCATCTACCGAATGCCCGGATTGCCCGCGGCCTCCGTGCAGAGCAACACTGTCCGTGCTCAGGGATACGCCCTGGGGGTGGTGACGCCGGATCTCAGTGACGGCCCCGGTGACGCGCCACGGATTCGCCACAACAACTTCCGTGGTGGGTATCCGACGGTGCTTTCGCAGGGTTGGGACGGAACGGGGCAGGTCCCGGTCCCCCTGGAAGTCTCGTTCGCCGGTGAAGGCAACTCCTGGGGCAGGACTGCGCCACCTCTGTTTGTGGCGGGGTATCCGGGTGATTCCAATGATCCCAGCGTCGTGGACAGGTTCCCGTACTGCGCGGACAACGGCTGGACCCTGGGATACGTGCCCAACCGCTGCACACTTGGACCACCGGACCCACCCGTCGTCACGTACCCGGTGGCGGACACCGTGTACGCGTCCGCGGTCTCCCATGTCACTGGGACCGTCACCGAACCTGGCACGGTGGACGTGCGCGACAACGGCGAGGTGGTGGCCACCGCGGCGGTCAGTGCAGGCGCGTTCTCTGTGCCGCTCTTTCCCCGCCTCGGGACGGGAACACACCTGCTGGATGTCATCTTCCGCCGTGCGGATGGAACGGAGTCGTTGTCGGCGGCCATCCCGTTCGCGGTGAGCGACGTTGCACCGCTGACGCCGCGGTTCACTGCGCCTGCCGCGGGTGAGACGCTGCGGGCAACATCCGTTGTTGCCAGCGGAACCGCGCAAGCGGGCGTCACGGTCCTGCTGCGCGTGGACGGCGGGGCATCCGTCAGCGCACTCGCCAGCGCGCTGGGGACGTTTAATGCGGTCTTTGATGGTCTATCGGCCGGCAGCCACGTGGTCTACGCGCGCGCCCGGGACGCCGCCGGGAACACCAGCGCGGAGACATCACGCGCCTTCACCATGGCACCCATCAGCGTCAGCGCACCCGTGGTGGCGCCGCGCAACGGGTTCTCCATCACCGCCTTGTCGGTCGCCCCGCGCGTGGCCACGTACGGGCAGACCCCGCCGGTGGTGGTGAATGCCACGCTGGTTGTGCACGAGCGGGGAGGTGCCAACGGGAACAGCGCCAATCAGGTCGCCGTGATGGGCCTGGAGGCAACCGTCTTCAGCACCGCGACCAACCAGGCCGTCGCCAAGTTCGCCGACTATCAGCCCGTGGCCAGCAACACTGCGGGGAACACGCAGACCATGACGCTGTCCGCGGCCTGGGACATGAAGACCAGCTCCGGAACGCTGGCCGCTCCGGGGGCGTACGGAATGAACCTGAAGATCAGCAAAGCGCGCATTGTCACCACGCCCAACGGACCGAGAGGAAAGACTGGCGAGTTCGGTTTGCCGAAACCCGGGAAAGGTGAGGGTCCCATTGACTGCACGCCGCCTGTGCCGGGCGCGCCGTTGCCGGGGACAAACCCCGGTCCCGGACCGCACGGGAAGCTGTGCCGCACGGAGTGGATTGATGTGAAGGAGCCGGGGACGACGATTGTGCCGGATCCCGTGTACACACCCACGGCGGTTCACACGCAGTGCGCAAAGACCAACCGGGCGCTGCCGCCGCTGGAGTTCTCGTGGAACGGCGCCGCACCGGCACGCGGTGAGATCCAGGTGACATTCGAAGGTGCCTCCCGCATCCCGATACTCCAAGCGCGCGCGCGGATGACGAACATTGGAGCCTGCGATCCTGAGGTTCTCCCGAAGACCTATGGAAGCGATGATCGCCGGCAAACCGACGCGGAGTTTTGCGTCACACTGCTGGCTAACGGCCGCTATCTCATTCCTGAGATGGACATTCCGGACCAGCTTGTTGGCGGACCGTACAACATCATCTTGCAGCCGGGCCTTTCTGGACCGAGCCAGACCTTCCCGTGCAGCTTCGCGACCGACCTTGTGGACCGGGAGCGCGACCCCGACGGGGACTCGCGCCGCGAGCGCCGGGACGTGGCGGACCGCATTGACAACTGTCCCAGGGTGCCCAACACGGACCAGCGCGCCACCGGCTTCATAGATGGCGCGGGTGACGCATGTGACCGCGCGACCAGGTTTCTGACCGCGTGTGCCCCAGGGACGGAGCCTTTCACGCCGGGCGGGACACACCTGTGTGAGCCCCCCGCACCCGTGGTGCGGGTGGAGAGCAGCGTGGACCTGGCAGCGCCGGCAAGTCTGGAATTCGGAATCCCTGGTATCGGATGGCACGCGCGAATAGAGGAGATTACCGGCCACGCGAAGTTGTTCGTGGTAAACCGCTCAGAGAATTGCGCTGACATCGGCGGCAGGTACTTGATTAGCGGCCCCGTCGGCTCCGGGCTTGCCTGGATCGAAATGCGGCGCGGCGATGTGTCCAATGGAGGCTGGGAGCGGGCCCGTGGTTGGGGGGTCCACTCCTGTTGGCACGGGATGCCGAGCCGGCGGCGT
>JACRCW010000087.1 GCA_016218805.1 Deltaproteobacteria bacterium | reverse complement strand
CTTGCGCAAAGCAACGCATCGGAAGAATGGTCGATATTCGAGAGCGTCCTCGGGCTGCGGCACGGTGCCACGGACCCGGAAACCTCGAAACAGACCAGGGAGGAAACACAGATGGTGAACTTCGTTGCCCAGAACCTGTTCAATCGGCAATCGCTGATGAACAACCTGATGTCCGGCATCCAGATGCAGGGTGCCTTCAACCAGGGATTTACGCAGGGGCTGGCGGCGGGCATGGGGATGAACCCGCTCGCGCAGCTCGGCCTGCTGTCCGGCCCGCAGATCAACGCGTTCCAGGGCGTGCTTGGCCAGTTCAACATGATGCAGCTGGGTCACATGACGCCCGGCATCATCCCGCAGCCGCAGATGGAGCTGTCCGGTCCGCCGGCCGGCAAGGGCCTGCAGACCAACCCGCCGGGCTGGCCGGAAGGCTCCACGCGCACCGCGGGCGGCTACACGGTGGTCCCGGAAGGCAACACCTCCTGGAAGATCTTTGGGCCGGACCAGAAGCCCGGTGACAAGCCCATCACGCACGTCCACGGCGACCCGCATGTTGATCAGAAGGACGGCACGCGCTGGGACTTCACCAAGAACAGCGACTTTGTGCTTCCGGACGGGACGCGCATCAACGCCAAGACCAGCTCGGAGAAGGGCTATTCCGTCACCACGGGCCTGGAGATCACCAACGGCGCGGACCACGTGTCCGTGTCCGGCGTGGATGGCAAGCCGGTCAACTCGGGCGTCAAGTATGACGGCTACGAGTGGCGCGCGCAGCACATGGCGGAGAACCCCAACCGCGACACGTTCCGCCTGGGCGGCGACGGGGACGACTGGTTCCTGCAGCGCAACGGCCAGGACCTGGGCAAGATCACGGGCGCGCACATGGACAACAAGACGGGCGCGTACGTGCAGCACACCGACGGCCAGGCCTACAACATCGATCCGCGCCTGCGTCCTCCGTTCGGGTCCGAAGCCTGGGGCAACATGCTGCGCAACCAGGGCATTGACCAGCTGGCTTCCATGCCCGGCATGGACCCGGCCACCGCCCGGATGATTGGCCAGATGTTCCACGCCGAGCACAGCACCAGCCAGTTCCAGCAGGGCCTGGACACGCTGAGCGGCTTTGGTGGCCCGTTTGGCGCGCTGCGGATGCTGTTCCAGGGCCCGGGCGAGGCGTTCCACGCCGTGGGCAACATGACGGACGCCATGAACAGCCTCATGAGCCTGCAGGGCGACCTGATGATGCAGCGGTTCCTGCCGGACCCCGTGCTGTTCCGCTGAGCTGAAGTGCGCAGGTCACGCGCGGGCCGGTTCCTCTGACGTTGGGGAGCCGGCCCGCGGTGTTTCTCCCGGGCCCCGCCACAGCACGTCCAGCGTTTCCTCGACGAGGAATGCGCGCCACAGCGCTTCAGCGCGCGCCGGTCCCCGCAGCATGGGGTCCGCCAACAGCCGCGCCAGGTCCAGGCAGCGCACGCCTTCCGCGGCGCGGGCGCGCGTCCACGCCTCCAACACGTCATCGGGCGGCCGTCGCGGTGCGGTGAAGCCGCGCTTGGCGGCGGGCCGGAAGCCCGGGAACACGCGGCGGGCCAGCGTCCGCAACAGCGGCTTGTCCCGGTCCATGCGCTCCAGCCGGTGCGCCGGCGCAGTGAGCATCCACGCCACCAGCGCGTCGTCAAGAAACGGGAGACGGGACTCCACGCCCGCGGCGGCCAGCAGGCGGTCCGCGTGCAGCACCGGGAGCAGCAGCATGTCCCGCCGGAGCGCGTCCAGCTGGCGTTGGCGCGCGCCGTGCGGCACCGGGGTTCCGGGGTCACACGGACCGGTGGGCTCATCAACAGGCGCCACCGGTTGGCCCGCGTAGAGGGTGGCCGCCACCTCGGCAAACCCACCGGACCACAGCCACGCCTCCAATGCGCGCAGCGGGCGCCCCGCGGCGCCGGACCACCCCAGCAGTTGCATGGCGCGCCGCACCACGGGACTGTCCACGCGCGCCGGCGGGTCCACGCCGCGCTCCAGCGCCAGCGCAAGACGGTGCCACGGGTAGCCCAGGAACACCTCGTCCGCGCCTTCCCCGCCCAGCGCCACGCGCACCCCGCGCGCGCCCAGCACATCCGCCGCGGCGAGCACCGCGGGTGCCATGGCGTACGCCGCGGACGCGTCCGGCGTCTCCAGGTGGAACAACGCGCGCCGCAGCCACGCGCGGTCCCGCGGCGGCGCCGCCACCACTTCCAACCGCAGACCCAGCTTCCGTGCCACGCGGGTCGCCTGCTGGGTCTCGTCAGATTCCGGGACCGCAATGGTCACCAGCGGCATGCGCGCCCGCGCCGCCACCAGCGACGAGTCCAGGCCCCCGGAGAACAGCGTGACGGCGGTGACCTCGTCAGGGAGGCGGCGGTCCACGGCCGCCGTGAAGTGCGCCTCCAGCCCGTCCGCCTCACCGCCCGTCCCATCCGCCAGGTTCCACGGCGGTGCGTGCGCGGTGCGCGCCGTCCCCTCCCGCGTCCATCCCACCGCCGTCCCCGGCGTGACCACGTGCACGCCGCGCAGCAGGGGCGTGCTTTCCTCCAGCGACCCCTGGAACAGGAACTTCCCCACCGCGTGGTCATCCGCTGCCACGTCCAGCGCGCCGGCGGCCACCAGCGCCTTGATTTCGGATGCAAACCACACGGCGCGCCCATCCACGACGTAGAACAGCGGCTTCTTCCCCACGCGGTCCCGCGCCAGCCACAGCCCGTCACCGTCCCACCACGCGGCCGCAAACGTGCCCGGCACACGCAGCACACCCGCGGCCGCGTCCCGCGCCGCCACCATCGCCAGCAGGTGCGTGTCCACCGCTGGAACCGGGAAACCCAGGCTGCGTGCCACCGCTGCGTGGCCGTACACCTCGCCATTGACGACGGAGCGGACCGCGCCCGCCGCAAAGACCTGCGCCGGTTGGCGCAGACCCACCGTGGCCAGCCGCACGTACCCCAGGCCGCATGGGCCCGCCTGCCAGCGCGCATCCCCGTCGGGACCGCGGTGCCGCATGGCGCGCGCCATGCCTTGCAGCGCGCGGTCATCCGCCGGGCCGCCGTCAAACCGCAGGACGCCAAAGATGCCGCACACCGCAGGCTACCGCTCCCCGCCGAACAACCCGTCCAGCAGGCGCCGCTGCGCGGGCGCCTTGGCGTACAGCTCGCGGATGGCCTCCGCGCGCGTGAGGTGACCCACCAACACCTCCAGGGAGAGGTCCTCCAACTCCGGCACGTGCCCCACGTCTTGGCTGACGCGCTCCTGCACCAGCGCGGGGACGCGGCAATTGCTGCTCACGCCCGCCATCTGGGCCGGCGCAAACCCGAACTCCCCCAGCAGGTCCAGCGTGTCCGCGCGCGTGCGCCCCAGCAGGTAGGGGAGGTGCACCAGCAGCACGTCACGGCCCCCCGGTGTGCGCAGCCCCACGGCGGGCAGCGGCTGGTCCGTCCAGGCCGCCCAGTAGTTGCTCCCGGTGATGAGCAGGGTCGCCTCCAGCGCGTCCACCTCGTGCAGCGCCTCCAGGACCATGGCCTGCGCGCAGGCTTCGCACGGCGGCGGGGCGGACGGGTCCGGCGCCAGCACCAGCGACGCAAACGCGCGCCGCGCCGGTTCCTGCGGCCGGCCGACGAGCAGCGGCACACCCAGTTGTTCCAACGTGACCGCCGCGCGCTCCACCACCGCGGCGGGGATGAAGCCGTTGTCATACAGGAAGCCCACCACCGGGCCCGCGGACAACCCGCGCACCAGCGCGCTCGTCGCCACGCTGTCCTTGCCGCCGGAGCACAGCACCAGCGCGGGCTCGCCGTGGTGCAGCCGTTCCCGGACGTGCTGCGCCAACGCGGCGTGCAGCGGCTCCACGCGTTCACGCGCGTAGGCGCGACAAACGCTGCACACGCCGTCCTCATCCAGCGCCAGGTGCGCCAGGATCCGCGCCGGCACGTGCCGCGGGTTCAGGAAGAAACGCATGCCCGCGTAGTTGAGACAGCGGCGGCACACCCGGCCGTGGGACATCAGGGGGACCTCCGGGACGGTGGCGCGACGACGGACGGCAACCTAGACGCGGCGCGCCACGCCCTCAACCGGGCGCCGTTCTCACGTGGACACCGTTTACCCGCCCCGGGGTGCCGTGGAAGGATGCCCGCCGGTTTCAGCCCAACCCCAACGGACACGACGGGATCACCCCGAAAAGGAGACGTCTCATGTCACAGAAGAAGGCCGCTCCCCCGGCAAAGGCCGCCGCTCCCGCCAAGGCTCCTCCCGCCGCTGCCAAACCCGCGCCCAAGCCCGCCGGCCCGGCCAAGACCGTGGCGTATGACCCGGCGCTCATTGAGGGGTTCATCATGGGCCGCATCACGCTGGGCGAGCTGGAAGGCATTGGCAAAGACATCCAGTACGAAATGGCCAAGAAGGGCTACGCCGTCCTCAACCAGGGCCGCCTGGAACAGGCCAAGGTCATCTTCAAGGGCCTGCTGGCGCTGGACCCGTATGACTCCTACTTCCACACCGCGCACGCCTCCTGCCTGCAGCGTGAAGGCAACTACGACGAGGCGGAACACGCGTACACCATCGCCCTCAAGTTCAACCCGTACAACTCCGCGGCCTACGCCAACCGCGGCGAGATCCGCTTCCAGCAGGGCAAGGTGTTTGAGGCGGCGGAGGACCTCAAGCAGGCCATCGTCAATGACCCCAAGGCCAAGGACCCCGCCACCGTGCGCGCGCGTGCGCTGTCCATCGCCATCTCAGAAGTCATCAAGCAGAACCAGGACGTCATCCTGGCGGAACTGAAGAAGGCGCAGGACGCCGCCAAGAAGGGTGGCAAGGGCGCCAAGGCCGCGCCCACCGCCAAGGCGGCCCCGGCCAAGAGCGCGCCGGCCAAACACGCGGCCCCCAAGAAGAAGTGAGGGCCGCAAACGCTGCGCCGCCCGGGCGTTTGCCCGCGCACGCTGACGCGGGGCACAGTGCGCCCCATGTCCAACGGTGCAGCGCGTGACCCGCGCAAAGAACGCTTGATCCGCCGAGGCATCTTCTTTGGTGCCATCGGTCTTGCCGTGCTCATCGGGTTCAACACCACCTTTGAGTACGTCCCGCCCCACCAGGTGGGCATCAAGGTGAGCCGCTTTGCCGGCGGCATCCAGCAGGAGCCGCTGGCCGGCGGCCGCTGGTACATCACCGGTCCCGGCGTCACCATCCACCTGTTCCCCACCACGCTCCAGGCGGTGGAGTTCACCTCCACCGCGTCGGAGACCGCCAAGGGCAATGAGCACGTCTACCCGGCCGGCCGCATTGAGATTGACACGTCGGACGGGTCCAAGATGCACGCTGACGTCGCTGTGCTGTACCGCATTGGCGACGCGTACAAGGTGATGCACGAGTTTGGGCCCGGCCGGACCTTTGAGGTCAACGCCATGGTGCCGCGGGCGCAGGCCGCACTGAAAGAGAAGTTGGGCAAGCTGCTGGCGGAGGACTTCTACAACGAGGAACTGCGTGAGAAGGCCACCCAGGCGGCGATGGAGTCCATGCGCCCGCCGCTCAAGGAGAGCGGTCTCATCGTCGAGTACGTGCTCATCCGGCAGTACTATTACAATCAGGACTACCAGAAGCAGATTGAGCAGCGGAAGGTGCAGGACCAGCTGGTGTTCACCCAGCAGTCGCGCGCGGAGGCGGCCAAGGAGGATGCGCGGCGCCGCAAGATCGCCGCGGAGGGCGAGGCGTCCGTTGCCGTGGAGAAGCAGCGCGGCGAGTCCGACATCCAGAAGATCCGCGCCGAGGCGGACATGCAGGCACGCAAGAAGCGGGCGGAAGGGGACCTGCTGGTCACGCTGGCCACCGCGCGCGGCAGCGAGCTGGAGAACGCCGCCATTGAGGGCGCCGGCAGCGACAACCTCGTCGCCGAGCGCATGGCGGAGGTGCTGGGCGGCCTGGACACCATCGTCCTGTCGGACACGGGGAAGGCCGGGTCGTTCAACCCGCTGGACCTGGAGAGCCTGATGAAGATGTTCGGGCGCGGCGGGGGTGCACCATGAACCGCCTCCTGGGCCTGGTGCTCATGCTGCTCATGGGCAGCGGCTGCATTGCCCGCTCCACCACCGCCACGGAGGTGGGCGTGCGCGTCAACAAGTTCACCGGCGTGGACCCGGAGGTGCACCCGCCCGGCGGGACGTACTTCTTCATCCCGTTTGTCACCGAGTGGTACACCTTCCCCATCTCCACCCAGGCGCTGGAGATGGTGGCGTCCACCACCAAGGGTGACCGCGGGGAGCGCGACGACGTGGAATTCAAGACGCGCGACGGCAACGACGTGGCGCTGGACATCACGGTGCTCTACCGCGTGGACGCGACCAAGGTGGTGGAGATCATCACGCGGGTGGCCCGCAGCCCGGAGGAACTCAAGGAGATTGTGGTGCGGCCGCTGGCGCGCGCCATCCCGCGTGACGCGCTCAACACCCTCACCTCCGAGGAGATCTACACCTCCAAGAAGTTCCAGGCCGCGGAGGCCGCCAAGAAGAAGCTCAACGCGGCGCTGGCCCCCTACGGCGTGCTGGTGGAAGCCGTGAACCTGGGGGACCACCGCTTCCACGGCGAATACCAGAAGGCCATCAACGACAAGAAGGTGTTTGACCAGCAGGTGAACACCAACCGCAGCGCCGCGGAGAACGCCCTGCGCGAATGGCAGGCCAACCTGGAGCGCACCAAGGGTGACGTGGAGCAGGCCATTGCCACTGAGCAGGGCAAGGCGCGGCAGGCCACGCTGGAGGCGGACGCGTACTACTTCTCCAAGCAGAAGGCCGCGGAGGCCATCCTGGCGGAGAAGGAGGCGCAGGCCAAAGGCGTCCGCAAGACGCGCGAGGCCATGTCCGGCGCGGGCGGCCGCACGCGCATCAAGATGAAGCTGGCCGAAGCGCTGCGCGGCAAGCGCATCATTGTGGTGCCCAGCGCGGCGGCGGGCAGCGTCAACATCAACAAGCTGGACATCAACGACCTGCTCAATGCGCGGGTGGCGCAGGAGGCGCGTTGAACAACCCGCCGGAGGACGCGCGTGGCTGAACCGTATGTCCTGGTCGTCGATGCGGACGCCGACCGCCGCATCCGGATGCTCAAGGCCGCACAAGATGACGGGCTGGAGGTTGACGCCGTGGACACGCAGCGCGGCGCCCTGCAGCAGATGCGCACCCGCCTGCCGGACGTGCTGGTGGCCGGTGCGCTGGTGAAGGGCGGGTCCACCAAGGAGCTGTTTGAGCTGGTGGCCACCGCCTGGCCCCAGTTGCCGCGCCTGGCGCTGGTCCCCTCCGCGGACCTGGCGCGCTACCTGCCGCTGCTGCAGTCCGGTGCGTTTGACGTGATGCGTGACGACGACCACCCCCTGATGTGGCGCGCGGGCCTGCGGCGCGCGCTGGCCGAGTTGCGCGCGCTGGACAGCATTCGGGACGAACGCGGGCGCTTCCTGGCGGCCCAGTCCCGCCTGACGGTGATGCCCGCCGCGCTGGAGGAGATGCTCACCGGCCTGGCCGAGGCGCTGCGCGAAGCGCTGAACAAGCCGGACATCTCGCTGCGCCGCATTGAGACGGTATGCGCCTCCGCGCTGTCCCGTTTCCTGGACGGCGCCGTGGTGGTGGTGATGGCCTATGAGCGCGGCACCGGCGTGCTGCGCCCCCGCGGCGCCAGCCACGAGTCCGACGAGCACCAGCTGGCCGCCGACTCCGGGTTCCTGCTCACCGAGGACCTGGACAACTGGAAGACCGCGCTGCGGGACATTGGCAGCCACGCCGCGCTGGTGGAGCTGGTGCGCGAGACCTACAAGCGCCGCCAGGCGCTGCTGGCCATGATTGGCCCCGCGCAAGAGCCCTACGGCGCCGCCGCCTACCTGACCAACAACGCGCGCCCGCTCCACCCGGACGAAGAGGAGCTGCTGCGCCAGGTCACCGCCCAGGTGGGCCAGATCATCCGCGTGGCCCGCGTGTTCCGCCAGCTGCTGCGCCGCAACGTGACCAACACCTGACGGCCGGCGGAGGTCCCATGCTTGAGGGTACCGCGCCACGCCAGGACTTCCCCCGCCGCGTGGGGGAACTCGTGCTTGGCGCCGCGGCGGTGGGCCTGCTGCTGCTGGTGGCCGCGCGCAGCGCGGCGGAACCGGGGGGGCCCGGGCGGACCCTGTTCGCGCTGGGCTTCCTGGTGCTGGCCGGGATTGTGGGCGGCAAGTTCGCCGCGCTGTTCCGCTTGCCGCGGCTGACCGGGTACCTCGCCGTGGGGGTCGTGTTTGGACCGGACGTGCTGGGCACCGTTGGCCACGGCGAGGTGAAGGCGCTTGAGTTCGTCAACGCGCTGGCCCTGGCACTCATTGCCCTGCAGGCGGGCGCCGAACTCACCGCGGAGATGTTCCGGAATGCCTGGCGCAGCCTGGCCTGGGCGTCCGTCACGCAGCTGGCCGTGGTGGTGCCCGGCATGACCGCCGCGTTCTGGCTGGCGCGGGACGGCTTGCCGTTCCTGGCGGACGTGCCCTGGCCCGCGGTGCTGGCGCTGGCGGTGACCTGGGCCGCCATCTCCGTCTCCAAGTCCCCGGCGGCCACGCTGGCCGTCATTGGCGAAACGCACGCGCGCGGCCCATTGACGACCTACGCGGTGGCCATGGTGGTGGTCTTTGACGTGCTGGTCCTGGGCGTCTTCAGCGTGGCGCTGACCTTTGCGCGGGTCCTGGTGGACGGCGGCACCACCTTCTCCGCGGACGACCTGGCCGCGCTGGGCAAGGAGCTGGTGGCCAGCGTGGCCGCGGGCACCACGCTGGGCCTGCTGATTGCCATGTGGCTGCGGCTGGTCAAGGGAGACCAGGGGCTGTTTGTGGTGGCGCTGGCCTACGGCGTCACCGCGTTCTGCCGCTACTTCCACTACGACACGCTGCTGGTGTTCGTCGGCGCGGGCTTCGTCGTGCGGAACATCTCGCGCCAGGGGCCGGTCCTGGTCAGCGTGGTGGACCGCATGGGCGCCACCGTCATGGTGGTGTTCTTTGCCACCGCCGGGGCGCACCTGGACGTAGACATCCTGCTCAGCGGCTGGAAGATGGCCCTGGCCATGGCGGCGGCGCGCGTGGGGCTCACGCTGGCGGCGTGCCGGTTGGGGCACCGGCTTGCCCGGGACCCTGAAACGGTGACGCGATTTGGCTGGACCTCATTGGTCAGCCAGGCGGGGGTGACCATTGGCCTGGTGGCGCTGGCCGCGGAGCGCCTCCCGCCCCCGCTGGGCGCCGGGCTCGCCGCGCTGGGCATTGCGGTGGTTGCACTCAATGAGCTGGTGGGGCCCGTGCTGTTCAAGGCCGCCCTGTCCCGTGCGGGTGAGACCGGCCAGGCCGCCGCAGCGCCCCCGCACGGCTGACCGGCTACCTGGCATATTGTCCGCCGCTACTTCGTCTCTGCGGGGGCGGCCACTGGCGCCGGCGTGGCCGGGCGCGCACCCTTCCGCGTGTACACGGACGGGTGGTAGCCCAGCATCACCAGCATCACGAGGAACGACACGACGTACGCCAGGGCCACGTGCCACCCGTGCCGCAGCCACTGCAAGGTGGACCGGCCTTCGGGATACGCGTTGGTGAGCGCCACGCCGGCGGAGGACCCAAACCAAATCATGGAACCGCCAAACCCGACCGCGAACGCCAGGAAGCCCATGTCATAGCCACCCTGTTCAATGGCCAGCTTGGTGAGCGGGATGTTGTCAAACACCGCGGACACAAAACCCAGGCCCATCGTCGTCTGCCAGGACGCTTCGGGCAGGCGCTCCACGGGCATCATGGACGCGCAGAACACCAGGCTGAGCAGGAACACGCTGCCCTTGAGCGCGCCGGGCAGTTCCTCCCAGGCGGTTTTTCGGATGAACGCGCCCACGGCCAGCGCCACCCACACACCCACCGCCGGAAAGTCCAGCAGGACGTTGGTGGCAATGGTGCCGGCCAGGATCATGCCCACAATGACCACACGCATCCAATCAATGGTGACGCCGCCCTGGGCGTCCTTGGTGATCGGCTCGTGCGCCTGCTGCTGCCGCGCAGCGATGACACCAAAGATCGCAAGTGCCACCACCGCGCCGACGGACGCCTCCGCCACATCAAACGCCGGAACACCGTCAATCCACATCATCGTCGTCGTGGTGTCCCCCACCACGCTGCCCGCGCCACCGGCGTTGGAAGCCGCCACAATGGCCGCCAGGAACCCAATGTGCACCTTCCCCTTGAAGACCACCCGCGCAATGGTGCCGCCGATCATGGCCGCCGCGATGTTGTCGAGGAAGGAGGAGATGAAGCACACAATGGCGAGCAGCGCGAAGCCGCCCTTCCAATCATCGGGCAGGTAGTCGGGCAGCTTGGTTGGGATGCGGCTCTCCTCAAAGTGCTTGGCCAGCAGTGCAAACCCCAGCAACAGGCCCAGGAGGTTGGTGAGAGTCTGCCATTCGTGGTGAAGGTGGGTGACCAGGTTGAAGGGCGTGAAACCCAGCTTGAACCCGAGAATCGCCGCCAGCCCCGTGAGCGCGACGTACATGGTCATCTTGTGCAGCACCGCCACACCGACGAGCGTCAGCCCAAACAGGATGAACTCCACGGGGATGCCGGACAACTCCGGGCCATGCGGCGCGCCGCCGTCAGAGGCGAGTGCCGTGGTGGGCAGGCCAAGGAGAAGCAGCAGTAGTGCAGCGCGTCGCATGGAATCCTCCGGTCCCCATAGGGACGCGGCCCCGTATCAGGCTGAACCAAACGGCAACAAGCGGTCCCGTGACGACATGACGACGACAAGAGCCCGCAACGCGCAGAGTTTGCACCGACGCTGCGGCGGAATAGCCCGTTCTCCACGACGCTGACAGGCCACCATCCGGAGCCGAGGGGAGTCGCGGAAGGAATGCGCGTTTTCGGACGGGCGCGGGAAGGAACGCACGCCACCTCCGCTCAGGCCGGCCGTCCCACCACCACGCGCGCGGCCGGGCCGCTGTCCACGCGCTCCCACTCGCTGGGCTCCAGGCCAACCCAGACGGGCATGTAGCTGTCCTCCACCACTGCCACGCCTGCCAGTTCGCGCAGGGCGCGGCTGCGGAATGGCACCGGCGGCGGGCGGGCGCGCGCCACACGCGGCAGCAGGCGCTGGCAGGTGAACGGCTCCGGGGACGCGCGCCCGTCCGGCACGCGCGCGGTGTGCCCAAAGCTCCGGCACGCGTACGGCCGCGCCGCGTACACCGCACAACGGGGCACGCGGTCCTGCTCCACCAGCAGCGGGCACGCAAAGTCCGCCTCCGCCCCGCGCGCCAGGCCCAGCGCCAGTTCGCGGGCGCGTGCACGGACGGCGGTGAGGACGGGCTCGGGCAGCGCGGCCACCGCTTCGCGCACCAGCATGGCCTCCTCCCGCGCCACCAGCGGCGGGTGCGAGCGGCAGCAATCCGCGCAGCCCGCATCGCACGCTGCCGGCGGGAACCGGGCCAGGAACGCGCCCGTCTCGCGGTCCACCTCGGCGTAGAGGCGCAGCAGCGCCGCGGTCACGGTCCGGTCCGGTCCAGTTTCACCGTCAACACGCTGTTCTGGTCAGCCGGCTGGTCCCCGCCCTTGTGCCAGGCCACCAGGAGCTTGCCGTCCTTGAAGGCCACCGCGGAATGGCCAGCGTCGGTGGCGGATTCCAGGGTGACCGGGCTGCCGCAGGTGGTGCCGGTGTTGAGGTCCACCCGGTACAGCACCAGTTTCTGCGTGGTGGGCGAAGTGGCGCTGACCACCAGCTCATCCCCGCCCACGTAGGCCGCGCCGAAATAGCCGCGGTCCGCCGGCGTGGGGATGCTGCCGCCCAACAGCCGCAACTCGCGCGTGGTGAGCGTGAGCACCGCAAAGCGGATGTGCCAGTTGGCGCCGTCGGTCGGTTCGTACCAGCTGATCACCGCGCGGTTGCCTTCCAGCGGCAGCGCAATGAGTTCCCAGGGAGTCAGCGGGTCCCCGCGGTCCACCTGCAGCAGCGTGTCCGTTCCCAGCGGCTGGCCCGACGGGGACAACGCCTGCGCGTACAGTGTGTACGCGTCGGTGAACGCCACCACGTAGCCGTCCGGCAGCGCGGCCAGGGTTGCTTCGCCCTCGGTGGACGGGTGGATTTGCGCGTCACCGTTGACCACCAGGTCCGCGCCCGGGCGGGTGAGCCGCTGCACGTAGACCTGCTCATCCAGCAGGTCCACCCCGCCGGTGAGAGCCGTCAGCAGCCCGTCCGGCGCCACCGCCACGCCGCCGTACGCGTTCACCGATCCAAAGCGCGAATGCACCGGCCGCACCTGCAGCGTGTCCACCACGTTCACCGGGTTGGTGGTGTTGTTCACGTCCAGGGCCAGCTCGGCGGCAACCAGCTCCGCCCCGCCGAGGGTCTCCTCCGTCCACACCAGCCCGGCGCGCCCGGCGCCGTCACTGGTGATCCACGGGTGCCGGGACCGGTCTGACGGGGAGAGGTAGGCGTCACGCCCGCGCACGGCGGCGCAGGGCCCGGTGGCCAGCACGTAGGTGCCGTCCAGGCGGATGAAGTTCACAAACACATCCGAACTGTTGCCTGAGCAATACGCGCTGTACGCGGCCACAAACCCGCCCGTTGCCGCGGCCACGGATACGCGGACAAATGAGGGGGCATCCGTGGTGAGCGCGTTGCGGGTCACCTCGGCCACCGCCCAGCCATCCTCGTCAAAGCTCTGGTCGTTGTCGTCATCAATGCCGTTGCACGTGTCCACGCGGGGGCCGCCCGCGGTGGTGCTGGCGGAGGATGAGGGCGCCGCGCTGGAAGCGCGCGGCGCGGAGGAAGACGGCGGACCGGCGCTGCTGGAGCGGGGCGGCGCGCTGGAGGACCCGCCCGCCGAGGAGGAGGATGATGACGACCCCCCGCTGCTCCCCGTTCCCGTGCTGGAGCTGGCCGGCGCGGACGACGCCAGCGGCGCGGACGTGGCGGGTTGGGAGGTGGCCGCCAGGCTGGAGCCCCCCGCGGTGCCGGAGGAGCCCCCGCCCACCTGGCGCGGGTCCACGCACACCCGCGCGTCCCGGCAGGCCATCCCGGGCGGGCAGGAGCCGTCCGCGCCGCAGGCGGGCACGCACCGCTCGTCCTCCGGGTTGCACGCGTAACCGTTTTCGCAGTCGCTGTCGGCGCGGCACGTGGTCAGTGCCGGACAGCCCGCGGCCAGCGCGCCCGCCCCCAGGACCCCCGCCAGCTGCACCCACCAGAACCTGGACCTCATTCAGGGACCTCGCACCAGCAGCCACGCGCCCACGCCCGCCAGCGGCACCGCCACCAGCAGCGCCAGGACCGCCACCGCGGCAAACGCCGCCCCGGTGACCCCCGTCCCCACCGCGCCAAAGAACGCCTGGCGGGTGTGGAACGTCTGCCGCACCAGGAGCATCCCCGCCATCCCGCAGAATGCCGCCAGCCCCCCAACCACCGCCACCACGCCCCCCGCCGCGGTGACGCCCGCACTCCCCAGGGCCGCCATGGCCACCGCGCGCCACGGCACCGAGCCGCCACCCGCGCTCTGGTCATGGGACGGCGCCACCGCCTCCGCGGCCGCCCCCGCGCGCGGCTGCCGCGCCAGCAGCGCGTCCACCAGCCGCGCCATGGCCGTCACTTCGGCCGCCTCGCCGGTGCCCTCAATGGGCACGCTCACCCGCCGAACCTCGGCGCCATGCTTCTTGTCCACCACCCACGCCGTGACGTTCGTCGCCAGCGCGGCTTCCGCCTCGCCGCCAATGACGTAGCGGATGTTCAGCGCCTCGGCGACATCCAGCGCGCACGGGAGATTGGCGTCGCAGTCAGCCAGCTCCGGGCGGATGAGGATGATGCCGGACTGGGCTGCCTTGGAGAGCATTTCGCTGCCCAGCCGGGTTTCCATCTCACGGCGCAGCCGGCGCTCCAGCCGGGGCGCCAGCGCGCCCGCTCCCGTCCCCGCCTTGATGCGCCACACCACAAAGCGAGGCGCCGGCGCGCCCGGTGCCGGCGCCGCTTCAGGGGGCGGCGGCGCTTCCTCAGCTTCCGGCGCCTCCTCCGGCGCGGGGACCTCCGCGGCCTCCGGTCCCGGCGGCACCGCCTCCTCCTCCGCCGCAGCCTGGGCCATGGCGGTGGCCGGTGCGCACACCTGACAGGCGCACACCCAGCAACAACCCGCCAACAGCCGCAGCCAGCGATCACCGGACATGGGGGCGCGGCGTATAGCTGCTTTCCTTACATCTGACTACTGGTCTGGGAGCGGGTTCAGGGCGGGGGGCTGATGCCCGTCAGGACCGCGTCGCGGTAGCCGGACTGCTCGGTGGCGTTGAGGAAACTCTCCGGAACGCCCTCGTGCTGGAACAGCACCAGCCCGGTGCCCGCCTGGTAGTACGCGCGGGTGGCGCGGTAGCTGGTCAGCACGTCCGGGCGGCGCGTCCCATCAAAGATCTCCACGGCCGCCGCCATGGTGCCCGGCTGGGCCAGGGCGCCCGCCGGCAGCGTGCCGGGCACCGTGACTGCCAGGCTGCCCAGGTACTTCAGCGGCGTGGACGGGAGCTGCGGATCCACCCGCGTCAACGCGGTGAACAGTTCGTACCCGTCAAACACGCTGGGCGTGCTCCCGGACAGCGTGCGGTTGGGGTCCACAATGAGCAGCGGCTCGGTGTGCTCATCCACCCAGAGACGCAGCTGGTCGTCCACCTGCACCACGCGGGCCGTGGTGGAAAGGACCTTGTTGGAGACACATGCATTGGCCTGGCAGGCGTAGTTGGGCGACCCGCACGCCGCCTCCGCCGGCTCCCCCGCCGTGCAGGACGCCGGGGCGCCGGTCGTGGATTCGGTGAGCGCCAGGTCCCACAGGTGGATGCCGTTGGAGTCCCCCCCGTCGGCCACCGTCAGCGTGGCGGTGCCCACCGGCTGCGGGTCAGTCGGGTTGAGCGGACCGGGGGTGCCCGCCCACGCGTAGACCTGCTCGCGGACCGTGTAGGTGAAGGTGCGGCCCGCCGTCAGCGGCAGGGGGGTGGCCGGGGAGTTGCGCCGCACCAGGAGCTTGGCGTCCGCCGTGGCCTCTTCCCCGCTGGCGTCCGTGGCGGTGACCCGGAAGGTCAGGTCCACCTTCACGGAGGGGGCCGTGACCCGAAGCGCTGCGGTGTTGGCGCCGGACACGGTGGCCGGGGCGCCCGTCAGCTGTTCCCAGGCGTAGGTCACCGCCTCGCCGGTGGGGTCCACGGCTACTGCGGTGAGGGTGACCTGGGCCCCGGTGGCCACCACGGTGCTGGCCGGCACGGTGACCGTGGGGGGGCCAGGCACGCCCGCGTCCGCGTCCGAATTTCCGGAGTTGGAGCACCCCACCGCGCACATCAGTGCCCCGATCAGGGCGGCCCCGGGCGCGGCGGCACTAACGGAAATCGCGGTGGTGACGAGGGGATGTCTACCAAGGGTGGGGGGTGGTTGTGGACGCATGTTCAGGTGTGCCTTTTCGTGACAGATGACGACAGCGGTGGGGCTTGATACACCGCGCCGCCCGTAAATGGGAGGAGCTGGAAACGATGCCACGCTGGGTCTTGGCCGGTTGGGTTGTGATGGCGGCGGTGCTCGCCTGGGCACCGGGTGCCGCGGCCGGGGGCGTTCCCTTGCGGGTGTACGAAACCCAGCTCTGGGTGGGCCGGGTCCTGCAGCGGGAGGCGTCACACCTGGACCTGGAGACGCGCCGGGTCATTGCGCGGACGGTGGCGGAGGAGGCGCAAGCCCATGAGTTGGACCCGGCGCTCCTGATGGCGGTGATGCGGGTGGAAAGCCGTTTCCGTCCGGGCGCCATCAGCCACCGGGGCGCTCGCGGGCTGATGCAGGTGAAGCCCTCCACCGCGGGTGAACTGACCAACGGCACCGTGACCGCCAAGGCCCTGCACGACCCGGAGACCAACGTGCGGCTGGGGGCAACCCTGCTCAAGCGGTTCATCCGCACGCACCGCGGCAACCTGGCGGAAGGCCTGGCGGCGTACAACATGGGCTCGCGCCGGCTGCGCCACCTGCTGGCCCGGGATGCCGCCCTCAAGGCGGAGGACATGCGCTACGCCCGCGCGGTGATGCGCGAAGCCGCCCGCCTCAAGGCTACCCACAAGCCCGTGCAGCTGCGCGCGGATGAAGCGCCGCCCGCCACGCTGGCTGCCTGGCTGATGGACTAGGGTCCGGCGGAGCCGCCACGAACATCAGGCCGTGCCGCGTACGCCAACGGCCGCGCACCCCCACGACACACCGAGCGAGTCGCGACCTCTCCGGAAGCCGGCCGCCCCGACGCCAGATGTAGGCAGGAGTGTGCAGAACGCCTTTGGGGATTCCCCAGACGCGTTCCGGAGGGTCCGGAAGGGGTCCCCGCAGTCCCCAGACGTGTTCCGGATGGTCCGGAATGCCTTTGGCGATTCCCCAGACGCGTTCCGGATGGTCCGGAATGTGACGGGTGCACGCGGAACCCCCGTTCCGGAGTGTCCGGATGCCGTTTGGGGGCTTGGGAGTGCCGCTCCGGATGGTGGGCGCCGCGTGCCGCCGCGCCGAGATCGAGCGCACGTCCATCAAGAGTTACCCGATCAACGTGCGTTATCCCCGGTAACGCTGAGGCGGATCCCCAGCGTGCTGAGATCGGGATACTCGTGTGCAAAGGGGCGCACCCCAGGGTGCCCGTACCTCGGCCCGTCGGGTTCCTCCGGCGTCGTTGTTGTGAGCACCTGACTGTGAGCGCAACAAGTGCAAGCACCATCAGTCGACTCGCCACGGCACGCCCCCTTCGTGGCCGGTTGGCGTGTGTTCGACGGCGGTCAAGACAACAGGAGCGTGCTCCCCGCCGGGCATGACCGCAAACCCCGCAATCGGGTTGCTTGCGCAGCGCGTCAGCCCAGGCGCGCTCCGTAAATGCGCCCTTTCCAGACGACGCCGCGGTGGCCAAGGCGTTCGCGGTGAAGTCGTCAAGTTGCGCCACGCTGGAGGCCGCCGCACCGCCGCCATACGCCACCGCCTGTTGATTGGCCGGTCCGGGCACTACCGTCGGAATACGCCCACGAGTGCTCCCCCCTCGCGACTCGATCAACCCGCGCCGCCGTCGTCGACCACGGCCGTCACGGTGGGGGCGCGGGGACCGAACAGACCGTCCTCGGCTTCGTGGTCTGGGCGTCGCCACCAGGAAGTCGTTTGCACGGGACCATCGCCGTTGAGCAGGTCCGTGAACCCATCTCCGTCAAGGTCCCATGCTAACATGGGCACACGCGCAGGCCAGCCGAGCGTAACCATCCGCCAGTCCTCACGGACAAACGCGTCCCGCCCATCGACACGGAATACGCACGCCCCGGCCAATCCATCTCGACAAAGACCAAGAATCACGTACCCCTTGGCCGGCCGGTCCAGTGAAACCGCGGTAACGGTTTGGTGGCGAAAACTCGGCGTCACCAGATCCCGGACGGCTGAGAACCTGAGTTGGCCATCGTTGAAAAGCAGGTCCACACCCTGGTCACCTTGAACTGCCACATCCAGTCGTCCATCTCCGTCAAGGTCAGCCAGCGAGGGACGCAGTTGTTGCTCGGTTCCTGCCAACGGTGCCGACAGGGTGGTGTATCGAACCGTAAACTCCGTGGCGGGTGTCCCAGCCAGGACCGCAATGCCGGCGGCGTCACATTGCGTCGCAAGGAGTTCGTCCGCCCCGTCACCATCCAGGTCGATTGCCGTGATGCCACACACCGGATGAATGCCGCCAATTGACACACCGGTCGCGTCTGAATCCGCGAGCCCCCCGTCGGCGAACGGCACCCCAGCAACGGTGCCGTTGACCGGCATTGCCCATAGAACGAAGCGCGCCGCCGGACCCGTCCAAGACGTGATGGCCGAAATTACGGCCCCCGCCGACCGGACCTTGCGCAACTCGACGGAGCCAACAGCCCAATCCGCGGGCACGCCTATGAAAAGGCTGGAATCATCATCCCAGTCCGAAAGCGCGATTATCATCACGTCATGTTCGCCGCGCCCATTGGGTATCCGCGCAATGGGCGATGGACTCCGTTGCCGCACATCTGGAACCGAACCGCGCCAAGTCCGCTGGGCGGGCTGCAGCGGATTGGCGTCGAAGTCATCGACCTGAATCCGCGAGGGCGTCTCACCGTCATCGGCCAGTGCTGCGCAGACTCGTCGAGAGCCGCCATCGCGCTCAAAGGGGCCCTCGCACTCGGCGAGATAGCCGCCCGCCATGGAGTGCGCCCACGTGTAGATACCCGCGCCGGCTGCATAGTAGGTGAATCCGGCGTCCTGGCCGTCTCCGCGAACGACCGTGAACTCGTGGGGGCCTTCTGACATGGCGCCCGGCAAGTCGAAAGCCAGACTGTTGCCCGCGAGGTCAACATGTGACGGTGTTGGGACACCGTCCATGAGGAGGCGCACCGTGCCGTCCAACCCGGCGGCATGCAACACGTAGTGACCATGCAGCGAGCCAAATGGGTAGTTGAACCCGTCATCAAACGAGCCAAGCACGAGCGGGCTGGATTGGCTGGGCTCCCTCCAGCACCCGTCCGCGCATCCCAGCAGCGTGACCAGCGGCAGGGCTATTGAAGATCGCGGGGCCACGGGCGCTCCCGGGTGAACACGTGGAGTCTGCCTGCTCCTACCTCGCCTGCGCCCACCAGGAACTCTGGCGTTGGCAGTTCGCGGATGCCTCCATCCTGAGTGTCGTCGTGGACCCGGATTCGACGCGCATTCACGTTCGCCGTGAGGCTTGAATAGGCACTGATGTCGTCGTCAGCGTGGGTGTAGGCGAGCCAGTTTGAGTCTAGGCGCGCCTGGGCGAGCTCAGGGATCGTGAGAGTGACGCCGACGAGACCCTCTTCAACCCTGGGAACCCCCGTGCTTGTGAGCCCTAACCTGCTGTCGATTGCCGATGCCAGAATGTCCCGCAACGTGCCGTTCACGAGGGATTCCATCTCCGATATTGGCCACTGAAGGTTTTCAAATGTCGGCGACTGACAGCAGAACTTCAGGTCCGGAACATCGGCGTGGGTGTGGTCTACATGTCCTCGGAACCGGTGGAGGTGGAGATCGTTCACAACGAGATCAACGCACACAACCAGGGCGTGGTGGAAATGCTGGGTGATGCTCCCAGCACGCGGACGCGCCGGATCGCAGACAACCAGATGAACACGGGGCCTGACGACTCCGCCGTTTCCATCAGCCTTGACCGCCGAGGGGGCACCACCGGGACCACAATTGAAGGGAACACCATCCGGACCGCCGGCTGGGGAATCGAGTCCAAGTCCACCAAGCCGCTTTCCGAACTGGTGGGTGGCTCGCCGTCCATCCGGCACAACAACATCCTCGCGGCGCACCGGCCCGTGGATTCCTTCACCATGCCCACCACCCGACGGCATCGCATCGGACACCTCCCTGGAACGTCTGCGGCCCGAAGCCTGCTCTGCGCCAGGGCATGACCGCAAACCCCGCTCATCGGGTTGCTTGCGCAGCGCGTCAGCGCCAACGCGCTCCGCAAATGCGCCCTTTCCCCACACTGCGGGCCTGCGCTACACGGCGCGCGCGCCCACCCTCCCCTCAACCCGGGCGCACGGGGTGAACACAAATGGCTCTCCTGCACTCCGAGTGGGTCTGATTGCATTGAATTCACCAGCGTTTCGTTGGCTGTGGCGGGCAAGACCCACCGGGCTTGACATAGGCAGCGCGATGACGGCCTCGACGCCCGTACTCCGGGCAGCGGCGCT
>JACRCW010000008.1 GCA_016218805.1 Deltaproteobacteria bacterium | reverse complement strand
GGGTGCTCCCGGGAGCGGTGGAGGCAGGTCCAGACCTGGGGGGGGGGTACTCAGGGGAGCGGTGGAGGCAGGTCCAGACCTGGGGGGGGTACTCCCGGGAGCGGTGGAGGCAGGTCCAGACCTGGGGGGGGCACTCCCGGGAGCGGTGGAGGCAGGTCCAGACCTGCTTGGCGCGCTGAAGTGGAGCGCCGGGAGCAGGCAGGCTTGCGGCTCAAACCGGAAATGGGTTCGTCGGAGGCGGGCTTTGGCGCGGCGGGGGTGCTTTTGCATTGCTTCCACGGGGGCCAGCAACCGGCGGGCGCGCTCTTCGGTTGCCGGTTGATCCGGTTCCGCGCGTCCTCGGTGGTATCCGCGGCGGGCCGCGGTGGGGTCACCGTTGTTGGCGGGAGCCGCGCCTTGGCGGCCCGCTGCACCACCTGCAGCGACGCAGCCACGCGGCCCAGCGCCCGGGATAGGGCTTCCGCGTCGGCCACCGTCTTCACCCGCGTGGCCACTGCAGTGGTTTTCAAGGCAGGCTCAGGATCCCTTCTTGGCTGCGCGGGGCGCAGGTCCTGAGGCTCGCCCCCCGCGGCAGTGAGACTACAACCAGGGGCAACAGCCCGCGTGATGCGCGCGTGCTTGCCCAGACGGGTGCCGCCGAAGCACATTCACGCGCCCGCCGGCCCACCCCAGCGCGCGCATGGAGGAACCTGGCTCATGACGTCATCCGGCCCCCCCAATGGCGCGGACGCCCCGGCGCTCCCCGATATGGATGCCCGGACGGAGGCGGAGTTTGACCGGGCGGCGGAGCGGCTGGAAGCGCTGCTGGGCGCGCTGCCGGTGTTCCGGGCGGTGGCCACCTCCCCGGGCATGCCGGAGTCCATTGCAGCCATTGAGCAGGACCTGGCCCTGGTCACCACCGCGTTGGCGCGCACGGACCTGTCCGCCGCCGTCCTGCAGCACCTGGCGGAGGCCGAAGCCGACCTGGTGGACCTGGACGAGCACCTCCCGGACAGCGCCGTGCGGCGGCTGCTTCGCGAGGGAGTCCCGCCGCAGGCGGTGGTTCCCTACGCGCGGCTGTTGGCCTGGCACCTGTCCCCGGAGCGGTTTGAGCGCGTGGTGGACACCATGCTGTGCCTGTGCACGGGCCCGGACGGCGTGGTGCTGCCGTTTGACGGGGTCAAGGACATCCTCATTGGCCTGGGCGCGCGGTCTGACGTCACGCTGGAGACGCTGGGGGCGGCGTGCAACTTCTTTGAGGGTGCCATCCAGCGCCTGGCCACGTTTGAGTCGTTGGACGCGCTGTTTGACGCCGGGTTCATCCTGGACGTGGCGGGCTACCGCATCTCGCTGCGCAACCAGCTGCTGGAGCCGGAAATCCTGTACGCGTCGCTCCGGTTGGAGGCGGCCTTCCGGAGCCGGCTGGCGGACTTGGCCAAAGCGGGAGGCGTGTCCCTGGAGGCGCTGGATGGGCGGCTGGTGCAGGCGCACCTCAAGGTGGATGAGGTCTTCAAAATCGCCCGCCGCCAGGCCGGCGAAAACGAGCGCTTTGTCCGCCGCCGCGTGCGCACCGGTGCCATCCGCGTGGTGCAGGAGGCCAGCACGGTTCCGCCGCCCACCCGCTTGGGCGCGCGCATGCGGCAGCTCGCGGTGGCGTTCATCATGGTGGCCGGGCCGCTGGCCGCATGGAACGTCCGCGGCTGCGTGGATGACGGTTTGTCGTCGTTGGGACGCGCCGAGCTGGTGCAGTTGTCCCCGCTGCTGGTGGAAGGCGGCCTCTCCGCGGGTCCGGGCCCACGCGTGTTCATTGGGCGCGTGGATCCGGGGCGCTGGCTCACGTTGTCGCGGTCGGACCGGATGGCGGAGGCGCGGCGGCTGGCGGACCGGCTGGACAACCGCGGCATCCGTCACGCGTTTGTGTCCCGGGAAGCCACGGTGGCCGTGCGCCTGGAAGACGGCCGCATCATGCAGGTGGAGTGATGGACGGCCGCACGGTGGCGCTGGCCGGGCTGGCGGTGGCCGCGGCGGCGGGGGTGCTGGCCTGGGCGTCTCACGCGGAAGACGGGCGCGGGCGCGCGTTGGAGTTGGCCTCCGGCGTCACCGGACGCATCCGGGACCTGGACCGTGCGGCGCGCGGGTGTGACGGCGCGGACCACCGCGCGGTGGCGGTGCGGATCCTGGGTGAGCTGCGCGCGGACGCCCCACCGGAAGCCCCATTGGGGCAGGCCCTGGGGCAGGCATTGGACTGCCTGGGTACATGGGATTGCGCGGCGTGCCTGCGCCCCGCCCTGCAGCGCGCCGAGGCGCGGTACGCCACCGCGCTGGGTGAAGCGTTGCGGACCACCCGTGACGCGGACGAGCAGCGCGACGGGCGGTTGCGCGTTGGGGTGCTGCTGTGGCTGGCGGCGGTGGCGGCCGTGCTGGGGTTGCCCCGCCGACAACGTGGCGAGGCGGCCCCCCGTGCGCCCGCACGGGATGAACGTGCGCTGGAGGACCTGCTGCGCCGCCGCCTGGAGGAGTTGTACGCGGCGCGGCTGGCAGCGGTGCAGGCGGACCGTTTTGCGTACTTTGGCGAGGTGGCCGCGGGCCTGAGCCACGGGCTCAAGACCCCGCTGGCCGGCATCCGGGCCGCCGCCACCGTGGCCCAGGCCAAGGTGGGACCGGAGCACGCCGCGGGCGCCAACCTGGCGGACATTGTGTCCGAAGTGGACGGGCTGGTGGAGCAGGTGAACCGGTTTCTGGCCGGCGCCCGCACGGGTGCACCGGCGTTGGCGCGCGTGCCGCTGGGTGCGCTGCTGGAGGGGCCGGTGCGGGAGGCGGAGGCGCGCGCGCAGGCGTCCGGCCGGTCCGTCCTCCGCGAAGACGCCGCGCCGGGTGCGCTGGTGGAGGCGGACCCGGGGCTGGTCCAACTGGCGCTGGCCAACCTGGTGGACAACGCGGCGTCCTCGTCACCGGCAGGCGGGCGGGTGACGCTGCGGACGGCCCGGGCGGCGGCGCCGGCACGCGCGGGGCTGGAGGACGTTGCCCCCGCGCCGTCGTCCACGTGGGTGGAGATCGCGGTGTTGGACGCGGGTCCGGGGATGCCGCCGGCGGTGGCCGCCGGGGCCGTGGCTCCGTCGTCACGGCCGGGAGGGAGCGGGCTGGGCGTGGCCATCACCCGGCGGATTGTGGCGCGGCATGGCGGGGCGCTGCTGTTCGGGCCGCGGGAGGGCGGGGGCACGGTGGCCCGCGTGCTGCTGCCGGAAAGCGCGGGAGGGGCGTCATGATCTTTGTCGTGGAAGATGACGCGGTGCTGCGCCGCTCCCTGGTGGAGTTCCTGGGGCTGCACGGGCAGGCGGCGGAGGGGTTTGAGTCCGCGGAGGCGGCGCTGGAGGCGGCGCGCCAGGGCTGCCCGGACGTGGTGGTGTCTGACGTGCAGTTGCCAGGCATGGGCGGCCTGGAGCTGTTGGATGCGGTGGCGGCGCTGGACCCCACGGCGGTACGCGTGGCCGTCACGGCGCACGGCTCCGTGCCCGCGGCGGTGCGCGCCATCCGGGCGGGGGCGTATGACTACCTGGAGAAGCCGGTGGAGTTGGAGCGGCTGCTGCGCCTGGTGGTGCGCGCCACGCGGGAGCGCCAGTCACGCCGGGAACTGGACTGGCAGCGCGCGCGCGGGCACGCCTCTGACATGGCGCGGGCGCTGATGGGCAGCACCCCCGCCATGGCGCGCGTGCGCGACCGCCTGGCAGCGCTGGCGGCGGCGCAGGGTGAGCCACCACCGGTGTTGATCACCGGCGAAACGGGCGTGGGCAAGGGCCTGGTGGCGCGCGCGCTCCATGACAGCCGCCTGGGTGCGGACGCCCCATTCATTGAGGTGAACTGCGTGGCGTTGCCGGTGCACCTGGTGGAGGGGGAGTTGTTTGGCCATGAGCGCGCAGCGTTCACGGATGCGCGCGCCGCGCGGGCGGGGCTGGTGGAGGCAGCGGACGGGGGCACGCTGTTCCTGGACGAAGTGGGCGACCTGGGTCCGGACATCCAGGCCAAGCTGCTGCAGGTGCTGGAGTCCCGGCAGGTGCGCCGCCTGGGCGCCGTGCGCACGCGCCCGGTGCGCGCCGCGGTGGTGTCCGCCACCAACGTGCCCTTGGGCCGGGCCCTGGCGGACGGGCGCTTTCGCCCGGACTTGTTCCACCGGCTGGCCGCCATCACCCTGCCCGTCCCCCCGCTGCGCGAACGCGGTGACGCCCTGGAAATGGCCCGCGTGTTCCTGGCGGACGCCACAGTGCGGTACCGCAGCGGGCCCCGCCACTTTGCGCCGGACGCGGAGGCCGCCATCCGCACGCACACCTGGCCGGGCAACCTGCGCGAACTGCGGTTTGCGGTGGAGCGTGCCGTGCTCCTCTCCCCGTCCGACGCGCCCGCCCTGGCCGCCGCGTCCCTGGCCCTGCACGATCTCCCGCCGCCCCCGGCCCCGGAATCCCCCGCCACCCACCTGGTGGCGCGGGCGGATGGCCCGGTGGAGGTCACCCTCCCCGCTGGCGGCGTCGCGTTTGAGCAGATTGAGAAGGCCGTGCTCCGCGCCGCGCTCGCCGCCGCGGGCGGCAACGTGGTCCGGGCCGCCCGGCTGCTGGACCTCAGCCGGGACACGCTGCGCTACCGCATCCGCAAGTTTGGATTGGAGGCCGACGATGGGTGAAACCCCCCAGTGCTGGGTCACCTGCCCCAGGGTGAAAGCCCCCACCCGGGGTGGGCGGCAAGCCAGCGCGCTGTTTTCACTTGGGTCTGGTTCCGCGCTGGGGTGGCGCGGGCCTTGCGGAAGAGGTCAAACCATGAAGGCGCGCCGCCCATCCGGGTTCACGCTGGTGGAGCTGATGATCGTCCTGACAATCATCGGCATCCTCGCCTCATTGGCCATCCCGTCCTACGACGGGCAGGTGAAGCTGGCGCGCCGGACCGAGGCGACCGTTGGATTGGATGCGACCTACAAGGCACAAATGGCGTACCTGGGGGAGTTCGGGTCATTTGCCACCAACTACTCGGACCTTCAGAAGTACCTGAGCATTCCGGGCAGCCAATTGGTCTCGGCCAATGAACTCAGGACGGGCAAGTACACCCTCACCCTGGCGCAGCCCTGGGGCACGGGGTCCTGGCAGGTCACCGCATCTGGCCAGCTCGACGGTGACCCATGGCTGGATGTCATTGTCGGGGACTACAACCGGCCCTGAACCGGCCGCGGAGGAAGTCATGAACACCAACCGGCGGAAATGGATGTGGGCAGTGGTCGCGGTCGTGGTGGTGATCGGCGGGACCGCGGCATGGAAAGCCCGGGCCGGCGGCGCGTTCAACACCTACGTGCTCTATGATGATCGTCTGAACACGTACAATCCGCCGGCGGGCAACAGCCCGGCCCCCAGTCCCACCCCGGACCCCACTCCCTCTCCCACCCCGACTCCTTCTCCCACCCCGACTCCTTCTCCCTCCCCGGCGCCCGCTCCCACGCCTGCGCCTGCTCCCGCTCCCACGCCTGCGCCCGCTCCCGCTCCCACGCCTGCGCCCGCGCCAGCTCCCACGCCCGCGCCTGCTCCCAGCCCTGCGCCCGCTCCGACCCCGACCCCAACGCCCACGCCGGCCCCGACGCCCACGCCGGATTCTGACAAGGACAAGGACAAGGACAAGGACTCCGACAAGGACTCCGACAAGGACTCCGACAAGGATTCCGACAAGGACAAGGACAAGGATCGGTAGCAGGGGTGTGGTAGCGTCGCGCGCGCGTCCACCCCAACGGTGGGTGCAACAAAGGTGGCTTCTTGATGGCCGAGCCGGGCCCTGCCAAGCGCGTCCTGCTGGTTGAAGATGACGCGGACATCTGCACCCTGCTGGGGCGCTACCTGGATGCGCGCAACTTCAAGATTGACGCGCGGCCGGATGGTGAAGCGGCGTGGGAGGCCTTTGCGGCCAATGAGTTTGACCTGGTCCTGACCGACGTGATGATGCCGCGTCTCAGCGGCCTGGACCTGATTGAACGCATCCGCAGCCACCCCACGCGCAGCCGCACCCCCTGCATCATTGTCAGCGCCGCCACACCGGACGAACGCCAGGTGGCGCGCCTGCGCGTGGACGGCGTGCTGCGGAAACCCATCCCGCTGCGGGAGTTGCTGTCCCGCATGGAGGACATCCTCCGGCTGGCCAAGGGACGGAGAACGGGGCGGTTTGCGGCCATCCAGGAGACGGCGGCGGCATTCGGCGCGCCCAAGTCCACTCCGGGCGGTGCGGCCGCACCGGTATTTGGTCAGCCCAGGTCCTCCCCGGGGGCAGCCGCCGCGCCGCCGGCGTTTGGGCAGCCCCGCTCCGCCCCGGGTGCCCCCGCCGCGCCGCCGGCATTTGGTCAACCCAAGTCAGCACCCGGCGCGGGCGCCGCGCCGGCGCCCGTCACGCCCGCAGCGGCCACCCGGCCCGGCCGCGCCGTCCCGTGGGCCACCGTGCCCATCACTGAACCGCCGCCGTTCAAGGGAGACGCGTCGCTGGTTTCCCTGGCGGCCGTGCTGGTGACCCTGTTCGACCAGCACGTTGACGGGGTGCTGGAGATCGCCGTTGGGCAGGATGTGTGGACGGTGAAACTGCTGGACGGGCTGGTGGTGTCCGGGGGCACCACGGCACCGCGGGAGGGCCTGGCATACCAACTGGTGGACGAAGGGCTGCTGGGCCTGGACCGTGCCGAGGGACCGCGGCGCGTGACGGAGACCGAATCGTTCCGCGTGGCCGAAGCGATTGTCCAGCGGGACGGGGTGCCGGCCTCCGCGGTGGCGGGCCAACTGGCGCTGCACATGCGGCGGGCGGTGTGCAGCGCGCTGGTGCAGCCGGGGTGTTTTGCGGTGCGCGCCTGGCGGGAGAATCCGGTGTTGGCCACCTGCGTGTTGATGGACCCCCTGGACCTGGTGGTGCGCACCTGCCTGCACCACGTCTCCGAAGAGGACGCGGTGCGGACGCTGGCGGCGCTGGCGGGGCAGCGGCTGTTTGCCTCCGAAGCGCTGGGAGAGCGCCTGTTCCTGTTGCAGCGGCACCGCCCGGCAACGCAGCTGGTGGCGTTGGTGCGTGACGCGCCAACCGTGGACACCGCGTTGGCCCGCATCCGGAGCCGCCCCGCGGAGGCGTCTGCGCGGGAGTTGCTGGCGCTGTTGTTGCTGCAGGCGGTCAGCGTGGGTCAGAGCGCGCCCCGGGCGGGACCGGCGCGGCGCGCCATGGTGCTGGGTTCCATGGACGGCGCGTGGCAGCAGCCCGGGCTGGCGGCCCAGGCCGCGCGGCAGCGGGAGGCGGTGGCGTCCGTGTACCTGTCAACCGGGTCGCGTGACGCGTGGGGCACGCTGGGCCTCCCTGCCGGTGCCACGGAAACGGACCTGCGCACCGCGTTGGGCCGTTGGCAACAGGCATTGGGTCCACCGTCACTGGATGATGCGGATTTGGGTCCGGCCAAGGTCCACCTGGCCATCCTCCGCCGTCGCCGTGACGAAGCGGCGGCACTGCTGTTGGACCCGATTCGGCGGCCGGCCTACGAGGCGTGGTTGGCGCAGCCGTCCGGCTGAGACGCGCCCGGGGAAGAGGCCGGGGGGCCAGGTGGGCAAGGCCTGGGGGCCGGGTGGCCAAGGCCGGGGGCCGGGGTGTGCGAGGCCGGGGTCCTGGGTGGGCAAGGCCGGGGTCCTGGGTGGGCAAGGCCGGGGTCCTGGGTGGGCAAGGCCGGGGCCCCGGGTGGGCAAGGCCGGGGCCCTGGGTGGGCAAGGCCGGGGGGCCAGGTGGGCAAGGCCGGGGGGCCAGGTGGGCAAGGCCGGGGGGCCAGGTGGGCAAGGCACAGACCCCAGGTGTCTCATGCTTTGAGACACCTTCCGGTTGCAGCACAAGGTCACGGCGACGGGGCGGTCAACAGCCGCGTGATGCGCCGGGCGGCGCCGTCGTCGGCGGGGTCCAGCTGCTGCTCCAGGCGGAACTGGGCCAGCGCTTCTTCCGGGCGGCCCAGTTCCTCCAGGCAGTGGCCCCAGACGTAATGCGCGTTGTCCAGCCGCGGGTCCTGCGTGAGCGCCGCCTCCAGTTCCCTGATGGCATCCGCGCAGCGGTCCGCGTCACGCAGGCGCGCGGCCAACACGTACCGCGCCTGCGCAGTACCCTGCGCGTCCACCAGCGCGTGCGCGCGCTGGACCCGCGCTTCGGCGCGGCGGCGGGGCAGGTCCGGGAACCGCTCCGCCAGGTGGCGGCGCCAGCGCCGGACCATGGACGCGTCCTTCCCCAGGGTGGATTCGGCGTGGGCCAGCAGCGCGCCGGGTTCTGCAGCCTCTCCCAGCGCGCCCACCACGTCATCCCACTGCAACGCGTCCAGCACGCGCTGCTGCAGCCGCGGGACGCCCTGGCTCCGCAGCCGCGCCATCTCAAACTCCAGCTCGGGATGGTCACGGGTGTTCACCGGCACGTCCTGGTCACCCAGCAGCGTGAACGCGTCCCGCACCACCAGCTGGTAGGCCAACCACTGGGGCATGAGGTCATGGCGGCCCAGCAGGTCCTTGGTGATCACCGCGTCCCGCGCGGCACGGGATGGGTCCGGCACGCGCGGCGCGGCCTCCCCGCACATCAGCAGGAAATAGGTGGCCTTGGCCCACAGGAGGCTGCAGGCGGGGAAGACCTGGCGCAGCGTGCGCAGGACCATCCACGCGCCGCGGTCACCGATGCGGGAGTCCATCCAGGTCAGGTAGACGCCGCCGGGAGCCAGCCGGCGCCGGGCCACTTCCAGGAAGTCCTGCGTGTAGAGCTTGGAGGAGGAGAAGTAGAGCGGCGTGGTCACCGTGTTGAGCACCAGCGCGTACTGGTCCGTGCTGGCTTTCATGAAATGGATACCGTCGTCCGTGACCACGCGGATGCGCGGGTTGTCCTCAATGCCCAGGTTCCACTGCCGCATCCGCCCGATGTTCTCCGTGATGACCGGGTTGATCTCGACCACGTCGGTGGCATCAAACAGGCGGCCAACGGCAGACGCGGTGGCGCCGCTGCCGAGCCCCAGCACCAGCGCGCGGTCGGTGCGCGGGGCGTACAAGCTTGCCACCGCGCCCACCACCTTCTCCGAGGGGTTGTTGAGCGGAATGCTGAGGTAGCCGTTGATGAACAGGTAGGGCTTGCCGTCCCGCCACGGGATGGCAAACACGTCCTGGGCGCCGCGGAAGCGTTCCGCGCCGCGCAGCAGCGCGCGCTGTTGCGTCATGGCCGCGGGTTCCTGGAAGGCGCGGTAGCCGAGGAACAGGAGGTCTTCGTCCCAGGTTCCGGCCAGCAGCAGCAGCGCGGTGGTGACGGAGGCGCCGCCCAGCGCCCAATGCTGCACGTCACGCACAGCCAGCGCCACCAGCGCGGCCGCCACCAGCGCCGTCAGCAGGGCCACCAGCGCGCCGTAGTCCAGCCAGCGGTGCAGGCCCAGCGTCATGAGCAGGAACCCCGCCACGTTGGCCAGGGATGACACGCACAACAGGGCGCCGGACGCCCGGGCCACGTCGTCATTGTCCCGGAGCAGGGCCGGCAGGGTGGCGCCAAACGCCGTGGCCGGCAGGCCGAACAGCGCCGCCAGCAGCGCCCACTTCAACGGCCCCAGCAAGCCCGCGGCGGCGGCGGGGCCGTAGAGCGCGGAGTAGACGGACGCCAGCGGCTGGAAGCCCAGCAGCAGCAGCAGCAACCCCAGCAGCGCCCCCGCCAACACGCCGGCAAGGCGCACGCCCGTGGTCTGCACCAGCACCGCTCCCAGTGCGATGCCACCCAGCACCAGGGACAGGACCAGCGCAAACGTCTCCCGGAACGGGCCCAGCAGCATCTCCGCCAGGCGCACCGCCAGCAGCTGGAACACCGCGGAGGCAATGCTGGCGATGACGACGGCAGCCAGCTCCAGAGCCGGCACCGGCAGGCGCAGGGGAAACGGTGGGCGCGGCAACGCGCGCCGGTCACCCAGGTGGCGGAAACCGCCCAGCACCACCAGCGCCACCACGCCGTTGACGGCGGCAATGGCCATCAGCGCGCCGCGGATGCCCAGCACGCGCACCAGCAGGAACTCAATGGCCAGCGTGGTCAGCGCCGCACCAAAGTTGTAGACGGCGTACACGTGCGGAAACGCGCGGCCATGGCCCAGCCGCTGCAGGTAGCCGGAGAACAGCGGGATGCTGCACCCGACGAGAAACGCGGGCAGCACGAGCACGCTCACACCGAACAGGATGCTGCCCGCCAGGTCCCCCGGGAGCAGCGGCAGGCTGGCGTACAGCAGCCGGTCCAGCGCGGGCGCGGTGACGGCGATCAGCAGGCCGTAGGCGCCGATACCCGCTTCAATGGCCCACAGGTGGCGCCACAGGCGGTGCGCCACCGCGGCACCGGTGCCAATGCCCAGCAGGAAGGTGATGAGCACCGCCGCGGCCACGGCAAACTGGTCCCCGATGATGTCCGCGAGCACGCGCGCGTACAGGATTTCATAGGAAACGCCGGCAAACCCGGACAGCAGCATGGCCAGCGAGAACAGGCGTTGATCCCGGCGGGGAGCGGCGGCCATGCGGCTGGGACCGTACTTCGGCGGCCCACGCGGTGCGCAAGGGCGCGTCACTTCATGCGCTGGGGGAGCTTCTCCAGGTACTGCTCCGCCAGTTGCCGCACCTCCGCGCCAATGTGCCGGTTGGCGGCAAGCAGCCGCACCTGGTCATGCGGCAGGAACGGCAGGAACATGCGCGCCACGGGCGCGGGCGTGCGCGGGTTCTGCAGCAGCGCCAGCCGCGCGCCGTCCTGGCGGAAGAACCGCTTGTTGCGTGACAGCTCCACCAGCACCGCGCGGTGGATGGTGGGCACGCGGATGAAACGCGTGACGTCCTCCAGCCGCAGCAGGTGGGGCAGCGTCTCGCGGGCCACGCGCTCGTTGGCGTGGCACGCGAAGTACGCGAGGAAATACCCTTCACGCGCCAGGCGGCGCTGGATGGGCAGCGGGACGGACGTCATGGATGCCGGCGCCTGGGTCTCCACCGCACCCACGGCGGCGAAACCGGCCACCACGTCGTCATACGCCTCCGCGCCGGGAACCGGCAGCCCCGCCGCGGAGGCGCGGGCGCGCAGCGTGCGGTCCAGGTCCAGCAGCGGCTCAAACACCACGTCCTCGTGAAACGCGGGGACGGCAAAGAACGCGCGCAGCAGGTGGAACGCCTCGCGGATGGCGTCCGGGTGCATGGCCGCGGCAACGTTCTCGCGGACAAGGAGAAAGAACACCTTGAGGTACTCGGGCGGCGCTACCGCCGCCGCGCGCTCAAACACCGTGCGCACCGCCCACAACGGCGCCGCGGCGTGGACCGCCACCGTCCAAAAGTCCTGCGGGGACAGCGCCGCCGCGGCGCGGGCACGCACCAGGGCGTCCGGGTGCAACAGCAGGCACCGCAGCAACACAGGCCCGCCGCCGTCGTCAGGCGCGGCGACAACCTGCCCCACGTCCGGCGCGGGGTCAGACAGCAGCGCCACGGCCTGGCTGAACCGCGCCGCGGAGGCCAGCCCCGGCGCACGGCATAGGAACGGTGCCACCCGCATCCGCCGCCCGGACGACGACATGTCCGCGAGCAGCACCGCGTCCGCGTGGCGGAACAGTCCGTGGACCAGCGCCTCGCGCGCCGCATCGTCCACGAGCCCGGGTTGGGCCACGACCGACAACAGGGTCTCCAGACGTTCTTCCAGCAGGGAGTCCACCGCGTCCGCGGCGTCCAACGCGTCCCCCGCATCCAGCAGCGCCACGGCGGCGCGCACACTTTCCACCTCCTGCGGTCCGGGGGCCAGGGCCACCGCGGACACCGCGGCCGGCTGCGCGGTCCCTTCACCGGGAGCGCGCGCGCGGACCTCATCCAGCGCGCGCGTCAGCGGGCCGTGAGCCCGGGCCCACAACGCGGCCAGGTAGTCGTGCATGCGTGGGTCCCCACCGTCCAGCTGGCGCACTGCGGCCACCAACCGCGTGACCTCCGTGAGCGCATGTTCGGCCCGCGCGCGCGCCGCCGCGTGCGCAGGCTGTGACAGGGCCGGGTCCACCGGGGCCAGCAGCCGCAGCCGGGCGGACACGTCCAGGAGCGTGAGCAGGCCATCGCGCGCCTGCTCATACGCGGCCTCCGTATCCGTCCCGCGCTTGAAGCCCTCCAGCGCCTCCACCACCGCATCCAGCCCGGCCAGGCAACGGCCCAGCACGGCGACCCCGTCGGCACCCGTCCGCTGTGCACGGCGGCGGACCGTTGCGCTCAGCGCCTCTGACACCACCAGCACGCTGCCCGGGCGCTCCGCCGGCTGTAGGGCCATGCACCGCCGCAGCAACGCGTCCAGCTCTGCCGGCACGTCAATCCCCAGGGCGCGCAGGCTCGGGCGCTCGTCGGCAAGCTTGGCGTCAATGATGTCATCGTCGTCGCCTTCAAACGGGAGGCGCCCGGCCAGCGCCACAAACGCCAGCGCCGCGGCGGCATACACGTCCGTCTGCCGGCTGATGCGTCCTCCGGTGATCTGCTCCGGCGCCATGAACGGGATGGTCCCCACCATGAAGCCCGCTTCGGTGATGGCGTCCTCGGCGGACTTGCGTGGCCCGGCCCGCTCCGCCCTGCGCAGTGACACCGTCCCCTGCCCGCCGCTGCGCACCTCCAGGATCTCGTCAACAAATGCCCCCTCCGGCACCTCCACCGCTGCGGGCAGCGCGCGGCGCCGCAGGCCTTCCTCCGTGAGCTCAATGAACTTGGCGATGCCGAAGTCCAACACCTTCACCACCTCGTGACCGTCACGCAGGCGCTCCAAGAAGACGTTGGAGGGCTTGAGATCCCGGTGCACCACGCCCACCTGGTGCGCCTCCTCCACGGCGTCACACAGCGGCACCAGGATGCGCTCCACCTCCTCCAGCGGCAGCGACCCGCGGCGTTCCAGCAGTTCCTCCAGCGATTCCCCGCGCAGCAGCTCCGTGACCAGGTACGGCACGGCCACACCCGCCCGCTCGTCAACACCAAAGTCCATCACCAGTACCGCGTTGGGATGTCTTACCAGTCCCAGCACCTGCGCCTCGCGGTGGAAGCGCGCCAGCGCAACCTGCAGGTCATCCCCCTGGGGCAGCATCAGCTTCACCGCGGCGGCGTTGCCCACCTGCAGGTGCGTCGCGCGGAACACCACCCCCATTGCCCCCTGGGCCAGCTTCTGCTCCAGCATCCACCGCTCGCCCAGCACGCGCGGTCCACGGAACGGCTGGTCCAGCGCGCCGCCGTCAAACGAGCACAGGTCGTACCCGTCGTCGAACACGCCGCCGCAGCTGGTGCACACGAGCATGGGACCGCATTGCAGCCCCACGCGCGGGGCCCGGTCAACGGCGCCAGTCCAGCGTGGGCCAGCCGCGCCGCCGCGCCGTCCAGCGCAGGACCGGGTCGGGGTGCACGGCAAAGGCCCGCGCCACGCGGGACAGCATGGGGATGTCCGTGGAGCTGTCCGAGTAGAAGCTGCTCTGTCCCACGTCCACGTCGTGCGCGCGGGCCCACGCCTCGGCGGCGTCCACCTTGCCCGGCCCGTAGCAGATGGGGGACAGCGGCAGGCCGGTGAAGCGCCCGTCGCGCACCTCGTAGGCCTGGTACAGGATGTCGTCCAGGCCAAACTCCTCGCGGGCCATCTCGGACGCGTAGCGCGAACTCGACGTCAACAGCACCACGGGCTCGCCACGCTTGCGGTGTGTGTCAATCACCGCGCGCGCCCCGGGCGCGACGAACGGGCGCACCTCCGTGCGCCACCACGCGCGCGTCTCCTGGCGCAGCGCCTCCTCCTCCAGGCCCGCCACCGTCCCCAGCACCTCGCGGAGCACGCGTTCCATGTCCAGCGTGCCCAGCCGGTAGCGCGCCAGCAGGAACGCCCCGCGCGCCGCCTGCCGCACGCTGAGACGGCCCAGGCGGCGCTCGTAGCGCACCCACAGCTTCGCGGAGTTCACCGTGAGCAAGGTGCCGTCCAGATCAAAGAACGCCGCCGCCCGCATGCCGGTGACCCTAGTCCACACCTGCGTCAGACGCGCGTGCGCCGCCGCACGGCAGGCGCGCTCCGTCAATGATCCCGTCCCGGCGGCAGCACCTTTCCGTCCAGGTAGCGCCAGCCGCCGTGCGCGCGCCGGAAGCGGGACTCCTCCGTGAACGAGCAATCCCGGGAACCGTCCAGCACGGTGGCACGGAACCGGACCCACGCGTCACGCGCCGCGTCCTGGTCACGCGCGTCCAGCACAACCAGCGCCGGGTAGGTGAACCGGTTGCAGTTCTTTTTGAGCTCCCGCTTCAACACATCCACGGGCCGGCGGGAATCCGCGTTGTCCGGGTGGAGCGTGCGGACCAGGTGCTCCACCTGTTTGAGCGCAAACGCCGAATAGCGCGACCGCATCAACGCCTCCGGCGTGGGCGGCTCCACGCCGTCCCGGTGGTAGGGGCGACAACAGTCCGCGTAGGCGCGGCCGGAGGAACACGGACACTGCGTGGGTTCTGCCATGGGGCACCCCGTGCTCAACGCAACGAGAACACCAGCTGGTAGCCCAGGTCCGTGGCCGCCGGTTCCACGTTCTCCACCACGACGATGTAGCTCCCCGCTGCGGTCAGCGTGCCACCCACGTGCGAGTCCACCGTGGACTCGGCCAGGTCGTCGTCGTTGGTGATGATCCAGTCGGCAGCGTCTGCGTGAAAGAGCGACAGCCGGGAATCCATGTCAGAGGGGGGCGTCTTGCGCCGCGCATGGAGGACAATGTCAAACGCCATCCCGGCGGTGGCGGTGAATTGCCAGGTTTCTATGGCGGTCACCGACTCCAGCATCCCGGATTCATCCGCGGGAAAACTCACCGTGCGCGGCGTCTTGGCCAGCGTTGTCACCGCCAGCTGCCAGGCATGCTGCGCCGACCCGACGTGGGCGGACGCGGCAGCGGGCACGTTCCGCGCGTCACGCATGATGGCGTAATAGCGACCGCCTTCCAGCACAAAGTGCTCCTGCCGTGCCGCGCCGCCGGCCGCCGCGCGCGCCACCATGGTGGGGACGCGGTTGCCGTCCTGGCTGAGCGCCAGGTGCGGTGCCATGACGCCACCCGGCGTGGACAGCGTCCACGCCAGCACCGTCCCCACCGTGAGATCAAACGCAAAGATGTCCATGTCATCCGCGGGGTCCACCGCGCCGGCAAACGTGCCCGGCACCGTGCCCGCGTTCACGTCCGCCGCCGTCGCACCGTCGTTGGGCTCCTGCTCCGGCACCGCCGCCGCACCCGACGAGGACGCCGCGGACGAGGACGCCGGCCCCGACGAAGAGCCCCCGGCCCCGGACGACGACGAGGATGACGACGAGGAACTGGAGCCGCCGCCACCGGTGCACCCGGCGAGCAGCAGGACGGCGTACAGCGCAAACGGCGGTCGCATGCGGGTGACGCTACACCAACAACCGCCAGCATGGATGCGGCGCGGTTGGCGTGGGCGGCCGCGCTGCGCTACTCGGGTGGACATGCGCACGCGCGTGGTGTCGTCGGAAGCGGACCTCCAGCAGGCGTACGCCATCCGTTTCCGGGTGTTTGTGGATGAGCAGCAGGTGCCGGCGGAGGAGGAGTTGGACGCGCTGGACGCGGTGTCCCTGCACGTCCTGGTGCTTGATGGCGACCAGGCCGTGGCGACGGGGCGACTCATCCCGCCGGATGCCACGCACGCGTACGCGAAGATCGGCCGCATGGCGGTGTTGGCGTCGCATCGCCGGCGCGGTGCGGGCCGGCTGGTCATGGAGTTCCTCCTCCAGGCGGCCGGGGAGCGCAGGTGGCACGAGGTGCGGCTGGCCGCACAGGACCATGCGATCCCGTTCTACGAGGCGATGGGCTTCTGCACGTGCTCCGACGGATTCGTGGAGTGCGGGATTGCGCACCACTGGATGCGCCGTGTGCTCTGAGCGCGCCGTCAATCTGCGGGTTTCGACGTGGCGTGGGGGTGCGCCGGCCGGTCCAGCCCCAGCAGCGGCGCGCGTTTGAACCGCGCGCGCACCGCGTTGGCAACCCGGTGGACCGGCGCCAGCTGGAACAACCGCCGCTCCAGCGCGCGCTTGCCCGGAAAGTCCAGCAGCAGCACGCCCACAAACAGGGTGAGCAGCCCCTGGCCCGGAATCCCCGGCACCGTCATCACCAGGCCCAGCGCCAGCAGCACGGAGGCCGCCAGGTTCTTCACCACGGTGGCCAACACGCGCAGCCACAACGGGCGGCCCGCCAGGAACGGCCGCGCGTCCGCAACAAAGTAATCCTCCGGCATCAGCACCAGCACCCATGCGGTGAGCGGCACCGTGGCCAGCCCGGTGACCACCGCCAGGCCCAGCACCCACGCGTCGTCGGCCAGGACCTGGCGCAGGGTGGCCGTCAGCGTTTCCACGGGTGCATCTCCGGGCGACATGTGACACCCCGCCTGCCGCGTGTGTACAACGCGCGGCATGCTGCGCGCATGGTGCACCGTCCCCGTCGGCCTTGCCCTCGCTTTCGCCCCCGCCTGCCGCCGTGCTCCCCCGCCGCAACCCGCGCCGCTCCCCGCCGGGGACACGTGCAGCGGACCGGACCGCGCCTCGGGGCTGGTGGAGCTGGGCCGCCGCGCCGCCGCCGGCGAAGACGTGGTCACGCCGGATGGGTGCTCGCTGTTTGACGGGCGCCTGCTGGCGCGCGGGTTCCCGGCCGACGCTACGGCAGCGCTCCCGCTGATTGCCGCCGCCCCCAACAGCTGCACGGCGGACGCGCGCGTGGCCGGCAGCCAGGTGTCCTTTGCGCGCACGGACGGCCGTTGGAGGGTGACCCGCGTGCGGAACATCACGCAGGACCAGGGCGGCGTGGAGGCCCCTTCCGTGGGCGTGCAGGATGACGTGGTGCGTGCGGCCCGGTGCCCGCTTCCGTCCCGCCGCCTGCGCTCTGCGGATGACGCGCAGGTGGCCGCCGCGTGGGGCCTGGCGGCCGAGGCCCTGCGCAACGTGCTGGCCGGGCGCCGCGGCGCCGACGCCATCCGTGATGAAACCCGCAAAGCCCTGGACACCGTGTGCGCCGCCCCCGGCGCCAACACGCCCGCCGTTGACGGTGGCAGCGGGCCCGCGGATGACGTCGGGCCGCTGGCGGCCTCCGCGCGGATCCTGGCGGGCAGTCTGGCGGTGTTCGGGCGCGCCCAGGAAAAGCTCAAGGAGCGGGACGCGGAGTTGGAGGCGGCCCGGCCGTTTGCCCGCGCACTGCTGGACCGTCCACCCGCCACCAACCTGCAGGGCGCCTGCGCCACCTGGCGCATGGCCCGGGACACGCTCGCGTCCCTGGAGACGCCGGCGCCCGCGCCCGCGCGGCGCTGACCGGATCCTCCGCCGGGGCGGCGCCACACCGGGGCTTTACGGACCCCCGCGCCATGCCGCAGCATGCACCGCGGTGGAGCGCTACGGCCGATACATCCTGCTTCAGCGCGTGGGCGCCGGCGGCATGGCCGAGGTGTTCCGCGCTGCCACCGTTGGCACGGCGGGATTCTCCCGCCAGGTGGCGGTCAAGCGCATCCTGCCGCACATGGCGCAGGAGCCGGACTCGGTGAGCATGTTCATCGACGAGGCCCGCATCGCCGCGTCGCTCAGCCATCCCAACATCCTGTCCGTGCTGGACCTGGGCAAGGAGGGGGACTCGTACTTCATGGCCATGGATTACGTGGCCGGTGCGCCGCTGAGCCAGGTCATTGGCAGCGCGCTCCGCCGCGGCATCCGCATCCCCACGGATGTGGCGCTGCACATCGCGCTGCTGGCGACGGCGGGACTGGCGCACGCGCACCAGAAGATGGACTCGTCAGGCCGCAGCATGGGCATTGTCCACCGTGACGTGAGCCCGCAGAACATCATGGTGGGGTATGACGGCAGCGTGCGCCTGGCGGATTTTGGCATTGCCAAGGCGGCCAACCGGCTCACGCACACCACCACGGGGAACATCAAGGGGAAGATGGGGTACCTGGCGCCGGAGCAGGTGGAATCACTGCAGACGGACCAACGCGCGGACATCTACGCCATGGGCGTGGTGCTGTATGAGCTGCTGGCCATGCGGCGCATGCGCATTGCCAACAGCGAGGTGGAGGCGCTGAAGCTGACCATGGCCGGCACCTACGACGCGCTGCCGACGCTGGTGCCCTCGCTGCCCGCCGACCTGGTGGCGGCGGTGGACCGCGCGCTGGCCCGCGCCGTGGCGGACCGTTTCCAGGACGCCACGCACATGCTGTCCGCGTTGGACCGCGTGGCGCAGGCGCAGGGCTGGTCCGTGGGTGCCCCGCGCGTGGCGGCGCTGATGCAGCAGCTGTTCCCGGACGAGATCGAACGCGAGCACCAGCTGCAGCGCCACTATGCGGGCGTTGTGGAGGAACTGGCCCGCCACCCGGACCGCGTCCCCGCCGCGGCCAGCTTCTCCTCCGCCACCCCGCCGCGCGCGCTGGCCGCCGGCCCCGCGGAACCCACCGAACCGGCGTTGCGTTCCCCGGCGGGCGGGCCAGCGGCGGGGCGCATGGCGCTGCTGGGCGCCGCGGGAGCGGTGGCCCTGGTGGGCGCGCTGGCCGGCTGGCGCATGCTGGCCGTTGAACCGGCGCCGGTGACCGGCTCGCTGCGCGTGGACACCCAGCCGCCCGGCGCGCGGATCCTGGTGGACGGCGTGGCGGCACCGTCCCCGTCACCCGTGGAGCGCGTGCTGGCCCCGGGTGGGGCGGAGGTGGAGGCGCGCTGGCCGGACGGGCGGAGCGCGCGCACGCGCGCGGAGGTCGCGGCCGGCCGGTCGTCCACGGTGATGCTGGTGGCACCCGAGCAGGTCCCCGCCCCGCCTGCGCCCGCCCCCGCGGTGTCACGCGTGCCGGATCCCCCGCGGCCGCGCCCGCGCCCCGCCGAGCCGTCCGCGGCAGGCGAGGCGTGGCTCACGCTGCAGAGCAATCCCTGGGCGCGCGTGTTCATTGACGGGAAGGACTCCGGGCGCTTCACCCCAGTGGCGGACATGTCCATTCCATCCGGCAAGCACACCATCACGCTGGTCAACGACGACGAGAATCTCCGGGCGGCCATTCCCATCACGCTCAGGGCCGGTGAGCGGCGCAGCATCACGCGCGAACTGCGCTGAGGAGGGCCCGTGCACGGCGACACCTGGGTGTGGATTGACCTGGAGATGACGGGGTTGGACCCCGAGCAGCACGTGGTGCTGGAGGCGGGGGTCATCATCACCGGTCCGGACCTGGAACCGCGCGCGCAACTGGCGGTGCTGGTGCGCCCCTCGGCGGCGGACGTGGCCCGGATGGATGAGGTTGCGCGCGCCATGCACGCCGCCAACGGCCTGTTGGAGCGCGCCTGCAGCGCCGGCGTGCCTGTCGCAGAAGCGGAGACACAGGTGCTGGGCTTCCTGCAGTCCCACGTGGAGCGGCACAAGGGCGTGCTTGCGGGGAACTCCGTGCACGCGGACCGCGCGTTCCTGCGGCGGCACATGCCGTCCGTTGAAGGCTGGCTGCACTACCGCCACATTGACGTCTCCTCGCTCAAGGTCCTCACGCGTGCGTGGTTCCCGGCCGTGCCGTTCCACAACAAGCCTGGCCGCGAGCACACCACGCTGGCCGACCTGGCGCTGTCCTTGGAGGAACTCCGCCACTACCGGCGGACGTTCTTCCGCGTGGCACCGCCGGACCCGTCGTGACGGACGCCCCGCGCCCGCCCTGGCGCCATGCCGCGCTGGCCGTGCTGGGGGCGGCCCTGCCCGCCTGGCTCATGCACTGGGTGGTGCTGGGGCACCACGCGGGCTACGCGCTGTTGGACCCTGACCGGGACTACCACCTGGCCATCAGCCGCGCCTGGACGGAGCAGGGGCTGCCGCGCAGCATCCCCGAGGTAGCCGGCCTGGGATGGGGCAGCTACTTCCCGGACAAGGAGTTCCTGTTCCACGCGCTCACCGGCCTGGGCTACCGCCTGGCGGGCGAAGCCTCCTTCGCCACGCTGCTGCCGCTGCTCGTGGGCGTGCTGGCCCTGGTCCTGGGGGGTGCCGCCGCGCGTGCGGGCGCCGCGTGGCGCGCGGGCGTGCTCCTGGTGCTGTGCCTGGTGCTGAATGACGACGTGGGTCACCGCCTGCTGCTGCTGCGGCCGCACCTGCTGGCCATGGCGGCGTTCTCCGGCCTGGTGTGGGCGCTGCTCGCCGGCAGCGTACGGGCGGTGGCGGCCACCGCGGGGCTGTTCGCGCTCGCCTACCACGGAGTGTTTGTCCCGGCGGCGCTGCTGGGGCTGGCGTGGCTGTACAGTTTCCGCGCGGGACCGTCCTGGCGCCGCATGGCGTACGCCGGGGCCGCGGGCCTGCTGGTGGGCCTGCTGGTGAATCCGTACTTCCCCTCCAACGTGGAGATGGGCTTCACCCACCTGGCGCTTGCACTGGACAAGGACCTCGGCCTGGGCGTGGACATCGGCCGCGAATCCGTCCCCTTCCGCACCGACCAGTTCCTGCAGGCGAACCTCGCGCTGTTGGGCGTGCTGGCCGCGGGCGTGTGGGCCTGGCGCCGGAGCGCCCGGCATGACCCGGCGCCGGACCCCGTCCTGGAGTTCCTGCTGGCGGCCTCCGCCGTGTTCATCCTGCTGGCGCTCAAGAACCCGCGGGCCATGGAATACGCCGCCCCGCTCGTGGTCTGCCTGGGCGCGGCCGCCTGGACGCGGCTGGCGGCGCTGCCCCGCGGGGATCCCCTGTTGCTCGCCGCGGTGACGGCGCTGGCGCTGCCCGGCGCGTGGGCGCTGTGGGCGCTCCAGGTGCCGGAGCCTGTGGCCGCGGAGGCCGCCCGCCAGGCGGCGCGGGCGCTGCCGCCGTCTGCCACGGGCCGGCTGGTGTTCAACTGCGAATGGCACCGCACGCCCTACCTGCTGCATGAACGGCCCGGGGTGCGCTTCCTGGACATCCTGGAGCCGGCGCTGCTGGCCCGCGCCTGGCCGGATGCCAGCCGCGCCCGGGACGCACTCCGCCGTGGTGCCATCCCGGATCCCGCGGCGGTGCTCGGCGGTGTCCTGGGCGCGGCCTACGTGCTGTGCCAGGACCCCGCGGTGATTGACCAGTTGGAGCATGACCCCTCGTTCGTCCGCCTCCACCCCCCGGATGACCCGGTGCACCCGCCGCCGCCGCGCACCCCGCACGTCTATGAAATCCGTCCCGCGCGCGCCGCGTTTGCCACCCGCCTGCTGGCCGCCGCGGTGCCGCCGGTTCCCACCGCGGCGTTCGCAACCGTGGTGCCTGCCGCGGGCGTGGGGCTGCAACCAGTGGAAATGCCGCTCACCGAGCACGTGGTGTCGTCCTTCCTGGACTTTGGCGCCCTGCTCCCGGGCAACACGCCGCAAGGGCACAGCCGCTGCGTGGTTGCCCGGGTGCCGCCGGAGACCGCGGCCCAGCACGCTGGCAGCACGCGGCTGGGCGTGGGCGGCGGGCGCAACGTGCGCATCTGGCTCAACGGGGCGCCGCTGTACGCGTCGGACGGTGCGTTCGCGTCAGCACGGTTGGTCCAGGTCATGGTGCCACTGCCGGCCCCGCTTGCCCCGGGTGACACGCTGGACGCCGTGGTGTGCTCCGCTGCGGGTTCGGCGTACCTGGGGCTGGCGCTGTCATTCTGGACGGAGGAGACGCTGGAGGCCTCCTGCCGCGCGCGCCCGGCGCGTCGCACCACACCTGCGCCGGAGTTCCCGCTGGTTGGCGCACAGCGGCGCACGTGCCTGGGCCCCCTGGCCGCGCCCGCCCCGCGCGGACCGGGTTGACCGCCCAGCACCCGTCGACAATCGTCCTTCGCAGCGGCGGGGACGGAGGGCACCATGAGACGCAACAGCAACGTGGTGATTCGGCTCAAGAACAACCTGGCACTGGCCAGCGGCCTGGCGGGGCTGGTGTTTGGCGTGGCGGCATACGCCCGGACGCCCACGTCCGATGCGGCGGTGCGCAGCGCCACGCTGCCGTACCAGGGATTCCTGGAGCGGGACGGGGCGCCTGTGAACACGCCCACGGCACTGGCCTTTGAACTGTACGATTCCCCCTCCGGTGGCACGTTGGTGTGGGGCCCCGAGGTGCACTCGGCGGTCCCGGTGTCCGCGGGCAGCTTCAGCGTCAATCTGGGTGAGTTGGGTGACATGCAGGATGTGGCGCTGGCAGGGAGCCGCTGGCTGCAAGTGACCGTTGACGGGCAGCCGCTGGGTGGACGGCAGTTGCTGGGGAGCGCGCCGTACGCGCGGCGCGGCGCACCGGGGCAGGACTTCCGCGTGGACGGTGACGCCACCGTGGCGGGCAACGTCAACACGTCCGCCGCCGCCATCGCCAACAAGTGGCGCCTGGCGGATACCGGTGACACCTGGCTGCGCCTCTATGACGCCACCGGAGCGGGCTACTACGGCGGTGTGGCGGCCAATGACCTGTACGCCAACGCCTCCGTCAACACCGGTGACCTGGTGGCCCGCGGGGACATCTCCGCTTCGGCCAACAGCCACGGCGCCTGCGTGGACGTGCCCGTCAGCGTGCCGGGGGTGAACTTCTCAGACAACCTGGACGGTCACGTGTTCACCGGCTGCGCCAACGGCCAATACGTGGCGGGCGTGTGGACCAAGCACTACCAGGAGGGCGGCAACTTCCGGGACCGCTACACCACGTACATCCGTTGTTGCCTGCTGTAGCGCGCGTCCCCACGCAGGGCCCCGGCAGGCGCGGGGCGCCTTCCGGATCCCACACCGTGGCGGTGTTGACGGAGCCTGGGCTGCGTGGCGGCAGAAGGGGCCAGCCACAGCGCCTTGTGGTTCAGCGCAGCGTGTAGGAACCGCCGGTCAGCGGCGTGCGCTCCACCGGGGCCACGGGGACCTTGCCGCGCAGCACGTATCCACCACCGGACAGCTGCGGTTCAGGCGTGGTGTAGCTGGTGGCAGTGAACTGGCCACACATCCAGTAGCCTGCGCGCCCGCTGCCGTTGTCCAGGTTGGCGGACAACGTCCGGTTGGAATGCAGGTCTGACGCCGGGCAGCCCAGGTCACAATCCACGTTGCCCAGGTTGGGGCCGCAGCCGCACACCAGCTTGCCGTAGCCCAGCTGGCCGTTGTCCTCACCGCACATGCTGCGGTTGAGCACCGGGTCCGCGTCCCAGCCGGCGCAGCTCTCCTGCGTCTGCGTGAACTGGCAGGCCGGGCAGCTGGCCATGGTCTCCTTGCACTCGTCCACACAGCCACGCACGTATTCAGACGGGTAGTTGTACACGTCAAACCCGACGACGATGAACCCGACCTTGCCGGTGGTCAGCGTGTTGTCCGGGGTGCAATCCAGCGCCGGGTCCGACGGGTTGGTGGTGCCCGCCACAGGTCCCGGGCTGGCGCCGGACGCGGAGCAGGCGTTGAACGTGTTGGGGTAGCCACCCGCGCCCGGGGTCTGGCGCACCTGCGCCGCCGTCCATTGCTGCGGGGCGGGCGCGGTGGGCGGGGGCGGCGTGTCCACAATCTGGGCGCACTTGAACTGGCTGTGGTGGCGCATCCCCTGGCAACTGGTCACCCCGCCGGTGGACGCCCGGCAGAAGTCCATCGTCGTCCCCACCTTGGAGGGGTCGTACGTGGTGTCGTCGCGCCGGGCGCAGTCCCGCCAGTAGGTGCCGGCGGCCGCGCCCTGCAGCGCCAGCCGGGTGCCGTCCTGGCTGCCGGGCTGCCGGGACTTCTCACGGATGTGGTAGCTGCCGTAGGTCTCGCCGGTCCCCGGCGGCTCGTACCAGCCGCGGTCCAGCTCCACAAAGTACGCAAACTGGCTGAACAGGTCGGTGGCAATGGGGTTCTGCCACTCCGCCACATCCGCAATGGTGTTCTGGTTGAAGTCCGCCAGCGTGCCCACGCACGCCTTGGTCAACGGGTTGAGCTCCTCCGGGCGGAGGTTGCGGCCCGTCCCGTATGCCGGGAAGTCCCGCGCGGGCGCCTGGGACAGGAGCACCGGGTCGTCAATGCGGTCCGGCTCGTACAGCGCCGTGGGCGTCACCGTCATCACCTGGGACTGCGCGGCCTCGTTCTCCAGCACAAAGCGGTCAATCGTCCGCACCTGGTAGTCCGAGCCCACCAGCTCCCCGCACCGCGCGCTCTTGCGCTCCGGGTCCGTGGCCGGCTTGTCCATGTAGTCCTTGGCGGCAATGCGCAGCCAGCCGTCATGGTCCGCGTCACACGGGTAGGACACGCCCAGGCGGTGGAAGAAGTAGCCGGGCTTGGTCTGGCACACGCAGCGGCCTTCGGACGGCGATGCGTCCGGCCAGTGACCGCCGGCCAGGCCGGGGTCCTGCGTGGTGTCGCAGTTGCAGTTCACGCACTGGCCCGTGGTGGTGCGCGCCTGCGTGGCGCCGCAGCCGTTGTCACAGTACGCGTCACCATTGGTGACGGCGATGCAGGTGCTGGTGCCACAGCTGAGATCCGAACACGTCAGGTAGGGCCGGCAGGCGCCGCCCGGCGTGGCTTCCGTGTAGCCCGTGACGCAGGCCCCACACTGGAGGGTGGGGGTGACCACGCACGCCCGGTGCAGCCCCGCGCAATCCAGGGACGCACAGGTGACCCCGGAGGAGGACCCGCCGGAGGTGCCCGTGGAACTGGATCCGCCGCCCGTGCTGGAAGAGCTGGACGAACTGGACGAGCTGGCCGTAGCCGACGAACTCTGCCGCGACGAACTGCCGCCGGCGGACGAGCTGCTGGACGAGCTGGAGGCCCCGCCCGACGAGGCCCCGCCCGACGACGACGCCGCCCCGCTGGATGACGAGGCCACGCCGCTGGAGCTGCTGCTGACCGCGGAGCCGCTGCTGCTGCTGCCGGACGTGTCGTCGTCATCGGTCGGTTTGTCCGTTGGGCAGCCGGCCAGCCCCAACGTTCCCACAGCGAACACCACCGCAACGCGAATCAAGCGCATCTTCGCTCCTCCGATCACAACTCGGTGAAGTCGGTGTAGTAGAGGTACAGCCGAATGTCAGTCAGTGACTGCAGGTTGATGTCCTGGTTGGCCTGCTCGTCCTTCTGGTTGAGCACCAACTCCCAGGCGGTGTTGACCAACGGGCGGTCCCGCAGGCGGTTGCTGCGGTACACCTCCCCGCCAAACACCCGCTGCCCATTGAACAGCGGGTTGAGGACCGCCGTGCGCTCCGGGAACGCGTAGTACAGGGAACTGCCTTCCACCGGGCGCACCATGCCCGTCCCCTTCTGGCGCAGGTACACGCGGCCCACGTTGTCACCTACGTCGGAGCCAATGAGTTCAGACTCCACGTAGTGCAGCTTGTGGTTGCGGGTGAGCGGGGACAGCGTCTCCACCTGGGTGGCAAACGGGATGGACAGGTAGCCCTTGGCGTCCAGCAGCTTGACGTCCGTCAGGCGCGCGCGCAGCTGCGCAATGCGCTCAGACTGGCTGAGCGCCCGCCCGGTACTGTCCAGCCGCGGGATGGCCAGCACGTCATCACGCAGGGACAACACCTGCACCCGGACGTCCGGCACGCCAAACTGCTCCTCAAACGCCGTGAACGCGTCCGACAGCTCCGCCATGTACTGCTCCAGGCTGATGTCCCCGTTGGCCACCATGCGCACCAGGAACAGGTTGTTGAGGCGCGCGTAGCTCTGGGACGTGTAGTACTCGTAGACCTTCGTCGCCTTGTACGCGTCGCGGATGGCGGCGTCGAACGTGCGGTCCGCGGTGAGAATCGCGTCGTTCTTGTAGATGCGGACGTTGGGGTCGTTGCGCGCGGCCTCCACGTTGATGGTCAGCTGCTCGGTCTCCTCCTGCTCCGCAATGAGCCGCGTGGCCTGGTGCCGGAGGGCCTGGATGCCGGAGATGGCCAGGCGCGTCTGGTAGTTGGCGCGCAGCGCCTCCAGGTTGATCTCCTCCATGCGCAGCAACATCGTCTTCACGCGCGCGTCGGAATCCACCAGTGCCACCTGGCACTGCTGCGCCGTGCGCCACCGCGCCGCGCCGCGCTGGATCTCGGCAATCTCGTTTTCCTTGGCCTGGATGATGAACTCATTGACGGTGGCCGCCGCCTCGGCCGCCACGGCCACCACGCCAAACGCCACGGCCGCCACCCCCGCCGTCACGCAGTCCCCTCCAACCGCCACGCCGGCAATGATGCTGCACTTGGTCAGGCCGGCCACCGTGGCCGCCTTGCTGGCCAGCCGCTGCGCGGTGGAGATCACGTTGCGGCTGGTGGTGATGGCGTCCTGCATGTCACCCACACGCCCCGCCACTTCGTAGTCGTAGTCCGCCAGGGTCATGGTCAGCCCGCACTGCGCGTTCACGCGCTGCCGCTCAATCTCCACCTCGGCCAGCAATGACCGGTGCGAGGTCTGCACGCTGTCAAAGTTGAGCCCCTGGATCTCCAGGTTGGCCATGCCCTCGTGGAGCTTGCCGTTCCCTACCAGGCCGCACGGGTCGCCCATCAGGCGCGTGGGCTCGGACAGGAACGCGTACTTGGGGATGGCCGGGTAGACCACGCCGTCCGCCGCCTGGAACGTCCCGCAGATGTCCGCCAGCTGGTTCTCGTAGTTGTTGCGCACGCGCGTCAGCTCGCTCTGGAACGCGGCCGCGTCCGTCTCAAAGGACCGGTTGGACTGCAGCGCCTGGCCCTCCTTCTCCGCGGCGGTCTGCATCTTCAGCTGCGCCGCCGTGTACATCTTGCGGAACGCGTTGGTGTCACCGGTGTCCAGCGCCGGGAACGGGATGAAATCCGGCGCCATCCCAAAGAAGTTCACGTCGTCCGTGATGCCCTTGAACACGTCCCGCATGTCCAGCAGCGCCGCGCGGTAGCTCAGCTGCGCCAGCTCAGCGGTGCGGACAATCTGGTCGCGGTCCGCCGGGTCCGCAAACGCAATGACCCGCAGCATCATGCGGGACAGGATGACGGACTCCAGGTACGTGGCCGTGTACGCGCGCCGCACGACGTTGCGGGCCAGCTCCGGCTGGTTGAAGTTCTGGTAGTGTCGCGCCACTTCGCTCCACGCGCGGGACTTCTGCGTGGACGCGCGGATGAGCCGCCCAAAGTACGCGTCCACAATCTTCAGGCCGGACGCACTGCCCAGCTGCTCCAGCAACGCCACCAGTTCCGTGCCCAGGCGGTAGAAGCGGTCCAGCGCGGTCTGGTAGTACTGCGTGGCGAGGTAGAGATTGTACATCTCAAACCCCGCGGCGCCGGACAGGTTGATACCGTCCGGCTCAAACCGTGACCCCTCAAACCCCACCAGCTGCGATCCCGCCAGGTCAAAGCGGGACATGAACGCGCGCGTGTAGGCTTCGTCGCCCTGCATGATCAGCAGCTCGGCAAACAGGCGCTCAAAGCCGTCATGCGTGATGGGCCGCCCGTCCACCATGGTGGTGGTGAACGAGAAGTTCTCGTCCAGATAGTTGAGCAGCATGCCGCGCGTGGCGGCGTCCAGCGCCGCGGACAATGCCGGCGTGGAATACAGGTGGATGGCGCAGTCCACGCGGGCCCGGATGTCCTCAATGGCCGGCGGGTCATAGCAGTACGGAATCGCGTTGGAGTTGGGCACGCACGTCGCCGGCGCAAAGCCCACGTTCTGTCCGGTGGTCCGGTTGCGGAACCGCGTCTTGTAGCGGAACGCGTCGTTGATCTGCGCGCGGATGGGGACAAACACCGCCTCGTTCTCGCCGGCGGCATAGAACACCTTGCCGTTGCGCGGGTTCATACGGTCGGTGTCGCAGTAGACCTCATTGCTGTTGGCGCAGCGCCACACCGGCTCCACGCGGATCCCGTGGGTCTGGTTGGACCGCCAGCGGTTCAGCGTCTCCTGGCAGGTACCGTCCTTCTGACACGCCTCGCCGCTGAGGTCCGTGATGGCCTGCAGCGTGAAATATGTGACGCGGCTCCCAATGGGACAGGCAACCTTCTGGAACCCCGCCGCCGCGTTGTCCCGCTCGCCACCGTCAAACAGCCCGGTGTCCTCGCAATAGTAATGCACCTTCTCCGTGCTCCCCGCGTCAATGAGCTGCGCGGAGGCGCCCGCCGGCGTCTGCCCCAGGATGATCGCCGTGGCCACCGTCAGGGCGTTGGCCGGAGACAGCGCCTCCGCCGGCAGCAGGATGCCCGGGTGGACGCGGCCGGGGCGCGTGTCGCCGTGCAACAGTTCGTCACTGCAGGAGACGTTGAGCACGTCCGGCACGGTGCGCGTGTCCGTGGGCGTGGAGCCCGCATACGCGTCCACCGGCAGGTCCGCGGCCGCGCGGGACAGCACCATGTAGCCGTACGCGTTGATGGTCCCGTCGCTGCCGCCCAGGAAGCTGTCAAACTTCTCGCGGAAGATGACAAACAGCGAATCACCCTGGATGAGCGCGCCGTCCAGCAGCTCCAGCGTGCGCATGCGGCTGCGGCCGTCCGGCACCGGGTTGGACTGCGCAAAGCTGCGGTTGAGCGGCCCCTGGTCCGTCCCGTACGGCAGCAGCTTGTCCCGGCACTCCCAGCGGTAGCGCAGCCCGGTGGACTCCTCCAGCGTGGTGCCCTCCAGGAAGCCCGGCACCAGCCACGGCGTGCGCGTCAGCTCAAACGTCCCCGGCGCCGCCTGTGAGCAGTCTGAGTCAATATCCGTGGTCAGGTACCGCCCGCCAACCGCAATGGTGGCCGCGAACGACTGGATGGGCACCAGGCACGTCCCGCCCGCAGTGGTGGTGCACTGGGTGGGCGCGTTGACAAACGCCAGCGACACGGCGGGGTCACCCGCGTATTGCATGGACTCGTCGGTGACAATGCGGCCGTTCATCAGCGTGGGCTGGTTGACCGGGTCGGGGGACCGCAGGTTCATGGACACGGGCAGCTCGCTCACGCCCGTGGGGATGGCGTAGTCATTCACGTCGGACGAATACTCAATGACGCCGGCCCCGGACCGGTACAGGTAGCAGGCCCGCCGCGAGTTGGGCTGCGTGCGGCACTGCTGCATCACGTTGGAGAACTTCCAGGAGGCCGTCTGGGTGGCGGTCAGCACCGCCTGGAATTCGTCATAGCTGAGCACGCCGCGCTTGAAGGCGTCCCAGCGCTGCAGGAACGCGTTGCCCACGGCGTCCAGGCGGGCGGTGTTGTTGCGCTCCCGCATCCACTCATCCACCGCCAGCGTGCCGTTGTCCCGCGCGCCGTCCGCAAACGCCGCAAAGAAGTACGCCTTGCCGCTCCACCGCCCGTCCGGACGGCTGGCGTAATCCAGGTTGATGCGGGACGGACCCAGGTGGTCCGCGGTCACCTCCAGCACGCCGTCCCAGCGGGACAGCGCGGGGTTGGCGGTGCCGGCCACGGTGATGTCCACCGACCCGCCCGGTTCCACGTTCACATTCAGGCTCTGCACCTGCGTGGGCGTGCCCGCGCCCATGGTCACCCAGTGCAGCGGGTTGGTGGTGATCACGGAGCGCCCGTTGGCCGTGTATTCGCCGTGCTCCACCTTGCGCAGCGTGACGGTCACCAGCCGTGATGACGGATTCATCACCGTGAAGGTTGCGGTGGTGGAGGTGTTGGAGAACGCCAGCGCGGCGGGCTTGGCCACCAGCGTGCCCTCCGCCGTGCGCGCGGCGTCCCCGGTGGGCGCGGGCGTGCTCACGCAATAGCCGTGCACGCCGTCCACCATGGAGCAGTGCCGGTCCGCCCCGCAGGTGTCCAGCCGGTCCGCGGTGCCCGAATCACACGGCGTGCGGCACACGCGGCGGTAGCACTTGTGGTCGCCGCTGCAGTCGGAGTCGTAGTTGCAGTTGGAGTAGCAATTGCCCGCAATGCAGGTCTGGAAGTCCGGGCACTGCAGGTCCGTCTGGCAGGTGCGCGGTGAACCGCCCGCAGGCACGCACGACCCGCCCGTGCACTGCTGACCCTCCAGGCAACCTTCCATGAGCCCTTCAGACGTGCAGACGCGGTAGGTGCCGGTCCCGTCCGTCATGCCGGAGCGGCACGGCGTGTAGCACTTGGGTGTGGCGGGCGGGACCAGGTCCTCAATGGGCAGTGAGGCGGAGCGGCACACGCCCAGCACGCACGCCAGGTTGGCGTCACACGCGCCGCCGGTGCGGCAGCCGCAACCATCCGTTCCCTGGGTGCACGCGGGACGCTGGCAGGTGCCGGACACGCATTCCAACTGCGCTCCGTCGGGCGTGGTGGAGCAGCTCCCGCCGGCCAGGCACTCGCAGTTCTCATCACCGGCCGTGCAACCCGCGGGCTGGCAGATACCGCCGGCGCTGCACACCAGGCCGGTCCCCGTGCACGTGTTGTCCGCCAGACAGCCGCAGCCCTGCGTCCCGGTGGTGCACGTGGTGGGCGCGCAAAGCCCCGCCTGGCAGGACAACCCGGTGTCACACGAATAATCCGGGCGGCACGCACACGCGTCCGTCCCCGCTGTGCACGTGGCCTGTTCACACACCTGCCCGTTGCACAGCAGGTCACCGTTGCAGGTGCGGTCCGGCTTGCAGCCGCAGCCCTGGTCACCCACGGCGCACGCCGCGCTCACGCACCGGGCCGGCCCGCCCTCGGAGGAGCAGAACAGGCCCTCATTGCACGTGGCCCCCGCAAAGCAGCCGCAACCCAGGGCACCCTGCGGGCAGGACGCGCGGCGGCACAGCCCGCTGTCGCACACCAGCCAGGTCCCGTCGGAGTCCTGGTTGCACGTGGAGTTGCCGTGGCACGCGCAGTCCAGTGACCCCGGCTCGCACAGCGGCTCGCGGCACAGGCCCGCGGCGCAGAACAGGTCACCCTGGCAGGGGACGTCTCCGGCCGCGCAGGCGCAGTCCTTGGTGCCCCGCGTACAGAACGGCCCGCCCTCGGGGGTCGGGCATCCGGCAAGGATCGCCGACACGGCCATCGTGGCCAGGAGCAAGGAAACGCGGTTGTCTCTCATCTGCCTGCCTCCGCTTTCGACTACTGGACGCTGAGGCGGGGATCGGCCACGGGTTGCCCCAGCCGGTCTCCGCATCGCGTGGTCCCCAACCTCACGTTGAAATCCGCCACGGCGCTGTCGGTCTCACCTTCCAGCGTGACCACCGGTCCGCTGAAGGGCTGGTCCAACGTGGCCATGAAACTCACGCCCACCTCGGGTGACCGCGCAAAATGACTCCCGCGCGCCTGCCCGGCAAATACCACCCGCCCCACCCGCGGCCCGCTCTCGCGCACCAGCACGTCACACGAGCGCACCTCCGGATTGCCCACCAGCAGCTGCCGCACGCCCCGGCCGCGGCACACGTCCCGCACGCAGCGCAGGTCTCCGTCACAGGTGGCATCCGTGCGGCAATTGCAGCCCATCCGCCCGTCCCCGCCGTTGAGGCAGCTGCCCAGCACGCACATCCCGTCGTTGCAGCGCACGTCTTCGCCCGCAAACGCCTCGCACGCGCCGTACGCGCCGCACGGGCAGCCCACCGTCCCGCTGGGGCAGCCGGCCACTTCACAGCGCCCGGACACGCACGCCAGCGCCTCCACACCGCCGGAGCGGCACGGCGCGGTGGCGCTGCATGAGCCGCCCAGCTCACCCGGCGTGGTGGCCGGGGAACGCACGCACAGGTTGGCGGCGCACGTCATCGGGATGCCCTGCAGCGCGTCGCAGCTGCCGTTGGCGTAACAGGCGCAACCCTCGGTGCCGCGCGCACACGCCTGCGGCACGCAGTAGCCGCGGTCGCACGTGAGCGCCTGCCCGCCCGCGGGGTAGCAGCGGCTGTCCACGTCACACGCGCAGCCTTCGTTGCCGGGGAGACACTTGCGCGGCGCCGGCACGCGGTTGCACGCCAGGCCGGCGGCCAACAGTGCGGCGGTGACAACAACACGGGCCACGGAGAGGCGTGTCATTTCTTGTCCTCCCCCTGGCCGGCGCCACCCTTGGCCAGGCGAACCACATCCTTGGCCAGGTCCGGCGCATCCATGGCGCCGTCCGCAACCGTCTTCAGCGCCTCACCCACAATCTGCACCTGCGTGTTGCGCGCGCGCTCCGTCATCTTCTTGATGTTGGCCACCTTGCCGTAGTTTTTGTACTGCTTACGCGCCCCGGCAACGTCCTTCACGTCCTTGCCCATCTTGATCACCTTGGCGCCCGTGCCGGCAATGTCCGCCACCTCCTTGGCAAACTTGGCATCACCGGTCAGCGCCTTGGTGGCCTTCTCCGCCGCCCACGGCACCGCCTTCTCCACGGCGGCGTCCACCGCCGCCTCCTTGAGCGCTTCCTTGCTGGCGGCAATGACCATCTTGCCCACGGTGGCGGTGTTCTTGGCCGCGGCGCCGGCCCCCAGCGTGATGCCGCCAATGGCGGCGCTGGCCGCAAAGTCTCCCCAGCTCCACTCCTTGGCCACCGTCTTGGCCCACGCCCCCACGCTGCGGCTGCCGGAGTTGCTGTTGGCAAAGTACTTCACCGTGGCGCCGGCCACCTGCGTGACGGCGTTGATGCCCGCGGACACGGCAATGGCCGTGGCAATCACCGTCAACGTGATGGGCTCCTCGCCCATCGGGTCGTACTTGTTGACCGGGTTGCGGTGCGCGTAGGCAAACTTGTTGAACGCATCCGTCTGCGTCTTCTCGGGTTCAAACACCAGGAAGGCGCGGTCCGGAGAAATCCAGTCGCCCAGCGCGGGGTCATACGCGCGCGCCTTGAACTGGATGAATCCGGTCGCATCGTCCAGTTCGCCGCCGGCAAAGCCGTGGGGCTCCGCCCACCCGCGGCTGGCCAGCTCCTGCACGCCGTACGCTGAGTAGCGGTGCCGCTGGATCACGCGGCCGCTGTCGTCGGTGGTGAGGGTGACCGCGCCCAGCGGGTCGGTGTGGTTGAACGTGGTGGTGCTGCCGGTGCCCAGCACCAGCCGCCGCGCGGACGCGGCCAGGATGGCGTCCGCGTCCTCGTCCGTCAGGGTGCGGTCCGCCGCCGGGAGCACGCCGCTGGCCACCGCGTGCGCCACCCACGCGTCCGACGCAGTGATGGACGCATCCGGGGCGGGCACGGTCTGACCCGCGGTGACGGACGCCGGCGCCACGTCCGGCAGCAGGTCAGCGGCCAGCGCGGGCACCTCCACGCGCGCCACGCGTTGTCCACCCGCCCGCACGTAGAACACGCCCACGCCGTCGCGAATCTCAAAGTCCGCCGTGGCGTAGTACGTCACGTGCCCGGCGCCGGTCTTCTTCACCAGCGCGCCTTCGGGGCCGTACGCGTAGGAACCCAGCACGCGGCTGCCCTCGCGCACCTCGCGCAGGCGGCCTTCCACAAACCAGTCCAGCTGCCGGGGGCCGCGCCGCACCATGCGCCCCGCCGCGTCGTACTCCAGCGTCAGGTCACCCACGCGCGTGGGCGCGTTGGGATGGGCCGTATCATCATGCGCCACAGCTCCGGACGGAGTCCCGGCGGGGCCCGCCGGGAGCGCCAGCAGCCGGTCCGCAGGTCCGTAGGCGTACTGGACGGTCTGGGTGGACGTGGCCGCCGTCCGCGTCCGCCCCAGGACGCGGTAGTACGCGTCATAGTTGAACGTGGTTGCCACCGGGTCCGCACCTTCCAGCGCGTCCAGCCGCACCACGTTGCCCGCCCGGTCCCGCTTGACGGTGAAGGACTGCAGCAACTCACCCTGGGGCCCGGCCAGCCTGCTCTCCCGCAACATCAGGCGCGCGTCATGCTGCTGGCGCAGCACCGTGCCGTTGCCAAACTCCACCGTTCCCTGCAGCCCCTGCGGCGTGTACTGCACCCGCCGCACAAACCCATCAATGCCAATGAGCCGCCCGGCGAGATCCGCGCGGTGCTGCACCACCTGGCCGCCCGGAAGCGTCTGGCGACGGACCCGGCCCAGGTTGTCGTACTCGGTCTGGAACCGGAAGACGTGACCATCCACCTTGCGGGTGACCCGCACCTGCTGGCCGCGGTCGTCGTAACCGTAGCAGTCCGTGCCCAGCGGGAAGGACACCGCGGTGATGTGCCCGGCGCCGTTGGTCATGTCGTCGGCCGTGCAGAACCCCGCGGGGTCGCCCGTCCCGTCAAAGTAGTAGGTGACCCGTGTCTGGTCCGGCGCGTCCGCATCCCACTCCTCCACGCGGCGCCCCGCCTCGTCCCAGGTGTTGTGGCGCACGCGCCCGGTGGCGTCGTGCTCCTCCAGGATGCGCCCTTCGTCGTCGTGGATGAACGTGCTGTGACCGTGGTCGGAGTCCACCACGTCCACCACGTGTCCCAGCAGGTCGCGCTGTTCGGTGTGCGCAGTGCCGGAGGAATGCGTGAATCCGCGGAAGCGCCCCAGCGCGTCATACTGCAGCACCGCATCCTCACCGGGGTCCGCCGGTGCCAGCACGCGCCGCGAGTAGGTGGCGCGCCCCAGGCCGTCCACGCGCGTCTCGGCAGGCGTGTCGTGGTGCGGGCTCGCGGGGTCGCTGTCTTCCTCGTCATAGGTGAAGGTGGCCAGCGGCAGGTGGCGCAACGTGGCCACGGAGGCCACGCCGCCAAAGTCTGACCCGTCCGGCCGCGTGGTCCCCAGCTCCCGCCCCGCCGCGTCCCACCGCTTCTCCAGGCGCCGCCCGTCCGCGGGCGGCACGTGGTCACACGAAGAAGTCGCGCCCAGGTAGGGCTCATAGGTGCGCCAGGAAACGCCGCGGGCATTGAACGTCTCAAACCCATCCACCTGGTAGCTCTGGGTGTCCACGCGCCGGCGGGTCTGGAACTTGCGGCCCATCCCGTCCAGGCACGTGATGGTCTCTGCGTTGAGCGGACCGCCGGACAGCGAGCGCTCGCGCTTGATGATGCGGCTGACCGGGTCGCGCAGGTCGTATTCGTAGGTCTCCGTCGGGGACTGCAGCGTGTCACCTTCGCGGGCCACGGACACCAGGCGCAGGAACGGGTCATACGCAAAAAGCGCGGTGGTGGGCTGGGCCTGCAGGTCCGGGCGGTACCACCCGGTCCCCTCAACAATCATGTCCCCCACCCGGTCGTACTGCAGCTGCGTCCGCAACTGGTAAGAAGCGAAAACAATCTCCTCGGCCACCGGCAGCAGGCCCTCGGCGTCGTATTCGTAGCGGCGGCGGTGTTCCGTGGCGTCCAGGTCCTCCACGACGTTCCCGTGCGCATCAAACCGCCGGCGCTCAACCTCCACCGGGGCCTGACCCGCCAGGCGCAGGCCGGTGATGCGCGTGGCGTCCCCGCGGGTCAGGAAGCCGGCCTGCAGGCCCACAAACGGCTCCCCATCATAGTAGGTGGTCTCTTCCGTCCTGGGCGCGTCCGCCGTGGACAGGGCCCAGCTGCGGCGCACCACCGGCCGGTCCAGCATCCACCGGCCATCCGTGTGGTTCACCGGCACGTAGTCGGTGGATTCAAATGACTCATCCCCCAGGCACAGCTCGCCGCACGGCGCGCCCGTCACGCCGTCCGGGCGGTTGCACACGGGGCAGGCGCCCGCGCCCGTGCGCACCACGCCCAGTTTGGAAGTGAGGATGCGGTTGCCAAACCCGTCGTATTGGTATTCTTCGCGCGTGGTGACCCAGCCGCCTTGCGCGGTGCCTTCCTGGAGTTCTTTCTCCACGGCCAGCAGGCACACGCTGCGGACGGGGGGCTCAATCCCCGCGGGCACGCCCAGCACCGGGCAGTCACCGTAGATGTTGCGCACCACGTCCAGCACGCGTGACGCACTGCGGGTGGTGACCTCCAGGCTGAGCGCCTTGTGGTAGCGGTCCGTCCGTCCCACGTCGAACACGTGACTCACCAGCGCGTCCTCCACGGACGCGTCCCCCGGCGTCTCCGCGTCCACACGCGCGAACCCGCGGAACTGCTTCTCCTCCCCGTCCCAGTAGCCGTCGTGATAGCGGAATGACTGCACCTGGTGGACGCCGGAGAGGCTGTCCCACGTGTCCATCCCGTCCACGGTGAGCACCGGGTTGGGCAGCCGGGTGACCCACGGCGCCCCCGCCGCCAGGTCACGCGCCAGGTGCCCCACCGTGCTGCCGTAGCGGATGGCAATGTTCTTCCCAATGCCGTTGCGGATGGTCCGCAGCAGGTGGGCGCGCTCCGGCACCAGGTCCAGGAAGGTCACGGTGCCGGACGCATCCACCCACGCCACGTCCGTGGAGCCGCTGGCGTTGAGGTCCGCCAGGCGCAGCACCAGGGACGGGTCCACCGGGATGCTGCCGCCCACGGGGTTGCTGATCACCACCGGGGGCGCAAACGCACGGCCGTTGCGGTTGAGCGCCACGTGCACTTCGCCCGGAAGGACCAGCAGCGCGTCACTCAGCGAGTCACCGTTGACGTCCACAAACCGCGCGCCCGACGACCACGCCGCGGTGAGGCCGGGCATCTCAATGGCCTCGCGCGTCCACCGCCCGCGGCCCAGGTAGAGGCGGTAGGTCACCGCGCCGCCCGCCGTGGAGATGATGGCGTCCTGCATGCCGTCACCGTTGAGGTCCGCCAGCTGCAGACCGGTCTGGAAGCCGGCCTCCAACGTGGTGACGTACAGGCCGCCCGCGTCATCACCCTGCGTGGCCGTGGTGTCCCAGTGACCGGACCCGTCATTGAGCAGCGCGTAGGTGGCCGCGCCGTCCGCGTACAACACGTCCATGCGCTTGTCGTTGTCAAAGTCAAAGAAGCGGAAGTTGGACGCGCCGCCCATGTCCGGGAGCTGCGTGGCCACACCGGTCACCTCGCGCCAGCTGCCATCACCCTTGCCGTACAGGATGCGGTCACCCTCCGCGTCAACCAGGTCCACCAGCCCGTCACCGTCCATGTCCACCAGCTGGATGCCGTCCGCGCCCAGTGACGCGCTGGTCCCAATGGTGCTCCCCGCGGGATCCCAGTGGTGTTCGCCCCCCGCGTACTGGTTCACGGCCACGCGGTGGCTGCCCCCTTCCGTCTCCAGCACGTCCGGCAGCGCGTCACCGTTCATATCCACCAGATCCGCCGTGCCACTGACCAGGCCGGGCCCCACGCTCCCCTGCAGCGTGCTGACGCGGGGCTGGCAGGTGGCGGTGTCGCACGCGGCAAATGCCGGCGTGTAGCTGAACGAGAAGTTGACCGGGTAGGCGGTGGCGTCGTCCGCGGCGAATTGCGTGACGCTTGCCAGGCGTGTGAAGCCCCCGGCGGTGGCGTCGGGTTCGTAGGCCAGGTGGTAGCGCCGGATGAGCACGTCCCGCGAGTAGATGCGGATGTCCGCCAGCCGCCGGGTCAGGCGCGTTTCAAACCCGGGCTTGCCGTCCGCCAGGTGGTCATCACGGGCTTCATAGGAAAGCGTGGCGCGGTACCGCCACGCGCCGTCCTGCTGGGCCACCCACAGCACGTTGCGCAGCAGCGAGACGGACCCGTCCTTCACGTACTCAAACCGCGTGTGGTGTCCGTGCGGATCCACCCATTCCACCAGGTGGTAGCGGAAGGTTCCCTCCGGGCCGGTCACCCGCGCGTGGTCCTGCAGCACACCCGCCGCGTCCGCGCCAAAATAAGCCACGCGCCCGTCAGGGTATTCCGCCTTCCAGTAGCCCTCACGGCCGTCCGCCGCGGCGTCCACCCACATGTAGCGCACAAACCCGCCCTCGTGGCGCGCACGGTAGGTGCCGTCGGCGGCAACGCGCACCAGCTCCTCGCTGCCGTCCACCGCAAACGCGTCCGTACGCGCGTACCGGGGCAGCCCCTTGCTGGTCATGCGCTCAATGGTTGGCGTCCCCAGCGACCAGCCGATGCCGGCCACCGAGCTGCCCGACCCGGAACTGTACGCAAGCCGCAGCGACGGCGTCATGCCGGGGTAGCCCTCCGGCACGCGCACCGGCACGCCGTAGCTCATCAGCCCCATGGACAGGTTGGGCTCCGCGTTCTCGCCCACGCCCTCCAGTGATCCGGGACCCGCGGGGAGCTTCAGCTTTCCCGGTCCCAGGCCGGATTTGTCCGCGGCGCTGGACGACGCTGCACACAGGACGAACGCCAGCCCCGCCACGGCGTGACCACCGCATCGTCTTCCACCCAGACGGAATGACATGGGGCCTCGGTTGCAACGCCGTACCCGTAGCCCAGCGCGGTGCCCGCCACAATCAGCAAGTGGTCTTCCAGTCCGACGTGGGTGGGAGCATTGCACACAGGCCACCGTCGGGCGCTGCTGACGGTCCCGTTTGGGCTGGTGAGGTACTTTGACGTTCTTACCCGGTGACCCCGTCGTGGGGCGCCGGCGCAAGACCCGTGAGGAACGCAACCCACAGCGCGAGCAACGCGGTGGGATACGTCCGTACACGCCAGCGTCGACGAGAGCGGATCACCGGGTGCTGGACACCGCACCGCGCAGTGCGGGAGCATCCGCGGCCGGCAAGCGGGGTTGTTGCTCCCCGGAAGTTGGGACGGGTTGGCAAGGTCGCTCAGTTCAATGCCCGGCAGGCGGCAGGACGCGGCCGTGGCGCAGGTCCGCAGGAGGCGTGATGGAACGCTTCACTCAATCAGCAGTGACACCGGCGCGCCTGTTGGCCGCGTGGGTGGTGTTGTCCGTCGGCACCGGGTGCGGCGGTGGTTGTCAGCGGCCCACAACCGGGGACACCCCGGACGGGGCAGTCACCGCGGATGCGGGTCAGGTGGCGGGGGCCTGCTCGTCAGAACGTGGCGCCGGTTGCCCGTGTGCGGCCGGGGAGGCATGCGCCGGGACCGCCACGTGTGACAACGGCTATTGCACCCCCACCGGTTGCGCACGCGGCGCGCTGGGTTGCGGCTGTTTTGTGGACGGCACCTGCGGCGCGGTGGACGGCACGGCGCTGGCCTGCCTGGGGAACGTGTGCCGCAGCGCGGTGGTGCCGGCGGACGGTACCGTGGGGGCGGCGTGCCTTGAGTCTCCCGCGCCCGTGGCGGGCAGCCCGGTGTTGGAGTGCCGGGACGGCGAACTGGCGGTGGCCGGTTGTCCCAGCGGGGATCTGGGTTGCCCGTGCGGCGCGTTTGGACGCTGCAACACCTTCCAGGGCCGTGCGGCGCGGTGCTTTGACGGCCGCTGCGCGCTGGGCGGCTGCGCGCCGGGATCACTGGGCTGCGGTTGCCGTGACGGCGCGTGTGACACCGGGCTCGCATGCGAAAGCACGTTGTGCCGCGGCACGCACCGCGTGGAGGTGGCCATCAACGGGAGCGACCTGCGCGCGTGCGACGTGCTGCTCCACGAAGGCGCGCTGTGGGTGTCGTCGGTCACCTTCGCCCCGGAGGTGCTGGGCGAGTTTGTGCACCGCTCACCGGACGTGGCGGTGTCCCTGGTGGCGCGGGAAGACGCGGCGCTCACCGGCGGGGCCATCACGCTGGAGATGCGTGATGAGACCAACCCCGCGGCGTCGCAGATCACCGTGTCCCGGTTGCACTGTTACGACCGGTTGGGGCGCCCCGCGGCGGGCGTCACCGCGCAGATCCAACAGGCCCAACGCTGATGCACGTGGAGGCGGCCATGGCACGCCAGAGTCGTTTCAGGAACACGCACCGCCGGGTCACCGCGCCGCTGGTGTGGATCGCCCTCAGTACGGTCCCCGCGCTTGCGCAGGAATCCGGTGTGTCACCGTCACGCGTGAAGCTGCCCACGGGCCCCGGCTCCATTGGTGGCGTCGGCGAAGACGCCGACGTGGACACCAACATGGGCATCATGGGGTACGGTGTCTCCATCGGCGTGCCCCCGGGCCACGCGCCGGCGTCCACCCCCTCGCTGCGCCTCGCCTACAACACGGGCGCGGGCGCGTCCGTGGTCGGCATCGGCTGGACGCTGGGTGTGCCGGCGGCGCAGCGCATGACGTCACGCGGGCTGCCCCGGTACACCGCCGCGGACCTGGTGGACCTCGGCGGCGAGCTGGTGAAGCTTCCCGGGGGCAGCACGTACCGCAACCGCTATGAGAGCGCGTTCTCGCGGCACACGTGGGTGGGCGCGGGCAGCGCGGGTTACTGGAAGTCCGAGTATGCGGACGGGACGGTCGCGTACTTCGGTGCGACGGCGGAGGGCGTGGCGCGGCCCGACGCGCTGGTGACCGGCCCGGCCGGCGAGGTCTTCCGCTGGCACCTGGTGGACACGATCGACAAACACGGCCACGCGGTCCACTACGAGTACATCAAGGACGGCACCACGTCGCTGTTGTCCCGCATCACGTACGTGTTTGTGAACGGTCAGCCGCAGTACGAGGTCCTGCTCAGCTACGAGGACCGCCCGGACCTCATTTCCGACGGCAAACCCGGTTTCCTCGTGGAGATCAGCAAGCGCCTCGTCGAAATCAAGGTGATGGCGGCGGGGCAGCAGCGTTCGCGCTACCGCCTGGAGTACGAGGACAACGCGGCGGGCCTCTCCCGCCTGGCGCGGGTGCTGACGTACTCGCTGTCCAACACGTCAGCGGACAAGATCCGGCTGAACTTCCGTTACACGGGCAGTGTCCTGCAGGCGGGCCAGCAGTGCGTGGGCCCGGACTGCCGCCTGCCGTACGTGGAGACCATGGCGGGCCCCGTGGGCGTGGACTTCCGTACCCGCAACGCGGACCTGGTGGACCTCAACGGCGACGCGCTTCCCGACGTGCTGGACACCACGGGTGGCACCCACCGCGTCAGCCTCAATGACCTGTCCACCGGCGGCGGTCACCGCTTCCGCACCGCCGTGGACAGCACCGTGGCGGGCAGCGGCGTGGCGCTGTCCAACCCGCACCTGCAGCTGGTGGACCTGGACGGTGACGGGTTCACCGACCTGTTGGACGCCATCAACCGGCGCGTCCTGTGGAACAGGGGCACCGGGGACTGGGACCACGCCTCCCCCGCCGATGACAGCCTCCCGGACTTTGAGCTGCAGGGCGCCAGCCTGCGGTTCTTTGACTACGACGGTGACAAGAAGATTGACGTGATGTTCAGCGACCCCGGCCAGACCTTCTATTACCTGAACCGCGGGGACGGGACGTACGAGACCACGGGGACGGTGGCCGACGCGATTGGCTGGGGCTTCCAGGCCGACCAGATGCGGCTGGCGGACATGAACGGCGACGGCATGCAGGACGCCGTGGTGCGCGTGGCCGACGACGGGCTGCTGGTCCGCACCTACCTGGGCCGGGGCCGCTGGGCGCCGGTGTCCAACCTCTCCGGGGACCTGTCCCAGGCGCCGGACGACTTCTACCTGATGGACCTCAACGGCGACGGGCTGTCCGACCTGGTCTTCGTGCTCGCGGACAGCGTGAAATATCTGCTCAACAAGAACAGCCGCCAGTTCGACACGCTTGTCACGCTCACATCCTCCGCGCTGGCCTCCGGCGCCATTCCGGACTCCACGGACAAGGCCGTGCGCCTGGCTGACATGGACGGCAACGGCTCCACGGACATCGTGTGGATCGACGCGTCGGGATCGGTGACGTACCTGGAGATGTTCCCGATGCGCCCCAACCTGCTGAACCGGGTCGACAACAGCATCGGCAAGGTCATTGAGGCGGACCACGGCTCGTCAACGGAGCACATGGCGCGGGACGGCGGTCCGCTGGCGTGGAACAACCGCATGCCGTTCCCCATGCTGACGCTCAACCGCCTGGTCACGCGTGACAGCATTGCCGGGTCACAACAGGTCAACATCTACCGCTACCACAACGCGTGGTACGACGGCCGCGAGAAGCAGTTCCGCGGCTTTGCCGACGTGGAGACGGTGGTGGAAGGGGACCCGTCACAGCACGCGGGCCGGACCACGCAGCACTATGAGATTGGCCGCGCGGATACCTACCGCAAGGGCCTGCTCACGGACGTGACGCGCGAGGACAACGGCGTGGTCATGTACAGCACGCACTACGAGTACGCGGACTGCCCGGTGGCGGGGATCCCAACCGGGACGGAACCGGCGGTGCGCTACATCTGCCAGACCGCGCGCGTTGACACGTCACGCGAAGGGCGCCCCGCCGAGGAGGGCGTGGTGCGCGAGATGCACTACGAGTACGACGGCTGCGGCAACCAGGTGAAGAGTTCGTCACTGGGCATCACTTCCGTGGGCGGCGGGGCATGCGAGGCCTGCACGCGTGGCGACACGGAGATGGGCCAGCCCTGTGGCAACACGTGCCTGGGCGACGAGACATACATTGAAACCACGTACATCCCGCCGCCGTCCAACGGGAAGTGGCTGCTGCATCTGTCGCCCTCGCAGAAGGTCTACTCGCGGCCGGGCAGCAACATCTACTCGGAGACGCGCAACTACTTTGACGGCGAGGCGTTTGTGGGCTTGCCCTTGGGTCAGGCCACGCTGGGTGACCTGGTGCGCGTGGAGCGACGGCTGGACGCGGACCACTGGATGCAGTTGGCGCGCAACAAACTGGATGCGGACGGCAGCATTGTGGAAACGCTGGACGCCAACGGTCACCGCCGCCGGATGGAGTACACGGCCAACGGGCTGTGGGTGTCCGCTGAGACGCTGGTGTTCGACGATCCCACACACGATCCGTACGAGCTGCGCCTGGAGGTGACCATGGACCCGGTCACCGGTTACCCGGTCGAGTCGTCGGGCTGGATGCTGGCCAGCAACGGCGCGCCGACGACGCCGCCCCACATCACGCGCTACCTGTACGACGCCTCCGCGCGGCTGGTGAATGTGGTGATGCCCGGGGACACCGACGCTGCACCGACGTACACGTACCAATACGACATTGGCGACGACGTGGTCCCGAGCCGCGTGGTCATGCGTCAGCGCACCACGGAGTCAGGCCCGGCGGACCTGGAGACCATCACGTGCATGGACGGCACGGGGCGCGCGTACCAGCGGCGCACCAAGATCGCGCAGGGCGCGTACCACGTGGACGGATACGTCCTCTACAACGGGCGGGGGATGGAGCGGCGCCTCTACCAGGGCTACCGCGCCACCACGGCCAGCTGTGACCGCCAGGCGCCCGCCGGCGTCCCGTTTGCCGAGAACACGTACGACGCGCTGGGACGCATCCTCACCACCACGCGGCCGGACGGCGAGCTGTACGGCACGCCGTCGGTGATCCGCACGCAGTACTGGCCGCGCTACGTGGCGGTGTGGGACGAGGCGGACAACGACCCCGAGAGCACGTCGTACGATTCGCCGACGGTGTCCTGGATGGACGGGCTGGGCCGCAAGTACAAGGAGGTCTCCAACCACGGTTCCCCCCAGGCCATCACCACCTGGTACGCGTATGACGAGCTGAACCAGCCCCTGCGCATGTCCGACAGCACCGGGATCACCAAGCGCCAGGTGGCGGATTTCCTGGGTCACCCGACCTCCACCACGGACCCGGACATGGGCACGGATGAGACGCGCTACGACGTGGCCGGCAACATGATCTGGCACCGGGACGCGCTGGGTGACGTGGCCATCACCACCTACGACGAGATGAACCGCATCACCGCCACGTGGGCGGAGGCGGATCCCGACGGCACGCGCATCACCTACACGTATGACCGCAAGCCGGGCTGCACCACGGACTGCGAGCGCTACCTGGGCCGCCTGGTCTCCGTGAGCTACCCCACGGTGGGCGAACTGGGCCGCACGACGGCGATGGACACGTTTGACTACGACGCGCACAACCGCCTGGCGGCGTACCACCGCACCCTGGACGGGCACACGTTTGATTTTGCCGACGTGAGGGACCGCGCCGGGCGCGTGACCGGAAAGGCGTACCCAGGCGGACGCACCCTGGCGTGGACGCTGGACGGACTGGGACGGCGCACGGCGGTGGCGGGGTTTGCCAACAGCGTGGCTTACGAGAGTGGCCGCACCTTGGACGGGATGGTGCTCGGCAACGGCGTGACGCTCACGTACGACTTTGACGTGCTCTCCCGCCCGCTGGGGATCACCGCGCGGACGCGCGGCGGTACGCTGCTGCAGTCGCTCACGTACGAGCACGACCGTGCGGGCAACGTGCTTTCCGTCGTGGACGCGCTGTCCGGGCAGGGCACCCCGTCGGGCGAGTCGCGCTTTGCGTTTGACGCGCGCAACAACCTGGTCTCCGCCGTCCTGGATCCGGGCACGCCGTTTGAGGAGACGGTGAACTACAGCTACGACCTGCTGGGGAACATCACCAGCAAGACGTCCAACCTCAGCGTGGCCAGCCGCGAACACGTGGGTAGCTATGCCTACGGCGAACGCGGCGCGGGCCCGCACGCCGCCACGCGCGCCGGTGACGTGACGCTGGACTACGACGCGCGCGGCCACGTGATGCGCAAGGGCCTGGACACGTATGACTGGGACGCGTTTGGACGGCTGGTTGGCGCCAACCGCGGCAACCGCCGGCTGGCGGACTACGCCTATGATGGGATGAACGTGCGCGTGCGTCGTCGGGACCCCGTGGCCGACAGTTACTACCTGCAGCCCGACTTTGAGGTCCGCGACGGCGTTTCCCAGCTGTTTGTGGAGGCGGGCGGACGCCGCGTGGCCCTGGTGGAGTCCATCACGCTTGCCGCGGATCTCTACTCGGATCTGGCGCCCGCCGCCGACGGAGGGGCCGCGCTGGCGCCGCAGCCGGACCACGCCATCACCGCGGCGGACGCGTGGCTTGCGCATGCCGCCGGGGACGGAATCCTGGCGCTCACGGCGGGCACGCACGTGTCCCCGGAGCGGGTGCTGCTGCGCAGCGCCGCGCGCCGCTTGCTGCTCACCGACGACAACGGCGCGCCGGCGGACCGGACCACCTACCTGCTGCAGGACTACCAGGGCTCAGTGACGGTCACGCTGGACGAGCAGGCGAACGTGGTCCAGCACACCGAGTACTTCCCCCTGGGCACCGAGCGTTTCCAGAGCGCGGGCTACCGTGAGCCACACGGCTTCAAGGGGCTGGAGACGGAGGACAGCAGCGAGCTGACGTACATCAGCCCGCGCTACCGCGATCAGCGCCTGGCGGTGTGGCTCAGTCCCAACTGGGCGTTCTTCAACTTCGATCCCGCGACGCCGGCGGAGGAGCGGCCGGTCTACGCGCAGAACGTGCAGAACCCGCTGCGCCAGGAGGTGGCCACCGGGCGTCCGCCGCCGGCACGGGCGGTCCAACACGTCGCGCGCGGCAGCCTGCAGATCTCGGGCGGTGCGTCGCCCCCGGCACCGGTGCGCCGCGAGATCCTGTCCGCCGCGGCATCCAGCCCGCACGTCAACCGGGACCCGGTGAAGACGCACCCCACCACGCACCTGGCGGATTCGTGGCGCCTCCTGCCGCCCATGGTCACCCGCATGGTGGAGTCATCGCCGCCCAAGGTCCCCACGGACAAGCCCTGCAAGGACTGCGGCTTCCGCCTCATTGTTGAATGGGAAACCGTGCACCATCCGGCACGGCCGCCCAAGACCCACGACGAGCCCTACACGATCACCGTCTCCGTTGAGCGCAAGATCCCGGACCCGCCGCGGGAGGTGCAGACCACCATTGCGGGCCTCGCCTGCAACAACGGCGGCGCCGCCATCCGGGTGACGCACCCGGACGGAACCACTACGTCCCTGGCCTTCAGCCCCACCGGGCACGCGCGGGAGGGGTTCTCCATGGTGCCGTCGCGCGACGCGCTGGTGGCCCAGGCCTCCGCTGCCGCCCACGCCAAGGATCCATCCCAGAGCCTGGAGTGGTGGGCCGGCCGCATTGGCCAATCCATGGGCAACGCACCGGTGGCTGCGAGCGACAAGGCGTACACCAGCGCCGTGGACAGCGGGCGCCTGCCGCAACTGGGCGATCCCATCACCAACAGCATCCCGTCCAATACGTTCCACCTGGTGCAGGAGGACGTCCGCCTGGACGCAACCCGCACCGTGGTGGACGACCCCGGAGCCCCGGGCTGGAGCGAAACGCGCATGGCGGGCTTCTCTTCCCAGAGTTGGTGCAAGTGATGTGGCGTGAAGGCCTGCGGACGACATGGACCTACCCCGCCCCGCGGGGCCGGGTGGGTAGGTGTCGACGTGAAATCCTGGTTGCCGCGGGGTCGCTGTTGAACTAATCCGGAATCTGTATCGTCGACGACCGCCGCGGGGGCGCGTCGCCGGCAGGTAGAAAGATCAAATCCGCTTGGACACCGTCGCAGCAGCGTGCCACGCGGTGAATCGGAGGACGTGATGATGAACGGCCGAGTTCGGTTCCTGGCCCCGGTGGTGGTCTTTCTTGGTCTGTGGAGCGGGTGCACCGGCAACCGGTTGGGGCCGTGCCAGACGGGGGACCTGGATTGCGGGTGTTTTGCCAACGGTACGTGCAGCCAGGATTCTGACGGGACCTGGCTGGTGTGTGACAACAACGCGTGCCGCCGGCCCACCTGCGTGCAGGGGACCGTGGGCTGCGGCTGCCTGGATGGGTACGCGTGCCAGGGCGGGCTGGTGTGTTCCGTTCCGGACGGTGGCGCCGCGCGCTGCCAGGCCTCCTGGTGTGAACTGGGCAACCTGGACTGCGGCTGCAAGGCGGACCGCACGTGCAACAATGACGCAAGCGGCAACGCGCTGGCGTGCGTGGACGGCACCTGCCACGTGCCCACGTGCACCGCGGGGACGGACGGCTGCACGTGCCGCCCCAACTACGAATGCGACACCGGGCTGTCCTGCCAGTCCGGCCAGTGCGCTCCCGGAACGTGCACGCCGGGGACGCTGGGCTGCGGGTGCCTGGCGGACAGCACGTGCAGCACAGCGGACCTGCAATGCCTCTCCGGCACGTGCCAGACGGATGCGTGCCCCGCGGGCACGGACGGCTGCCCGTGCGGCACGGGGAATCTGTGCGGCGCCAACCTGGTGTGCGCGTCGGGGTCGTGCCGGTCGGTGACGGCGCCGGTGGAGGACACCACCATCCCGCTGGATCCGCACTGCTACACGCCGTGCCGGCAGGGCTCCACGGCCACGGACGGGACCGGGCAGTACCGCGTGTGCACGTCCCAGGGGCTGATGGAGGGCTGCCTGCAGGGCCAGACGTGCCAGCAGGGCACGTGCGTGGCCACGGGCGGGACACCAGCCAGCTGCACCACGGACGTGGATTGCCCGGATTTCAAGACGTGCATTCAGAATCGCTGTTATTCCAACTGCGAATATGACTCGGATTGCTCCGAGGGCCGGCAGTGCTACCGGCAGGTGTGCCGTGACCGGTGCAGCTCCGCGCAGGCGGACTGCGGGCTGGGCCGCAGCTGCGAAATGGTGGACGGCGAGCACGGCTACTGCATGAGCGCGCCGGACCCCACCGGTGATCCGGTGCGCACTTCCGAGGGTTCGCTCACGGTCACGCCCTCCGCACTGGCGTTCACCAACACGTCCACGACGGGGACGTTCACCATCCACAACCCCACGCCGCACATGGTCAGCGTGGAGGTCATCAAGTCCATGCAGGTGAATTACGGCACCAACGGCAGCACGTTGGTCACCACCAACCCGCTGTCCTGGGTGGCCATGGGCGAACTCACGCCGGTGGCGGCGCAGCGCATGACGGTGAACATTGAGGCCAACGGCTCGGTGGACATCAAGATTGCCTCCACCGCCAACCCGGCGCAGCTGCGGTGGGATGGCAACATGGTGGTGGTGTCAGACCGGCTGGGGCCGGCGCGGATTGATCTCGCCTATTCCACGCACCCGGACGGGCAGTGGGAGGGCCGGATGTACTTCTACGCCAACTTTGCGGACGGACCCCGGCCGGACGGGACGCTGGCCATTGATGACTGGATGAACCAGCGCAACAACGCGTCCGTGCTGGACACGGTGGGCAACGCGTTCCTGCAGCGCTGGGACGCGTTCAAGCGCGGTGTGCTGTCCTGGGACGAATTCCAGGCCGTGTTGACGGCGACGCAGACCCAGTCCTGGAAATTCTCCAACGTCATGCGGCAGTGCCGGCGGGACGCGGCTTCCCGCCGGGCGTGCTACGCGTACAGCTCCGGCACGGGCATCATTGAGTACACCTCTGACATCAACAACTACTCCATCCCCACGGGCGTCTCTGAGCTGCCGCTGTCCCTCAACCTGCGGACGCCGGACCCCGCCGCGCAGCCCGCGGTGATGCGCGGCAAGATCGTCACGGATGAATCCATGCAATTCGCCGGGGACCCGGCGGTGGACCTGGTGTTTGCCAACGCGCCCACGGCCTGCACCAGCCAGGTGGGCGGCACGTGCCTGGTGGGGTTGCAGCAGTTTGGCGCCACCATTGCCATTGGCGGCCGGTACCAGACGGATGACACGGACACGGACTGCGCGCAGGCCGCCCCGGGGACGTTTGAGCTGACGCGCACGCCGTGGCTGGTGCCGGGCTTCCTGCAGGGGACCACGCAGGATGACAGCACGGGGCTGCGCTACCGCTGGGAGTGCCGGGACAAGACGCTGCCGTGGGGCACGGGCGGTGGGCAGGAAGCCATGAACATGAGTTTTGCGCAGTCCAACCCGGTGCCGGACGGGCGCAGCCGCCTGCGCACGCTGGACCTGGTGGACGGCGCGCTCATCAACCAGGACACGCTGTTCATCATCTTCCGGGAGCGGTTCCCCAGCGTGCTGGGCACCAACGACGGCACGGTCAACGCGTACGGCTACATGGTGCTGCAGCGCGCGGCCGCGGACCTGGATGACGCGGCGTACACGGGCTCGCGCCCCACGGACACCCGGACGGTCCCGGACATCCTGGGGGTCAGCTGCTCGGATGAAATCCTGCACGGCGGTGACACGCCGGTGCTGCTGCCCGCCGAGGAGTTGGGCGCGGCCAACGCGCAGCTGGTGGCCAACGCCATGATCACCGGCCAGGCGCCCAAGGTGGGCCAGGCCGCGCAGCCGCTGGACGGCTCCAGCACGGAGAAGGTGCACTACTTCTGCGAAGACACCGGCCTGTTTGACGGCGGCCCGCTGGACAACGCGGCCAACAGCTTCCGCAAGGCGGAGTGCCCCATCACCAGCCGCGTGAAGTTCTTCACGTTGGACAACGTGACGGACCTCAGCAGCCAGGCGTGCCAGGCCACGCACGCCTGCCAGGACACGCTCAACAGCTGGCAGTCCAACGGCACGCACGGCATCCGGTTTGACCCGGTGTGGCGCTGCACGGACACCAACCAGGTTTTCTGTGACACCAACCGCCTGGACGTGCGTGAGGGCAAGACGTTCTTCTCGCGCATGGACAAGGTGTCCTCGTTCATCCCGCTGCGCGCGGAGATTGACAACGCGTTCCGCTTCAAGACGCGCTTCCGCAACCGCACCACGGGACAGAACGTGGGCTTTGCACCGGTGCAGTGCGTGCCCAACTCGGACGCGGTGCCCTACTGCTATGACCCGCCGGCCATTGAGGAGATCCGCGCGCGTGTGGACTGCGCCATGTACCTGTTCTCGTCGCCGGACTACTCGGGCGCCATAGACTCCACCACGCGCGGTATGCTGCAGGAGTACCTGGGCGAGAACTTCGCTTACACCACCACGTTTGTGAACGGCGTGCCGTTCACGCATGACGGGTTTGAGCGCCTGTTTGCTGAACTGCTCATCATGCAGGGTGACGAGGCGTACACCAAGGCGTTCGCGTCGCGGTTCGACCTGGCGGGTTCCAACATGGTTTCCTTTGAGGGGACGCGCTTTGAGCCGGGCGGCATCAACCTGTCCGGCGCTGCCGGATACGAGATGTACAACCTGTACCTGGCCGCGCAGTACTACCAGATGAGCCTGGACCGCTTTTACCGGCTGGGGCCGGAACTGCTGACGCTCATCACGCAACTGGGCAGCAACGCGGGCCTGAAGATCGTGGACTCGTACTTTGGGCGGCTCATCCGTGCGTCCACGCAGAAGACGCGCGCCTGGAGTGAGGTGGCCAAGCGGTACGCCAACTTCAACCAGCCGGACTTGGCGCGCAACGTGGTGCGGCGCGCGTACGCCTCCGCGTACCTGGAGTCCGTGGTGCTGTCCCGCATGATGCTGAAGGTGGTGGCCTTTGCGGACCCGGCGGACCGGGACCAGATTGTGCGGACGGCGGAGTTGGCGCAGCTGGGCTACCGCGCGGCGCTGCTGGACATGCGGGACGTGTTTGCGGGCATCAAGGATGACCTGAACTTCTTTGGCATGGCGCCGGATTACGTGCCCTTCCCCGCGCTGGATTCCGGGGACACCAACGCGTTCCGCAAGCTCTACACCTCCGCGCAGCAGAAGCTGGCCACCGCTGCGGACAAGGAAACGCAGGCGCTGACCAGCAGCCGCAGCTTTGACGTGGATGCGGCGGCGTTCCAGGCGGAGCTCACGCGCGTGAGCAACAACTATGACAACCAGCTGGCGGACGTGTGCGGCACGTTTGACGCAGGGGACGGAAACCCGCCCTATCCGGCCATTCCCAAGTATTCGCATCTGACGGAGCAGACGGCCATCATGGGGGATCCGTGCGGACTCGTCGGCAACGGGCGCCTGCATGACGCCATGGCGGGCATGGAGATCGCGTCGCTGGATGGCAAGAGCGTGCAGGCGTCACTGGAAGAGCTGCTGGGCGAGGTGGAACTCGAACGGCAGCGGGTGGGCCAGCAGTGCGGCCTCATCGTGCAACTGGCCGACTACGAATATGACGTGGCCGGCGAGGCGGCAAACCTGCAGCACGCGGTGGCGCAGGCCAGGAACATGGTCAGCACGGCGCAGCGGGCCATGGACAAGGCGGCTTCTCTCGCCGCACTGACGAAGTGCTCCGTGATCGGCGGCACCGCGGTCGGCGGTGACTGCATCACGGCGGCCATCGCCGCGGGCGGGTATGCGGCGGCGATGGTTGCATTGGAGGTGGTCGCCGGCGCCAGCGAGGTCGTGATCGCCGCGAAGGAACGGGAAATGGCCATGATCCAGGCCGGCGCGGCCCGGTGGCGGACGCTGTCGCAGTGTGAGGCGGCCCGCATTGATTCCGACGCGCGGGTGAAGACGCTGCTGCTGCGCCTGGAGGGCATCCACCTGGAGTCGCTCAAGGCCGCGTACCGCACGCGGCTGGCGCTCTCGGACATTGTTGGCCTGCGGCACCAGGCCACGCGGCTCATTGCGGAGCAGGCGGAGTCCGAACAGCTGACCATCAACGTGGAAGCCGCGCGCAACGATCCCAACGTGCGCATCTACAAGAACGACGCGGTGCTGACGGCGGACCGCACGTTCCACGCGGCGCTCAGGGACGCGTACCGCGCCACCAAGGTGTACGAGTACTACACGTCCCAGAGCTACGCGCGGCTGCAGAACCTGTTCCTCATCCGCATGGTGGCCAGCGGGGACATCAGCCTGGAGCAGTACATGACGGAGCTCTCTGACGCGTTCACGGCGTTTGAAGAGCTGTACGGCAACCCGGACACGCGCGTGGCGGTGGTGTCCCTGCGTGACGACATCCTGGATATCCCGCGGTTGGACAAATACGCGGCGCCGCTCACGCAGGCCCAGCGCATTGAGCTGATGCGCGTCACGCTTGCCCAGCCCAGCTTCCTGGATGGCCACGGCTACCTGACCATTCCGTTCTCCACCAAGCTGGACAAGCTCTCCCCGCTGACGCGCAACCACAAGGTCAAGTACGTGGAGGCGGAGATCGTCGGCACGGACGTGGGGGACGCTGTGGGGCGTCTGTACCTGCGGCAGAAGGGCACGGGCACGGTGCGGCCGGTCACCGGTGCGTCGCTGTACTACTCGTTCCCGGAGCAGACCGCGGTGCTCAATCCGCTGTTCAATGGCCAGCGCGTGTTTGCGCCGGAGGTGTACGGCAACGCGCGTCTGCAGGAGCGCCCGTTTGTGAACACGGCGTGGGAACTGGTGTTCAACCAGATGGACGAGGTGGCCAACCAGGACGTCAACCTGTCGTCGCTGACGGACATCCGCCTGTACATCTACTACACCGACTTCACCGCGCTGGGGACCAGTACGCCCTGACCCAACGGGAGCGCTGGCGCGGGAAGATGCTGCCGTAGGCGGAAGGGTTTCGCGCCCGTCCGGCGCGCATGCGCAAGGAGAAGACTGAAATGCCCCGTTTTGATTCTGCGGGTTTCCGCATGCTTGCGCCGGCAGTCATGGGCGCGGTGCTGGGCGGGTTCAGCGTCTGGGCGTGGGCAGCCGTTCCCAACACGGAGAGTTGGGGCACCCTCCCCTACGACGGCTACCTGGAAAGCGATGGAATCCCATTGCAGGGTGACCGCGACTTCTGCCTGCAGCTGTGGAGTGCCGACGAGACGACGGGCGGCACCCTGCTGTGGTCCGAGCAGCAGTACGCGGTGCCCGTCCAGGGTGGCCGGTTCGCGCTGCGGCTGGGGCGGCGCGTGGCGCTCAGCTCCGCCGTGGAGACGGCCGGCAGCCTGTTCCTGGGCGTGGGAGTCCGTGCCGCCACCACCGCCACCACCGCAGACCCGTGCGACACGACCGCGGCCGCGGCCTACACGCTGCTGTCCGGCCGCCAACAACTGGGACCGGCGCCGTACGCGCTCTCCGCGCGGCGAGGGACGCCCGGCCAGGGCTTCGTTGTGGACGGGGACCTTGGCATTGGCACCAGCGCGCCTGCCAGCAAGCTTGACGTGGCGGGGGCCGCGCAGGTCCGCGGCGACGCGACCATTCACGGCAACCTTGCTGTTGGCACCAGCCCGCCCGCAGGCGTGGCGCTGGGCGTGGCGGGGAATTCCACCCTGGCCGGTGCGTTCCGCACCAACGGCCCGGTGCAGGCCTTTGGCGCCTACCAGGCCGTCACCAACGCCACCGCGTCCGCCGCGGGCGGCGTCACCGCCACCACGGACGGCTTTGTGCTGGTCACGCCGGACATCTCCGCCACGCACGCGTACTACTGCGTGGAGACCCCGGTGGGCACGGACGTGGCCTGCGCCAAGGCGTACTCGCCCGGCGGCTCCGCGGCCCCGGCGCTGGTCCCCGTCCGACGGGGCAGCACGTGGCGCGTGCGCACCACCTACGGGTCGCCACCAGCGGGGATTTCGTGGATTCCGCTGGGCTACACGCAGTGAGGGTCCACGTGGTTGCTGCGCAGCTCAGTACTTGATCGCCCAGGCCACGGATGCGTTGCGGGGCCGCGTCTCCGCATCACCGCCGCCGGAGATGCTGTGTCCGTGGTTGCCCGCGTTGCTGGTGGCGGGGCTGCCGGCCACCGCGGCGGTGTCGCCCTGGGAGGCAATGGTCGTCGTGCAGCAGTTGTTGCTGTCATCCACGGTGGACACGTTGTAGGTGTGCGTATGCGCGCCATCCGTGCTGGTGGTGAAGGCGGTGACGGGGCGCGCGGTGGCAGAACCCTGCACGGACCCCACGGCGTCACCGGCGTTCCCGCCCGCGTTGGCGGCCTGCCGGGCCGCGGCGTCCGGGTCCCGCCCCGCGCTGCTGTCCACGCCGCGCAGGAAGCGGCCCCGCAGGTCCGGGAGGTTGAAGTCTGACCCGGGGAGGGCACTGGCGCTCCCGTCCGCGTTGCGCGTGCCATCACCCCACGCCGTGCCGATGGCGCCGTGCAGCGCGGGGTAGTCCGCGCTGCGCAGCGCAGCCCCGTTGCACGGCAGCCACCCGTGCGGCAGCGCCACACCGCCAAACGCCACAATGGAACCCGGCGGTACGCCGTTGGCAGAAGACGACGTCGTGGGCAGGGAAAACACGAGTTGCCGGCCCACCAGGTCCTGGCCGTTGACGGCGAGCGCCAGGTAGAGTTCGCGGCTGCCGGCCACGCTGGCGGGAAGCGGCGTGGTGTCACCCAGCAGCACGCCAAACCTCCCGGCAAAGACCTGTACCGACCGCGTCTCGCTCCACAGCGGCGTTCCGGCCGCGGTGTCCGGGTAGAGCGCAAACGTGATGGAGGCGTTGCCGGTCACCGGGGCGCCGGCGTCCTCCAGGAATCCCTGGTACGGGATCTTTCGCGCCACGGGCGGATCTCCGACGACGTCCGCGCGCAGCGTCACCGCGCACAACGTAAGCGCCACGGCGAGCGCGGCCCCCAGTCCGCGCGGTGGTGGCCGCCGCTGCGCGGTGACCGCGGCCAGCCCCGCGCCAACGGACTCCAGTTGCTGCAGCGCACGGTGGGGAACGCGGAGCGTGTCGCCCACGCGCACACCCAGCCCGCGTTCCGCCAGCAACCGGCGGACAGCGTCTGGAGTGCTGCCCATCCATGCCGCCACGTCTTCCACGGAGTACCAGCGTCGTTCAGGGTCCGGCCGCATGTGTGCGCCTCCTCCGTCGGGTCCGGGCCGGATGATGGGACCGCCGCACACCATTTGTCCATCCGACGTGGCGGAAGTCTCGTCGGGCTGGGCATGGAAAGCTTGATCCATCCGAGTTCATCGGTGGACCGGTGTTTCAGCTGGTCAATGTCGCGCAGTGCGGCACGCCGCTGTGGTCCGAAGAGCTGCGCAGCGTCGTCGCCGCGGCGGGGACTTTTGCGGTGGCGCTGGGCGTCACCATGTGGAAATGATTACCCGGCATTTCCGTCACAGCAGGAAACTCCCGGCCAGCGCAGCCCCGCCCCCGGCCACCAGCGCCGCGGTGACCAACCAGGCCACACCCGTCACCACCGCGGAGACCACGATGGCGACGATGAACATGAAATCGCGCTCGCGCGGCGCGGTCACCGGCAGCGGCACCAGGACAAAGTAGGGCGCCACGGCCACCGCCACCGTGCCCGCCACCGCGCCCAGCGAGAACAGCAGCCCCAGCACGCCGCCGGCCAGGCCGGCCGCGCCCAACCCCCGCAGCACCAGCGCGCCCACACCAGCACCCTCGCGCCCCGGCGCGGACGCAAACGCCGCGGAATGACCCGTCACGGCGGGCAACGCCCGGCCCAGCAGCGCTTCCGCGGCGGCGTCCAGCTCCTCGTCGCCTGTCCCGGCAAAGCGCCCGGTTGCCACGCCGCGGACTTTCCCTGACGACGTCTCGGCAATCTCCAGCACCGCCGCCACCGCGCCCTTGTCCATGGACAGGCGCACCACCGCGACGAGCGGCACGCCAAGCGCGCCGGAGACCTCCGTCGCGCACGCCGCGTCCTCGCATGCCGCCAGGGCATCACGCGCCTCCGGCCAGGCCTGCGCCATCACGTCGGCCGCTGGGACCACGGTGGAGAATTCGCCGGACCGGCGCAGCGCGTCCGCCACGCGCTGCGAACACCGCTCTGCCACGCCGGGCCCCGTGCCCGGGCCGCCGCGGCATCCCAGCATGGCAATGGCTGGCCTGGGCGGAGCCGATGACGACGACGTGGCGAGGGCGACAAGGCAGCCGGCGAGCGTCGTGGTCAGGGTCACGGTTGCATCATTGCGAACGCACCGGGGTGGTGTCCATGCCGCGTCAGCGTGAGTGCGCAGCGCGCAGGCGTTCCGCGCCGCGCAGCACGTCCGCGCGCCACTCCGCCGGGGACACCAACTCCGCCGCGCCGCCAAACCCCAGCACCCACGCCACAATCTCCAGCCGGCCGCCCGCACGCACGCGGTAGCGGATGCTGCCGTCCTCCAGCCGCAGCTTCTCTTCGCGCGGGTGGAAGGTCCGCTCCGTCACATAGCGGGCCACCTCCGGTGCAAACCGCACCTCCACGTCCGTGGGCGGCTCAATGAACACTCCAAATGCGTGCTCAACGTGCGCGGCCAGGTCCACGCGGGGCTCGTCAAACGGCGCGTCCGTCACCTCCAGCCAGCGGATGCGGTGGACCGCGTAGGTGCGGACCTCGTTCTTCCCGTCACGCTGGGCCAGCAGGTACAGGCTGTTGTGGTGCGCAAACAGGCGCAGCGGCAGCAGGGTGGCGGGCTTGGGACGCCGGGCGTCTGCGGACAGGTACTCCACGCGCACCATGCGGTGGCGGGCCATGGCATCCAGCAGGTCATCCAGGATGGCGCGCAGGTCATCCGCGTCATAGCTGACAAAGTCCCGCAGGTGCGGCACAAACACGTGCGCCGTCCCCGCCACCGTCTTCCCCTTGGCGCCCGCCAGCGACGCGCGGACTTTGGAGAGCACCGCCTGCAGGTCCATGTGCACCGGCGTATTGGCCAGGAATTGCAGCGCCGCGCTGGCCGCGTGCAGGGACAGCAGCTCCGCGGGACCAAAGCCCGCCGCGCCCACACCGTCCTCGCCGTCAAGGATCCAGCGCAGCCGCTGCGCGTGCCCGGGGTCTTTCTGCGAACGCAGCGGGAAGCCTGCCGCCGCCAGCGCTTGCAGGTCGCGCTCCACGTTGGCCTTGTGCGTGTGCAGCTGCTCGGCCAGTTCGCGGACGGTGAGGCCCGCGGCGCCCGCCCGGAACAGCAGGCGGTACAGGCTCCACTGGCGGGGGAGCTGGTCGGCGGCCTCGGGGCGCTGCAGCCGTGGCACGCGTCAGTCCACAAAGTCGCGAATCACCGCGACGGAGGGATGCAGCGGGTGCGGATTGGGGGCGTGTGACGTGGCCACCGCGACAATGGCCGCGCGCGGCCACGCCTGCCGGAACATGTTGCAGTTGCCCGGTTCATTGTCGAACGACGCCACCACCTCGCCCAGGGTGTCCATGAACTCCACCGCGCGCCGCTTGAACACCAGGTCCTCCACGTCAAAGGACTCCTTGAGCGCCATCACCGCGCGCGGCACACCCACGGGAAAGCCGTGCGTGCGCAGGCTCTGCGCCGTGCCCACCAGCATGCCGGGACTGTCGCGCCCGCTGAAGTACACCACCGTCGTCCCCGCGTCGTACAGCATGCGTACGAACTGCAAAGCGCCGCGCACCGGCTCGTCATAGCGGATGTAGTCATCCCGGAAGAACCGGTCCTCCCAGAACGCCGCCACCTGCCGCAGCAACTCCCCGTCGTGCTCGTCCACCAGGGCCAGGATGTCCGCCAGGGCGTAGGGCAGCTGGTGCTTGGGAAGCGTGCGCAGCCGGGCGGTCAGCTCGTGCCGGGCGCGCAGCACGCTGAACTCGTAAAGGATCTGCCAGGTCCGCGGCGCGTTGTCGAACAACGTCCCGTCAAGATCAAACAGCACCACGGGCACGCGGCCGGCGGCGCGCGTGGCGGCCACGCGCTCCAGCGTGTCCCGCACCACGTCCTGCGCCGCGTGGGTCACCGGGAATCCAAACGGCCGCGGTGGCTGCGTCATGCCCCCGCGGTAGAGGAGCGCTCTCCCGCACGTCAAGCGCGCGTCCCAAAGCGCGGCAATGCGCCGCGCCTGACGTTCCATCCGGGGCATCCCGCCCTGCGTGGGGAAGCCGCCCACAGCGCAAGACACGCGATCTGTCGACGAAAACGGGTACCCGGAATGGACAACATCGGTCGCGCGGCCGATAACTCACCTCATGCGCACACACCACTTTGCCTGGCTGGCTGCGGCCGCATTGGCGACGTCCCTGGGTTGCACGCCCAAGAACACCGGCTCCACCTGCAGTGCCACCACGGATTGTTCAGCGGGGCAGGAGTGCGTGGAGGGCGCGTGCGCACCCGCGCAGTCCGCCAGCAGTTCCACCGGCGGAGCGTCCGGCTCCGGCGGGACCAGCGGCACCACGGCTTCCGGCGGGACCAGCGGGTCACCGGGTTCCAGCGGCACCAGCGGGGACCTCTCGTCGTCGGGCGGCTCGTCGGGTGACCTCAGTTCGGGCGGGACCTCGTCGTCAGGTGGGTCGTCCGGCACGTCCGGGACCTCCGGGTCCTCGGGGACGTCCGGCAGCAGCGGCACATCCGGGACGGCGTCCGGCGGCGGCAGCTCCGGCGGCGCTGTTTCCTCCTCCAGCAGCGGCGGCAGTTCCGGTGCGCCGTGCCCCAACGCCGGCGAGATCCGGTGTGACGGCAACTGCGTCAACCCGCTGGAAGACCCCATGTGGTGCGGCGCCCAGGGTGACTGCCTGGGCAGCCACCGCGGCACCGAGTGCCCCGGCGCCAAGATGTGCGTGAACGGTTTCTGCGACATTGCCTGCAACGCGCCGCTGGTGCGGTGCGTGGACGCCACGCTGGGCGCCGTGTGCGTGGACCCCGCGGTGAGCACGGGCTTCTGCGGCGCCCAGGGTGACTGCCTGGGGGCCAACGCCGGCGCGCAGTGCGCCCCCGGCGAGGAATGTCAGGGCGCCAGCGGCTGCGTGTGCACCGCGGCCAACGGGTGTTGCACCACCAACGCCGACTGCGCGGACACGCGTTCGTGCGAGGCGGGCGTCTGCGTGGACAATCCCACGTGCACCACCCACGCAGAGTGTCCCACGGACCAGTACTGCTCCGCCGGCGTGTGCCACCAGGGCCCGCAGTGCACCGGTGACGCGGACTGCCCCGCCGCCCTACACTGCGCCACCGGCCGCTGCGAGCCCAACCCCGGCTGTACCGGTGACGCCGAATGCCCGTTGGACCAGTCCTGCGTGAACAACGTCTGCACGCGCAACCCGACGTGTGACACGGCCAACCCGTGCACGCCGCCGCTGGTGTGCAACAACGGGTCCTGCGTGCGGCCCACGGACTGCGCCGGGACGCTGAGTGACAACGTGGGTTGCACGGTGGACACCTGTGACACGGCCACCGGCACCGCCATCCACACACCGGATGATGCGGCGTGTGACGACGGGAACGCGTGCACCATTGACACGTGTGACCGCGTCAACGACTGCCAGCGCGCCGCCAACCCCAGCCCCGTCCAGGTGGCGGGGGACTGCAAGACCGTCACGTGCAACGGCACCAGCGTGGTGCTGGTGGATGACAACAACGACACCCCGGCCGCGGACACCGTGGCGTGCACGGTGGAGGAGTGCGTGGGCGGCGTGCCGGCGCACCGGCCGGACCACGGCGCGTGCCCCAACAATGGCGCGTGCAACGTGGGCTTCTGTGACCCCGCGGGCGGCTGCGGGACGCGCACGCCGGACGTGGACCAGGACGGACACACGCCGGTGGCCTGCGGCGGGGATGACTGCCTGGACACGGACAACACGGCGTACACGGGCCACGCGGAGGTGCCGGCGGACGGCGTGGACAACAACTGCAACGGCTACACGGACGAGGGCGCGGGCGTGCTCAGCTGCCCCGCGGCTCCGGTGGGCAAGCGCATCCTGGACACCATCACGCTGACCGCCGCCGTTGCTGGGGCCACCGCGGGGTCATGGAGCCTGCGCTGGAGCATTGTGGCGGAACCGGCGCAGGACAGCCTGGCGCTGTCCAATGTCGCCTCGCTCTCCGTCACCTTCACCCCGGTGATCCGCGGGAACTACACCATGCGGGCCACGCTCACGCAGGTGGGGGCGGCAGAGCAGACGTGCGACGTGGCGTTCACCATCGCCGGGCCCGACGAGGACATGAACGTCCAACTGGTCATGCATGACCCGGTGGACGTGGACATCCACCTGCTGCACCCGGTGGGCGGGGCCAACGGGGCCGGCTATTTCTGGGAGTTCAACTGGGGCCCGGTCAACAACTACAGCTGGTCCATCGGCGGGTTCCCCACCGTCTACGTGACCAACCTCACCGAGGAGGGCGCGCGCGCCTACCCGGACTGTCACTACTACAACTGCACCTCCTGCACCGTGACGGTGCCCGGCCAGCCGGCATGCGGCGTCCAGACGCTGCAGTGGAGCGGAGACTACTACGACCCGACTTACGTCGCCACGCTGCTGTACTCGTTTGGCAACTTCACCGCGGATGCCTACCCCAAGCTGGACATTGACAACCGGCGCGGCTGCTACGTGGATGGCAACGGGGAGCGGGTGTGCACGCCGGAGAACATCTCCATCAAGCACCCCGCCACCGGGACGTACACCATTGCCATCCACTACTACGGCGAGCCCGTGGTGGAGGGCCCGCCGGGCACCTTCACCGGCAACCAGCGCGGCGTGCCCGCCGCCGGGTTCAACACGGTGGACGTGGACGTGGAGGTGTACTGCAAGAACACCGGCTTCAAGAGGTACACCTGCAGCGGGATTCCGGCGGACGGCTGGTGCTTTGTGACGGACGCCGCGTGGAACTCCGCCACCGGGCAGTGCACGTTCAACGCGCCCACGTCGCGGGACTTCCCCTACGGCGTGCTCACTGGCATCAACGGCTACACGCCGCCGCAGTTCTATGCGCCCGGCGTGCGGGACAGCGTCTACGCCGTCGCCCAGTAGGCTCCGTCTTGACCCCGGCGTGCACGGGTGGCTAGATGCCGCCGCCCTTCGTCGGAGAGTCAATGACGCCCGTGCCCCCGCCCACCCAACCCGCGCTGCATGAATCCGCGCGCTTCTCGCGCGTCCTGCTCAAGCTGTCGGGCGAGGCGCTGCAGGGTGACGGCAAGGGTGGCATCAGTCCCAAGGTGCTGGTGGAGATTGCCACCCAGGTGAAGGAGGTCTGGGACCTGGGCGTGCAGGTGGCGCTGGTCATTGGCGGCGGCAACATCTTCCGCGGCGTGTCCGCCGCCACCGAGGGCATGGACCGCGCCACGGCGGATTACATGGGCATGCTGGCCACGGTGATGAACGCCATGGCCATGCAGGACGCGCTGGAGCGCCTGGCCGTCCCCACGCGCGTGCAGAGCGCCATTGAGATGAGTTCCCTGTGTGAGCCGTACATCCGGCGCCGCGCGCTGCGGCACCTGGAGAAGGGCCGCGTGGTCATCCTGGCCGGCGGCACCGGCAACCCGTACTTCACCACGGACACGGGCGCGTCCCTGCGCGGCATGGAGATGCACGCGGACGTCATCATGAAGGCCACCAAGGTGGACGGCATCTATGACCGGGACCCGGAGAAGGACGCCGCGGCGGTGAAGTATGACCGCGTGAGCTACCCCGAGGTGCTGCAGCGCGGCCTCAAGGTCATGGATGCCACGGCCATCAGCATGTGCATGGAGAACAAGATGCCCATCATCGTGTTCAATCTGCACAAGCGCGGGAACATCATCAGGGCCATGAAGGGGGAACACGTGGGAACCGTGGTAGGCGAACTGCCGCCCGCGCCCCGTGACCGTTGAGGAGGAAGCCATGGTTGAGGACGTGATCAGCGAGTGCAGGGGCACCATGGGCGCCGGGGTGGAGGCGCTCAAGCAGGGGCTGGCCAAGGTGCGCACGGGGCGGGCCAACACGGCGCTGCTGGACGGCATCCGGGTGGACTACTACGGGTCCATGACGCCGTTGAACCAGGTGGCGGGCGTGCAGGTGGCGGACCCGCGGCTCATTGTCATCAAGCCGTGGGAGAAGCGGATCATTGCGGACATTGAGAAGGCCATCAAAGCCTCAGACCTGGGCATCAACCCGCAGTCTGACGGTGAGATCATCCGCCTGCCCATCCCCGCGCTCACTGAGGAGCGGCGCAAGGACCTGCTCAAGACCGTGCGCGTGAAGGCGGAGGAGGCCAAGGTGGCCATCCGCAACGCGCGGCGGGACGCCAACGAGATGCTCAAGGAACTCCTCAAGGAGTCCGAGATCACCGAGGACGATTCCACCCGCGCGCTCAAGCGCGTGCAGGACGAGACGGACGCGCACACCAAGCTGGTGGACGACGTGGTGGCCAAGAAGGAAAAGGAGATCATGGAGGTCTGACGGCCCCCGTGGTCGCCGCATGACGCGCGCGCACCTGTTCATGTTGGCCACGGTGCTGGTGTGGGGGACGGTGCCCCTGCTGGACCGCGTCATCCTCAAGGCCGGCGTGGACCCGGTGCTGGCCGTCACCGTGCGCAGCGTGGCGGCCGTGGTGGCCGCGCTGGGTGTGCTGGGGGTCAATTCGCGGTTTGGGTTGGCGCTGACGCTGACGCCGCTGCAGGTGGGCGTGATGTGCGTGGCCGGCGTGCTGGCGTCCCTGGTGGGGAACTACTTCTACTTCCACGCGCTGCGCGAGCTGGACAGCGGGCTGGTGGTGGCGGCCACCAGCACCTATCCCGCGGTCACGCTCCTGCTGGCCTGGGCGCTGTTGGGTGAGAAGCTGCTGGCGCGGCAATGGGTGGCCATTGTGGTCATCCTGGCGGGGCTGGTGCTGCTGGAGTGGCCGGCGGCGGGCACCACCTCAGGCACGCCGGAGGCGTGACGCTGGCGCCACCCCGCACCCGACGGGTACAAGCAGCGTCCATGCGCATGTCAGGGCTGTTCCTCACCGGGGTGCTCCTGGTCCACGCGGCGGCGGACGCACGGGCGGCCCGCACCCAGGTCCTGTCCGCCGCGGACTTTGACAAGCTGGCGGACGGCGAACCGGTGACCACCTCCGTGGTCAGCACCGGCGCCGTGGTCCTGGCCCCCGCCATCCAGAAGCTGGCCGCCGTGGACGGCGGTCCCGTCCTGGCGCTGGTCTGTGACCCGCGCGGGACCTGCTACGCCGCCACCGGCAACCCGGCGCGCGTGGTGGCGGTGGACGCCGCGGGCAAGGCCAGGACGCTGCTGGAACCCGCCGAAGCGCTGGTGACGGCGCTGGCGCTGGACGGCAAGGGCGGGCTGTTTGCGGCCACCTCCCCGTCCGGGAAGGTGGTGCGCATTGAGCTGGGCAGCGGCAAAGCGGACACGTGGTGGACGCCGGAGGCCAAGCAGGTGTGGGGGCTGGCGTGGGACGGCACCGCGCTGTGGGCGGTCACCGGGGACCCCGGCGCGTTGTACCGCGTCACGGAAAAGGACAAGGCGGTGCGCGTGGGCGAATCCGCCCTCAAGGAGAAGCTGCTGCGCGCGGTGGCGGCGCTGCCCGGGGGCAAGGGCGTCGTCGTGGGCGGGGGGCGCAAGGGCATCATCTGGCAGGTGGACGGCAAGGGCGTGGTGTTTGCGCACCATGATTCGGCGCTGGAGGAGGTGACCTCCCTGGCGGTGCGTGCGGACGGGACCCTGGCCGCGGGGCTGGTGGCCAACGAGGGCAAGGGCGAGGGGAACGACGCACTGCTGGCGGCCAGCGATGCGGGCGACGACGACGACAGCACGGCGGCGGACACCAAGAACAGCGAGGTGGTGATCATCTATCCCAGCGGGGATGTGCGGCGCGTGTGGCGCGGGAAGAAGGACGCGGCCTACGCGGTGGCATTTGACGACGCCGCAGGCGTGTACATTGGCACCGGCGGGCGCGGGCGGCTGTACCGCGCGGACGTGGACGGGCGCAGCGTGACGCTGGTGGGGCGCGTGGAAAGCGCACGCATCACGGCCATGGCGCGCGGCCCGCGCGGCGTGGTGCTGGGGCTGAGCCATGCGTCCGCGCTGGCGCAGCTGGGGAGCGCGGCGGTGAAGGAGGGCGTGTACCTGGGCCCGGTGTGGGACGCTGAGCGGCACGCACGCTTTGGCCGGCTGTGGGCGCGGGGGGACGTGCCGGCCGGGACGCGCCTCAGCCTGCAGGTGCGCGTGGGCAACACGGACGAGCCGGATGACACCTGGTCCACCTGGAGCGCGGCCCTGCCCTTCCCCGGCGGCAACCCTGCGCTGGCGCGCGCGCGCTTTGCGCAGGTGAAGGCCACGCTGGTGGGGGATGGCAAAGGTTCACCGGTGCTGCGCGAGCTGCACCTGGCCTGGCGCGGCCAGAACGTGCCCCCCACCGTCACCGCCATTGATGTGCTGGCGCCGGGCGTGCGCGTGGAGCCCATGCCCAGCGACGACCAGAAGGGGCGCACCTTCTCCGTCAGCGCGCGCGCCTTTGAGGACTTTGAGCTCAAGCCCCTGCAGAGCCCGGCGCCGGCGGAGCCGGCCGCACGGGCCAAGCAGACCTATGAGGCGGGCTGGCGCACGCTGACCTGGCACGCCGCTGACGAGGATGATGACGAGCTGCGCTACGGCGTGGACCTGCTCACCGAGGGCGGCGACAAGGTGCTTTCGCTGGGGTCCGGGCTGAAGGACCCGTTCCTCTCCGTGGAGGAGTCACGCCTGCGCGACGGGGCCTACCGCGTCAGGGTGACCGCGGAGGACTGGCCCTCCAACCCGCCACCGGAAGCCGCGCGCACCGAATTGCTGTCCGCCGTGTTCACCGTGGACCGCACGGCGCCCGTCCTGAAGGTGTCCGTGGCCGGTCCGGCCGCGCTGCGCGTGGAGGTGGAGGACCTCAGCCCGCTGGTGGGCGTGGCCTGCGGTGTGGACGGCGGCGAACCGGTGCCGGGCCTGGCCGCGGATGCCGTCCTGGACAGCCCGCGGGAGGTGGTCACCGTCACCCTGCCGCGCCCCACGCGCGGGAAGCACTTTGTCTCCTGCCGCGCGGAAGACGCCATGGGCAATGTAGGCCGCGCGGTGCTGGACTGGGATGTGCCCTAGGGCGCGCTCTGGTAGGAACACGGTGTCCATGGGAGCCGCCGCCCCGGGGGATGCATGATTCGCTTGACGGTCAATCACGACACGGACCCGCCCAGACAGTTTGAGTTTGACCAGGACGAGGTCCTCATTGGGCGCCAGCCGCCGGCGGACATTGTGCTGGAGAATGAGAGCGTCAGCCGCCGCCACGCCCGCCTGGCCCGCCGCCCCGAGGGGTGGCGCCTGTCCGACCTGGGCGCACCCAACGGCCTGTACGTGCAGCGCAAGGGCATGCCGCCGCCGCAGCGGGTCATCGTGGAGGACATTGCCAGCGGCGACGTCATCTGCATTGAGCGGTTCCACCTGGTGTTTGAGGACCTCCCCGGCTTCTCCGCCCGCCCCAAGGTGCTGCCCACGGACCGGCCGGAGTTTGGCGAGACGTTCACCCACGTCACCACGCTGCCCGGCTTCCAGGTCCCCAAGTCCATCACCGCTGCGCGGGAACCGCCCCCCAGTGACCCCCGCGTGAAGCTGGACGCGGCCCTGGCCCTGGCCGGCGGCGTGCCAGCCCACCACCTGTCCCGCGAGTTGCCCAGCTCGCCGCCTGCTTCGGGCCGGGTGCTGGAGGTGTTTGAGGAGGGCGCCCAGTCCCCGCGCGTGCTCCCGCTGGGCTCCGCGCCCATCCAGTTTGGGCGGGACCCCAGCTGTGACGTGAAGCTCACGGGGCTGACGGTCCCGCGCTTTGTGGCCAGCGTGTCCGTGGTGGGCAACCGCGTGGCCCTGCGGCGCGTGTCCACCGGCCTGCTGGGCCCCAAGGTCCTGGTGGACGGCCAGGCCATCCGCGAAGTGGACCTGGAGGCGGGCCACAAGTTCTCCGTGGGCCCGTACACCTGCATTGTCCGGTGGCCGCGCCCCTGAGTACCGCTTCCCGGGAAACAGTGACCTTGTGAGCGGACTCCTTCGCCGCTGCCAAGGCGCCGTGGATGGTTGCCGCAGAAGGGTCCGCGGGTCACCCTGACGGTTTCCGCGGGTCTCGCGCGGTTCGTCGTAGGGCGGGGGCTCGTCCGGCTCGTCCCCCGCCCGGTTGAGATGCAGGGCCGTTCAGACGCAATGGCTTCCTCCGCCGCGCCGCAGACAGCTCTCTCTGGGGACGTGTACTGAGGCCCGCCCGTCACTGGTGGGTGCACCCGCTGCCCGTGCAGGTCCAGCGCACCGCGCCGTCCGCGGCACCCGTGCAGGTCTGGCTCTGGGACCCGTAGGACGACACCGCGTCCGGACCACTGGTGGTCTGCGTGGTGGCCGTGTACCGCGTGTCGCCGTCATGAGCCCCGTCGCACGGGATGGTTGCCGCCGGGTTGACGTTGACGCACGCAGACGCCGGTGGCTGGTAGACGGTGGAGCTGGTCCACGCATACGCGGTGCAGCTGACGTTGTCCCAGTTCCCGTCGCAGTCCTCATCCGTGGAACCGGTGGGCGTGGTGGACGCAGCCGCGGTGGTGCATTCCAATGACTGCGGAAAAACGCCCAGCACCGTGCCGTCCCAGCGCCGCACCAGTCGCATCTCCACGGGGCCGTTCCAGTTATTGACCCACCCGTCACCTGGGAGCTGCAGGGACTGGCCGCTGGCTGAAACGTCCGCGTTGACGTTGGCCACCACGTCCCAGTTCCCGTTGGTGGGGTCCCGGTACTCCACGGTGGCACCACCCACGCCGCCCGTTCCTTCGCCGCCGGACCAGCTCACGGAGAGGTTGCGCGAGTTGTCTGTGTGGGACAGCGCCAGCGCCGCGGGCGTCCGTGGCGTGCCAGCTTTGAACACGGCAATGGCGGACAGGTACTGGAGGTCCCGCTGCACCACCGGCGGGGCAAACACAGGCCGGCCCGTCAACGTGGTGGAGTCCTGCCACGCGAAGATCCCGCTGGACCGGTAGGAACTCCAAACCGGTCCCGCCATGTAGGCCGCGGGCGCGCTGAAGGTCTCCAGCGTGGAGGACGCGGTGAGCGTGGCGGCAATGACCAGGCCGGTGGCGCTGGTGACGCTCCCCTGCGCCGTCACGGACGGCGAACTGTCCCGGTCTGACGCCGCCTGCTGGTCCAGCACCTGCACATCCCGCGCGTGCAGCACCCACACCACGTTGCGGGGGGAGGACGCGTTGAACGTCGCCGTCACGGTGTCCCCGGCGTCCAGCGGCGCGGGCAGCAGGGCGTAGCGGATGGCGGCCAATGCGTTCCAGTTGTTCGCGCTGTTGGAAACCGCGGCGGCCAGGTACTCGCTGCCTGCCGTGTCGGTGACAGTGGCCTCGTCCGCATCACGGCCGCCGCCCAGGACCACAATCACCAGCTCACCCGCAGGCACCGGCTGCGCCACGGTCACCGCCACCACCGCGGACGTCCCCGAGTTGGTCCCCAGGTCAACCACCGCCCCGTTGCCTGAGCTGCTGGCCGGTCCGCTGCTGCTGCTGGCGGTGGCACTGCTGCCCGCGGTGCTGCTGGACGGCGGTGCCGCGCTGCTGGACGGGGGCGCGGCGGACGACGGGGGCGCGGCGGATGCTGCCAGGGAACTGCTCCCTCCGGCGGCGGAATTCCCCGCGGAGTATGAGACCACGCCACCGCTGGAGGAACCCTGGCCGGATGACAGGACCGCGCCGGACGAACCACCGGCCGCCCCGGCGATGCATGTGGAACTGTCGCCCGCGCAGACATAGCCGCTTGCGCAGTCCTGGTCTGACTCACAGGGCGAGGCGGGAACCGGCAGGCAGCCGCCCGCAACGCCCACCGCGCAGGCAACCCACATGCGGAACACTGCGGGACGGACTCTGGAGAGGGGCATGGCGGGAACCTGCCGGAAAGTGGGGCTCGCGACAATGCCTAAAAATGCCGGGACGTCACAATCATGACCCCGGCTCCCGAGACCTCCGCGGCCGGTATCACACCTTCCATGACAGGGAGCCAGGGTTCGCGACTGGACCCGTGTCGTGGGAAGGCTCGGAGCCACCGTTTGAGACTGGGTTCACTCTCGCGGGATGGCTCGGAGCCACGGTTGGGGACTGGTTCACTCTCGCGGGATGGCTCGGAGCCACGGTTGGGGACTGGTTTACTCTCGCGGGATGGCTCGGAGCCACGGTTGGGGACTGGCTTGCTCTCGCGGCATGGCTCGGAGCCACCACCATCCGGCGTCGCAACCCACGGGTTGAAGGGCCGTTGGCGTTCTGGTAGCCGGGCCCCCTCGTCGAGGAGCAACCCGTGCTCAAGAAGTATGCGCACCTGTTCGCGGTCCTCCTGTGGCTGTTTGACATGGGCGTGCTGGCGTCAAGCTTCCTGGCGGCGTACGCGTTGCGCTTCTTCCTGCCGCAGCTGTTTCCGGCGCCGTTTGGCCCGTCACCGTTTCAGGACAGCCTGACGCTGTTTGCCATGGCGGTGCCGCTGTGGACGGTGTGCTTTGTCAATCAGGGACTGTACGGCGTGCGCCGCGTGGAGACCGCCACCGCGGAGGTGTTCCAACTGGCCAAGGCCACGCTGCTCGCCCTGCTGCTGCTGGTCTTCACGCAGTACTTCTCCGGTGCGGAGCGCTACTCCCGCGGCGTCATCCTGGCGTTTGGCGGGCTGTCCTTTGTGATGCTGTCCCTGACGCGGGCGCTGGCGCGGCGGGTGCTGGCGCGGCTGCGCGCGCGTGGGTTCAACCGCCGCCGCGCGGTGGTGTTGGGCACCGGCGAGACCGCGGCGGCACTGCTGGGGCGGCTGGAGGCGCACCCGGAGCTGGGCATTGAGGTGGTGGAGGTGCTCGGCGGAAAGGCAGAGTCCGTGGGGACGGACGTGGGCGGCCGGAAGGTCACCGGCGTGTATGAAGACCTCCCGGCGGCACTGGCGCGGGGCGCGGCGGACCAGGTCTACCTGGCCATGCCCGCCGAGGAACATGCGCGCCAGGAGGACGTCCTGGAGCTGCTGAAGATCGAGATTGTGGACGTGCGCGTGGTGCCGGACGTGATGGACCTCATCACGCTGCGCGGCGGCGTGGAAGACGTGGACGGGCTGCCCATTGTGCACCTGACATCCAGTCCGCTCATCGGCGTGGATGCGCTGCTCAAGCGCGGGTTTGACCTGCTGTTCGGCTCCCTCATCCTGCTGCTGGCCGCACCGGTGATGCTGGCCTGCGCGCTGATTGTGCGGGTGTCCTCCCCCGGCCCCATCCTGTACCGCCAGGAGCGCATGGGCCTGGACGGCCGCGTGTTCCACATCCTGAAGTTCCGCTCCATGCCGGTGAACGCGGAGGCCGGGACGGGCGCGGTGTGGGCCAAGGCGGATGAGAACCGCGCGTTCGCGTTTGGTGCGCTCATGCGCAAGTACTCACTGGATGAACTGCCGCAGTTCCTCAACGTGCTGCGCGGCGAGATGAGCCTGGTGGGCCCGCGGCCCGAACGTCCCGTGTTCATCCAGGAGTTCAAGCACCGCATCCCGCGCTACAACCTGCGGCACAAGATGAAGGCGGGCATCACGGGGCTGGCGCAGGTGGAGGGCTGGCGCGGCAACACCAGCCTGGAGAAACGCATCGAACGCGACCTGTATTACATCGAGCACTGGTCCATCTGGCTGGACTTCAAGATCCTGGTGCGCACGGCGCTGGGCGGGTTTCTGTCCCGCAACGCGTACTGACATGCGGCGCGAACGCTGGGGCGGGTTGGATGTCGTCATCACGGGTGGGACGGACCGCGAGGGTGGCGGCAGCGGTCCGGTGGTGGTGCTGCTGCACGGGTTTGGTGCGCCGGGTGACGACCTGGTGAGCCTGTGGCGCATGCTGGAGGTCCCCGCCGAGGTGCGGTTTGTGTTCCCGGCCGCGCCGCTGGCACTGGGCCACGAGTTCGCGGGCGGCCGGGCGTGGTGGCCCATTGACGTGGACGCGCTGCAGCGTGACCTGGCGGCGGGGCGCACGCGCAGCCGCGCGGATGAAATGCCGGAGGGGCTGGACCACGCACGCAGCTTGGCCACCGTCCTGCTGGATGACGTGGAGCGGGAGTTGGCGGTGCCCGCGGAGCGGATCGTCCTGGGCGGGTTTTCGCAGGGGGCCATGCTCAGCTGCGAGCTGGCGTTCCGCACGCAGCGCGCACTTGCCGGACTGGTGCTCCTGTCCGGGACGCTGGTGGCCGCCCGCGCGTGGCGCCCGGGGATGCCCGCCCGCCGCGGCCTGCGCGTGTTCCAGAGCCACGGCCGCATGGACCCGCTGCTGCCCTATGAGATGGCGGAAGTCCTGCGGGACGAGCTGACGGGTGCGGGGATGGACGTGTCCTTCCAACCGTTCATGGGCGGGCACGAAATCCCGTTTGGCGTTCTTACGCGACTGGCGCGCTGGCTGACCGAGACGACTTCCGCGCGGTGACCGGTCTGTGGGGGCAACCTGCAAGCACCGCGGGTGATCCCGCGATCCGCCAGCGCATGTTCGTCGTCGAGGATTCGCGGATCTTCTTCCGTGGCGGAATGTTTTCTGGACGCAGTCCAGGCACGCCCGTAGGGTGGCCTCCTTCGCACATGGGGTCGGGTGCACGCGCCGCGAGGCGCGCCGCGGCGACCCCCGGCCCGGGAGGCGCTGGTGAAGCATTCAGCTTGGAAGGTGGTCTTGGTGGCGGCCCTTGCGGGCGCCTGCCCGCAACGAACCACGGGAGAGGCGTGCAATTCCAACGCGGACTGCGCGTCGTCTGAGGTGTGCGACTCGGGCGCGTGCGTGTCCCGCACCGGCGGCGGCTCGTCGGGCATGGTGGGGAGCAGCAGTGCGGCGCGCTCCAGCAGCGCCGCCGTCACCAGCACGTCGGCCGCGACATCACTCGCGCCCGCATCGAGTTCGGCGCCCTCCAGCAGCGCCGCCGTCACCAGCACGTCCGCCGCGACGTCGCTCACCCCCGCATCGTCCAGCGCGGGTTCATCTTCCACCGCCGCGGCCACGTCGCTGGCGGCGGATTCCTCGTCGTTGGCGGCGGACTCCTCGTCGTTGGCGGCCGGTTCCTCTTCGGCAGCCGTGTTGTCGTCCTCGGCCGTCCCCTCATCCAGCGTTCCGGCGCCGTCATCGGCGGCGGCCGCACCATCCAGCAGCACCCAGAACTCATCCTCCAGTGCCGCCATTCCCAACGTCTGGGACACGGCGGCCTGGGACACCGGCACCTGGCAGTGACATCCAAACGGAGGCTTCCCATGAAACATTCTCGCTTGATGGCCCTGTCTGCGGCGGTGGCCGCGGTCCTGGCAACCACCGTCGCCATTGCGGGCGATGTGACCATTCCCAACACGTTCTCCCCCGGCACCACCATCCGGTCCGCGGAGGTGAACGCCAACTTTGAAGCGGTGCGGGTGGCCAACAACGCCAACGCGGCGGACATTGGTGACCACGGGGCGCGCCTGAGCAGCATGGAAGACGCACACCGGGCGGTCACGGGCGCGTACACGGTAAGCGCGCTGGACTTCCAGCCCACCGTGTCCGGGACCACCAACGTGGTGCGCACGTACGACCTGGTGGGCGTGGACACCCCCAACAGCAAGATTGGCGCGGCCATCCACCCGGTGGACGGCGGCGTCCCCACACGCTTCAGCTGCTACTTCACGGGGCCCGGCGTCGCCTTTTCCGGGGACCTGGTGCGGGCCACGTTGTGGAGCGTCAGCCCGTCGCAGGGATCGGTGGCCATGGCGTCTCTGGACATGAGCGCCGTATTCATCGCCCCCACGCCCATGCTCACCTCCACCACCAGCTTTGTGGGGCGCAATGGCTCCACCGCCATGCGCAACATGATCGGGACGGATTACTTCCGCTACCTGATTGAACTGGAGTTCCTGGGTGGGGATTCCCTGGGCATGAGGCTGTGGGGCTGCGCCGTGGAATACGACTACGCGCCCTGAACGCACGGGCGGCGCGGTCAATGCCGCAGCAGGCCCATCACAATCTCAACCAGGATCAACAGCACCACCGCCATCTCCAGGCTGAGTGAGCGCCCGCTGTGCACCTCGCCGCGGACCAGCGTGACCATCTCATCCACCAGCTTGATCTTCTCCTCCACACTCACGCGCCAGTGCGTGATGCGGAAGCGCTCCACCGCCACCAGGTACACACGCGCCAGGAACGGCTCACCGGCCAGCTTGAGGCTGTTGTCAATCTTCTCGGTGACCTCGGTGAGCTCCACGCGCAGCAGCATCAGGTCAGTGGCCAGCGCGTTGAGCCGGCCGGCCAGCAGGGACCACAGCCGGCGGCGGGCGCGCTGCTCCACCTCGTCATAAACGCGCCCCAGTTCTTCATCCAGGAACGCGTCATAGAAACGGAACTCCACCAGCTGCTGCGTGGTGAACTCCAGGATGTCCGCCACGTCCTCGCCGCCGCGCGGGTCCAGCACAAACGCCGCGGACCACTCAATGAGCACCAGGTCGTCGTCGTAATAGCTCAGTGCGCGCGCCATCATCTGGCGCACCCGCTCCGTGCTGAGGTCCGGCGCATCCGGCGGTTCACCCAGCAGCACCGCGGCCAGCGCGGGGTCCTGGCGAAGGTCCGCCGGGGTGCTTCCGGGCCCCAACTCGCGCGCCAGGACCACCACGTAGTCCTCCACCACGCCCAGGCCCGGGCGCGGTTGGTGGGCCGCCCTGCCCAGCGTGCGCACCAGCCGCTGCACCATGGATGAGGCCAGGTCATCCACGGCGGTGTTGTCCTGCAGCCCCGCCACAATCTCCTTGAGGTCCTCCAGCGGCGTGTCCGCCGGCAGGTCCAGCCACAGCCCCACGGAGGCCACGCCCGTGGCAAACACGCGCACCACCACGTCACCGCCCAGCGTGATGCTGCCCGCGCGCACGGTGGTGGTGCCCATGCGCACCTGCAACGGCGGGTCCGCAACCTGCAGGTGCGCGGGCTTCACGCGCCGGAATGACGCGCGCGTGACCACCTGTTCCATCAGCGCCGTGGCGGCGCGCGCCAGGTCAAACTCCTCCGCCGCGTCATACGTCCGGTAGCACACCACCTGGCCGCGACGGATGAGCACTGCCATGGCGTGGACTCCTCAGGGTGCGCCGAGCCGGATGACCCACACCAGCCGCGCCATGTTCCTGAGCACGTTGGGCACGCGGCGCACCAGGTGGATGGACGGCTTGCGCTGCTCCTCCAGGCTCACCGGGATTTCCAGGCACGCCACCCCGGCGCGTTGTGCGCGGATGACCAACTCGCTGGCAAACAGGTCCTTATCCACCACGCACGCGTGAATGACGGGCAACAGCGGCGCGCGCCGGAACGCTTTGAGGCCGTGCGTGTCCGTGCCGCGGAAGCCCAGGCTGGCGCGCAGCATGCCGTTGATGACGCGCGTCCCGGCGCGGCGGAGCGCGGGCCGGCGGTCATTGGAGCCCGCCATGGCCTTGCTCCCCACCACCAGGTCCGCGCGCCCTTCGTCCAGCAGGTCCAGCGCGCGGCGGTAGAAGTCCACGTCACACAGGTCAATCTCGTCACACAGGACAATGTCACCGCGCGCCTGCAGCATCCCCAGCTTCAGCGCCGCCCCGTAGTTGGGCGTGGGGCACTCCAGCACGCGCACCTCCGGGAAGCGGGCCGCCAGCGAATGCCCCAGCGGGACGGTCCGGTCCCGGCAGCCATTGGCCGCCAACACCAGCTCAAAGCTGCGGCCCAGCACCCGGACGCGCTCCACCAGCGTCGTCACGGCCTGCTCCAGGATGGTCTCTTCGTTGTAGACCGGGATGACAATGGACAGTTCCGGCGTGTCCACGCCGCCGCCTGCCCCCTGCCCGGTGCCCGCCTCCGTTGCCATGCGCGCGCACGCTTACGGCACGCCCGCGCGGCTTGGCAACCCGCTCACGTCGTCGGGCCAGCCGGAGCCGCGCTGGCGAGGCGGCGAGACGGAGGGAGCCATGGGGCACCGAGCCGGGGTCCGGCGGTCACGCCCGCTTCCAGGCGGGCGCCACCGCCCGGGCTGTGGGCCTGGCGTAGCGCGGCACCGCGGAGGATGAGGACGGGTGCAGCCCCGGTGGGGACCACAATCCGGCCGGCACTCCCCTGGCGCGCGTTGGCACTCCGCGGACGGGTGACCGGGTTCCGGACACCGCTGTCCGAGAACCGACCGGGTCACGGGGGCAACCGCTGTGAAACCTGCACCGAACAGTGGCGTACCGCTTGCTTTGGCGCATCAGCGTGCCGGGCCACGTCAGTACCCGGGCGGGGGCGCGGCCGCGTCTCAAGTACGCCCGTGGGGTGGGAATCCGAGCTGCCCCGGCCAGCCGATGAGGAGACCAGTGTTCGTCTAGATCGAACCTTGACGGGTGACGCGCGGG
>JACRCW010000086.1 GCA_016218805.1 Deltaproteobacteria bacterium | reverse complement strand
GATGACGACGTCACCGGCGTGGTGAAGCTGCCCGAGCTGCACGCGCCCATCCCGGCGGCGCGCATCACGCAGGCGCGCGCGGTGGCGGACGCCCTGGGTGATTCCGTGCACCAGCAGTACCCCACGCACGCGGGCGTGCGCCCCATGGACAAGGACAACGCGGAGCTGGTGCTCAACCGCACGTGGCGTCCCATGCTGTCCGTCACCGGCGCATCCGGCCTGCCGGCGCTGGAGCTGGCGGGCAACGTGCTGCGCCCGGCCACCACGGTGAAGCTGTCCATGCGCGTGCCGCCGTCCACGCACGTGGAGAAGGCCGGCAAGGCGCTGAAGGAGGCGCTGGAGCGGGACCCGCCGTACGGCGCGCGCGTGAATTTCAAGCTGGAGAAATGCAGCGCGGGGTGGGATTCGCCGGCGCTGGCGCCGTGGCTGGAGCGCGCCATGGATGAGGGCAGCCGGCGGTACTTTGGCAAGCCCGCGTGCCTGATGGGTGAAGGCGGCTCCATCCCGTTCATGGCCATGTTGGGCGACCGGTTCCCGCAGGCGCAGTTCCTCATCACGGGCGTCCTGGGGCCCGGCGCCAACGCGCACGGCCCCAATGAGTTCCTGCACCTCCCCACGGCGCAGAAGGTCACCTGCTGCGTGGCGCACGTGGTGGCCGAGCACTTCAAGCGGTGACGCGGTGCGCGTTGAGGTGATCTGCAGCGGGGACGAGCTGCTCGCCGGCGCGGTGAGCGACACCAACACGGCCGCGTTTGCATCCATCCTGCTGGAAGCGGGGCGCGAGCTGGCGCGCTGTACGGTGGTGGGTGACGCCGAGGAGGACATTGTGGACGCGGTCCGCGAGGCGTGCGCCCGCGCGGACGTGGTGCTGGTAAGCGGCGGGCTGGGCCCGACGGAGGACGACCGCACGGCGGCGGCGCTGGCGCGGGCCGCGGGGACCACGCTGGTGGAGGACGCGGCGGCGCTGCAGCGGCTGCGCGAGCGGCTCCGGACCTACGGGCGGGAGCTGACGGACAACAACCGCCGCCAGGCGCGCATCCCCGCGGGCGCGCGCGTGCTGCTCAGCGAGGTGGGCACCGCGCCGGGGTTTTCGCTGCGGGTGGGTGGCGCGGTGGTCTACGCGGTCCCCGGCGTCCCGGCGGAGGCGGCGTGGTTTTGCCGTACCTACCTGCTGCCCGCCGTCACGGAGGCGGGCAGTGCGGTGCGCTCCGCCACGCTGCGCTGTGTGGGCATCACCGAGGCGGAGCTGGATGCGCGCGTGGCCGGGCTGGCGGCGCGGTTTCCCGGGGTCAGCGTGCACTTCCGCACCGCGTTTCCAGAGAACCACCTCAAGCTGGTCTCCCGTCACGCGGACGCGCGCGTGGCGCAGCAGACGCTGCGCGCCGCGGTGGCGGACGCGCACGCGCGGCTGGGCCCGGTGGTGTTCAGTGACGACGGGCGCACGCTGGGCGCGGTGCTGCGGGACCTGCTGCGCGCGCGCAACCAGACGGTGGCCGCGGCGGAGAGCTGCACCGGTGGACTGCTGCAGGCGTGGCTCACCGACGAGCCGGGCGCCTCCGTCGCCTTCCTGGGCGGCATGGTGTCCTATTCCAACGCGGCCAAGGTGAACCTGCTGGGCGTCTCCGCGGAGGACCTGGCCACGCACGGCGCGGTCAGCGCGCCGGTGGCGGAGCAGATGGCGGTGGGCGCGCGCACGCGGCTGGGAGCGACGTGGGGGGTGGCGCTCACCGGGGTGGCCGGCCCGGACGGCGGGACGGAGCACAAGCCGGTGGGCACGGTGTTCATGGGCCTTGCCGGGCCGGACACGGTGGCGCACCGCGCGCTGCGGCTGCGCGGTGACCGGGACCGGATCCGGCGCGGCGCGGCGGCCAGCGCGCTGAGCTGGCTGCGTGACGTGCTGCTGGCTTGAGGTGGAGTGGCCAGTCTGGCGTGGCCGCGCGGAACATTCTGTGCCGAGAATGTCGACGGCGCGGAGCCCGGGCAGCGGGCGCACGTCAGGACGCGTAGCGCTCCGGGTGGTCCAGGAACACCTTGGCGCACGGGACCCCGCAGAAGAACAGCATCCGGCCCGCGTGGCACAACCGCGCTGGCGCAGCGTCGACGTCCACCTGCATGCGGCACACAGGATCGATTGCCCGGGCCGTGCTGGCCGCGTCTTGTTCATCCACGACGCGGCACAGGGGCACCGGCTGCGCGATGTTCTTCAGATGCACCTCGCCGACGGACACGAAGCGCACACCCGCCAGCGGCCCCACCGCGCGCGCGAACGCCTCCGTGCACATGACCTCGCCGGCACGTGCCTGGCCGGCCACACGTGCCGCCAAGTTGACCGCGCTGCCGAACCAGTCTGCACCGCGCGCGACCGCGGGCCCGTGGTGGAGGCCGGAGCGCAGCGATGGGAAGCGCTCGCGACCGAGGACTGCCGCCCGTAGCGCCAGGGCGACCTGCAGGCCGGCCACTGGGGACTCCGCGGTGACCATGACCTCGTCGCCGACGGTCTTCACCAGCACGGCACCGCCGACAAGGGCGCTCCTGGCAAGGCCCTCAAACTGCACGGCCACGTCCGCGGCGTCGCTGTCTCCGTGGGACTCGGTCAGCGCGGTGAAACCGGTGAGGTCGGCAAACAGGAACGTGCGGTCCGTGCTCATGCGCGGTTGACTCGCATGTGGCGTGCCCGGCCAACAGCACCCCTCTTCCGGCCGCGCGGCACGGTCCGCTTGAAGACTATTCATCGCTCGTTGCGGCCTGTTCTCCGCTGCCGTCGTGGGTGCAGGCCTTAGACTGTGTGCGATCCCACGGAATCCCGTCGCGGCACGCGCGCTGCAGCGGGAACCATGATGCCCGCCACGACCCACCCAGCTGACTTGAGATACCGAAATGTGACGTGGAGGTGCATTCAGCATCAACGCCGGTGGGGCCCATCCGCGCCCCTGCGCACGCGGTGTTGGTACGCCGCTTCGCGCCTCATGGAGCGGCACCCCCCGTTTCGCTCACCGCCAAGGCTTGCCAGAGTGTCCAGGCCCCTCCAGAAGATGACGCCACCCAGCCGTAGCGCGGCGCTTGGGGCGCCGTGGGGGCGGGCGGAGGGAAGATGATCCTGACTTCTTTTCTTGCGGCGCTGCTCGTGCCGTTGGCGGCGCCGGAGCCGCTCTCCTTCACGGAAGCCGTGAGACGCGCACGCACGCACCACCCGCTGGTGGAAGCGGCGCGCGCTGGTGCCGCGGCCGCAACCCGCCGCGCCACCGCGGCGTGGGCCTGGGATGATCCCCAGCTGGGTGCACAGCTCTGGAACGTCCCCCTATCCAACGTGGAGGGAGCGCTGCTGCCGGGGCGTTCGGCGCAGGATCGCGCGCGCACGTTGCTGCTCGGCCCGGACTCGGTCCCGGTCATGGTCACCGCGTCCCAGACGTTTCCCTGGCCAGGAAAACGGGCAGCGCGCGCGGACGAGGCGCGCGCCATGGCCGAGGAGGCGGATGCAACGGTGACCACGACAAGCGCAGACGTGGACCGTGCCGTGGCCTACGCCTACGCGGACCTGCGCGCGGCCGCGTCAACCGGGAAGACCTTCCGCGACAACCTGCACTTCCTTGACGGGGCGCTGGCCGCGGCTGAAGCGCGCCTGGAAGCCGCCACCGGGTCACTCGCAGACATGCTGGCCGCGCAAACCGAACGTGACTCCGCCGAGCGCGCGCTGCTGGACTTCGCACTGCAGGAGGAAGTCGCACGCGCGCGGCTGGCCGCCCTCATGGGCGTTGTGCCATCAGAAGTGGGCGCGGCCAGGGACGTTGTGGTCGTCAGCGCGCTTCCTTCGCGCGAGCGGCTGCTGGAGCACGCGCTGCGCGGGCGCCCCGAGTTTCGCGCCGCGCATGCGCAGGTGGCCGCGGCCTCCGCACGGGCGCGCGCTGAGCGGCTGGCCGCTCTTCCAGACGTGACGCTGACCGGCGGGTACACGCTTGCGGTGGGTGGCCTGCCCGTCGCGGTGTCCGAGGGCCCGTACCGCGCGCTGCTCGGGCCCGCGGACATGATCACCGTTGGAGTGAACATTCCCGTTCCACTGTTCTACCCGTGGAAGCAGTCGCGCGCGGCACAGGCGGCGGACATAGAGGTGCGGCGGGCCAACGCCAACACCGCAGCACTCATGCGCACCGTTCAGGCCGATGTGGACGAGGCGCTGGCCGGCATCCAACACGCGCGCGGGCATATGAGTCTGCATGCTGAGAAGCTCATCCCCCTGTCGCTCCGCTCCGCGGAGGCCGCCGAGGCCGCGTACGTGAGCGGGACGGGGAATGTGCTCATGCTCCTCGGTGCGGCTCGCGCTGTACGCGAGCATCAACTGGAGTTCCTGGAGGCGCAGCGTGAGTACGCTCTACGCCTCGCGGACTTGCAGCGGGCGACCGGCATGGAACTCGTTGCGTTTGGCGAGAACACCCATCGAGGCAAGCCATGACTGACACCCCGCAGACTGGACTCCCGTCCGCGCCAGCACCGGAAGCGCTACTGACGATCACTCCGTCGCCGCGCCGCGTGCCGCTGGTCTTGCTGGTTGCGGTCGCGTTGCTCGGGGCCGCCGCCGGCGCGGCGGGCACCTACGTGTGGCTGGGCGGCAGCGCCGATGTCCACAAGGGTGCGCAGCACACGTACCAATGCCCCATGCATCCGACGGTGGTCCAGGACCATCCGGGTGACTGCCCCATCTGTGGGATGAAGCTGGTGCCGACCGATGAAGTGGCGCCTTCGGCGACGGTGCAGAAGTACCAGTGCCCCATGCACCCCGGAATCGTTCAGGACCACCCGGGTGACTGTCCCATCTGCGGCATGAAGCTCGTGCCCATGGAAGACGCGTCGCCAAGGGGCGAGCGGAAGATCGCGTTCTACCGATCGCCCATGGACCCCACGCAGACATCGCCGGCGCCCGCGAAGGATTCCATGGGAATGGACTATGTGCCCGTGTACCAGGAGGACCTGCGCACCGATGCTCCCGCCGTGGACGGACTTGCCCCGATCAAGGTGGACCCCGAGCGGCAGCAGTTGATCGGCCTGCGGACACAGCCGGTGACGCGCGGCCCCATTGGCGGAGCGTGGCGCACCACGGGCCGTGTCGTTGTGGACGAGACCCGCGTCCACCACCTGAACCTGCGCTTTGCCGGCATCACCGAGCGTGTGTTCGCGGACTACGTGGGCCGGCCCGTGCGCCGCGGCGAACCGCTGTTCTCCATGTACAGCCCGGACCTGCTGGCCGCGGAGCAGGAGTTTGTCTCCGTCCTGCGCATGCGTGACAAGCCGGGCGGCGAGGCAGTGGTGAACGCGGCACGCCGGAAGCTGGTGCTGTGGGACGTACCGTCGGAAGACATCGCGAACCTCGAGAAGACGGGAGTGGTGGAGCGGACCATCACGTTGCGCGCGCCGGCCAGCGGCGTGGTGGTGAAGAAGGGCGTGGTGCCCGGAATGAGCGTGGCGGCGGGCGAGATGCCGTACGAGATCGTCGATCTGTCCACGATCTGGGTGATGGCCGACGTCTACGAACGGGAAATCCGGCACGTGAAAGTGGGCGCACCCGCGTCCCTGTTCCTCAAGGCGCTCCCGGACACCGAGTACCAGGGCAAGGTGGCCTTCATGGACCCGTTTCTGGACCCCAAGACGCGGTCCGTGCGCGTGCGCCTCTCCTTCCCCAACCCCGGTGAACTCCGTCCGGAGATGGTGGGCGAGGTGGTGTTGCGGACCACCCCGCACGACGCGCTGCGCATCCCCGTGGACGCGGTGATTGACTCGGGGACACGCAGCGTCGTGTTCGTTGCCCAGGGACAAGGGAAGTTCACCCCGCGCGAGGTCCGCCTGGGCCTTTCGGACGGTGACCTCGTTGAGGTCGTGGCGGGGGTTGATGAGGGAGAGCGGGTGGTGACCCGCGCCAACTTCCTCGTTGACTCGGAGTCACGCCTGAAGGCGTCGTTACAGGCATTGAGCAGCGGGGGCGCGCGATGATCAGGGCCGTCATCCGCTTCTGCGCCATGCACAGCGTGTTGGTCCTGGCCGCCACCGGCGCCGCCCTGGCCGGTGCGTGGTGGTCCATGCACAACATCCCACTGGACGCCCTGCCCGACCTGTCCGACACCCAGGTCATCGTGTACTCACGGTGGGACCGCAGTCCCGACATCATTGAGGACCAGGTCACCTATCCCATCACCACGGCGCTCCTGGGGGCTCCAAGGGTCAAGGCCATCCGCGGGTTCTCGGACTTCGGTTTCAGCTACGTCTACGTGATCTTCGAAGACGGCACGGACCTCTACTGGGCCCGCACGCGGGTCCTCGAATACCTGTCAAAGATTGGTTCGTCGCTGCCTCCAGAAGTGAAGACCGAGCTGGGGCCGGATGCCACCAGCGTGGGCTGGGTGTTCCAGTACGCACTGGTGGACCGGACCGGCACGCACTCGTCTGACGAACTCCGCTCGTACCAGGACTGGAACCTGCGCTTTGCCCTCCAGGCGGTGCCCGGGGTTGCCGAGGTGGCAACCGTCGGCGGTCAGGTGCGCCAGTACCAGGTCACGGTCAACCCCAACTCGCTGGCCAACTATGGCCTTCCACTGGACGCGGTGATCAAGGCGGTCCGCAGCGGCAACAACGACGTCGGTGGGCGCCTCGTGGAGATCACCGGCCGCGAGTACATGGTCCGCGGTCGTGGCTACGCGAAGTCCATTGATGACTTCGAGTCCCTGGTCCTGAAGGTCGAAGACGGTACGCCGGTGACCATCAAGGATGTCGCCAAGGTCGCGCTTGGCCCGGAGATGCGCCGGGGCATTGCTGACTACAACGGCGAAGGGGACGTCGTTGGAGGCATCGTGGTGATGCGCTCGGGCGAAAACGCGCTCAACGTCATCCAGCGGATCAAGCAGCGCTTGGAGGAATTGAAGCCATCGCTGCCCGCCGGGGTGGAGGTGGCGGTGACCTATGACCGCTCCGAGCTGATCGATCGCGCCATCGAGACGGTGAAGGGGAAGCTGTTCGAGGAAATGCTCATCGTCTCCCTCATCATCCTGCTGTTCCTCTGGCACATCCCGAGCGCAGTCATCCCGATCGTCACCATCCCCGTCAGCGTCGCGCTCGCCTTTGTCCCCATGTACTTCATGGGGCTGAACGCCAATCTCATGTCGCTCGCCGGCATCGCCATTTCCATTGGCGTCCTGGTGGACGGCGCCATCGTCGAGGTCGAGAACGCGTACAACAAGATCCATCACTGGGTCGCCGGGGGGCGCAAGGGCGACTTCCACCACGTGCGGCTGGAGGCGCTTCTGGAGGTTGGACCGGGCGTGTTCTTTTCGCTGCTGGTCATTGCCGTTGCGTTCATGCCCGTCTTCACCCTCGTGGACCAGGAGGGGCGGCTCTTCCGTCCGCTCGCGTATTCCAAGAACCTCGCCATGGCCATCGCGGCGGTCCTCGCCGTCACGCTCGACCCTGCGCTGCGGATGCTGTTCGCGCGCATCGACCCGTTCACGTTCCGACCGCGGTTCCTCGCGTGGCTTGCCAACGCCGCACTGGTTGGCACCTACCACTCCGAGGAGCGTCACCCCATCAGCTCGCTCCTGCACCGCGTCTATGACGGTCCCTGCCGGTTCGTCCTTCGCCATCCGCGCGCGGTCATCGCGGCCAGCGCTGGACTGGTCTTGTCCGCGGTGCCCGTCTACCTGGCCCTGGGAACGGAGTTCATGCCCCCACTGCGCGAGGGCACCATCCTGTACATGCCCTCCGCGGTGCAGCCCGGCATGTCGGTGGCGGAGGCCCAGCGCGTCCTCCAGGTGCAGGACAAGATCCTGATGACGTTTCCCGAGGTGGAGCGCGTGTTCGGCAAGGCCGGCCGTGCGGGCACGTCCACGGACCCGGCGCCGTTCACCATGATGGAGACCACCATCATCCTCAGGCCGGAGCGGCAGTGGCGCCTTGTCCCGCGCTGGTACACGTCTTGGGCGCCGGAGTGGCTGGCGGACCTGCTCCGCTCCGCGTGGCGGGACCGCATCACCGAGGACGAGCTCCGCAACGAGATGGACGCCGCGCTGCGCCTCCCCGGCGTTTCCAATGCTTGGACCATGCCCATCCGCGGTCGCCTGGACATGCTGTCAACGGGCATCCGCACACCGGTTGGCATCAAAGTGAGCGGCGCCGACCTCAAGACCATTGAACGGGTCGCGAGTTCCATTGAGGCGGTGGTGCAGCAGGTGCCCGGCACGCGAAGTGTCTACGCGGAGCGTGTGGCCGGCGGGTACTTCCTGGATTTTGTGCTCAAGCGGAAGGACCTGGCGCGCTATGGCCTCTCCATTGACGACGCCAATGCGATGGTGATGACCGCGGTGGGCGGAGACAACCAGACCATCACCGTGGAAGGGCGCGAGCGCTACGGCGTCAGCGTGCGCTACGCGCGGGACTACCGGGAGGACCTGTCCGCCCTGCGCCGCGTGCTCCTGCCACTTCCCTCCGGGCAGGGGCAGATACGCATGGAGCAGATCGCCGACGTCGTGCTCGCCCAGGGCCCCGCCATGATCCGTGACGAGAACGGCCAGCTTGCCGGCTACGTGTACGTGGACTTTGACACCTCCAAGATCGACGTGGGCTCCTACGTGGAGCAGGCCAAGGCCGCGGTGGCCGCGGGTGTCCAATTGCCCACCGGCTACAGTCTGTCGTGGAGCGGGCAGTACGAGAACATGCTGCGCGTGCGTGAGCGCCTCAAGCTGATCATCCCACTGACGCTGCTGCTGATCTTCGCCCTGCTGTACATGAACACCCGGTCCGCCATGAAGGCGTCCATCGTGATGCTTGCGGTGCCGTTCTCCGCGGTGGGCGCCGTCTGGTTGCTCTACGCGCTGGACTACAACGTCTCCATCGCTGTGTGGGTGGGCATGATTGCGCTCATGGGCCTGGACGCGGAGACCGGCGTGTTCATGCTGCTGTTCCTGGACCTCTCCCACGACGAGGCAAAAGCCCGCGGCGAGCTGCGCAATGAGCGCGACCTGGTGGAGGCGATCATCCATGGGGCGGTCAAGCGCGTGCGCCCCAAGGCGATGACGGTGTGCGCCGCGATGATGGGCCTCCTGCCGATCATGTGGTCCGCTGGGACCGGCGCAGACCTGATGAAGCGCATTGCAGCGCCCATGGTGGGTGGTCTTCTGACCAGTTTCATCATGGAACTGCTGGTGTACCCGGCCGTCTATTTCCTCTGGCGCCGGCGGGAGCTCCCGGCGCCGGCCGCGGGCTGACGGAGGGAACGTGACGCGGACGTGGGACGCTGTTGTCGTCGGCGCTGGGCTGTGCGGCGTGCGTGTTGCGGAGGAACTCATTGCGGCCGGCCTGTCCGTGCGGTTGCTGGACGCCGGACCGCGCCTGCAGCTCGGCGCAACGTGTCCAGAGCCGGACCGCCGCACCTGGGGATTCAAAGCGGACGGCGGTTCTTACGATTGGTACCGCGTACGGGCGGTAGGCGGGCGCTCCTGGCTGTGGGGCGGCTGGTGCTACCGCTTCGACCAACGCGCCCTGGAGCGCGCGGGGTGGCCGCGCCGCGCGCGCCGCCTCGCTGCCGCGTACCGCCGCGTCGAACGGCGCCTTGGCGTGGTGGAGGGCCTCGTGGACGAACGTTACCGCCGGGTGGCTGAGGAGATTGGCTCCCGGGCCCTGCCCAAGCGGGGCGCCATGAGCTCCCCCTCCACCGCCTGGAATGCCACCAGTGCGTCCGCGGCGCAGCGGGCGGGCACCTGGGAGGTGGCCCTGCACGTTGAGACAAAGGGCCACCACGCAACGTGCGTGGAGACGCTGGACTTGCGCAAAGAGAAGCGCCGGCAGGTGCGGGCGCGCGCCATCGTGTTGGCCGCCTCGCCCGTCGAGACCGCGCGCATCCTGCTGCGCAGCGACGTGGATGCTGCGCGCTGGGGAATCGGTCGCAACTTCACGGACCACATGGTCGCGAGTGTTGTTCTGCTGGAACCCGTTCCTCCGCCACCGCGCGATGGCCGCGGTCCGTTCCCCGGTGCGGCGCTGATCGAGAACTTCGTGAACGTCGACGACGCGTCCCGGCAGCCCTACCGCGGCGGCTTCTCCGTCGAGGTTTCCGGGCCGGTGTCGCTCCCTTCACTGGGCATCGAACGGATGGTCCCGGGTGCCGAGGTCGACCAATGGAGCGCGACGCAGGTCCACGCCATGGGCGAGGTCTTCCCCGACCCGCAGCGCTACGTGGACCTGCACCCGGAATTGCGCGACGCGTGGGACCGCCCGGTGCCGTTCATTCACATGGGTTGGTCCGATGCCGACCGTGCAATGGCGCAGGACATCAAGCAAGCGTGCATCTCCATCGCGGACCTGATGGCCGTTCCGGGCAGTCGCGTCATTCCATTTCACGATCCGCTGCTGGCCGGCGCCGGACACGAGGCCGGCACATGCATGATGGGGGACCACGGCGCGGGGGCCTGCAACGGAGATGGCCGGCTCCGCGCGCTGGCCAACGTGTGGATCGCGGACGCGTCCGTCATGCCCACGCCCGGCGACCGGCACCCCAGCCTCACACTGCTCGCCCACGCAACGAGGGTCGGCCACGCCGTGAAACGTTGGATCGCGTCACGGTGAGGAGGGGATGGCGGCTCTGTTCCTGGCGCCGTGGTTCTCGCGGCCGTCCGGGCGTGCGGTAAGGCTCGGGGCGGCACTGATCCTGCTAGGTGCCCTGACCCTCGTCGGGCTGTTTGGAGGCTGGCTCGCGACGGAGGGTTTGATGCGCGCGGAGCGGAGCCACGCGAGTTTGATCCCCGGCCCGCGTACGCGCCAATTGCCCGGCCAACGCGCCAGGTCGTTTCAACGACTGTGATGAGGAATAGTCGCCACGCCGGCGGGCGTGGCCACCCGTTGGGCGCGCCCTCGCGCCGGAATCAGTGGGATCACGCTCTTGGCGAGCGTCTTGCTGACGCACACAGGTATGGCCAGCGCACGCACACTGTCTCGACGTGATCTCCTCGTCCGGCTGGGTACCGGGTCGCTTTGGCTACCCGCAGCGCCGGCGTTGGGCGGAACGCTCTCCGCCAGGCCCATACGCGGCGATTTCCTGGAAGGCCCGGTGTTCACCCTCACCGAGGCGGACCTGCGCGGCGAGCAGCCGTACTACCGGTTGCGGGACACAAAGGACGGCCGCGGCGTGATCATTGAGGGCGTTGGGCGGCTGCCGGCCTCCGTGGATGACGTGTTCTCGGTGCTGACTGACTTCGAGAACTTCAAGGAGTGGATGCCCACCGTCGTGCGTTCGGACGTGGTTGCGCGGGAAGGGCAGCTGGTACGTGTGCAGGTCCGCCACACGGTGCCGCTGGTGGGGACCTTTGACTGTCGGTCCAAGTACCGCATCCAGGAGAACGGTCCAGCCAAGGTCCTCGACGGGCAAGTGACCTTCTGCATCGTTGATCGGAGCCAGACCCGGTACTGCGTGGAGCCGGCGGCGGACGGCCGCGCGGCGCTGGTCCGCTACTTCCAGTCATGCGACCTGGGGCAGTGGCTCCCGTTGTTCGTGATGCGCTGGATGGTGCGGCGTGAATACCGGTCAGCCGCCACGGCCCTGGGTGCACGGGTCGAGGTCGTACAGCGCAAGGCGCGCTTGGGAACGTCCAGGGCCGCTTCGGAGGCACCATGAAGCGGGGGATTCACCTCCTCCAGTCCGGCCTGGTGGGAGCAGCCGTGGGGTACTTTGTGCTGTCCCCGTTTTCCATGGTGCTGTTCCACCTGACCCATGCGGACCTGGACGCCATGGTGTGCCACCAGATGCAGCACTCCTTGTTGGCGTCTGTGCGCGATGCGTTCCGCCCGGTACTCCTGCCATGGTGGACGGCGTTCATCCTGTTGGGAGCGTTGCTTGGTACGGCCGTGGGACTGGCGATGGCCTCCCTGCGGGAGCGGACCGACGCGCTGCACCGGCAGTCGTCTGCGCTGTGCGAAGCCAATGGCGAACTGCAGGAGAGCTTCCGCCAGCTGCAGCATGCCAACCGGATGGCCACGCTTGGCCTGATGGCAGGGACTGTGATTCACGACGTTAACGGCTACCTGGCCGGGTTGATGCTGCTTGCCCACGCCGAACTCGACGAGATCGTCCCCTCCGAGCGGGCGAGCAGCCCGTGGGCCGACGTGTGCGAGCAGTTGCAACGACTGCGCGCGCTCGTCCAATCGGTCCGCCGGTTCTCCCGGGTCACCAGCGGAGAGCGGGCAGTGCTGGACCTCCACGAAGTCCTCCAGGACGGCATCCGGTTGAACTCCACCGCGTTCGCCGCGCAGGGAGTGCGGGTCAGCCTTGGTCTCGGTGCCACTCAGTCGTCCGTTGAGGGCAACCGCGCTGAACTGCTGCAGGTCTTCATGAACCTGTTCAGAAACGCCCTGGACGCCATGGAGACCGGAGGCCACCTCGCGGTCACCACGGCCCACGCCGGCGGGGGGTGGCAACAGAGGTGACAGACTCAGGAACGGGAATTCCCGCGCATCTTCAACGGAGGGTTTTCGAGGCATTCTTCACCACAAAACCGGAGGACAGGGGTACCGGACTCGGACTCTCCATCTGCAAGCGGATCATTGAGGAGCATGGCGGCACGGTGGACATGTCGAGCACGCCCGGAGTCGGCACCACGTTCCGTGTCTGGCTCCCGGGAAGGCGTCCGGATGTGATCACCCGCTGATGCCCGGAGCCGGGCGATGCGAGGGTTCAGCGTCCGCCGTCGCCGTGGTGCTTTGCGGCCTCCAAGGCGTCCTGGGCGCGTTTCACCAGCGTTGCAACATCATCCCCCGGCTCCAGGACACTCAGGCCGACGCCCAGCGCGCATGGGGGGGATGCAGAGACCGGTGGCGACAAGGAGTGCAGCGCCCCCGCCATCCGCTCCAGCGCCACGTGCGCCGCATCCACGCTGGTGTCGGGCATGAGCACGCAGAACTCGTCGGCACAGAACCGCGCGACAACGTCGTGGGCACGCAACTGGGCGCGGAGGCGGTCCGCCAGTTCCCGGAGCGCGCGGCCCGCAGCCAGCTGGTCCAGTGCACGGTTCCGGGCGGCGAACTGCACGAGGTCAAGCACCGCAACGGCCAGCGGACGATCAAAACGGCGCGCGCGGCGGATTTCCTCGCCGAGACGCTGCTCGTAAGCGCACCTCCAGCGTCGGCGCGCCGATTCACTGGCCGCGGTGGCGGGCCGGGCCGGGACCCGGCGGATCGATCTTGCGGTCACGTCAGCGGGATTCGTCCCGCGCGAAGTCCGGGTGGCTCGCGGCGAGGCGATTCATCTGGTGGTCACTCGCAAGACGGAGAAGGCCTGCGTGAAGGAGATCGTCATCAAGGAGGTTGGCGTCCACAACGAGTTGCCATTGGGTCAACCGGTTGAGATCCACCTCGCGCCGCGCGCCGCCGGGACGCTGCGTTTCGCGTGCGGTATGGACATGGTTACCGGTGTGCTCATCATCCAGTAGCCGCAACACTGAGCCTGGTGTCACGAGCCCATTGCAGACCTCCCGGAAACGCGTGCGCATGTGGGCAGCGCCCCAGTGCTGCGCCGCCGCCGGCGCAGAAGGGCAATCACGCCCGCCATCACCGCCACGGATGCCCAGGAGGTTCCGCCGCCGGCCAATGCGCACGCGCATTTCCAGGCAAGCGCGCCGCCTCTCCCATCAGCAGGTGAGCCGCCGGCGTCCGGCGCAGCCACGCCGCCATCCGCGGGTAGAGGTTCCGTGCCGGGGCACCCGTCGGCAAGCTCCGTGATGACCACGTCGTCCACGCCCGCCTCAACGACGTTCTGCTCATCGCCCATGTCGCCGACGACGAAGCGGAGTCTGACCGTTCGCGCCGTCGCGGCAACATCCGCCAGGCGCACGCTCTTCTCCCGCCACGTGAACTCGTTGGTGTCGTCCCGGTCGACTTCGATCCAATCCCCTTCATCCACGCTCAGCAACGTTACCAAGTCGTCGCCCACGCCCAGCCGCAGTTCCCCGGCCTGGACATCAATGACAAGCGCCGAGTGCCAGGTCCGCCACCGCAGGACCGGGTCGATCAGGCCGCCCACGTCCATGGCCTCGGACTGGACCGTGGTCACACCGTCATCCACGTCATTCAGCCCGATGTCCTCGGGGTCCGCGCCCTCCGTCCCGGGATCCGTGAAGAACCCGCGGTCTCCAACGGGGGATGCGTCCTCCCCCGGCTGGCCGATGATCTGCGAGGCTCCGTATCGGCGGAGGTCCGTGCGTTGCGGCACGCCCCACGCCCAGACTCCGTGCGCTGCCGCGTCGGTCCCGTCGGGGTTCACCGTCCAGCCGGGGTCCGTTTCCAGCGTATTCTCAAACGCCGTGCGCAAACCAAGCGGGACGGCCGCGGTCCGCCGCAACGGACGTACGCCATCAGGGGTCAGCGTTGCCGCCATGGTCAGCAAACTGCCGCAGGCCAGCGTGGCGTGCGGGGTGACGGTGAACGACAGCGCGCGCGCTTCTCCGGGGGCCAGGGTGGCAACGTTTTGCTCGGCCGGCGTGACCGCGCCGTCCTCGGTGGCCAGGGACAGCGTGGCCACCACCGAGTCGGCCGTGCCCGCGTTCTCCACGACGACTTCCACGCTGAGCGGGCGTCCTGGCATGGGCGGGCTTGTTGCGGTTGCGCCCGCGATCCGCGGCGCGTGCAGCTTGAGCCGGGCCGTGGCGCAGTTGCCGGACAGCGCGGTGCACACGGATGCGCGGCCGCCCGTCCACGCGCTGAACTTCTGCTCCCACGTGAGGCGGAACGCGTCCACGTCCTCCGCCAGCGCCTGGACGTCGGCGGCGGTCTGGCCCGGCTGCGTGATGACGACCATCGCAATGTTGAAGTCCTTGGGCGCCTCCGCGCTGGACGGCGAGCGCGGCCCCAGCGCCGCGATGACGTGCTCCACCCCCAGGTCGACGCGCGCACCCGACACCGTGAGCCCGCGGCGCAGCACGCTGGTGGCAGTCACGGCTTGCCCCCCGTAGCGTGCGCCGGTGATCACAAAGAACGGGTCAACTTCCTCAACGGCGTTGAAGCCCATCAAGTACAGGTCAAGTGTGGAGAAACGCGCACGCGGCGAAATGTTGAACTGCTGGTCACTGAAGACCTCCACCGCGGTGAATGTGCCGTTGCCATTGTCCTTCCACGCAATCCCGTCCTGCACGGACGTGTACACCTCACCGTTCATGTTGGCGGGTCCGGTGTGCATGAGCGCGGACCAGTGCGCCGCGTCGCGCCCCAGCAGCACATCGCTCACCTGGCCGTTGTCCAGGCCGTCCTTCCGCACCATTGCAAAGGCGAGCCAGCGGTGGGTGAGTTCCTGACCCATGATCGGGTAGGCGGCGGAAGCCTCGTTGGTGATCGGCAGGCCGTCCACCTGGGTGTACGCGCCGGGACGGTTCATGTTGAGAAATCCCTGCAGTCTCCCCGCTGAGCCAAATAGGTCGCTCATGTCCACCGGCTCCTGGCCGGTGCCAGACTCCGTTGCCTTGATCGTGGAGAAGTACGCGAATCCCGGGTTGGACAGGTCATCGAACGACGGAAACACGACGATGAAGTCGAAATGGTCGCCCTCCTCCTCGACCACCTGGCGCGTGATGCGCGGAAGATCCTGACGTCCCTGGTCCATGCGCAGGCCGAACCCGCTGCCTCCCTGGCCAGCCAACGCCGACACGTTGGTGCTGTCGCCCTCAATGACCTTGACCTCGCCGACGACCGTGGAGACTGCGAAGCGCTCCACTTTCGACGGTGGAGCCTGGGTCACGTCCACGCGCGTGTCGGTCCGCGGACGCCAATCGCTGTGACGGAAGAACACATCCAACTCGCGCTGCCCCAGCGGCAGGTCCACCGGATCGGCACATGCCGCCAACAGGGAAACGCCGCACAGAAGGTACTTGCCATGAGCCACCATCGCCGCCGTCCTCTTCTTTGTCGTGGCCAGCCGTCCGCTCTGGCGCGGCTCCACCGCCCGCACTGGGCGGCGTGCGCCCCATCAGCCAACAGCGTGCCAACAGGACGGCCGCGTTCCCGGTGTGCCGCGCGCCCTGGTTGAAGACTATTCGCCAGTCTTCGGTGACTATTCCCCGCTTTCAGCGCATCCGCGGAGCACGCGCGTTACACGCGTTGGTTTCCTGACGCACCGGCGATCGCGCGCTGCCCTCGCGCGGCGGCTATCCCATGGCAACGAGTGCTTCCGCGACGTGCAGGCCAAGCGCGTACACGGACCATTGGGGCGGCCCGCCGATCGAGGTCGGGAACAGTGAGCCGTGCGCCACCCACAAGCCGCGCAGCCCGTGATGACGGCCGTCGCTGCGCACGGCTGCCGTGCGCGGATCGTCGCCCATGGGCACCGTGCTCATCGGATGCACAGCCACAACGTCCATCATCCCCCTCTCCAAAGGCAGCCCCCGGAGCCGTTCTGCGGCGGCCTCGTTGTGCAGTTCAACAGCGGGGTGGGCGGGAACGACCACCCGACGCGCCCCGGCGGCAAACAGCAGCCTGGCGCTTGCCCATAGACCAAGCGCCAGCTCGCCGCGGTCCCGCGCATTGGGCCAGTAGTCGATGGCAAGACCGAGGTCGCCGTCGGGCCGTACCGTTCCCGTGGTGTCGTCGTGCACCATGGCCGCCAGCACGCCGAGATGCGGGTAGCGTTCCATGAGCGCGGCGTGGGCCATCGCGTGGCCGGGTACCAGCGTTGCCGTTCCGACCGGATGCGCAAACGCAGGCACGATCCACGCGGAATGTCCGTCGGTACGCTCGAAGTCCAACCACTCCGTGCATTCCGCGGACTGCGGAATGCCCTGCCACGCATTGACCGGCTCGGCGAAATCTCCCGCCACCACCACGGCCGGGTGGATGTGCAGGTTTTCACCAACCGTCCCCGCCGGCGCGGGCAGCGACGACCGGAGCCACAGCGCTGCGGTCGCCGTGGCGGAGGCCGACAGGCATACCCGCGGGGCGTCCACGCGCACCGCTGCCATTGGCTCATGCGTTCCGCGCGTGCACCGCCACCGCGTCCACGCCGGTCACGCCGGCCGCGCCGTGCGTAACCCGGACCGCCTGGCAGTTGCTGAGAAGGTCCGCCCCGGCCCGTACGATCCTGGGCACCAGCGTCTTGAGCACGTTGTTCTTGGCGTCAAACGCGCAGCCCATCTCGCAGAAACCGCTTGCGGCACACCCGGTCCGGTTGTGTTTCAGCGTCCCGGTGCGCCAGCCCAGCTTGCGCGCCCCGTCCAAAAGCAGTCGATTGTGGCGGTTGACCTGCGCCTCGGGAATATCCGCAATTGCCAGCTTCGTCTCGACGCGCCCGTAGAGGTCCGCCCAGCGTTTCGCATCCAGCGTCTCCAGCTTCCGTTCTGCCTGCCAGCGGCGGAGGATCGGGTCGGGAATGCGCTTGCACAGGCAGGTATTGTGCAGCGTGGAGCCGCCGATACCCCGGCCCTGGTGGATCTTCACCGCGCGATCCGTCGTTGTCCGACTGCCGTTGTCCCACAACAGCCGCGGGAACATCTCCTCCTCGCGCTGAGACATCATGGCCGGCGTCCACAGCGCCCCGGCCTCCAGCACCACCACCTTCAGGCCCGCCTCCGCGGCCACGGTGGCCACCATGCCACCGCCGGCACCGGAGCCAATGACGCAGAGGTCAGCCTTGAGGCGCAAGGGCAACGGCAGCGCGGCAGCGTCGTAGATCATGGCAGCGCGCTCCTGGGGAGCGCCGCCGCAGGTGCCACCAACGCGTCGTAGCCGGTGACGTGTCGCGCGTGCCCATTGGCCGTGCTGGCCCCCCAGGGACCGCCGTAGCCGATACGCGCCCAGGTGCGCGGGTCCTGCCAGTATCCCAGCAGACACAGGTCGCGAACCCCGCGATAGGCCTGCGCCATCAGCGTGCCCAGCTGGGGCAATCCCGCAAGGAAGTTCACGCGGTCCGCAGCGGGGAGGCGCGTGAGCCGCGAGAACCGTAGACCGAGCGGCAGTGTCCCGTGCTCCAGCGCGCCGAGCATCAGGTGAATGTCCTGGTGCATGGACGGTGGCATGCCGACGAGGAATCGATCCACGTGGCGCGCCACGTCCGACGGCGTGGGCCCGCCCTGCTGCAGGTTCAGCAGGCGCTCAGCCGCCGCAGCCACCACGTGGCCCTCCCACGTGGCAAGGACTTCGCCCGGGAAGCCAGCCAGCCAGCCGTATCCCGACGCATGCACGGCGACCGTGGCGGCGCCCGTGCCAACGACGGCGCCCCAAAGGAACAGCCGCCGAGTGGGGTGCCAGGTGCTGCGGTCCACGGCCTACGCACGCGCCTGGAGCGGACTGCTCACCCATGTTGCGGACGCACCTGCTTCTCGGAGAAACCGGTGGCAGGCGTGGAGGCCGCCAGCCCAAGGTAGTCGAGCGCGGCCACACCCGGCGCGGTCGTCGTCCACGGGAGATCCTCCTGACCCACCTTGCTGACGACAAAATGCGCCGCCCATACAAGGGCGCGCGCCCGCGTGGGCGGGAGGGCCGGATTGGATGGCCACGTTGGCGCTGCTGCGCTGCAGGAGGGCCTTCATGTCACGCTCCTGGTTGTCTGCGGGGGGCAGACGTGCGCCCAGCAGGGAACGGGCCAGCGCAGGGGTCACGTCCCGTGCCGGGTGATGCCGAATTTTTCCATGCGGTAGATGAGGATGTGGCGCGGCACACGCAGATAGCGGGCAGCCGCGGCGATGTTCCACGCGTGCCGACGTAGGGCGTAGATGACCACCGCGCGCTCCAGATCCTCCAGCGCGACTCCCTCCTCGGGGAGCTGGATGTTCGCCGGATCCAGCCGGAGGAACCCCGGGTGCACGGTCGTCGGCGCGTCCTCGGGGGGAAGGTCGGAGACATCCAGCGCGTCGGTCTTGCGCAACGCCACCATCCGCTCGGCGAGGTTGCGTAGCTCGCGCACGTTTCCCGGCCAGGGGCGCCGCACCACGGCGCGGAGCAACTCCTCACTCACGGTCACCTGCGCGGCGCCCGAGTAGGAGTGAACAAAACGCGTGAACAGCACGGCGATGTCCTCGGGGCGCTCACGCAGCGGCGGAATGCGCAACGGGATGACCGCCAGCCGGTAGAACAGGTCCTGCCGGAAGCGCTTCTCTGCCACACGTGCCGCGAGGTCCTGGTGGGTGGCAGCAAGAATGCGCACGTCCACAGCCACCGGCGCGCCACCCACCACGTCCACCATGCGTTGCTCCAGAACGCGGAGCAGTTTTGCCTGCAGCGTGTCGTCCAGGTCACCAATCTCGTCCAGGAACAACGTGCCACCGTCCGCAGCAACGAACTTGCCCACGCGCTCCTTGTGCGCTCCGGTGAACGCGCCCTTGGAAAACCCGAACAGCTCGGCCTCGAGCAATTCGCGCGGGATGGCGGCACAGTTCAGGGCGATGAAGGGCTTGTCGTGTCGCTCGCTGGCGCGGTGGATCTCGTGAGCCAGCACCTCCTTGCCTACGCCGCTCTCGCCAAGCAGCAGGATGGTGGCCGACGTGGCCGCCACCTGCCGGGCCTGATTCAGGACATCACGCATGGACGGCGATACCGCAACGACGTCCGAGCCCGCGCGCCCGCGCAGCTCGGCGTTTTCCATGACCAGACGACCGTGGCCCAGCGCCTTGTCCACCGTGAGAAGGAACTGGTCCTTGTGGAACGGCTTGCTGATGAAGTCGAACGCGCCGGCTCGCATGGCCTCGACAGCCATCTCCACGCTGCCAAACGCTGTCAACATCAGCACGGGCGTGCGGGGCGCGAGCCGCCGCGCGGCCTCCAGCACCTTGAACCCATCAGCGTTGGGCATCTTCACATCGGTGATGATCAGCGCTGGGTTCGGTTGTTCCTCAAGGAAACGGATGGCGAGCCGTCCATCGGCCACCGCGTCGACGGGGATGTCGTGGGAGTGGAGCTGATAGGCCATCACCTCGCGCAGGTGTGCGTCATCTTCCACCAACAGGACGGTGGTCATACCTGGGGGCTCCTTGGTCACTGGACCCGCACGGCGCGTGCCACGCCAGGCCACGCGGCAGCCGACCCGTTGCAGCGCCCGTTCCTCGTCGGGCCGTCACTCATGATGCTTCCGGATGACCGCGAGCAGACGCAGGCCGGCCCGGAACGCGCGGAGAGGGCGTGGCACGGCGAACGTTACATCATTCCACCGCCGCCCATCATGCCGCCGCCGTTCGCGGCCCCGCACTGGCCGGCGTTGTCCGCTCGCTCATTCTCGCGCGCCGTGTAGCCGTCCATGACGTCGCAGTGGCGGTTCGCGTCCGTGCGGTTCGCGCCCTGGTCGGACGATCCGCACGCCGACGATCCGTAGCGGTCCAACTCACCCATCATGGAATCGCACATGCGCCCCATGTCCGCCCACTCGGGCCTTCCGCTCGACCGCATGCACCCGTCCATGCCGTCGCTCAGGGTCCGGACACGCTCCACCTTCGGCCGCACGTCGGCGTCATAGCGGCGTTGCTCGTCCGCACAGTCCTGCGTGGTGGTGGCGGTCCTGGAGCGGTCCCGGTGCAACTGGACTGACGCGGCGACCTCACGGTTGGCGGCGCGGTACGCCTCCACATCCACGTTCGAGCCCGCCCCGCAACCGGCCAGCAACAGCCCCCCAAACAACGTCACGCGGTTCATTCGGTCAGACCTCCTGGGCGCGGAAGAACCTCCGCGATGGCAAGTGTCACGCACTCACCGTGCCACACCGTGAGAGCCGGATTGGGGAAGGAATGGTTCGGGATCGGGCCGGTGGCCATGTGCGGGTGAGAGTATTCTCCATCGGCCGCTAACGACTATCCGCCACTTGTGTTCGGCGGGCTCGCGTCCATGCGCGCCCCAGAGGAGCGCACCGCCGCTGCATGGCACGCACGATGCTTCCTTTGGTGACATGAGACCGCGGCCGGACTTCCCGGCGGGACCGCCCCGCCGCATGCGCAGGCGGATCGCCGCCGCAGTCGCCTTCCTGTTCGTCACCACCACGGTGGTGGTGACGCGTTTGGCCTACAACGCTCAACGGCAGCAACTGGAGGACGAACTCCGGGACATGCCACGCAGTCAGGCCGCCCTCTTCCGCGCGATCCTTGCGCGCGACGCGTCCGGGCTGGCGCTCGCCTTTGCCGGACTCACCCGCATGGAGGCGGTTCGCGCGCCTTGGCAGCGGGGAGAGCTGCGGACTTGCTGCGCGCTGTTGCCCCTGTGTTCGAGGACCTCAGGGCGCATCACCATGTCAGCGAGCTGTCCTTCTTCGCGCTGGATGGAACCGCCCTGGCGCGGGCCCACGCGCCCGGGCAGGCGGGCTCGCCACTGGCGGCAGCACTCGCCGCCCACGCCGCATCCTCCCTGGGCCCGTCTCCGGTCTTGAGGTGGCAGGTGCCTCCTTCGTTCTGCGTAGCACCGGGCTCGTGGTCGCGGAGGGACGTACCGTGGGCTTTCTCCAACTGGCCCAGGATGTGGAGGACGTCCTGTATTGCATGAAGGTCACCCATGGCACGGACACCGCACTTCTTGCCCGCGGAAGCGCGGGTGGAATGGTGGTGCTCAACGCCTCCTCGGATTCCGCGGCGTCGGCCGCGTTCGTTCCCCTGGCAGACCTGTTGGAGCGCGGCCTTGCGGAGGAGGTGTTGGACCTGCGGGCAATTGCGGGCGGCCACTACGCCGTGGGTGTGGCGCCGGTGGCCGACGCATCCGGCGCCACGTTGGGTGTGATGAGCTCGAACCTCGACGTGACCGCACGCGTCGCAGCCATGTGGCGCGGCATTGTTGCGATCATCGTTGTGTTCGACGGGTTGATGATCCTGTCGGGTCTCTTCCATTTCGTGTCGCTGCGGCGGAGCGTGGCGCTGTTCTTCTCATTGGGGCGCCACGTCCGGTCCGTGACGTCCACCTGGGACCTGACGCGGCCGCTGGACGTGCCGGTAGCGGACGAAGTCGGACAGCTCGGGCGGGACTTCAATCGCCTCACCGAATCGCTGGCGGCCGTCGTGCGCAGCGTGCGCGGCTCCGCGGGCGAGATGGACCTCGTTGCTTCGGAGCTGCGCCGCGCCTCGGCAGACCTCACCGAATCCACGAGGGGCCTGGCCGATCAGGCCCGCGAAAGCCGGGAAGCCGTGGCGCGAGTGGAGGCCTCCATCACACGGGTTGCCGGCAGCGCAGCCGCGCTGGACGTTTCAGCGGACGAGACGCGCACGCTTGTGGACGCCCTTGCATCGCAGGCGCGAGACGTCGCCACCCATGCTGAGGACCTGGCACGTTCGTTCGAATCGGTAGCCACCTCCACCGAAGAGGTTGCAGGCACCAGCGCGGAAGTGGGCGACCACGTGGACGCGCTGGTCCTGTCCGCGTCGGAGGCCGGGCGTTGTGCCGAGACCATGGAGCGCACAACGGCGACGGTGGAGCAGATTACCTCCGAGGCGGCCACCATCGCGGCGGAGGTGCTCGCGGAGGCGCAGCGCGGGCAGCAGTCCGTTGCGGAGACGGTGGCGGGGATGGCGCTCATCCCGGCTTCGTCAGAACTGGCAGTTGACCGCATCATGCGCCTGGCAACCAGCGTCGAGAGCATCGGCGGCATTCTGTCAGTGATCGAGCGGCTGGCGAGCCAGGCGAGCCTGCTGGCCCTGAATGCGTCCATCCTGGCGGCGCAGGAGGGTACGCGGGGACACGGGTTTGGGGTGGTGGCGGCCGAGATGAAGGACCTGGCGGAGCGCACCCGCAGTGCAACGCACGAGATTGGTGCCTTCATCATCACCATCAGGAGTGAAACCGATGAGGCAGTGCACGCCGTGCGGCAGGGTGTGGTGCATTCCCTGGACGGAGAAGCGCGCGCCCGCCAATCGGACGAGGCGTTGACAGGAATCGTTGCGGGAATGCGCCCGTCCGATCAGAAACTCGGGGAAACCGTCGCCGCCATGGCCGCCCAGGCAGACGCCAGCCGCGTCGTGCGTTCAACCGTCGCCCGGCTCCGCCAACGGGTCGACCAAATCGCCCAGGCCAACCGGGAACAGGGGCAGGCAAGCCAGCGCATTCGCGAGGCCATCGATCACGCGCACCTGGTCAGTGCGCGAGTTCACAGCACTTCGCGCGCGCAGAGCCAAGCCAGCGGGTCCGCCTCACGCGCGGTCACGGGAATGTCGCGGATGACGCGAGCCATCCGCGAAGCGACGGAACGCCAACGCGACGGCGTTGCGAGCATCACGCGCGCCGTGGGTACCATGGAGCGCGCGAGCGGTGGAAACCTCGACGCTGTCCGGCTGATGGAGGTGTCCGTAGGGCGCCTCGGCGGTCAGGTTCGCGCCCTGCAACGGGAGGCCGGGCGCTTCACCGCGGGCCCCACCGGTGGAACAGCACCATGAGGAATCTGCGAGGTATCCGCGGCGCCATGCCGTGGAGGCCATTCTCAGGGCCGGGCGGCGCAGTCGGGCGCGCCCCTTCGTTGCGCATGGCTGCGGCGCACGCACGGCTTGCAGTTGCCCGGGCATTGGAGGGAGTTGCGCCGCATGCTGACGTCGCCCACCGAAGGACCCCATCCGGTTGGAGCGCCGGGCTCATTCATTCCGCTCCCCCCCCGCCCGCAACTGTGGCGGGACCAGCGGCTCAGAGCGGTGGTCGTAGCCACCGCCGTTGCCATCACCGTGGGCCACGTCATCGTGCCCATGGATTTTGTGGTCATCCACAACCTCCTCCGCCGCTTGTACTACGTACCCATCGTCGTTGCCGCGGTGGGTTTCGGCGCGCGCGGCGGCCTGCTCGCGGCGGCCGGCTGCGCGCTGGCCTACCTGCCCCACGCGTTCTTCATGGGCCACGACCACGCCGCGGGCCTGGCCGGTCACGTGACGGCGGAGGCCGGCCATCCCGCGGCGTACTCCGTCTTCGGCGTGCCACTGTCCGGAGATCCTTCTCCCAGCGCAGAGAAGTTCGTGGAACTTGCCGTGTTCCACGGTGTGGGGTGGCTGGCAGGGATGCTCTCAGATCGGTGGGTGCGCGCGCTGCGCGAATCCGAGGCGCTGGCCCGCCGGTTGGAGACGGCCCTTGATGAACGCGACCGGGTGCGGACCCAACTGGTCAGGAGCGAGAAACTCAGCGCGCTTGGTCACCTCAGCGCGGGCCTCGCCCACGAAATACGCAACCCGCTGAGTTCCATCCGCGGAAGTGCGGAGGTGCTGGTGGAGGACATCCCGCCCAGCACGCCCAAGGCCCGTCTCGCCAGCATCCTCCTGGACGAACTGCAGCGCCTCGAGGGCGTCCTTACTCAATTCCTCCAGTTCGCGCGGCCGCCGCATCCGGAGCCCTCGGCTGTCGACGTGGGCGCGATTCTCGACGAGGTGGATGCGATGACCGCGGCAGTGCGCGGTCCCGCGGGCATCGTCCTGCAGCGCACCGCGGAGTCGCGGGTTGCGATCGTATGGGCGGACCCGGCGCAGGTGAAACAGGTGCTGATCAACCTCGTGCGCAATGCCATGGATGCGATGGAGGGAGGTGGAACGCTCGTCCTGGCATTGCGCCCAACGCTGCTCCGCGGCGCCCAGGCCCTCGCCGTCGACGTCAAGGACTCAGGTGCCGGCATCCCAGTGGAGATCCAATCCAAGATCTTCGAGCCGTACTTCACGACCAAGGACACCGGGACCGGGCTCGGGCTGTCCATCAGCCACGCGCTGGTCGAGGCCAACGCCGGGTTGCTTGACGTGGAGAGCGCGCCCGGCCGCGGCACGACCTTCACGATGACGTTGCCCGTCCGCCAGGCGGAAGACCCATAGGATCCCGGCTGGTGGGACTGGTCCTCCTTTTCGCACGCCTCGTCGGGACCGCCCGCGTTCGCCGGCGCGCACTTGTCCGGCGGCGGGATCTTCCGCCGCAGCGCGGCACCCACCCGCGGGTCGGTGCAGGGCCATTCCGCCATGGGCGGGCGGACGGTGAACGCGCGGGTGAAGCGGGCCCTCGCCGAGGCGCAGCGCCTGCACGCGGCGACGACGGCGCTGCTTCCGCAGATCGCGGCCCCGCAGCCCATGTGCGTCCCGTGGCGCGCGCGGCCGGGGCGCGCTACAGCCCCGCGCACCCAGGAGCCCCGATGACCGCTGCACCGACGACGCCCGTGCCCTTCAACCGGCCCTTTCTGACGGGCCGCGAAACCGCGTACCTGCAGGAGGCGCTGCAGTCCCGCTCGCTGGCCGGTGACGGGCCGTTCACGCGGCGCTACCACGCGTGGCTGGAGGGCAACCTGTGCGCACGCAAGGCGCTGCTCACGCATTCGTGCACGGCCGTGCTGGAGATGGCCGCCCTGCTGAGTGACCTGGAGCCCAGGGACCAAGCCTCGTGTCGTTCGCGTTGGTCGCTACGGCTGACGTGATCGTGTCCGCCGTCACCGGACGGCTTTGCGCTTGCGCGGGTTGGGCTGACCATCCTGCCGCGCCGCCTTGGCCCGTTGACGCTTAAGCGCGCGGTCATAGCCGTCAATCAGCGAGACCGGAGAGAAATACAGCAACTGCGCCACGATGATGATGGAGCCCAGGCCGGCAAACGCCGTGGTGGTTCCACCCAGCAGGTACCCCGCCATCTCCACCACCACCGCGATCAGCGCTTCCTTGATGAAGTACTCCGCCCCGGGATTCTCCCCGACAATCAGCATGGGAATCCACAGCGGACCCAAGAAGGGACCGCAAAACACCGTGGTGATCCACAGCGGAACCACCTTGCTGCGCACCTCCGGCTCCAGGTCCTTGTCCAGCACCACGGGGTAGAAACTGTTGACCTTGTAGAGGGCTTTGAAGAACGCGTTATCTTCTTCGCGTTCATCCGGCGGCGGCGCGGGCTGGCGCTTGACCAGCGCCACGGCGGCGCCGGGCGGGCCCAGTAGCGGCTCGGCCTGCGCCAGGTTGGCTCCCAGGAGGGTGGACACGGTCAGGGTCAGGGCGAGGGGTAAGCGGCCGCCAAAGCGCGCGGGCAGCCATGACACTGCGGGGGGTTTCACCACGTGTGGCCTCCTGACGGCGTCCAACACACGGAGCCGTCACCCCTGGACGCAAGGGTTGGCGGGTTGTCGCAGAACTTTTCCTGAGAGATCCGCAGCGCGGTTCCGGCGCCCCCGCTGGCGCCTGGCTGTCCCCACCAGGGTGCGCGCGGGTGACGTCGACACGGGGCGAAATCCGCTGGTGGGTGGGCGCGCGACCACTTAAGGTCTTCCGGCGGCCCACCGATGACGACCCACCCACCCACAGGCTGTCCGGAAGACGCGGCGCTGGACGCCTACGTCCAGGGAGACCTGCCAACCGCCGCGCGGGAAGCGCTGGACCACCACCTGGCCACCTGCTGGGACTGCCGCGAGGTCCTGGCGGAACTCTCCCGCGCACCGGCCCCCCCCGCTACGCCCGACGCCAGCGACCTGCCCAACACCGTCCACACGCCCCAACGCCTGGCGGGCCGCTTTGTGATCCTGGAGTTGCTGGGACGCGGCGGCATGGGCGCGGTCTATTCCGCGTATGACGCCGTGCTGGACCGGCGCGTGGCCATCAAGGTGGTGGCACTGCACAACCGGACCCCGGACGCGCACCGGCGCCTCAAAGCAGAGGCCACTGCGCTGGCCCGCGTGGTCCATCCGCACGTGGTCCCCATCCACGACGTCATCTGGGCGGAAGGACAACTGTTGCTGGTGATGGAACGCGTGGTGGGCCACACCCTGGATGCGTGGCAACGACACCACAAACCGGACACGCCCGTGCTGCTGGAGACCCTCCGCCAGGTGGCGCAGGGCCTGGGCGCCGTTCACGCCAACGGGTTGGTCCACGGTGACATCAAGCCCGCCAACATCCTGGTACGCGCCAATGGCCACGCGTGCCTCATAGATTTTGGCCTGGCCCAAGAGGAGGGCTCGGCCGGCGCACCGGCGGCGGCGGAGAAGCGGGGCGGCACCCCCGCGTACATGGCGCCGGAACTTTGGCGAGGAGAAAGGGGCAGCGCGTGCACCGACCAGTTTGCGTTCTGTGCCACCGCGCTGGAGGTCCTGGTGGGCGTGCTTCCCAGGGCCGGGATGACCTTGCAGGACGTGCCTGCGGCGCAACGCGGGCGCCGCAAGGTTCCCGATGCACTGTTGCGCACGCTGCTGCGCGGAGTGTCCACCTTGCCCCAGGAGCGCCTGGCCTCCATGTCCAGCGTGGCCGCAGCCCTGTCTCCCCAGGCGTCACCACGCCTGTCCAGGGCGCTGACGGCGGTCCTGGTGGTCACGCTGCTGGCAGGCGTCACCGTGGGGGTCCGCGCACAACGCCATGCGGCCTGTGAAGACGCGGCGGGTGACCTGGATGCGGTCCTGCGTGGCCCGTCATGGGCGGCAGCACGGGAACGCTTTGTCAACAACGGCCCGGGCCCGGCCGCGGTGTGGTCCGCCGCGCAGGAACAACTGCGGACGTTTGCGTTGTCCTGGGAAGCCGCCCGCGCGCGGACCTGTGACGCGTGGGCGCCGTTGCCGCAGGCCACCGACTGCCTCCAGCAGCGCACCCTGGAGGTGGAGGCGTTCCTCCAGGTGACGGAACCCCAGGGCCTGGCACTGGAGCGCGGTCTCCAGCCGCTGGCGCATCTCTCCGACGTGCGGGCCTGCCTCGAGCAAGGCGACTGGCTGCCAGCGGACGCGGCCGCGGCGTCGGCGGTTCGTGGGGTGAGGGAGACGCTGGCGCGCGTGGATGGCTGGTTGACGGCGGGCCAGTCACACAAGGCGTTTGAGGCGGCGCAGGCCGCGCAGCAACGGGCGCAACAGACCGGCTATCTCCCGCTGCAACATGAAGCTGCTGAACTGCTGGCCCGCACGGCCGTGGCGGCGGGCAAGTACGCAGAGGCGGAAGTTGGCTGGTGGCAAGCCGCGGAAGCCGCCGTCCAGATGGGTGACGACGACGACGCCCAACGCGCGTTCACGCAGCTGCACTGGGTGCTTGGCGCCCTGGCGCTCAAGCGTGACGCCGCGGTCCCGCCCGGCCGCCTGGCCCAATCCCTGGCCAGCCGCACCACCCACCCACAGGACGCGGAACTCATCTGGCGTTACGCCGCGGGCCGCGTGGCGCGCGCCCAGGGACAATGGACGCTGGCGGAGGAGCATCAACGCCGGGCCTTGACGTTGTGGCGGGCCGGCGCGCGCGCGTCCTGGATGGGGCAGGATGACATTCACAATGAACTGGGCGTCCTCCTGCTCAAGCAGGGAAACGCGCAGGCTGCGCTGGACCAGTTTGAAGCCGTGGCCGCGCGGTTGTCAGACCACCTGGGCCCGCACCATCCGCTGCTGGCCGTGCCCATGATCAATCAAGGCCTCGCACTCAAGCGCCTGGGCCGGCTGCCGGAAGCGCTTGCGCTGATGGAGGCAAGCCGCACCCTCACCAGGGAAACGGTGGGTGCCGCGCACCCGCGCAGTCTCACCGCCACCAACAACCTGGGTGACGCCCTGTTGGTGGGCGGCCGCCCGGAGGATGCCCTGCGCGAGTTTGACGGCTGTGCCAGAGCCGCCGCCACCACGTTGGGCTCGGACCATCTCATCACGCTGCTGTGCCAGAAAGGTGGCGCTGATGCGCTCAGGCAGCTGGGTCAGACCCGCCCGGCGGTGGCGCGCTACCGGGCGGTCCTCAGCCGGCTGGAGGCCGTGATGGGGCTGGACAACGAGTACACCGCGTCCGCTCGTTGCGCGCTGGCGCGCGCACTGCTGGGGCAAGGAGCAGCGCCGGAAGCCCTCACGCTGGCGGAGGCCTCCCTCCGCAGCCGGGAAGCGTCCCACGCCGCCCCCACGGAACGCGCGGATTCCATGGTGGTGGTGGCCAGCGCCCTGAAGGCGTTGCGCCAGCGCCCGGACCGCGTGTGCCAGTTGGGCCAGGAGGCGCAAAGCCTGCTGGCGAATTCCGGCGCGCCGGGTCAGCGTCTGGCGGCGCAGGCAGTCAGCCTGCAGCAGGGCTGTAGTGGGGATCCACCATGAAGCTGCTGACCTTTGAGGATGTGACGGCCGCGCTGGTTGCCGCCCGGGCGGAGGCAGCTCTTCCGCCCGACGTCATGGCCCGGCTCACGGCGGCACACGCGTTCTGGGTGCCGGTGACCTCACCTTCCGCAAACGCATTTGCACGCGCGCTGGCCCAGACGCCGGATGCTGCGCTGCGGGGAATGGAGCGGTGGCGGGACCTTGCAGTGGCGCACGGATGCCTGCTGGGCGAGCCGCTGGCGCTGGCCCACGCGGAACAACTGACGGTGGAGGCCACCCGGCGTCTCAAGAACAGCCGTCACGGGGCGCACCAGGTGGATGACGCCGCGCAGCGGCTCCGGGAGAAGCTCCTGTGTCCCCGGGACGGACAGCCCGCGCGCATCTCCCAGTACGACGGACGCGGAACGTTGCTGGGATTCCTGAGGACGGCGCTGACGCGGGAGCTGCTGAGCGTGGAGCGCAGACACGCCCGTGAAGTGCCCCTGCCCGACGACGGGCTGCTGGAGCAGACCGCCCACCGCGACCCGGAACTGGAGATGCTCCACCTGGCGCACAAGCCGCTGGTACAACAGGCGTTCAGGCAGGCGTTTGAAGGGCTGACGGAGAAACAGCGCACCCTGCTGAGCCTGGCCTACGTGCACGGGATGACGGTGGACGACCTGGGGCGTTCCCAGCAGGTTCACCGGGCCACCGCCGCGCGCTGGCTGGCGCGCGCCCGCCTGGACCTCCTGGCTGCCACCCGCGCGGTATTGCAGCAGCGCCTGGGTGCTCCGGCTTCTGAGGTGGACAGCATCCTGCGGCAGCTGCAGTGCAACCTCTCCCTCAGCCTGGGGTGGACCCAGCCGCCGTGAACGCGCGCACATGGCTTGCGTCAACGGGCAAGTGACGACGCCGGGTGATGAAACGTGGACACCATCGTTGCGGCATTGGGACCTCATGGTGTCCAGAGATGAACCGTGGCGCGGGCTGCCGGGGCGCGCTACAGCCCCGCGCACCCAGGAGCCCCAATGACCGCTGCACCGACGACGCCCGTGCCCTTCAACCGGCCCTTTCTGACGGGCCGCGAAACCGCGTACCTGCAGGAGGCGCTGCAGTCCCGCTCGCTGGCCGGTGACGGGCCGTTCACGCGGCGCTGCCACGCGTGGCTGGAGGGCTACCTGGGCGCACGCAAGGCGCTGCTCACGCATTCGTGCACGGCCGCGCTGGAGATGGCCGCGCTGCTGTGTGACCTGGAGCCCGGGGACGAAGTGATTCTCCCCTCCTTCACGTTTGTCTCCACGGCCAACGCGATTGTGCTGCGGCGCGCGGTCCCGGTGTTTGTGGACATCCGCCCGGACACGCTGAACCTGGACGAGAACCGCGTGGAGGAGGCGCTCACACCGCGCACGCGCGCGGTGTTTGTGGTGCACTACGCGGGCATTGCCGCGGAGATGGACGCGTTCCTGGCGCTGGGCAAGCGGCACGGCCTGCGCATTGTGGAGGACGCCGCGCAGGGCGTGATGGCGCGCTACAAGGGCAAGCCGCTGGGGACGCTGGGGGACCTGGGCTGCCTGTCCTTCCATGAGACCAAGAACCTGGTCTCCGGCGAAGGCGGCGCACTGCTGGTCAACGATGACGCATTGGCCCAGCGCGCGGAGATCATCCGCGAGAAGGGCACCAACCGCGCACAGTTCTTCCGCGGCCAGGTGGACAAGTACACGTGGGTGGACATCGGCAGCTCGTTCCTCCCCTCCGAGCTGGTGGCCGCCATGCTGCTGGCGCAACTGGAGGAGGGCGCGGAGATCAACGCGTCACGCGCGCGCGCGTGGATCGCCTACCACACGGGCCTGGCGGACCTGGAAGCCAGCGGGCGCCTGCGCCGCCCCATTGTGCCCGCGCACGTGGAGCACAACAGCCACCTCTACTACGTCCTCACCGCGTCCCTGGACGAACGCACGCGCCTCATTGCCCACCTCAAGGCGCGCAGCATCCAGTCCGTGTTCCACTACGTGCCGCTGCACTCCGCGCCCGCGGGCCGCAAGCACGGGCGCGCGGTGGGGGACCTGGCCGTCACCCAGGACACCAGCGACCGCCTGCTGCGCCTCCCCATGTACGCCGGCCTGGACGACGTGGAACGCGTGGTGGACGCGGTGCACGCCTTCTACGCCTAGGGAACACCCTCCGCCGTTGTCAGCGCGAACGACGCCAGGAACCGCTGCCCATCCGGATCATCCGCGTCCGGTGCGCTGGTGGCCACGGTGTACAGGCGGGTCCCGTGGACCAACTGCAGCAGCACCGCGTGGCGGTAGCTGTTGCGCAACACCAGGCGCACGCCCGGGACGCCGGAAACCACCACCGCTTCCTGGCTGGCCACGGTCATATGCATGTCCGCCTGGTGCTCCGCGCGGGACAGCGCGAGCCAATCCGCCGCGTTGACGGGCCCGCCCGCATCAACCACCGCCACGGTGAACCGTTTCAGCCCGGTGATGGTGGCGCGGCGCACCTGGCACGGGCGTTCGCCCGCCGGCGTCACGGCCACGGTGTCAGCCTCCAGCGGTTGCGCCGGCATCTCCGCGCGCCAGCCGGGCGCCTGCACCACGCGCCATTCCGGGTTGGCGCGGTCCACGGTGGCGAGCACCACCCCCGCCACGGCGACGATCCAGGTGACACCGTACAGCGCCAGCAGGAGCACGGAGGCCAGGGCCCCGGGCGGCGGCCGGCCGGCGTCCAGCAACGACTCCATGCCCTGGGCGATGTGCTGGGCGTTGTGGCGGAAGGGCTCCGGCAGTGGCGCCCGCGCGGCCTGGAAGACGGCGCGGGCGTGCTCGTCACCCAGCGCGGGCGGATCAGGACTCAGCGTGGGATGCGCGCGCCACAGCGCCCGCGCACGCCCCCGCAGCCGGAACCGCTGCGGCACGGTCAGCAGCCCCAGCAGGCCAAACACACCCAGCATGACGCTGTCCCCGCTGAAACCGACCGCCGCGACGAGCGCGGAGCCGCCGGCGAGGAACAGCGCCTCCAGCACGCGGTGGCGCGAGAAGATCACCCGCTGCAGAAAGCGCCCGCCGTCCAGCCCGCCAAACGGCAACAGGTTGAACACGTTCACCATCAGCAGCAGCTCCACCACCGTCTGCAGCGGGGGCAGCGGAAAGCGCTGCAGCGCCACGGCCAGCGCCACGCCCAGGACGATCCCCGGTGCCGGCCCCAGCAGGCTCACCAGCGCGTCCTTCCACGCGCTGGCGCCACGCGGGCGTCCGGTGACGGCGGCGCCAAAGAACGGGATGAAGAACATCCGCACGTCCCGGAAGCCAAACGCCCGCATGCCGAGCGCATGCCCCGCCTCATGGAACAGCAGCACCGCGACCAGCACGGCGATGCCGGCCAGCGACTGGAGCCCCTCCCACTGCGAGCCGATGAACAGCAGGAACAGGAGCAGATAGATGCCGGGGCGCGTCTGCGGCCGGGGGGCATCCAGCGCCGCGCGTGCCGCCGCAAAGAGCGCTTCGTCGGCCGCAAGCGGCGCTGGTTCCGGTGACGGGATGGCGGACATGGGACCCTCCCTGGGGAGGCTCAATCCACCACCCGCAGCCGCCGCCGCGCAAGCCGGCGCGCCGGTGGCGGCCACGTGTCTGGGGGTGCATCCGTTCATACAGACGTCTTTGGAAGCGCATACAGACGTCTGTATGGACTTTCACCGCACGACGTCACCGTCCGGGTTTTTGCGAGGTCCGGGTGGAAAAAGTCCGCGCGGTGAGGCGTTCCAGGGCGTCCCGGTCGGCGTCAATGCGGTACACCCACGCGCTGCCGTAGCGCACCGCTTTGACCGTCACGCCCTGCAAGCCGCGCCGGCGCAGCTCCGCCTGGGCCTCCCGGGCGGCCTTGCGTTCCTCACGCCCGTCCTGCCGGCCCGGCCCGCGGCGGGCCTGCAGCTTCCGCGTGGCGGCGTTGAATTCCCGCACCGTGAGCTCGCGGATGGGCCGCCCGTCAATCTTGCCGTTGAGCAGCCCCTTCACGGCCACCCCGCCGGCCTGCGCGTAGCGGGTGAGCGCGTACGCCTTTTCGTGGCCAATCTCGATGGCGGATTCACGCGGCACCAGTTGCGCCACCGCAATGAGCTTGGCCGCCTGCGCCGTGCTCATCAGGCCGCGCGCCTCCAGCATCTCCGAAAAGGAGGCGTACCCCGCAGCCACGTACAGGCGGTTGTTGTTGATCTCCGCCAGCGACGTCCCCACCTCAAAGAACGCGTCCTTGATCGCCGTGACGTTGCGCTCAATGAGCGCCAGGAGCTCCTCCAGGCGTTCGCGCTGTTCTGCCTGGACCCCGCGCAGCTCCTCCTTCAATGCGTGCACGGCCCCTTTCTTCACCATCATCCCGTTTGTCATGGCTTCCCCTCACGCACGCGCGCCGCCTACCCGCCGAATGACGCCGCCAGCGCACGCGCTTCCAGCATGTTGTCTTCCATGGAGCAGTAGGTCCACCGGCCGTAGCGCCCCGCCGAATGCACCCCGTGGCCGCGCAACAGCTCCGCGCAGCGCGCCGCCTCCTCCAGGGAGCGGCGGTTGATGTGCACGTACGCCGGGTCCATCACCACGTGGTGGTGCGCCACCAGGCGCTGATCATCCACGATTCCTTCCGCACGCAGGTCCGCCAGCACCCGCTCCCGCAGCGCCTCCGGGTCCAGCACGGCATCCCGCGGAAAGCCCAGCTCCACGTAGAGGCTCATGCGGTCCGCCTCAAAGATGTTGTCGTAGAAGCCCACCCGGTAGAAGCACCGCGCACGGTCCGGAACGTACAGCCAGTGCACGCCCGCGGGGCCCTTGCGGTCAAAGCCCAGGTTGAACACCAGCACCTTGTTCCACGTGAACGCGGACGCATCATGCGGGACGGCGGCCAGCCGCAAGAGCCGCGGGAACGGCATGGTGGACACCAACCGCTCATAGTGCACAGTCCGCCGTGTCGTCGTAGCCGTGCGGGTTGCCAGGTCAATGGCGGTGACCGCTTCACCCACCTGGATGCGCGCGGGATCCACCGCGCTGGCCAGCGCGTGCACGTACTGGACGGCGCCGCCTTCCGGGTAGGTGAAGGTGTCGTTGTAACCCGCGTTGTCCGGCGTGCGCATGTTGCGGATGACGTCCCGCAGGGACGCGTGCGGGAAGAAGCGGCCCATGGCGTCCGGGTCCAGCGCGGACAGGTCACACGCGTAGAGCTTCTCGTTGTACGGGAACAGGAAGCGCTCACAGATGCCGCGGCCAAACCGCGCCAGCAGCATGTCCTTGAAGTTGGCAAATGGGCCCGGCGCGCCGGCCTCGTGCGCCAGGTAGAGGTCATGCAGGCAGTCAATGAAGTCTTCCCGCGGCAGCTGGTGGATGTTCTTCTGGAACGGGAAGTCCACGCGGCCGCCCGCGTAGGAAATGAAGGAGCGCTTCTTCACGGTGAGCACGCGCTGCCCGGGCATGCGGTCACGCAGCCAGCTTTCCAGCTCCGCGTTGCGGAAATGGAAGAAATGGCCGGAGAAGTCCCAGGTGAATCCGTCGCGCCGGATGCTGCGGCAATACCCGCCCAACTCCTGCTCCGCCTCCAGCAGCAGGCAGTCCGGGTGACCCAGGAACGCCGCTGTGGCCAGCCCGGTGATGCCTCCGCCGACGATGAGCGTGCCGACCTGCTCCATGGCGCGCTTGTACCCCCGGGAGCGCGCTGCGTGGTAGGGCCACCGGGCAGGACGGAGCCACCCGCGGGATGAATGTTTGCCAATCGGCCGGTCACGCATGACCTCCGGAGGACGCCATGAACCCATCCTGTCGTTGGTTGGCGCTGTGCGTTGTGGTTGCGGGCGGCGCGTGTACGCCGCGCTCCAACCCATCCGCCCACGACGCTGGCGTCACGGGCGCGTCCGGTTCCAGCGCGTCCGCTGCGGCCAGCGGCACTTCCACGGGCACCAGCCAGGCCACGTCCGTGCAGCCGTCCGGCAGCGGCGCCTCCTCCGCAGCGGCGTCCTGCGGGCGGAACGAAGCGGAGTGCACGCCCCCCAACGGTGGTTACGGCCACTGCTGCGACGGCGTGTGCCGGGACTACTACGACCCGGACCACTGCCAGGTGTGCGGCAACGCGTGCGTGGGAGACGAATACTGCGTCCCCGGCGGCGGCTGTCTTCCCCCGTATTGCGACGGCACCCGTGAATACTGCGGCGACCGCGATGCGGGCATGTGGGCCACCTGCTGCGGCACGGAATGCGCGCGCCTGACGGGCAACCCGCGCCATTGCGGTTCCTGCAGCAACGTGTGCGCGGATGGGCAGACCTGCCAGGAAGACGTGTGCCTGTGGCAGAGCTGCGTGAACGCCCCCACGGGCGGCGCGTGCGCCGTGTCCGCCACGCAATGGGGCCAATGCTGCAACGGCGTGTGCACCAACGTCTACGACGACAGCGCGCACTGCGGCGTGTGCGGCCGGGCCTGTCCGGCGGGCGCGGCGTGTTCGTCCGGGATCCACTGCTACTCCGGCGGGACGGCGGGCCTGTGCACCGGCGGGGGATGTCCCGCGGGCAGCGGCTGCGTCACCGCGGGCAACTTCTGCGCGGCCACTTCCTGTGCGGGCCTGCCGGAGGGCTTTGCGTGCCAACCCGGCGCGGACACGCAGGGACTGTGCTGCGGCGGCGCGTGCCTCGCCACGGATTTTGACGACGCCAACTGCGGCGCGTGCGGCCACGCCTGCACCCCGTCCGAATGGTGCAGCCACGGCAACTGCACGCCACGCGTCAACTGCGCCACCGCCAACGGACCGGTGGCGTGTCCGGTTGCGCCCGGCGTCCCGGGTACGTGCTGCAACGGCGCGTGCATCAACCCGCGGCTGGACGCAGTGAACTGCGGCGGTTGCGGCCTGCGGTGTCCGGGCGCGGCCGCTTGTGACCGGGGCCAGTGCACCGTGGCGGACGGCGGCCACGCCGCCTGTCAGGGCGACGCCGGCGCCTGCCCGCCCGGCGAGGTGTGCCAACAGGCGCGCTGCCTGGCACGTGCCTGCGCGGGCGCGTGGAATGGCGGCCGCTGCGCGTTTGGATTGAGCGTGGGGGGCCTGGGCGGCACGGGGACGTGCTGCGGCGGCGCGTGCGTGGACGTGCAGCAGGACCCGCAGCACTGCATGGAGTGCGGGTTTGCCTGTGCGTCCCAGGCGTGCCTGGGGAGCTTTGGCGGTGGGTGCTTCCCCGCCACCAGCCCCGGTGCCAGCTGTCCGTATGACTGTTCCCTGGGCGGGATGATCTGTGTGGACGGCAGCTGTGTCCGCCCGGCATGTGATTCACCCATGTCCGCCCCGTGCGCGTTCCAGGGCGGCGGCCTGGGCATCTGCTGCATGTCAGGGATGTTCTCCAACGCCTGCATGGACTGGAAGAATGACCCGGACAATTGCGGCGGGTGCGGCGCGCGCTGTGCGCCCGGCCAGACCTGCGTGGACGGGTTGTGCACCGGCGGGTCCGCGGCGTGCGGCCGCGGGGATCTGGGCCGTTTCTGTGACGCTGACGGCGGCACCCGCTCGGTGTGCTGCGCCAGCGGTTGCGCGGACCTGCAAGCGGACGAAGCCAACTGCGGCTGGTGCAACCAGCATTGCGCGGCGGGGACCACGTGCGTGGCGGGAAGCTGCGCCACGCTGTCCTGCGCCGGGACGCCGGACAACGCGGCTTGCTACGCGGATGGCGGGTTTGGCTTCTGCTGCAGCGCCGCGTGCGTGGACCGGCAGACGGATCCCAACCATTGCGGCGAATGCGGCCACCGCTGCGCGGGTGGCGCGGTGTGCCGTGGCGGGCGGTGCGGCGTGGACGTGTGCGATGCGCCGCACGCGGGCGCGCCGTGCTTTGCGGATGGCGGCGGGGCCGGCCGCTGCTGCGCCGCCGGCTGCGTGGACACCACCTCCGACCACGAGCACTGCGGCGGCTGCGGCCTGCCGTGTGGCCCGACGGAGACCTGCCTCAACTCGGGGTGCCATTGAGCCGCGCGCCCAGGCCCGCGGTGTAGCGTTGGGCGCCGCGGCGTTGCTCCGCGCGCATCCGGTCGGCAAGGTCGCCCGCTCCGGAGATGCCCATGCGCTGGTCTGCCGGCCTCGCAATTCCCCTGTTCGTCATCGCCTGCCGTCCCGCTGACACCGGACAACCGGGTGGCGGTTGTTCCTGCGCGGAGGGGTCCACCTGCTGCGCCGGGGACAACTCCTGCGTGCGCGCCGACGACCCCTGCGCGGTCACGTCGTCAAGCGCCCTTTCCGGTGCGCCTTCGCAAGGCGGCAACACCAGCGTCGGAACCGGCAGCGCCGCGTCCGGAAGCACCGGCGGGCTCTCCGCCGGCAGCGGCAGCGGCACCTGCCAGGATGAATGCCCAACCCAGGACGCCACGGAATGCACCGGCAGCACCCTGCGAACCTGCGGCCAGCATGATGCGGACCCGTGCCTGGATTGGTCACCAGGCCACGCGTGCCAGGCGGATGGAGGCTGCCAGGCCGGCGCGTGCCCCGCGGCGCCGCCCGCGGTCATCCTCATCAACGAGGTGGTGTACGACAGCGCAGGGACGGACACCGCTTCCAACAACACCCTCATGATTGAGCTGTGGGGACCGGCGGCGCTGTGGACGTCACCATTCCGCTCACCGGCGAGGTGCTGGGCGCGGACGGCTTCTTTGTCCTGGCGCATCCCGGCGGCGCGCCCGACCTGCTGGCGCGCGCTGACCTGGTTGATGCGCGGGTGGACCTGCAGAACGGCCCGGACTCGGTGCAGGTGCGCTGGCACGGCGAGGTGGTGGACGCGCTGGGGTACGGGACTTTCCAAGCCGGTGACACGTTTGGTGGCGAGGGCTCCCCGGCCGCGCCCGCGGGGCCCGGGCAGAGCCTCACACGCCGGGCAAGCCACGCTGACACCGACGACAACGCGGCGGACTTCAGCGTGGATGCCGCTCCCACCCCGCACGGGGACCCGTGCTCCGGCGGCGCGTGCCCGGTGGCGTGTACCGACGAGTGCGGGTGTGATGCGGGATGGTTGTAGAACGGGAACGACAGGGGTGCCATGGGTTTGGCATGTCTCGCGGCCCCCTGACAAAGCGGCCCGCCTGGCGACGTCGGCCCCGCGTTGCGTTCCGGCTGGTCGCCATGGAACGGAGG
>JACRCW010000085.1 GCA_016218805.1 Deltaproteobacteria bacterium | reverse complement strand
TGGCGTCGTACCGCAACCGCACCGTGTTGCCATCCGCCAGCGTCTGCTCGGTCACCCGGTTCGCATCGTCGTACGCAAGGCCCACCGTCTGCCCGGCGGGATCCGTCACCACCGCCAGTCTCCCCAGACTGTCGTACTCCAGCGTCGTCGTCCGTAGTCCGCTGGCCACGCCCATCAACCGCCCTTCCGCGTCGTAGCTCATCCGCGCAGGCACCAATCCGCCCGCCTCGTGCTCCGTCACTCTGCCCTTCTCATCCGTCACCCACCGCTGCGTCCGTCCCTCCGGCGACCGCGTCACCGTCGTCCGCGTCACCGCATCGTAATCCCGCGTGGACACACGGCCGTTCACCGTCCGCTCTTCGTGCTCCGCCACCAGGCTCAACGGATCATCCGGGTTCGCCAGTGTCGCTGTCCGCGTCACCGTTTGCGTCTGCACCTTCCCCGCCGGCGTGCGTCGCGTCCGGCTCACCGTGATGGGCGCCAACATCCCAAACCGCGGGTCCGGGCCGGACGCCGTCTCCAACTGCGTGCCATCCGCTCTCGTCACACGCACCACGCCACTGTCATCCCGCGTGGAGGTGACCTGCGTCCCGTCCGCAAACGTGTTCGTCACCGTCCGGCTGCTCCCGCCGGACACTCCACGTCCAAATCCGTACGTGGCGGCGGCACCCTCCGCCAGCCTCTTGGTCACCACCGCCTGCCCCACTCCTTCCGTCCGCGCCAGCGCCACGTATCCGCCCACCGTGTCTGAATCCGACGTCAACCGCCCCAACTCGTCGTAACCGTAATAGGACGCGAATCCCCGCGCATTGGTGAACTGCTCCAACAGCCCGCCCGGATAGTACGACATCTGCACCGCGTTCCCCGCGGGGTCCGTCACCGCCACAAGGTCCCCGTTGCCATCCACCTGCAGCATCGTCCGCTGGCCCTTCGCGGACACAATACCCGTCGCGTTTCCCGCCCCATCCCGTTCAATCTCCGTCGTGCCGCCGTCCGCGTCCGTCACCCCTGCCAACTGGCCTCCCTCATACGTGAATGTCCGCACCACTGCGTTGGTGGATCCATCCAGCGTCCGCAGGTGCCGGCCGGTCAGATCAAACACGTACACCTCGCCGCCGTTCTCCGACGGAATCACAATGTCACCCACAGCCACGCTGGGCAGCGCCGGCTCCACGCGCCGCAACCGGTTTCCCCCGTTCTCCAGGATCCACAGCATCCCGTCCGGCGCCACGGCCAGACCGCTCTGCCAACCCAGCGGCGTGTTCAGCGCGGCTCCAACCGCTGGCACCCGCCACGCGTATGGACCGCGCCCGGCCACGCGCCGCACCCGCCCGTCCGGTGTCACCTCCAGGATGAGTACCCGTGCCGCCCCCCCCCACACCGTCGCCGCCACGTACACGCTGCCGTTGGGGCCCACAGTAAGTGCGTGTACCTGGCCCAGCCCCGTGTCGGGACCCTGCACCCCATCACCGGCAAACGCGTCTGTTCCATTCCCCGCCACCCTACTGATCGTCCCGCCGGGGATGACCTTCCGCAGATACGCCGGCTGGCTGCTCGTGAGGTACACCGTGCCGTCCGGCCCTACCGCCACGTGTTCCACCGTCGTAAGTGCCGCCTGCCCCGCAGGGCCGTTGTCGCCGGAGGTCCCCCACGTCCCGTTTCCGGCCGCCGTCACCACCCGCCCGTCGGGCAGCCACCGTTTCAGCCACACGCTTGCGCCAAACACAATGCTCCCGTCCGGCACCGCCGCCATGGCGCCCTGGAACTCGCTGTCCATGAACACCGTGGAGATCACCCCGTCTACGCCCACCCGCCGCACCTTCCGCGCACCGGCGTCCGCTATCAGGATGCTGCCATCCACCGCCACCACCGCCGCCACCGGGTAGCGCAGTCTCGCCTCCACCGCAGGCCCGCCGTCGCCGTCGTCACCAAACTCGCCGGTGCCCGCTATCCGCGTCACCTCCCCGTCCTGCGACAACCGCACCACCTCGTGCGTCTGCGACCGTGCTACCAATGCCGCCCCGTCCGCCATGATCCCGAGCGATTGCGCCGCCGGCTCATCCCCAACCCCTATCTGCCCATCATCACTCATGACCCGCAGCGCCCGCGGCAGCTCCTCCGCGCTCCGCGTCCGCCCGGTCCCCAGGAACAACCGCTTTGAACCGGGGTCGTACGTGTGGTGCGAATCCAGGCTCCATCCACCCAGGCCCACCGCCTTCACATCCCAAACCCCCAGCGGACCAGAAAGCTCTCCCCGCGTCGTTGTCCATGCGGTCTCATCCACATCCCGGGTCTCCACCGAGAACAGGTAGCCAGAGGCCATGCAGGCGTCCTCCCAGGATATGCAGCATGCACCTCCCTGCCCGCACAGCAAGCCAACGCTCGACGGGCAGCAGATCATCGGAATCCGGTAGGTCATCCGGTACACGTACCCGATGTTCACACTCACCGGTTGGCTCCCCTGCGGCTTCCGCCCGTACGCGTCCAGCCCAGACCAGTGATACGTGTGAATCATGTTCGGTTGCAGGGTCTCGAATTCCAGGTATTCCCGGTTACCCGCCACGCTCACTTCAACCTTCACTCCCACCAACCGCATCGGCGGTTCCGGCCCGGTCAGCGGGATCTTCAGCACGTGCCCGTCCTGCCTCCCGGGCACGCGGTCACTCCGGTAGTGCAGCGTGTGCGGCGTGCCCACCAGCGGCAACCGCTCCTTCACCAACTGGTTCTGGATGTCCACCGTGGAGTGCGCCGGTTCCTCGCAGTTGTCATCCATCGGCGCGGGCTCCGTCTCCCGCGGTGACGGCAGGGGCGGCACAACCGGCGCAGGATCCTGCGGCACATCCCACGGGTTACTCCCGTTCAAATCCCACAGTGAAAAGTGCTGCAGCCGCGTCCGCCACACCGTTGCGTTGGGCACGTACAACTCCGCCAGCTTCACCCGCTCTGCCGCCGTGATGCCCAGACCACCCAGCGTTGCCTCGTCGGATGGCGTGCCGCTGCCCGTCACGTCCAGGTCCGCTGCCCCATCCGTCACTGACAGCACCTTGATCACCAGCGCATCCTCCGCGCCAATCCATGCCATCCCTTCCGGCCGGTACCATGCTGCCGGCACGTGCCCGCCCACCGGAAAGTTCAGAAAGTTCTCCACGTAGAATGACACCGGCGGGGATACCCGAAGTTGCGCTGCCCCGGCTGCCACCGCTTCTTCCACCCGCAGGTCCACCGCGTAGGTGTACGCCGAGTTCGTCGGCAGGTCCGCCGGCATCGCGCGCTGACCGTTGGGGCCCACCGTCACCTCCGTCTGCCGCAGCGTCACCTGCGAAATCGGAACGGTCGTGTCGTCGGTGAACACCAGCTCCGCGGTACTGCCCGGAGCAAACAACAGCGTCGCCTGCCGCTCCCCGTCCGCGTCGGAGGACACTGACCCGCGCGCCACCGCAACTTCCATCAGCGTGCTGAAGTCAATCTGCGTGACCACCGGGTCCAGCGCCACCATCGCCACCTCCGGAACTACCAGGTAGTCCCGCCACGGGACTTCCAGGCGGCGCTCCACCTCCACGTAGCCCTCCATCCGGTACTGCAGCATCAACAGCCCGCCCCCGTTCACCGCCAGGTCAAACCACCCGTCCAGCCGTGACAGCGTGCTCCCGAACTCCGTGTGGTCGCGCACCGTGATCCGCACTCCCGGCAGCGCCACGCCATCTCGGGTCATCACCAGTCCCCGCAGCACCGCCACACGTTCCGCCGTGATCGTCCCCGGCGCCACACCCGTCTGCACCGCTCCCGGCCCCGTGTACAGAAACGCTGTCGCCGCCAGCATGGTGGTGGTCACCGATGGATCAAGCGGTGGCGCGACCAACGTCGGGATCCCACCGCACGCGAGATCAGCGCCGCTGCAATCCTCGTCCACGCCGTTGCCGCAAGCCTCCGTGGCACCGGGGTGAATCGCCGCATCGGCGTCGTTGCAGTCTCCGCCGTTCTCGGTGAACGCGTCGCCGTCATTGTCCACGCTCAGCCAGCACCCGTCCGTCGGCGGAAGCGTCACGTGCGTCACTCCGGTCCCCGGCTCACACGCATCCACCGTGCACGGATTCCCATCGTCAAGGGCAGGGGGCATCCCCGCCGCACACGTCCCCGCCCCGTCACACGTCTCATCACCGTTGCATGTGTTTCCATCACCGCACGCCGTCCCCGCAGCGGACGCCACATGCGTCACCCCCGTCGCGGGATCGCATCCATCCACCGTGCACGGGTTCCCGTCGTCCACCGGCGGCGCCGTTCCACCCGCGCAGGCGCCCGCCCCGTCGCACGCTTCATCACCGTTACACGCGTTGCCATCACCGCACGCCGTCCCGGCGGCGGACGCCACGTGCGTCACCCCCGACGCAGGATCGCACCCATCCACCGTGCACCGGTTTCCGTCGTCCACCGGCGGCGCCGTCCCCGCCGTGCACGTTCCCGCCCCGTCACACGCCTCATCACCATTGCACGCGTTGCCATCCGCGCACGCCGTCCCAGCGGCGGACGCCATGTGCGTCACCCCCATCGCGGGATCGCACCCGTCCACCGTGCACGGGTTTCCGTCGTCCACCACCGGCGCTGTCCCAGCCGCGCATGCGCCCGCCCCGTCACACGTCTCATCACCGTTGCACGCGTTGCCATCACCGCACGCCGTCCCGGCGGCGGACGCCACGTGCGTCACCCCCGTCGCGGGATCGCACCCATCCACCGTGCACGGGTTTCCATCGTTCACCGGCGGCGCCGTCCCACCCGCGCAGGCGCCCACCCCGTCGCAGGTCTCATCACCGTTACACGCGTTGCCATCACCGCACGCAGTCCCCGCGGCGGACGCCACGTGCGTCACCCCCGTCGCGGGATCGCACGCGTCCACCGTGCACCGGTTTCCGTCGTCCACCACCGGCGGCACGCCGGCCGTGCAGACGCCGCTTGCTTCGCAGGTCTCCACGCCGTTGCACGCGTTTCCGTCATCACAGGACTGCGCCGAGCAACCGCCGCCCAACCCGCCCTGGAAGCTCGCCTCTGCCCGCGGTCCCAGATGAATGGACCTGCCCGCGATTGCCCCCACCAGCACCACTTCACTGCCGACGTGCACGCGCGCCCTGGGCGCCAACAGCAGCGCCGTCACCCGCGCCTCCGCCTGGATCTCCACCGGAGACCCGCAGGCGTGATCGTCGTCCTCCTCTCGCTCTTCATTGTCGTCGCCGCGGTCCCGCTCCGCCGTTCCCGCACCGGATTCAATCCGCAGATCCCGCGCAACGCCGGAGTTGGCTCCCACCGTGGCACCGCGGCCCATCCGCACGCGGCCCAGGACCCGCAGCTCGGAAGGCGCGCTGGCTTCAATGCGGGCGTTCGCGCCAACCTCCAAAGTGCGCAGCTCATACACCCCGCCGGTCAGGCGCAGCGTCCCCCGGCTGGACACCTCCACGCTGTCAAACCGCCCCGCCTCCAACGTCCGGCTCGTGCGCGGCCGCACCCGCACATCCGCGTGGCCCGGCGTCACTGCCGATGCCGCGGGCAGCTCCGGGACGGTGACCACCAGCGGCATCACCAGCCCGTGCGTCGCATCGCCGCCGCTGAAGCGTTCCGTCTGGACATCTTCCACCACCGCGCCGTGCCGCAGCTTCACGCTGGCCGCCAGGATGTTTCCGCCTTCCACGCGCCCGCGGTTCCCAATCACCACGCTCCATCCGTCCGCACCGCCGCGCGACCCGACGTCCCCTCCGCGCACCACTGACCGTGGACCGGTTTCCACGCGATCCTCCGCCAGCAGGACAAAGCGCCCCAGCGTTGGGTCGGTGGTCAGCGCTTCGTGCTGCACGGGTTGTGGGACGGTGACAGCGGTCTCACCCTCAACGCGCGTACAGCCGGCGAGCACGGCGAGCGCGCCCAACACGTTCAACACAGAGCGTCTGTTCACAGGAACCTCCCCAAGCGGACTTCGCGAGGCTCCGCGCTTTCCCCCGCACGGTCCAGGGCTACATGCCGCATTCCGACGCGTAACGCCGCTACGCGTCAACCACGCCATTGCCTTCCGCAAAGGAACTCGCCTATTCGGCGCGCCGCGCGGCCGTTCAACCTCAACCACACCGCGCGAGGGGAGTCGTTGATCATGGCGGAGATGTCATTGCGGGACCTTGCGATTCGTACGCGTCGCTGCACGACGTGTTGTGCAGCCAACCCCACCTGGGTGTCCGGCCAGAAGTGGGGCCCGGTGCTGCAAGGCCGGTTGGACACGCTGCTGAAGGCGGCGCGCGCCAATGCCGCGGCGTTGCGGGCACGGAAGAAGGAAGTCGCGGAAAAGAACACCGCGCTGGCGCCATTGGGTCACGCCTACGCAACCAGCCGGCTCCAATGCCTGGCGGTGGACCCGGGGCTGATGTTGGCGGAGTTCCGGTCCGGCACCACGGGCGAGGACGATTTCGCCATCAATATGGACGCCCTGGTGGATCACCTGGAAACGGAACTCAAACGCGACACGGACGGCAATGTTCCGCTGCTGCAGCGCCGCTTTGAGTTTGCCGAGGAGGCGCTCAATACGCTGCGTCCCCTGCGCGCGACCTACGACAAGGAAGCGGCTGAAGCGGACCAGGCGTCAGACGGTGCGGACCTGACAACCGCCGAACTGGCCGCCGCCTCTGCGGCTGCCATGGCCGATTTCACGACTTTCCGGAAGTTGGTCCGGGCGAAGTTCGGTGACCGGTCCAAGGAAGCGGCGGCATTGCGCAACCCGCCCGCCACCCGGCGTGGTGCACCCGCCACCCCGGCGGAACCGGCGGACCCGGACATTGACGCGGTCCTGCCGGCGCTGCCCGGCTGAACGCGACCGCCTCGCCCATTTGGCGGCAGCCCACCCGGTGCGCTCCGTCCGCCCCCACCGATTCAACAAGCCAACCAGCTTGCGGGCCACACAGGCCTGCATGGAATAAACCGCTGTGAAAACGCCACACTCAGGCATGCGGGAGGGGGTAGCAAGGCATGCGGGACGGGGGGGCGAGGCATGCGGGAGGGGGTAGCAAGGCGTGCGGGACGGGGGGGCGAGGCATGCGGGACGGGGGGGCGAGGCATGCGGGACGGTGGGGCTAGGCGCGCGGTGCGGGGTAGCAAGGCGCGCGGTGCGGGGTAGCAAGGCGCGCGGTGCGGGGCAGCAAGGCGCGCGGTGCGGGGAGGCAAGGCACGCGGTGCGGGGGGGCAAGGCACGCGGTGCGGGGTGCCACGTCAACCGGACGTCACCCGGCAGCGCGGTGCCGCAACCCGAGGCGATCCAGCATGGTGCCGACGGCCCGGAAGCCGTGCGCGCGGCCGAATTGCAGCAGGTGTCCGCCGTGGAACACGTGCAGGCGCGCCTGGAAATGGTCCGCCAGGCGGCGCGCGTGGTTGGCGGGGGTCACGCGGTCGCCGTCACCGGTGATGACCAGGGCCGCCTCGGGGCGGACGCGCGGCGGGCGGGAGAACGGGCTGACCACGCCGTAGCAGTCATCCAACAGGCGGTGCTGCAGGTAGCGCTCGTCGGGGGTGCCGCCCAGGCGTCCGCCGTCACGGGCAAAGTCCGCAATAGAACCCAATGGAATCATCGGCACAACAAAGTCAAATGGGTCCAATGTAGCGGCCAGTGCGGACACGTAGCCGCCCAGGCTCATGCCCATCAGCCCCACCGCGGTGGCGCCGCGCGCGCGCAGGAACTCCACCAGCACGCGCAGGTCCTGGATGGACTGGCGGAAGCCTTCAATGTTGAGGCGCGGGTCCGCGCCGGGAAAGCGCGGGCGTGACATGGGTGCGCTGCGCAGGGCGTGGAACGGGAGCACCAGCAGCGCCGCATCCAGCCCCCACCGCGAAAACGCCGCCAGCGGCCAGAGTTTCTCCTCCACGGACCACTGGCCGCACAGGAACCCGTGCACCAGCACCACGGCGGGGCGGCCGCCCTCCCCCACGGAGTACAGCCGCGCGTAGGCGCGGCGGTTGCGCGGGTCACGGTCATAGGTGGCGGCCACGTCGTCGGAAAACGGGTGAAACCGGCTGTCCCAGGACAGGTCGGTGACCTCCAGCGCGCCCCGAGTTCCCGCGTGCACGGCGTCCACCGTGGCGGACACGCGCGGGAAGAAGCGGTCCGGCTCGGCGCGGAAGGCGGGGTCCGCATAGCGCTGCACCAGGCCGCGCAGGGCGGTGACGCGCGCCGGGTGGTCCAGCGTGGCCACCTTGTGGCGGGACAGCAGGCCCACGGCGGCGTGGCTCACCGCCCGATCCAACTGGGCGGCCGTGGCGGACAGCAGGCGTTGCAGCATGCGCGGCGGAGTGTGACGCGGCGTGGGTGCACCCGCAAGGCCGGTGCTTGATTTCCGGCTCGGCGGCGCGTGAAACAGTTCCAACGGTGGAGGTGGGCGTGGCCAGCGACAGGGAACGCATGACGGAGGCGTGGCGCGCCGAGGAGGAAGCCGCGGAGGCGGGCGGCGGCCGCCACCGGTTGGAGCGCCAGAGGAAGCTGGGGCGGCTCACGGCGCGTGACCGGCTGGCGCGGCTGTTTGACGGCGGCGAGTACGACGAGCTGGGCCGGCACGTGACACACCGGGGCCGCGGCGCGGAACGGGCGCGCGGGGACGGCGTGGTCACCGCGGTGGGGCGGGTGGACGGGCGGGGTGTGGCGGCGTTTGCGCATGATGTGACGGTGCGCCGCGGCGCGCTGGGCGAGGACGGCGCGGGCAAGGTGGTGCGGTTGTACCGGCACGCGTTGGCGCACGGTTTCCCGGTGGTGGGCCTGCATGACAGCGACGGCGCGCGGGTGGACGAGGGACCGGGTGCCATCCGCGGTTACGGCGAGATCATCCGCGCGTCCGTGGAGGCCTCCGGCGTGGTGCCGCAGGTGGCGGTGGTGTGCGGGCTGTGCGTGGGGGCGGCGGCGTACACCGCGGCGCTGGCGGACAGCGTGGTGATGGTGGAGCCGTGGGGGTTCATGTTCATCACCGGCTCCAAGGTCACCCGCACCATCACGGGCGAAGACACGCCGATGGAGGACCTGGGTGGTGCGGTGATGCACGCCACCGTGAGCGGTGCGGCCAACCTGGTGGTTCCGGACGACGCCGCGGCCGTGGACGCCGCGCGCCGCCTGCTGTCCTACCTGCCGTCACGCTTTGACGGCTCCGCGCCGGTGCGGGACACGGGGGACCCGCCCGGCCGGGCCACGCCGGAGTTGTGGGACCTGCTCCCGGTGTCCCGGCGCAAGGCGTATGACGTGCTGCCGGTGGTGCAGGCGGTGGTGGACCGTGACTCGCTGCTGGAGTGGTCCCCGCGCTACGCGCGCAACCTGGTGACCGCGCTCGCCCGGCTGGACGGGCACGCGGTGGGCGTGGTGGCCAGCCAGCCGCGGCACCGGGCGGGCGCGCTGGACGTGGAAGCGGCGCGCAAGGGCGCGCGGTTTGTGCAGCTGTGCGGGGCGTTCAACCTGCCCATTGTGACGTTGGCGGACGTGCCGGGGTTTGTGCCGGGGCGCAGCCAGGAGCAGGGCGGCATCCTGTTGCACGGGGCCAAGCTGTTGTCCGCCTACGGCGCGGCCGGCGTGCCGCGGGTGAGCGTGGTGCTGGGGAAGAGCTACGGGGGGGCGTCCGTGCTGGCGTACACCGGTGACGTGGTCCTGGCGCTGCCGCACGCGCGCTATGACGTGGTGGGTGCGGACGCGGCGGCGGCCATCCTGGCGCACGGGGCGGAGTTGACGGAGGAGGAACTGGCAGCGCGCAAGCAGACCTTCATCCGCGAACGCGACCGCGCGCACGCCGCGGCGGAGGCGGGCCTGGTGGACCGCGTGGTGTTGCCCGAGGAACTGCGTGCCGCGCTGTGCCGCACGCTGTCCCTGCTGCGCGGTGGCGTGACGGCGCTGCCGCCGCGCCGCCGGTTGAATCCGCCCACGTGATGCTGGCGCTGCTGGCATGGATGGCCGGCGCGGCGCCGGTGCCGGCCTGGGTGGAGGAGGGCGCCCGGTCCTGGGAAACGCGCGCGCGGGTGGAGGCGGTGCTGGACAACGGCCTGCGGGTGGTGGTGGTGCCGCGCGGGCGGGTGCCGTGGTGCGGGATGGCCACCGTGGTGCCGGGCGGCGCCACCACGGACCCGCCGGGGCGCTCCGGGCTGGCACACCTGGCGGAGCACCTGCTGTTTGAATCCGGCGGTGGTGCGGGCCCGCGCTCGGACGCGCACGCGGAGGCGCTGGGGTTGCGGTCCAACGCGTTCACGCTGGGGGACTACACGGTGCTGGTGGAGGAGTTCAGCCCGGCGGTCCTGCGCGAAGCGGTGGCCGTCCACGCCGCGCGCCTGGCGCGGCTGGAGTTCACGGACGCGGACCTGGCCCGGGAGAAGCGCGTGGTGGCCGACGAGCGGCGCTTCCGCGTGGAGGAACCACCGCTGGCCGCCGCCGACGAGGGTGTGGTGGCGCGGCTGTGGGGGGCGCACGCGTTCGGGCGGCCGGTGCTGGGGTGGCCCGCGGAGGTGGCGGCCATTGCGCCGGCGGAGGTGCGCGCGTGGGCCTCCGCGCACCTGGAGCCCGGGCGGTCCGTGCTGGTGCTGGCCGGCGCGGTTGACCCTGCTGAAGCGCTGCCCGTGCTGCGCGCTGCCATGACGTCATGGCGGCCCGCCACGGTGCTCCCCGGCGCACCGCGGCCGGGTCCGCCCCCGGGGCCGGTGGATGCCCGCCTGAGCGTGATGCGCGGCCGCGCCGGAGCGGTGGTGTGGGGCGCGCGGGCGGCCGCGCTGGGCTCGCCGGGAGAAGCGGTGGACCGCGTGCTGGCGCGCCTGCTGGACGGGGATGCGGCCGCGCGGTTGCCGGACCCACCGTCGCCCGGTCCGGGTACCGAGTTCCACACCGAGTACCGCCCGCAAGCGCACCACGGCGACCTGGTGATCACCGCCCAGGCGCCGGAACCCGGGCACGCGGACCTGGTGGAGGCGCACCTGGCGGCGGTGCTGGCCGCGCTGGCGGACGGGGGTCCCGCACCGGGCGCGCTGGATGCGGCGCGCGGTTACGTCGTCACGTCGCTGCAGAAGGAGGTGGGGTGGCACGTGGGGCTGGCGGAGCGCCTGGCGGTGGACACGGCGCTGCTGGGCCGGCCGGGCGCGCACGCGGCCCGCCAGCGCGATGTGTGGGGCGTGCGCAGCCTGGATGTGCGCCGCCGTGCCGAGGCGCTGCGTCAACCCGGCGCGCTGGCGCGGGTGGCGGTGGTTGCCGGGGAACCACCGTGACGGGGCCGCCGCGCGTCCTGGTGCTGGCGCTGCTGGTGGCCACCGGTTGTTCCGGCGGCCGCGCGCCGGCGGCACCCGCTCCCAGCGGCCTGCCGCCTGCGCTGCAGTGGCCGGGGCCGGAGCTGACGCACTTCACCACGGCGCACGGGCTGATGGTGGCGCGGCTGGCGCGGGACGCGGACGAGAGCCGCTTTGCACTGCTCCTGGCGCTGCCCGCCGGCAGCCTGCATGAGACGGCGGCAACGCGCGGTGCCGCGGCGGTGCTGGCGTTGCTGTTGGAGGAGGGCTCCGCGTGGGTGCCGGCGGCGGACGGCGGGCCGCTGGCGTTGGCGGGGGGCGAGGAGGCGGGGCGCTGGCTGGATGAGCACGGCGTGACCCTTCGGTCCTCCGCGTGGCCGGAGCAGGTGGTGCTGGAGGCGCGCGGGCCGGCGGCGCACGCGCGGGATGCGCTGCGCGTGGCGTGTGCCACCGCGTTTCGGCCCGCCTGGAATGATGACGACGTCCGCCTGGCGCTGGACCGCGCGGCCGACCTGGATGCCGAGCGCGCCCAGGGTACGCCGGGCCTGGCGGAGGACGTGCTGCTGTCCCGCGTGTTCCCGGGCCACGCGCTGGCGCTTCCCCCCGTCCCCGCCCCGGACGACCTGCCCCCTCCCGACGCGCTGCGCGCGTTCCACCGCGCGGCTGCACGGTCAGCCGGGGCGCTGCTGGTGATCTCCGCGCCGGACACCTCCTGGCTGGCTGCTGCCGTGGCGGAGTGCCGGCCCGCGGCTGATGTCCAGGCCGCCCACCTGCCGCCTGCACCCGCGCCCGCGCGGGGCGACTCCCGCGCCGCCGTGGTGGGCGTCACAGCCGACGTGGGAGACACCGTCTACCTGCGCCTGGGTGGGCGTGCGCCGCCGCCGGGGAGCGCGCCCGCCGCGGCGCTGGGCGCGGTCCTGGAGACGCTGGCCAACGGTTTCTCGTCCACGCTGGTGGCCGAACTGCGCACGCGGCGCGGCCTGGTGTACGGCGTGGAGGCCGGGCTGCTGCCCGCGCGGCTGGGAGCGGCCTGGTACCTTGGGACCTCCGCATCCGCGCGAGACGCGGCCCAGGTGCTGCGGTCCGCCCGCCGCGCGCTGGCGGCCGCGGCCGCCGGGCAGGTGAGCGCAGACGCGTTCCGCCGCGCGGCGCGCGCCAACGCGCTGGCGCACGCGGCCGGGGTGGACGGGGTCTCAGACCTGGCGGCGGCCGTGCTGGACGAGTTCCGCCTGGGACTGCACCCGGGTGAAAGCTGGCGGACGCCGGCGCTGTTGTGGGCCATGGACCCCGCGGAAGGCGTGGCCCACGCCGGCGCGTTCCTGGACCCGGCGCGGACCGTCGTCGTCGTGGTGGCGCGGCCGGGTGTGCTGGAACAGGTGCTGGCGGGCGAAACGTTTGAGCCCGTGGCGGCGCAGGACTGGCCGCCCGCCGGCATGCGCTGAGCGCTACTCGCGCAGCTCCACCTGTGACTGCGTCCCCACCAACCGCCCCTCCGCCACCACCTTCCCCGCCTCATCCACCAGCTTCAGCGCCATGACGCGCGGGATGCGCGTGGAGCGCTCCAGGGTGCGCGTGACCTGCTCGTGGCGGTCCGCCTTGGGGAAGGTGAGCCACACGCGGTCCTTGAGCCGTGCGGTCACCGTGTCACCCAGCCGCTCCGCGCTGGCCAGCGGGATCTCGTCAGAAACCAGCGCCACCGCCACCGGCTGCGGGGTCTCCCGCGTGAGCAGGAACGCCGCGCCGCCACCCGCCACCAGCAGGCCCGCCAGGACGCCCGCCACAATCATGATCACCGCCCGGCCGCGGGGGGGCGCGGCCTCCGTCACCACGGGCTGCCGCGCGGAGATGGGGCGGGCGCGCCCTGAGAACACCGACAGCGCCTGCGCGGCCGAGGGCAGCACCTTGGCCAGCTCCGTGTCCGGCACGCGGCACGACGCAGCCTTGGCCTGGTAGTCGATGATCTTCTTCATCACGAATTCGCCGGGGACCTCCACCTGCATCTTCAGGTACGGCTCCCAGGTCTTGAGGCGGCACAGCGCGGGCAGGGCCTTGTCAAAGTCGTACCCCGGGACCGCCTTGAACACGTCCATCATGCCCTTGATGGAGAGCACGCCCTCGCGCGGACTGATCTTGGACCAGTTCTCGGTGAACAGGTTGGCCATCCGGTCGTCCTTGAACAGCGAGCCCAGCAGCGAGTGCCGGAAGGCGAGCACGATGGCCTCGACCACCTGCTGGCGGCTGCTCCGCGCGACGTCGAGGACGAGTTCAGTCACCGGCCACCTCCGGGCGGCGAGCCTAGTCAACGGCGGGCGGAACCGGAATGGAATATCCGCTCAGGCCGCGCTGCATGCGGCACCCGGGGAGACTTGGTATCCCGGCGGGCATGTCCTTCCGTCGGCCCGTCGTTGCGTGCGCTTGTCTGGTGACGTTGCTCCGCCTGCCCACGGGCGCGCTGGCCGCGCCGCCTGCTCCCACAGGTGTGTTCCTGCCGGGCACGCAGCCGGGAGAGGGCGGCATTGAGCTGGGCAAGGTGGCGCAGTGCCGCCGCTGCCACAACCAGACCCGCAACGGTGACGCGGACCCGTTCTTCTCCTGGGAGGCAACCATGATGTCCCAGGCCGCGCGGGACCCGGTGTTTCGTTCCGCGCTGGCGGTGGCCAACCAGGACATCCCCGGCGTGGGCGAGTGGTGCATCCGGTGTCACGCCCCGCGGGGCTGGCTGGAGGGACGCTCCAAGGCGCCGGACGGGGCGCTGCTGACGCCGGAGGACATGCACGGGGTCAGCTGCGAGGTGTGCCACCACCTGGTGGATCCGCGCAGCGCGGAAGCGGCGCAGCACGCCAAGACGGTTCCGCCCGGGTTGGGCAGCGGCATGATGGTGGTGGACGGGGAGAACACCGTGCGCGGCCCGTACGGGGACGGGCGGGGGGCCATGCCGCACAACGTGATGAAGGGGGAGTTCCAGGCGTCGGGTGAGCTGTGCGGTACGTGCCACAACGTGTCCAACCCGCTGGCTGGCGCTGACGTGCGCACGCTGCCGCCCCACGCCTACGGCGCCATTGAGCGGACCTACAGCGAATGGGCGCTGAGCGCGTTTGCGCAGAAGGGCGCGGAGGGCACGTGCCAGGCGTGTCACATGCCGGCGGTGCCGGGTGGCGGGCAGGCGTCGCGGTTCGGCAGCCTGCAGCGGCCGCACTTCGTCAGCCACGCCATCGTCGGCGGGTCGTCCTGGGCGCCGCGGGCCGTGGCGGCCATCTTCCCCGCGCGCGAGGTGGACCCCAGCGCGCTGGAATGGGGCGCGGAGCAGGCACGCCAGTTGTTGCGCCGGGCCGCGCGCCTGGAGCTCACCGTGCGCGGCGCGGGGCAGGTCAACGTGCGCGTGGTCAACCTGACCGGCCACAAGCTGCCCACCGGCTACCCGGAGGGGCGCCGCGCGTGGGTCAACGCGCGCTTTCTGGACGTGGCGGGCGCGGTGCTGGCCGAGGTGGGCCGCTACGGGAACACCGAGGCACGCCTGAAGGGCAAGCCGGTCAGCGTCCCCACGCTGCTGGACCCGGAGCGGACGCGTGTCTACCAGGCGCTCCCCGGCCTGAGCCCAAAACAGGCGGCGCGGTACCGCAAGAAGCCGGGCAAGTCATTCCACTTTGTGCTCAATGACGTCATGGTGAGCGACAACCGCATCCCGCCGGAGGGGTTCAGCAACCAGGCATTTGCCACGCACCTGGCCGCGCCGGTGGGCGCCACCTACGCGGACGGCCAGTCCTGGGATGACGTCCCGCTGACCGTTCCGCCGGGCACCGCGCGCGTGGAGGTGCGTCTGTACTACCAGTCCGTGAGCTGGGAGTACCTGCGGTTCCTTGTCGAAGAGAACCGGTCCGATGCGTGGAGCGACCGGCTGTACCAGGCATGGAGCGAGACGGGGCAGTGCGCGCCGGAGGTGATGGCAGAGGCAGCGCTGGACCTTGCGGCGGCGCCGGGGCCGGATGCGGGCGCAGCGCCACCGGCGCCCTGACCCGCCGGGAAATTTGCTCCCTCCCCCGCCCGGGCACAGGATTCCGCCCGGAGGTGGCGGTTGACCACGCGTGTGCTCCTCGTCCGGCATGGCGCGACCTCGCTGTCCGCGGATGACCGCTTTGGCGGTGCCACGGACACGCCGCTGTCCGAGGACGGGGAGCACCAGGCGCGCATGTTGGCGGCGCGGCTGCGCGGTTCGCCGCTGGCGGCCATCTATGCCTCACCCATGAAGCGCACGCAGCGCACCGCGGAGATCCTGGCGGAGCCGCACCTCATGAAGGTTGAGCCGGTGGAAGGCCTGCGCGAGATTCACCACGGGCGCTGGGAGCAGCTGACCCGCGCGGAGGTTGAGGCCCGGTTTGGCGGCGAATACGCCAACTGGGATGCGGACCCCTTCACGTGCGCGCCGCAGGGCGGGGAGAGCGGCCTGGCGGTGCTGGCCCGGGCGCTGCCGGCGCTGCGCGGGATTGTGGAGAAGCACCCGGAACAGACGGTGTTGGTCATCAGCCACAAGGCCACCATCCGGCTGCTCATTGGCAGTCTGCTGGGTTTTGACCTGCGCGGCTACCGCGACCGGCTGGACCAGAGTCCGTGCTGTCTCAACGTGCTGGACTTCCGCGACGCCACGCGCGCGCGGTTGCTGCTGTACAACGACATTTCGCACTACGGCATCCACCACGCACCCCGGCACGCGTCCCTGTCCAAGTGGTGGGACACCTCCAGCCGCAGCTGAGCGCTGATTGTCATGCCGGCGCCACCAGCGCCGTCCACCGCTCCGTGCGCGGGTCCAGGCGCTCCACGCGGCAGTGGCTGCGCACCAGGTTTCCGCCCGGCCCCTTGGCGGTGGTCACCCGGTCCGGGCGCATGCCCGCGTGGCGCACGCACAGGATGGCCTCCAGGGTCCCGCCGGCCAGCGCCACCAACTGGCCCCACTCCACCGCGTCCAGCGCCAGCGCGGGGTCCAGCAACTCCAGCCACGTCCGTGGCGCGCCGCGGGCCCGCTTCACACCGTGCACCACCACGGTGTGATTGCCGATTTCCGGGCCCTCCCAGCCGAGCACCGCGGGGAGGCCGGCCAACACCGGGGCGGCCACCTGGGCCACCGCCCGGCGGTGGAGCACGCGGTACTGGAACAGGGTCCCGGTGCCACGGCAGACGCGGTTCATGGCCGTGGCCAGGTCCCGCAGGTGCAGCCCGGTGAACAGGGCGCCCGTCACCAGCGCGTCCAGTGAGCGGCCGCGGCGCGGCAGGTGCGCCAGCAACGGATCATGCTCCGCGCGGGACGCATCAAACCCCTCCGCCATCCACGGGTGCAGCGCGCACAGCGCGGTGGCCGCCGCGTAGTAAGCGCAAAGCGAGTCATGCGTGCCCTGGCGCCGCAGCGGGATGCCGGCCAGGCGGACGGACAGCGTGGCGACGGAGTGCGGCGCCGCCCGCAGGCGCGCGGCCAGGCTCCGGGCGGCAGCGCTCACCCGTCCCCACCGTGTTCCGCCAGCAACTCCGGGGTGACCACCGGGTCAAACGGCGCCTCCGGCAGCACGTGGAAGACGCGGCCCAGGCCGGACGGGTGGGAGGCCTCGCCGCGCTCCAGCCGGGCCACCCGCCGCGCCCATTCCTCGCGGCCAAAGCGAAACACGGACCAGCGGATGCCGTCGCCGTAGTCGCGCGTGTCAATGATGCGGTAGCCAATGCGCCGGGCCACCACTTGCGCGGGGAGGTTGTCCTCACGCGTGAGGCCGCCCACCGCGGGTACGCCCAGGTGGTCCAGCATGTAGTGCACAATGGCATCAATGGAGTGCATGGCGCTGAAGGCGTCCCGGTGGCGCGCGTCGGGAATCGCGTAGCTGAAGTCCCAGAAATCCTGGTCCCCCGCCGGGTGCCGCATGGCCACAAAACCTATCCGCTGCCGGTTCACCACCCGCCGGATGGTGCCCAGCACAATCTTCCCCAGGCTGTGCTCCATGCGCAGCCCCAACTGGTCACCCTCCTCCACGCCCAGGTTGTCCCGGATCTCCGGGGCCTCCAGCTGCGAAAAGATCCACATGCGGTCCAGCCCGCGCAGGGGCGCCAGGTAGATGCCACGACGCTGCACACCGAACTTCATGGGCGGATGATCAAGCGCGCGCGGGGCCGTGTAAAGGCGTGCCCGCTAGCCAAACACGTCCGGCACCGGGACCCACAACGTGGCGCGCGGGTTGCCGTTGAGCTGATAGGCACAGTCCACGCGGCCGTCCTCGTCCACCTCAAACAGGACCGAGGCCTGCGTGAAGTAGCCGCCGGGACGCTCCGCCACGCGGCAGATGGAGAGGTCCGTGGCGCCGTACGCCTGGTCACACAGCAGGTCATGGACACCGTCGGTGGAGGGGTCCTCACCCAGGAGGTCCACCGCGCGCGCCAGCCGGGCGTGCGTGCTGGGGTCCTGGTCCTCCGTGATGCCGCCGGGAAGCAACTGGAAGTGGTTGGTGGATGCCAGGAAGCCCGCCTCCGCGTGGGCCACCCGCACGCCCCACGTCGGCGAGTACTCAACCAGAAACGCCTCGCGCGGGTCGCTGACGAGCACGATGTCCGGCGCACCGAGGTCCTCGTAGAAACCGGCCATGAACTCCGCCGCCCCCTGCGCTGACATGAACCGGGCAACCACGTGCTCATAGGCCTCCAGCGCATCACCCTCGGGCTCCGAGGGGTTGTTGAGCTCCGGGTCCAGGTAGGCGTCCGCGGCCACCAGCGCCACGCCGTAGTTGTTGACGCCCGCCCACGGGCCGGCGGCGCCTTCGCGCCGGAACGGGAGGTACCAGATGCCGTCCGCACCCTCCTCCACGGACGGCGGCAGGAACCGGGTCAGGACGGGAAGGTCGCACTGCTTGAAGGTGCGGATGCGCCCGCCGGCGCGGTCCACCACGGAGCCAATGGTGCACATGGTCCGGCGCGTGTCCCACGTGCAGAAGAGCGGCGCAACGGCGTCAGCAGGGCCGCAACAGGCCGGTGTCCAGCAGACCCTGCACCAGCGCCGGCGCCTCCGCCGCGTCCGCCCCCAGTTCCCGGGCGTGCGCCTGCAGGGCCGCACCGGTGACCGGCGTGGCCGCGTGCCACAGCAGGCCGCACAGGCCGGCGGTGGCATCGGCAAGGGTGGCCTCGTGCACGCCCGGGGCACGCTCCGCCAGCAGGTGGCGCGTGGAGGCGTCCAGCGCGGGCAGGGGGCCCAGGCGCGGGCCGTCGTCGGCAAGGGCGGCCGCCGGTGCAAGCGTGATGTCAAACAGCAGGCGTTCAAGCGCATGCAGGACCTCCAGGGTCCCGCCGGCGACGGAGAGGGGAACCACATGCGGCGCGGTGCGGTAGCGTCCGTTGTCACGCAGCGGTGCGGGAAGCACCGGCCGCGGGCGGGGCGCGCGACGCACACGCGCCAGCGCACGCTCCAGGGTGGCCAGGTGGCGGAGGCGCGGCTCAGCCAGCGCACCGTCCGCCAGTTGCACCAGGTACGCCCCAAACGCGGCGCCCAGGGATCCCCGGTCCTGCACGGCGCGGTGAAACAGTCCGGACGAGAAAAACGCGTCCAGCGTGGCCAGGCGGCGTGTCAGGCCCACCGCCAGCGCGCTGGCGGTCCGGTACTCCTCCATCAGGCTCTTCAGCGCACTCCTCCGCCGGAGCGGGTCCGCGCGCAGCGCCCGCCCGTCGGCCGCGGTGATCCACCGGCGCTCGTCGGCGGACAGCGGCACGCCCGCCAGCGCGCGGTCACCGTCCGCGCGGATGGCGTCGTGCAGCGCCGGATCAAACAGGCACCGGACCACCACGCGCTGCAGCGCCGCGGCGGTCACCGGCGCGTCCCGCGCCCGGCCAGCGCTGCGTGGAGGCGGTGGAACCCGGGCAGGATCTCGTCGGCGGTGTTGCGCTCGCACTCGAAGACCACGGCGCGCAGGTTGGGAGCGCGCGCCACCACGTGGTCAAAGATCATCCACGTGTCCGCCAGCGGCTCCGGGCCGTGGTCATCTTCCACCCAGCGGAATCCGTCATGCTCCATGGGTGTGCCGCCGGCCACGTGCATCTCCACCACGCGGTCCAGCGGAAAGCCGTCCAGCCCCGCCAGCGGCGGCAGCCCGCGCAGGCGCTGGAAGATGGCCAGGTGGGCGCAGTCCAGCAGCAGGCCGGTGTCCGCGGCGTCCACCACACGACCGAAGAAGTCCAGCACGTGCAGGTCACCGAGAAACACGCGACCCGGCGGGTTCTCCGGAAACACCTCCAGTCCGGTGGCCGCGCGCAGCGCGCGGATCCCGTCCGCCATCGGAGCCACGCCGTCGTGGGAGAGGATGGGTGGCAGCAGCAGCATGTGTCCGCGCTCGCGCGCGCCCAGGTGCCACAGCCCCGCGTCACCACACAGCCACGCGGGGCGCGCCCGCTGCAACAACGCACGCACTTCCTCCAGCCAGTCCTCGTCCAGGTCGTCGGGTTCGTCCAGGTTGACGTCCAGGAAGTGGTAGGTGGTGGGCAGGCCGGCGTCCGCCCACGCCTGACCGTCCGCGTCCAATCCCTTCACCGTCTCCACGCCCAACTCCAGGAACTCCACCACGCCAGGATGACGCGCGTGCAGGTCCAGCGGGTGCAGCGCGCCCGACTGCGATGCCCCGTATTCCGTGGAAATGCCCACGCCCAAGGTGGGCAGCCGCCGTGCGCGCGTTGAAAACCCGGCCGCCGTCATGGGCGGAGGCATAACGCGGCAGCCCCGGGTCGACAGGCGATGCCCCATCCGCTACGTGCCCTGCGCCCACCGCCCGTCCGACGCGGTGGAGGAGGAAGCGATGAAGGCCGTGCTCGATGTCCAGGGAATGACCTGCCAGAACTGTGTGCGCCACGTGCAGAAGGCGCTGGAGAAGCTGCCCGGTGTGCAGACGGTTGTTGTTGACCTGGCGTCGGGCCAGGCCACGCTGGAGGGCGCCACGCTGCCCGCCGCCCCGGCCATGACCCAGGCGGTGGTGGACGCGGGCTACCAGGCAACCGCGCGCCCCTGAGGCCCGGGCCGGCCGGCCTTCCTTCGCCGCGCCCGCACGCCGCCCGCCTGGGCGTGGAGCAAGCCCGCGTGTACCCATGGCGCGATGCGCTGCTCACCGCTGCGCAGAACGCACTTGAGCGGCGCTGATTCCCACGGGGCTGCGTTGGCACCCGGATTGCGACATCCTCCCGTTCACCCTCGAGGAGGAACCCCCATGTCCCCACGCCCCCTTCCGCCCGCCTCGGCTGCGAGCCCCGGGAATGTCCCCACGCCGCCGGCGCCACCCGCCCCGCGGCCCCTGGGTCTGGGCACGTTGATCGCCGGTGTCCTGCTGCCCGTGGGGACGTGGCTGACCGAGATGATCACGCACATGTGTGCGCAGGACCTGTTTGACCCGCTGCGCACGCCGGCACACGTGGTGCTGGTGGCGCTGGTGCCCGCGGGGCTCGGGATGGTCCTGGTTGCGTCACGCCAGCGCCTGCCCGCGGGTCCGTTTCTATCGTTTGCAGCGGGCCTGGCTGCCGGAACTTGCGCTTTCTACGCGCTGCTGTTCCTGCCCATCATGCCGCTGGCGGTGGTGGCGCTGGTGTTCGGCCTGGGGATCCTCCCGCTCACTCCGGTGCTTGCGTTGGTTGCGGCGGTCCGCGCCACCCTGTGGATGCGCCGTGCCGGCGGTGGTTGGCGGCCCTGGGCGGTGGGCGTGGGCGCCGCGTGGCTGGCCCTGGTGGCGGCGGACCTGCCGCGCGTGTGGACGTCCGTGGCGCTCCAGCGGGCCGGCTCCGCGGATGACCGGGTGGCGCTGGACGGTGTGCGCATGCTGCGGCGCTGGACGGAACGTGGCGTGCTGCTGCGCCGCTGTTACGTCGCCAACGGCGGTCACAAGGACATCGTCTCGTCGCTGTTGGGGCTGGGCGGGGACGTGTCAGTCACGCAGGCCCGGGCCGTCTACTGGCGGGTGTACGGCGAGCCGTTCAACGCCGTCCCGCCTCCCCCGCGGCTGGACACCCAGCGCTGGATGGATGACGGCTGGGAGTGGGATGGGGACCAGGGCGGCGAAGCGGTGGGCGCCCGCCTGCGCAGCCTGTCGCTTTCGGGGTCTCGGCTGGACGCCAGCGTCGACGCCGACGGGATGCTGGCCTACACGGAGTGGACGCTGGAGTTCCAGAACAGCGGGTCCCGCGCGGCGGAGGCGCGCGCGGAACTGGCCCTGCCACCGGGTGGCGTGGTGTCCCGCGCCACGCTGTGGGTCAACGGTGAACCGCGTGAGGCGGCCATTGCGTCCCGCGCCACGGCGCGCCAGGCGTACGAGGCCGTGGTGCGCCGCCAGCGTGACCCGCTGCTGGTGACAGTGTCCGGTCCGGACCGCGTCCTGGTGCAGTGCTTCCCCGTGGTGCCCGGCGCGTCCATGAAGATCCGCATTGGCATCACGGCGCCGCTGTCTGCTGACGGGCCCGGTGGCGCAGTCCTCGCCCTCCCGCGGCTGGCGCAGCGCAACTTCCGCGTCAGTGACGACGCCATCCACCAGGTGTGGCTGGAATCCCGGCGCGAGCTGACCGGTGTGGACGGCCTGCTCCCGCAGCAACGTGACGACGGCGCCTACGCGCTGCGGGGCGCGTTGACCCACGCCGGGCTGGCGCGCGCGCGCGTGCGCCTCACGCGTGACGGCGCCGTGCGTGACGCGTGGGCTGAGGACCCCAAGGAGCCCGGGCGGCGCGTGACGCTGCGGCTGGATGAGCAGACGGCGGCGCCACCGGGGTTGCTGGCACTGGTCATTGACGGTTCACGGGGCATGCGCGCGTCCGCGCCCGCACTCCGGGAAGCGTTGGCCGCACTGCCGGACGGGCTGCGGGTGCGCGCCTGGCTGGCCGGGGACACGGTGGTGGAACTGCTCCCGGAGACCGCCTGGGGAGCGGCCGCGCGCGCAGCGCTGGAGACGTCGCTGTCCGGTGTGGTGTGGCTCGGCGGTCAGGACAACGCCCGGGCGCTGTGGGCCGCGCTGGAGGCCGCGGAGGCCGGGCGGGGTGTCGTCGTGTGGGTGCATGGGCCGCAGCCCGTGCGGGGCGTGACGCTGTCGTTGGCGCAGTTGCAGGACCGCAGTGAGCACCCACCCATGTTGTACGACGTACCGCTGGCGGAGGGTGGTGACGAGGTGGGCAACGCGCTGTGGCAGGATGGCGCGGTGATTCGCGAGGACGGAACGGGCGATGCGCGCGCCGCGCTGGAGCGCGTGTTCCGCCGGTTTGACGCCGCCACTCCGCGTCTGCAGCTCCGCATGGGAACCACCGTGCAGCAACCGCCGGGCACGCGGACCTCAGACCACCTGACCCGGCTGTGGGCCGCGGCGGAGGTGGAACGCCTGCACGCTACCCGGGCCAGGGGGGCCGACGCCGACGCGGTGGCGCTGGCCGCGCGTTACGGCCTGGTCACGCGCGTGACCGGCGCCGTGGTGCTGGAGACGGCGCAGCAGGAGCGCGCGGCCGGGCTGACCCCGGGTGACCCCACCGCCGTGCCGGCGATTCCGGAACCGGGCACGTATGCGCTCCTCCTGGTGGCGCTGCTGGTGCTGGCGCTGGTGGGACGGCGGAGGGCGGCGTGGGCCCGCGCGTGACCGCGGCGGTTGTGGCGGTGCAGGCGGCGTCCCTGTGGGCGGCGTGGGCGCGCTGCGCGGTCCGCTATGACGACGAGCAGGCCGTCCTGGCCTGGCTGTGCCTGGGCACGCTGTTCACCCTGGCACTCCGGCGCACGGCCCCGCCGCCGCCCACCCGGCCGCTGCTGCTGCCGGCGCTGCTGGTGGGTGCGTTTGCCCTGACGTGGGGACGCGTGCCCGGCATTGCCAGCTGCGCACTGGCCTCCACCTCGCTGGCGTGCACCGTCAGCGCCCTGCGTGACGGGCGCCGCGCGTCTGCGGGCCTGGTGCTCCTGGCCCTGTGCGCGCTGCCCTGGCTGGCCACGGCGGACTTCCTGGTTGGGTGGCCGCTGCGGGTGGTGGCCGCGCGCGCCGCGGCGGTGCTGGCGGGGTTTGCCGGAGACGCCGTGGTGCTGGAAGGCACGTGCCTGCGCGGGGCCGCGGGCACGGCGTGCGTGGATGCGCCGTGCGCCGGCTTGCGGATGATGGGCCTGACGGCGTGGCTGGTGGCGCTGATGGCGGCGCGCGGCGGGTGGGGCTGGGGCCGCACCGGCCTGGTGGGGGCGGGGGCGCTGCTCATCGTCGTCGGCGGCAACGCCCTGCGCGCGTCGGCGCTGTTCATGGCGGAGACGCGTGGGTCCGTCCCGTCGTGGGTGCACCAGTCTGTCGGCCTGGTCGTGTTCGCCGTCGTGCTCGGGGCGGTCGCGTGGGTGGGGAAGGGAGGCGCAGCATGCGGGATGTCACCGGATTCGCGGCAGCCTGCCTGATGGCGGCGGTGGCGCCCTGGCTGGGCGGCGCGCCCGGACCCGCAGCCGCCGCGGCTGCGGCGTGGGATGCAACGCTGGTTCCCGCCGGCGCGCGGGTGGTGCCCCTGTCTGAGGACGAGTCCCGCCACCTGGCCCGCTTCCCGGGCGCGGTGGCCCGCTACGTGGACGGGGAGGAGGCCGTGCTGGTGCGCCGCGTCCACGGTGCTTCGCGCGCGCTGCATTCATCCGCGGAGTGCCTGCGCGCCGCCGGGTTTGACGTGGTGCCAGGGGCCACCCGCCTGGACCCCACGGGGCGCGCGTGGGGCGGCGGCACGGCCCGCCGGGCCGGCATCACCGTCACCTACCGCGAGCGCATCACCTGTGACGACGGGACGGCCTTCCCGGACGTAACCGGCTGGTACTGGCACGCCCTGGCGTCGGGGGAGGGGCTGGTCTGCACCGCCACCACGCGCAGCCACTGAGGGACCCCTTGGGTCGCCGGATCCTGCGGGCCGCGCTTCAAACTCGCGCAGCGCGTTGCTATGGAAGCCCGTCCTTCCGGGTTGGACGGACGTTTTCCGCGAGGGCGCACCGATGGCCACGATGTCAAAGATCTCCGGCAACCTCCCCGCGAACATCAACTTCTGCGAGTGCTGGGCGCGCGATGGGCTGCAGTCCATCTCCACGCTGATTCCCACGGAGCAGAAGCTCCAGATGCTCCACGGCATGATGGACGCGGGCATCCGGGAAATGGAGCTGACCAGCTTCAGCCATCCCAAGCTGCTGCCGCAGTTTGCTGACGCCGAGCAACTCCTCAAGACGGTGCGCCGGCCTGACGGCGTGAAGTTCCGCATCCTGATGCCCAACATGAAGGGCTGGGAACGCCTGGAACGCTGCATTGACGAGGGATTCTTTGCGCACAAGATCATCCTGATGATCTCCGCCAGCGAGGATCACAACAAGCTCAACTTCCGCATGACGCACGACGAGGCCATGGCCGAACACGCGGCGATCATGAAGCGCGCCATTGCCAAGGGCGTGGAGGTGGTGGGGTGCGTGGGCACCGTCTACGGGTGCGCGGTGATGGGTGACGTGCCGCAGGAGCCCATTGACAAGCTGACCCGGTTCTACTCGGACAACGGCGCCTCGCTGCTCATGCTGGGTGACACCACGGGGACGGCCAACCCGGCCCAGGCGGAGCGGCGCCTCACCCACCTGCTGACCAGGTTCCCCAAGACGGAGTTCCTGGCGCACTTCCATGACACGCGCGGCACCGGCGTGGTGAACTCATACGTGGCGGCCAGCCTGGGCATCCGGTGGATAGACGGCAGCCTGGGCGCCATTGGCGGGCAACCGGCCAGCGGCGCTGCGCTCTACCACCTGGGCCACAAGGGCAACACGTGCACGGAGGACCTCATTGCCATGCTGGAGGAGTGTGGCGTCAGCACGGGGATTGACGTGGACCGGCTCATTGAGCTGGGGCGCATGGCGGAGCAGGTGGTGGGTTTCCGCATGCGGTCCAACGTCATCCACGCAGGCCGCGTCACGCACCACCGCACCGCCGCGGAGAAGGCGCCCGGCGCGCGCATGGGCGGGGACAACACGCCCCCGCAGGTCTGAGGCCGCTCACTTCCAGAGGTTGAAGCGGCCAATCCACCACACCGCCGCCACGCCGTCCTTCCAGTTGATCTTCTTACCCTCATCGTAGGTGCGGCCGTTGTAGCTGATGGGCACCTCGTAGATGCGGATGCCGGGCAGGCGCGCCAGCTTGGCGGTCACCTCCGGCTCAAACCCGAACCGGTCTGACTCTATGGTGATGGACTTGATGATCTCCCCGCGGAAGACCTTGTAGCAGGTCTCCATGTCCGTCAGGTTCAGGTCCGTCAGCATGTTGGACAGCGTGGTGAAGAACGTGTTGCCCAGGCTGTGCCAGAAGTACAACACGCGGTGCGCACCGGACAGGAAGCGGCTGCCGTAGACCACGTCCGCGCGGCCATCCAGGATGGGCGCCAGCAGCACGGGATACTCGCCCGGCTCGTACTCCAGGTCCGCGTCCTGGATGATGACCAGGTCCCCGGTGGCCTCTGCAATGCCGCGCCGCAGCGCCGCGCCCTTGCCCTGGTTGTGCGGCTGCGGGCACGCGCGCACGGTGCCGGCGTGCTTGTCCTGCAGCGCCTCCGCAATCTCCCGGCTCCCGTCCGTGCTGCCATCATCCACCAGGATGAGTTCCTTGCGCGCGTCCGCTCCCAGGTCCACCGCCAGCACCCGCTCCACCAGCGTCTGCAGCGTTGCCTTCTCGTTGTAGACGGGGATCACCACGGACAACGTGTAGGGACGCTTGAGCGGCGTGACGGCAGGGGCGTGGGACGGCAACGGCTGCGGCATGCGGACTCCTCGTGGGCGGTGCCGTGTAGAGAGGGTTCCACCACCGGGTCAAGACGTGGGTGCGGCCCTTCGACGTCCGCGTGGGGCGCGTGTATACGGTGCCCATGCGTCGCCACTCGCCCCTGCTCCTTGCCTTGCCCCTGTTTGCCTGCACCCAGCCCGACGGCAACTCCTCGTCGTCATCGGGCCAGGCCCCGCCCCCGGTGTACCAGCAGTCCCAGGGCCTCAAGTCCTGCACCGGCGCCACACTGGAGGCGGGCAAACCGTTGGAAACGGGCCAGCGCTGTTACACCTACCGGGCCATTGGCGGCGTCAGCATGGGCGGCGGCAGCGCCGCGCGCGTGGCGTTCCACTACCCGGAACTGTTTGACGCGGTGGGCGTGATGGGCACGCCGTTCAGTGACTTTGATTCGTTCTATGAGATGCTGAAGACCAACCACCTGGGCGGTTTCTGTGACCGCGAGACGCTGCTGGGCATCATGAACAACAGCAGCAATCCTGACGTCCTCAATGAACCCGCCACGCCCGGGCTGTGGTGCGGCGTGCACGGCGCGGACATCCCCGGCCCGCTGGCAGAGCCGGACAGCCAGTGCTGGATGTTCCGCTCGGACTTCAACCACTGGTACCGCGGGCCGGACGTGGGCCGCGGCGGCGGGTTCAAGCGGCCGGGCCTGGTGGAGATCATCCAGGACATCTTCTCCACCTATGGCAACATCGCCTTCTACAACCCGGACAATCCCTACCTGCCCCCGGGCGTGCCGCTGAGCGGCCGCGTTGCACCGGGCCTGGACAGCTCGGCGCGCGCAGCGGCCCGCGCCGCGCTGTGCGCCAACCCCACCGTGCTCACCAACTTCCGCCACTACCTGTGGAACCCCACGGGCGAATACCCCGTCATCACCTTCTGTGACTGCGACGAGTGCGAGGGCGACGTGGACCCCACCAAGCCCATGAACCTCCCCACCGAGGTGTTGCTGGCCGTGGACTACAACCGCAACAACAAGCGTGACTGGGGCGAACCCGTGCTGTTCATGGGCCACGAGCCGTACCGTGACGTGGGCACGGACGGAAAGGCGCCGGGCGAGGCAGGCGACGACGCCGGGGACGACTACGACTACCTGGCCAACCCGCACGGGCTGGAGGCCAATGCGCGCTGGGATGAGGGCGAGCCGTTTGACGACGTGGGCCTGGACGGAATCCCGGGCACCGGTGACTTTGGCGAGGGGGACGGCGTGCTCACCATGACGCCGTCGCTGGAACGCGCCCTCCATGACAGCCCCACGCGCTGGTATGAGCGCATGGATGATGCCATGGCCAACCGCCTGGACATCTGGATGGACGCCGGCATCCGTGACTTCATCAACAGCGCGCAGGTCACCAATCACCTGTTTGGCGCAATCAAGGCGCGGCAGCCGGACAGCCGCCAATACCGGGACTTTGCGGACCTGGGTAACCTGCCGGACGGCAACACGTACAGCTTCACCAAGGTGGACTTCTCTGAGGCCAACCTGGGCAAGAACGCATACCTGCTCTACGGCGACCCGGACATCTGCCCCGGCAGTGATTCGCAGTTTGGCAGCGGCAACCACGTGGGGCCCGCCAACCAAGTCATTGACCGGCTGCTCACGCTGTTTGCGTTTGTGGATGCGCGCATGCCGTTCGGTGACCGCACGTACATCAACAGCGACTCCGCGTTTGATGACCACCCGGACGGGTTTGGGGCGCACCTGCTCAACCTGGTCTACCCGTCCGCCGCGCTGGGGCGCGAGCAGCCCTTTGGCCTGGTGCTGCCGCCCGGCTACTTCTACCCGGAGAACGCGGAGAAACGTTACCCGGTGATTTATTTCATGCACGGGCAGGGACAGAACGCGCGTGACCTGGTGGCCAGCGGTTTTGTGTTCATGGCCTACCAGTTCCAGTCCTCAGACGGCATCACGCCGGAGAGTGACATGCAGAAGTTCATCCTGGTGTTTGCGGACGGGGAATGCCACGGAGACGACTGCCACACCGGCAACTTCTACTCCAACTTCCAGGGCATGGACGGGAACGGCCCGCAGTTTGAGACGGCGTTCATTGAGCTGATGCAGCACGTTGACGCCAACTGGCGCACGCGGTTCCCCGAGGTCCACTGAGCCCGCCATGTCCGTTTACGGCGTGACGCGCGGTGCGCCTGCACTGGCCCTGCTGCTGGTTGCGTGCGGGACCGCGGACGGGACGGGCGGGACGGGCCCAGCATCGTCGTCGTCGGGTGGCACCGGTGAGCCCGCCGGGATGGAAGGCATGGTGGCCGCGCACAACGCGGTGCGCGCGCGCGCCACACCCGCGCCCTCGCCGCCGCTGGGCACGCTGACCTGGTCAGAGACCGCCGCCGCCGTGGCGCAGGGCTGGGCCAATCAGCTGGCGGCAGACTGCTCACAGCTGGCGCACAATCCCGCGCGCGGTGACCTGGGCGAGAACGCCGCCTGGACCTCCGACCCGACGTCCACGGCGACCGCGGTGGTGGAGATGTGGGCCGGGGAGGCCGCCTGCTACGACCTGGCGGCCAATGCGTGCAGTTGCGCGCAGTGCGGCCACTACACGCAGCTGGTGTGGCGCACCACCACGGAGGTGGGCTGCGGCACCGCACGCTGCACCCGCGGCGCCATGGCCGGGCGCTTCTGGGTGTGCAACTACGATCCGCCCGGCAACTACTTGGGACACCGGCCGTACTGACAGGAGCAGGGACCATGACCGGTTGGCTGTTGTGTGCCCTGTCCCTTGCGGGTGTGCCCGAGTCCCCCAGCATGGCGGTGCTGCCCCTGCAGGCGCGCACCGGCGTCAGCGCGGACACCGCGGACCTGGTGACTTCGCAGGTGACCACGCTGGTGCGGGATGACGGCCGGTTGCGCCGCGTCATTGGCACGCGCGAGCTGGAGGCGGTGCTCGGTTTTGAACGCCAGCAGGAACTGATGGCGTGCCAGTCGTCGTCATGCCTGGCGCAGCTGGCCGGCGCGCTGGGCGTGGATTTCATTCTCATGGGGTCCGTGGGCCGCCTGGGGGACCGCTGGATCATCAACCTCTCCGTGGTGGACATGAGCTCCGCCTCCGTTCGCGCCAGCATGAGCCCGTCCATTGCAGGCGCCAGTGACAGCGTGCTGTTGGAGGAGGCGCCGCACCTGGTGTTTGAGTTGCTGGGCAAGGCGCGCCTGCCGGGCAAGGGGCGCCCGCCGCCACCGCGCCGTGCTGCCGCTCCCTCCGCCGACGCCGCGGCTGCCGCCGGTCCGTCCACGCTGGCACGCGCGTTGCGCGTGGCCGGCGCCCTCGGGCTGGGGGGTGGAGGTGTGGCCGGGGTCGGCGCGGCGGTGGGTGGCGTCGTCGCGGCGGCGGCGTGGGGTCTCATGTTTGTGGCTCCCTCCGCGTTCCTGGGGATGCCCGCGCGCGGGGTGGGCTGGGGCGGCCTGTACTGGCTTGCGCTTGCGGCGTCGGCCGCGGCGGTGCTGGTGACCATGGCAGCGGGCGGGGCCGGGACGGCGCTGCTGGTGGCCGGGATGGTGGCACCATGAGGATGTTGCGTTTGGCGCTCTTACTCGCTGGTGCCGGTGTGGTTTCACTGGCGTGCCCGTTGCCCGAAGGACCATGCGGCGCACCCGCCGATTGCCCGCCCGACCAGGAGTGCCGCGACGGGCAGTGTCACAACCGCCTGGGCTTCTCCATCCCGGCCCTCGGGCCGCGGGATTCCGCCTCGTCGTCTTCGTCGTCCTCATCGTCGGGCGGCTCGTCCTCGTCGTCTTCGTCGTCCTCCGGCGGGCTGTGCACCACCCTGTTGTCATGCGCGCCGGCCGCGGCGGGGGTGTGCGCGCACCTGCCATCCAGCGGCGGTCCACCGCTGTGCCTGGGCTCCATCACCAATGACCTGGCCGCCACCGATGTGGTCCACGCCGGTGACGTGGTGCAGGTGGCGGTATTGCTGCGTTACACGGGGGATGCGGGAACGGTCACCGTGCAGGGCGCCACGGTGGAGGTGAAAGACGTGACATTCACCTCGCAGGCGGTGACGGTGTTGTGCCCGCAGGTGTTGGTTCCCTTTGCGCTGTCCAACGCCGCGCCTGAGCGCTGTGTGCAGATGCAGGCCACCGTGCAACCGGGCGTGGATTCCGGGGACTGGTTGTTCGGTGCGGTGGGAGTGGGCACGGACAGCGGCAACGTGATCTTCGGCGACACTTCCAGCCCCGTGTTCCGGTGGACGGTGCAGTAGCCGCCCGCCGGGCGTGGGTGCCTCAGACGACGTGCGATAGAGTGCGCCGCGGCGTCCGGGCTGACGGACGCGCACGGAGGAAGACGTGGCCTACCCGCACCTGTTTGGTCCCCCTACGCGTGAAGGCACGGTGGTCACGGCGGACGGGGCGCGCCTTGCCTGGCAGGTGTTTGGCCACGCGCATCCCGGCTGGCCGGCCATTGTGTGCTGCAACGGCCTGGGGTGCAGCACGTTCTTCTGGCACTACCTGGCGCGGTACTTCGGCTCCCGCGCCGAAGTCCTGGTGTGGGACTACCGCGGCCACGGTGACAGCAGCTTCCCCGCCAGCTTCAAGGAACTCTCCATTGAGCAGAACGCCGACGACCTGGACGCCGTGATGGCGCACGCGGGCATCCGCCGCGCCGCGTTCATTGGCCATTCCATGGGCGTGCAGGTGATCCTGGAATACTACCGCCGCCACAATGACCGCGTGGCGGGGCTCATCCCGCTGCTGGGTACGTATGGCAAAGCCATCAACACGTTCTTCAACACGTCACTGGTGGGGAAGGTGTTCCCCGTGGTGTTCCACGTGTCCACGCGCGTGCGCTGGCCCATCCAGTGGGTCACGGCGTTGGCCGCGCGCAGCAGCCTCACGCTGCCGGCAGCCAGCCTGGTGGGCATGGTCAACGGCGCCATGTTCCACCAGCATGACATCCGGCCGTACATGGAGAACCTGGCCGCGCTGGACCTGCGCGTGTTCATGCACATGGCGCGCGCCATGGGCACGCACACCACGGAGGACATCCTGGGTGACATCAAGGTGCCGGTGCTGGTCATTGGCGGCGAGCGGGACATCTACACGCCGCTGTGGCTCAGCCGCCGCATGCATGACCGCATCCCGGGCAGTGAGCTGCTGATCATCCCCGCCGGCAGCCACGGCGCGCTGGTGGAGCAACCGGAGCTCATCAACCTGCGGCTGGAGAAGTTCCTGCGCGAACGCGTGCTGGGTCACGCCCACGAGACAGACAGCGCACGCGCGCTGGAAGAGGCCAGCGTGGAGCGCCTGGGCCGCGCGTGAGGCGGGTCATCGTCGTCACGGGGGCCAGCCGCGGGCTGGGGCGCGCGCTGTGCGTGGAGCTGGCCCGGCGCGGACACCTGGTGCACGGGTGCGGGCGTGACGGCACGGCGCTGGACGCCTTGCAGCGCGAGCTGGGAGGCGAACACCGGTTTGAATGCGTGGATGTGACGGACGCGGCGGCGGTGGCCGCGTGGGCCGCGCGCGTGGAGGCGGGCGGAGCGCCGGACCTGGTGGTGAGCAACGCGGCGCTGATGAATGACCCGCGGCCGGTGTGGGAGGTGCCCGTTGACGAGTTTGCGCGCGTGGTGGACGTGAACGTGCGCGGCGTGTTCCACGTGGCGCGCGCGTTCCTCCCCGGCATGAACGCACGGCGGCGCGGTGTGCTGGTGAACCTGTCGTCGGGCTGGGGGCGGTCCACGGATGCGGGGGTGGCACCGTATTGCGCCAGCAAGTTTGCGGTGGAGGGGTTCAGCGCGGCGGCCGCGCAGGACGTGACGCGCGGCGTGGCGGTGGTGGCGCTCAACCCGGGCATCATTGACACGGACATGTTGCGCCGCTGCTGGCCGGAGTCGGCGGCCTCCTATGCGCGGCCGGAGACCTGGGCCCCGCGGGCGGCGGACCTGCTGTTGCGCCTGGGACCGGGTGACAACGGGGCGTCGCTCGACGTGGAGTGAACGGCGGCCGGTGCGGTCACGCCGCAGACGTGGACGGGGGCGATGGCGCGTCTGCCACGTCGTCAGCGTGGCGTTGCAGGGCGCGCTCCAACGGGGTACCGGAGGCGCTCCTTGAGCCGCCCGCGGCGTGCAGCGCGGGTACAGAGGAAGCCGCCCATGGTGTCCCAGAACGCGCCCCGCCCCGGTACTCCCCTTGAAGAGCAGGTCCAGAAGCTCGGCAAGGAAATCTTTGAGCGCATGAAGGGCGAGACGCCCGGCATCTTTGACACGTCCTGGTGGAGCGGCAAGCTCATGGACTGGGCCATGCAGGACGAGCAGTTCAAGGTGAACATGTTCCGCTTTGTGGACGTGCTCCCGTCACTGCGCACCGCCGAGCAGATCAGCGAGCACGTGCAGGAGTACCTGCTGCAGCAGGACCTGGAGATGCCCGCGGTGATGAAGGCGGCGCTGGGCATGGCCGGCGGCAGCGGCTTCACCGGCAAGCTCGCCGCCAACACCATGAAGAAGAACATTGAGCAGATGGCGGAGCGCTTCATCGTCGGGAAGGACGGCAAGGACGCGCTCAAGGAGCTCAGGAAGATCCACAAGGACGGCATGGCGTTCACCGTGGACCTGCTGGGTGAGGCCGCGGTGTCTGACAAGGAATCCGTGGATTACCTGCACCGCTATGAGGAGCTGGTGGATACGCTCTCCAAGGAGGTGCCCACGTTTGCGGCGGACCCGCTGGTGGACGAAGGCGTGGACGGCGAGAAGATCCCGCGCGTGAACGTGTCCCTGAAGCTGTCCGCGCTGGATGCCACCCTCAACAGCCTGGACCCTGAGGGCAGCGCTGACCGCCTGGCCGCGCGGTTGTTGCCCATGCTGAAGAAGGCGCGCGCCAACAACGTGTTTGTCAACGTGGATATGGAGCAGTTTTCGCTGCGGGAGACCACCTACCGCGTGTTTGAACGCCTGTGCATGGACAGCGCGCTCAAGGACTACCCGCACCTGGGTGTCGTCGTGCAGGCGTACCTGCGCGACAGCGACGCGGACCTGGACCGGTTGGTGCGCCTGGCGCGCAACCGCGGGACGCCGCTGACCGTGCGGCTGGTGAAAGGTGCGTACTGGGATTACGAGACCGTGCTGGCCGCGCAGCGCGGTTGGCCGTGCCCGGTGTTCTCCGTCAAGGAACACACCGACGCGATGTACGAAAAGCTCAGCGCGCGCATGATGGACGAGTGGCGTCACGTGCGGCCCGCGTTCGGGAGCCACAACACGCGCTCCGTGGCCGCGGCGCTGGCGCTGGCCAAGCAGAAGAGCGTCCCGGACAAGGCCGTGGAGGTGCAGATGCTGTACGGCATGGCGGAGCCCCCGCGGCGCGCCATCCGCGGCATGGGCACGCGCGTGCGCGTGTACGCGCCCATTGGTGAACTGCTGCCCGGCATGGCCTACCTGGTGCGCCGGCTCCTGGAGAACACGTCCAACCAGTCATTCCTGCGCGCCAGCCACCACGACAACGTTGACGTGGCCACGCTGCTCAAGGCGCCGGAGCCGTTTGACGGCAAGGCCGGCGGCGCGGCGGTGAACGCGGAGTTCCACAACCTGGCGTTCCTGGACCTGGCCATGGCGGACAACCAGGCGCGGATGAAGAAGGCCATTGATGACGTGCGCCGGGACTGGGTGGGCAAGGAGCACCCCATTGTCATCAACGGCGAGAAACTCACCACCGGTCAGTGGGAGCCGTCCTACAACCCGCACAACCCGGAGGAGATCATTGGCAAGGTGGCCTCCGCGCAGCCGGAGCACACCAAGAAGGCGTTGGAGGTGGCGCGCAAGGCGTACGAGAAGTGGGTGGACGCGCCCGTGGATGTTCGGGCCGGGGTCCTGGAAAAGGCGGCCAACCTGATGGAACAGGACCGCGCGCGGCTGGCGGCGCTGATGGTCCTGGAGGAAGGCAAGCCGTGGAAGGAGGCGGACGCGGACCTGGCGGAGGCGGTGGACTTTTGTCGCTACTACGCGCAGGAGATGCGGCGGCTGGGCAAGCCGCGCCGCATGGGGAAGATTCCCGGCGAACTGAACCACCTGTTCTATGAGGGCCGCGGTGTCGTGGTGGTCATTGCACCGTGGAACTTCCCGCTGGCCATCCTGTGCGGCATGACCACCGCCGCGCTGGTCACCGGCAACGCGGTGATCATGAAGCCCGCGGGGCAGTCCTCCGTCATCGGCGCGCACCTGTTCCGCATCCTGCAGGAGGCCGGAGCGCCGCCGGACGTTTTGCAGTTTGTACCCGGCCGCGGTTCCGTGGTGGGCCCGGCGCTGGTGGCCAGCCCGGAGGTGGACATGATTGCGTTCACCGGTTCCATGGAGGTGGGCCTGGGCCTGGCGGAGACCGCGGGGCACACGCTGCCGGGCCAGCGCAACGTCAAGAAGGTCATCATTGAGATGGGCGGGAAGAACGCGGTCATTGTTGACGCGGACGCGGACCTGGACGAGGCGGTGCTGGGCGTCATGTACAGCGCGTTTGGCTACGCGGGGCAGAAATGCAGCGCGTGCAGCCGCGTGATTGTGGTGGAGGAGGCGTACGACCTGTTCTGCCAGCGCCTGGGCGCCGCGGTGAAGGACCTGGTCATGGGTGACCCGTGCCATCCCGCCACGCAGCTGCCCCCCGTCATTGACCGGCCTTCCCAGGAGCGCCTGCTGCGGGCGATTGCGGGTTTCAAGAAGGAGCACACGCTGCTGGCAGAAAAGGATGTCCCGGGGAGCCTCAAGGGCTGCTACGTCCCGCCCACGGTGTTCTGTGACGTGGACCCCCGGAGCACGCTGGCCCAGGAGGAACTGTTCGGGCCGGTGGTGGCGGTGACCAAGGCCAAGGACTTTGACGAGGCACTCGCGATGGCCAACGGGGTGCGGTACGCGCTGACCGGCGGCGTGTTCTCGCGGTCCCCGGCGCACCTGGCGGCGGCCCGCCAACGGTTCCGCGTTGGGAATCTTTACCTGAACCGCGGCACGACGGGCGCGCTGGTGTTCCGGCAGCCGTTTGGCGGCAGCCGCATGAGCGGGGTGGGCAGCAAGTCCGGCGGACCGGACTACCTGCTGCAGTTCATGGACCCGCGCGTGGTCACGGAGAACACCATGCGCCGCGGCTTCACGCCCCCGGACGAACTGGAGGGCTGACGCAAGCGCTCGCGCCCCCGCTCGTCGAGGCCGCTGCGCTGAGTCGTCGAGGGCTCAGGGCTGAAGCTCACGTGTGGGAGCCCATACAGACGTCTTTGGACAGGCATACAGACGTCTGTATGAGACGACAATCCGCCCAAAATGGCGCACGTGTGGCACGCAAGCGCGCGTCACGGGCGCTGGACCTCCACGGTCTCAGCAGTGATCCCAAGCCACCGCGTGCGGCGCGTGCGAGCGAAGAACTCGACGTTCGTCGACGTCACCCCCCGTGCCCTACACGACCTGCGCGAAACCCACGACGTAGTTGTGCCCGTACGCCTTCGCGCACTTGGGGCAGGTTGTGTAGAAGTAATAGAGCTTCTCCAGGTGCTTCCCCTTCGCTTCGACGACGTGCGCCATCTGCTTGCACCACTCCGGGACGCCGGAATACGGGCCTTCAAATACCCTGGTGAGGTAGTTGCCCGTCAGGCGCACCATGTCCGCGCCGGGGATCTCGCGGTCAACGCAGAACAGGTGGTCGGCGTGCCAGGGAGATTCGTCCTGGGTCAAGACCAGGAAGGCGCCGCGGTCTGCATGGGCCTGCTCAATGGCGCCCCACGTCCTGCTGAACACCGAGCTCATGTTGAGCGGGATGTGGAACAGGCTCACCGTGGACGCGCGCACGAACAGCTTGTTGTCAAACTGTATCTCCTTGTCGTCCCACGCTTCCGGGTGGAATCGCGGGCAGCAGCCGGTGGGGTTGTCGGACTTGTCGTAGACGGGCAGCTCGTTGACCTCCATGGGGGCCTCCTTGTGGCAATCGCGGCGAGCAATCCGCGGACCAACGAGGTGCCGCAGCGTTGCGTCGCCCGGAAGGACGTTTGCCCGGAGGCGCGCGGATGATCAATTGACCGCGCATGGGGACCTACGTCGTCGTCAGCGTGGGCAGCGGGATCCTGTTTGGCGTCCTGGATGGCGTGATCAACGCCAATCCGCTCGCCCGCCGCCTTTATCAGTTCTACGCGCCCATCGCGCGGACCTCGCTCAACCCGGTCGCGGGCATAGCCATCGATCTTGCCTACGGGTTTGTGCTGGCCGGCGTGTTCCTGCTGTTGCAGGGCAGCCTCCCCGGTGACACCGGGCTGCTGAAGGGGGTGTCGTTCGGCGTGCTGGTCTGGTTCTTCCGCGTGGTCATGTCTGCGGCTTCACAGTGGATGATGTTCCGCGTTCCGGTGGTCACGCTCGCCTATTCGCTCGCTGCGGGCCTGGCCGAAATGCTGGTGCTGGGCGTGTTGTACGGGCTTGCCCTGTCTTTGTGACTTCACACAGACGCGCCGGGCGCCGCGTGCGCGGCGGCGGGGACGTTGTCATCCGCATCCGGCGCGCGCCGCGCCACGCGGTCCAGCACCGTGTACAGCGCGGGCACCAGGAACAGCGTGAAGAACGTGCTCACGCCCAGCCCGCCAATCACCGCGCGCGCCAGCGGCATGTTGGTTTCACTGCCTTCACCGATTCCCACCGCCATGGGCACCAGCCCCACGATGGTGGCGATGGTGGTCATGAGGATGGGCCGCAGGCGCGTCCGCCCGGCGCGGATGGTGGCCTCCACCAGGTCCAGACCGTGGTCACGGCGCAGCACGTTGGCAAAGTCCACCAGCAGCACGCCGTTGGATACGACGATGCCGACCATCATGATGATGCCCATGAAGCTGTTGACGCTCAGCGTGGTGCCCGTGAGGTACAGGCTCAGCGCCACGCCGGAAACGCCCAGCGGGACGCTGAACATGATCACCAGCGGGTCCACCAGGCTGCGGAACTGGCTGGCCAGCACCATGTACACCAGCAGGATGGCCAGCAGCGCCGCGAACCCGAGCCCGCTGAAGGCCTCCCTCTGCGCGGCGCTCTGGCCGCCCAGCCCGACGGTGAAGCCGTCCGGCGGCGGCAGCTCATCCACCAGCGCCTGCACGGCGGCGGTGGCCCCGCCCAGGTCCTTGCCCGGCGCCACGTCCGCGGTGATGTCAATGATGCGCTGCAGGTACTTGCGGTTGATGACCACCGGTCCGCTGCTGCGTTCCACCTTGGCCACCGTGTCCAGCGTGACCATGGCGCCGTTGGCAGCGCGCAGCTGGATGGCGGACAGGTCCGCCAGCGAATCCCGGTGCGCCTCATCCAGGCGCACGCTGATGAAGTAGTTGTTGCCGGTGCGCGGGTCGGACAGCTGCATGGGCGCAAACTGCGTGCTTCCCACCAGACTGGAGAGCACCGTCTGCGCGATCTGTTGCTCGGTGAGGCCCAGCAGGCCGGCCTTCTCGCGGTCCACGTTGATGCGCAGCTCCGGGTAGTTGTCCTCGCGGGAGACCTGCACGTCGGTGAGCAGCGGGTTATTGGCCTCGTCCCGCAGCTCACGCATCCGGGCGAGCAGCTGGCGCGCGTACGCGGCGCCCTCCTCCAGGTCATACCCGAGGATCTCCACGTCAATGGGAGCGCCGGAACCAAAGTTGAGGATCCGTTTGACGATGCCGCCGGACCAGAAGAACACCTGGATACCGGGGAAATCCTCCTTGAGGGAAGCGCGGACCCGGGACAGGGCCTCCACGTCGGAAAACGGGCGCGCAGACGGGGGGACCAGGTTCATGTTCAGTGACCCGGAGTGCGGGCCGGTGTTGCCGCTGAACAGCGCGGTGCGGCCCGTGGGGATCCCCACCGTGTTCATCATGTTGTTGACCGGGTGCGGTCCATCCCCCGGCGGCTGCAGCGCGGTGCGCACGCGTTCCTCCAGGCGCGCGCCCAACAGCACGGTGCGGTCCACGCGCGTGCCCATGGGGGCGCGGTAGCTCATGGAGAACTGGCTCTCATCAGACGCGGGGAAGAACTCCGTCCCAATGAGCTTCCACAGCGGTACCGAGGCGCCAAACAGCGCGAGGATGGACACGATGGTGACCGCGCGGTGCCGCAACACGGCGTGCAGCACGGCGGCGTACGCGTCATCCATGCGCGCCAGTGCCCGCGTCATCAGGCCGGGAAAGCCCGCCGGCGGGGCGTGACCGGAGCGGAGGATGAACAGGCACAGCAGCGGCGTGACCGTGCGGGACACCAGGAAGCTCACCATCAGCGAGAACGAGATGGTCAGCGCGAGCGGCACAAACAGGTTCTGCGCCACGCCAGTGAGGAACGTGACGGGGAAGAACACCACGATGGTGGTGATGGTGGAGACCAGGATGGGCATGGCCACTTCCTGCGCCGCGGCCAGCACCGCCTGCCGCCGGTTGCCGCCCTGCTGCAGGTGGCGGTGGATGTTCTCCAGCTCCACAATGGAATCATCCACCAGCCGTCCCACGGCGAGCGCCAGCCCGCCGAGCGTGAAGACGTTGAGCGTCTGCCCGGTGAAATACAGCAGGATGAAGGTGGCCACGACGGAGAGCGGGATGGCCACGGCGACAATGGCGGTGGCGCGCAGGCTCACCAGGAACAGGAGGATCACCAGGATGGCCAGCAGGCCGCCCTGCAGGGCTTCATGCCCAAGCGCCGTGACGGCGTTGCGGATGTAGTTGGACTGGTCAAACGACACGGCCACCGTGACGGATGGCGGCAGGCCGCGCAGCGCCTTGATGGCGGCGCGCACCTGGTCCACCACGGCAATGGTGTTGGAACCGGGCTGCTTGAGCACGCGCAGGTAGACGCCGCGCGCACCGTTGATGCGGACAATCTCTGACTGTTCCGCGGTGCCGTCCACCACGCGCGCCAGGTCCCGCACGTACACCGGGCGTGACGAGGGGACGCCCGGGACCGCGGGCCGCACCACCACGTCCTCAATGGCCTCCGCGGCCTGGAACTGCGAGTTGGCAAACACATTGTAATCAATGACGCCGGTCCGCAGGCTGCCGGAGGGCAGCAGCAGGTTGGAGGCGCGCACCGCGCCCACCACGTCCAGCAGCCCCACGCCGCGGGCGCGCAGCGCGTTGGGGTCCGCCAGCACGCCAATCTCGCGCACCTTGCCGCCGCCCACGGTGGCGGAGGCCACGCCGGGCACGCGCTCCAGCTGCGGTTCAATGACGTTGAAGGCCAGGTCGTACAGCTCGCGTTCGTCCAGGTCCTTGGAGCCCACCACCACCTGGAGGACGGGGATGTTGGTGATGTCAAACTTCAGGATGAACGGCTGCTGCACGCCCGGGGGCAGCGTGTTGAGGATCTGCGCCACGCGCTGCTGCACTTCAAATTGCGCCGCATCCATGTTCACGGAAAAGTCGAAAAACGCGCTGACCGTGGAGAGGCCCTGCTTGGTGGAACTCTCAATGCGCACCAGACCGGGGGCCGCGCCCACCGCGCGCTCCAGCGGCTCCGTGATGGACTTCTCAATGTCCGCGGGGCCGGCGCCCGGGTAGAAGGTGGCCACGCGGATGACGGGCAGGTTGATGTCCGGGAACAGGTCCACGCTGAGGCGCTGCAGGCTGACCAGTCCCAGCACAATGGCCATCAGGGACATCATCAGGATCAGCACCGGGTTGCGCAGCGCCAGGCGGGTCAGCCACATGCCATCCTCCTCACCGCGTCGTCGGTGCGGGGACGGGGTCCTGGGCGGAGCGGGCCGGTGGCGGCGTCAGCGGCCGCCCGGTGATGGGGTCCACCTGGCGGGACACGCGGACCTGCACGCCGTCGCTGAGCAGTTCCACGCCGGCCTGCACCACCTCTTCGCCGCCCTTGAGGCCCGCGGTGATCTCCACCCAGGTGTCCCCGTCCACGCCGGTCTCCACGTTGCGCCGCTCCACCTTGTCACCGTTGAGCAGGAACACGTGGCGCCCGTGCATGGACACCTGCAGGGCGGAGACCGGGACCACGGGGACCTGCTGGTGCGTGGCGGTGACAATGGAGCCGCGGCCGTACATCCCCGCGCGCAGTGCCCCGTCCGCGTTGGCCACGTGCACCTCCGCGTCCAGCGTGCGGCTGGCCACGTCAAAGGACGGCGCCATGCGCACCACCTTGCCCGGGAAGCGGCGCCCGCGCAGCGCGTCCAGCTCCACAAACGCCGCCTGTCCCACGGCCAGCGCTCCCGCCTGGTGCTCCGGGACGGGCACAAACGCACGCAGCACGTCTGCGCGTTCCACGGTGAGGATGGGCGGCGTGCCCGCGCCACCCACAAGCGCACCCGGGTCCAGCCGCCGCTGGCTGACCACGCCGTCCATGGGCGCCAGGATGCGCGTCTCGCCCAGGCGCGTGCCCAGCGCGGCCACCTGCGCGCGCGTGGCATCCACCGCGGCCTCCGCCGTGCGCAGCACGGTGGCCTGGTAATCCACCTGCTGCTGGCTGATGGCGCCCTGCCGGGACAGCGTCTGGGCGCGTTCAAACTCCAGGCGGGCCCGCTGCAGGTTGGCTTCCGCCTGCGCCTGCGTGGCGCGCGCGGCAGACAGCTGGTCCGGGAGATCTGAGGGCCGCACCACGGCCACCACCTGGCCCTTCTTCACGCGGTCTCCGCGGTCCACCAGCACCGCGTCCAGGTAGCCCAGCACCTTGGAGCCCACGTCCGCCTGCATGAGCGGCCGCAGGTCCAGCGGCTTGGTGATCTCCACCGGCACATCCTGCAGCTCCACCGTGGTCACGGCCACCAGCGGCGGCAGGCGGGGGCGCGGTGACTTCCCCGCGCCGGAGGCCGCGGGACACCCCGCCGCCACGACGGCGACACACACCGGCCACATCCACCCCCACACCCCACAACCGCGCCGCATCACGCCTCCGTGTCACCGGCGCGTTGGTGTACGGGGGAGCCCGCATCTTGGCAACGCGCCCGCGTCGTCGTCGTCATGGAGAAACGCCCCGCTCACCACCAGGCGGGGCGGCAGTAGCCCGTGTAGATGAGGCCGCCGTAACGGGCGCACCCGGTGGACGCCACAATGTCAAAGTTCTCCGAGTACGAGTTGTCATGCTTGACGGTGACTTCCTCGTCAGGGGCGTTGGGGTCACGGATGACGCACAGGCCGCGGTTGGCCACGCGCGCCACCACGTCATCCATGTAGGCCTGCACGTCCAGGATGATGGGGCAGTTGGTGGAGACCTGGTCAAACCAGTCGGGGTGGTCGGCAATGACCCCGCGCACCGCGGCCTGGACCTCGTCCATGAAGCACGAGTTGCCGTCCACGCACTGGTCGCCTTCGCCGGTGCCGCTGCCGGGGGAGCAGTCCTGCGCGCCCTCCGGTGGGCAGGCCGGCACAAACGCGGGCGGCGCGGAAGACGAGGGCGGCGGTGCGGCCGAGGACGCCGGTGGAGCGGTGGAGCTTGCGGCGGGGGCGGATGTGGGGTTCGGCGCGGATGAGGTCGCGCTGGAAGCGGGTTGCCCGGAGGAGGACGAGCTGGATGAGGAGGACGACGAACTGGATGAGGAAGAGGACGAGGAGGAAGATGAGCTGGACGACGACGCGGAGGCCCCGCCGGTTGACGAGCTGGACGACGACGTGGAGCTGGACCCGTCCAGGCCCTCGGTGGGTGTCAGGCACGCGGCGGCCGTGGCGAGAATTCCAGCGAGCAGGAGCGACAGGCGCATACGGGACTCCGGGACCGTCCCAGCCAGCATAGCGCGCCGGCGGGCGGCCGCCTCGGTCAGTCGAGCTCCAGCACCACGGGGGCGTGGTCGGATGGCTGCTTGCCCTTGCGCTCGTTGCGCTCGACGGTGACGCCCCGCACGCGGCGCGCCACGGGCTCAGTGACCAGCACGTGGTCAATGCGCAGGCCGCGGTTCTTGGGAAAGCCCAGCATGCGGTAGTCCCACCACGAGTAGATCCCCGCCTCCTGCGTCACCAGGCGCAGCGCGTCCTGCAGGCCCCAGGCGCACAGGTCCTGCAACGCGCGCCGCGAGTCGACGTGGAACAGGCTCTCGTTCTCCCACAGCGCGGGGTCGTGCACGTCGCGCGCTTCGGGCGCGATGTTCAGGTCACCACACACGATCAGCGGTTCATCCGGGCGGTGGTGCCGTTCCAGCCACGCGCGCAGCCGTCCCATCCAGGCCAGCTTGTAGGCGTACTTGTCACTGCCCACCACGCCGCCGTTGGGGACGTACACGCACACCACCCGCAGGCCGTCCACCGTGGCCGCCACCAGGCGGGCCTGCGGGTCCTCCACACCGTCGTCCAGGCTGTGCACCACCGCGGTGGCGTCATGCCGGGAAAGGATGGCCACGCCGTTGTAGGTGCGCTGGTAGGTGGCCTGGATGCGGTAGCCCAGCGCTTCAATCTCCGCGCGCGGGAAATCCTCCTCGGAGGATTTCAGCTCCTGCAGGCACGCCACATCCGGTCCGGTCCGCTGCAGCCACGCCACCGCGCGGTCCAGGCGCGCGCGGATGGAGTTGACGTTCCACGTCGCAATCTTCATGGGGCCCCGCCCATAGCACGGGGGCTGCCCGGGTCATCCCGCTGGCGGGCAATGCCCTAACGCTTCCGTGGTCGCATACCCGGCCGGCCGGCTCGCCAGCGACGGAAGCGTAATGTTTACGATACGGGCTGGCGACCGGCACCCCTGGGCCCCCGGCCAGGCGTCTTTGGCGTGGCCCCCCTACCCAGCCCTGAGCCAGAGGACCCCGCGGCTTCCCCAGGACGCGCGGTGAGCATCCCGCCGTTGACGCCACGCCGGCAGGCCCTTCCTCGTCGCGGGTTGTCCGCCCGGTGGTTTGCAGCGCGCGGCGAGTTTCCTCGCCGCGTCGCCGCGCACGCCGCAACGAGGACGGGCAAGCAAGCAAGCACGTACGCACCTTGCTCAGGCGTGGATCCGCCATGGCGGGGAATCACGCGCCGCCGGGGTGTCCAGCGACCGCTCCTTCCACCGGGCATCGCCCAGCTCGCACAACGGCGGACCCAGCAACGCCCGGTGCCGCGCGACGACGTCGTACGCTGCGTCCCGCGCCGCGCGCGGGATCCACCGCAGCAGCCCCAGCGCGCGCCACGGCCACCCAAGGCCCCGCGCAACCGCCAGCGCGGCCTCGGACCGCTCCAGCACGGCCCCGTTGCGCACCAGCAGGAAGCTGTCCAGCGCCGGCGTCCGCCCACCCAGCAACCCGCGCGCCGCCGCGCCCTGCAGACTGGCAAACGCAAAGCGCCCCGCCGAGTCCCGCGCCAGCACAAAACGCACGACACGGCTGCACAGGCCGCAGTCACCGTCGAAGAGGATGACGTCGCGCATGGCACGGTGTACCCACCCGGGCATGCGCGGGCAGGCACGCCGGGTGGTGATGGGAACGCTGGTGGCGGTGGCCGCCGCGTGTACGCCGGCGGGCCAGCAGGGGCGGTTGCGCTGGGAGTGGACCGGGGGCAATGCGCTGGAGGGCGGGGCCGGCGCGGAGTCGTTTGTGGACGGGTGGAGCGTGCACTTCACGCGCTACCTGGTTGCCGTGGACGGTCTGGTGTTCAACAACGAGGCCGGGACCGAGCAGGCGCGCCTGGCGGGGGCGCGCGTGGTGGACCTGGTCAGGCCGGGACCGCACCTGCTGGCGGAACTGGAGGTCACGCCGGCCACGTGGACGTCCGTGGGGTTCTCCGTCCGCCCGGTCACCGCCGGTGCGCAGCCCGTGGACGCCAGCGAGGACGACGTGGCGGAGTTGCTGCGCGGCGGCCTGGCGGTGCTGGCGGAGGGCACCCTGACGGGCGGCGGCCGCACCCTTGCATTCAGCTGGGGCTTCCGCCCGGCGCTGCACCACGCGGCGTGCGTCACCCACGCGCGCGTGGAGGCGGGTGGCCAGGCCACGGTCCGCATGGTCTTCCACGGCGAGCGCCTGTTCCTTGAATCATTGGCCTCCGGCATGCTGCGCCTGCGCGCGCAGGCCCAGGTGGACGCCGACACCGGCGACGGACGGGTCACCGTGGAGGAACTGGCCGCGGTATCCGGTGACGCGTTCACCGCGTTGGAGTGGCCCCGTGCGGATGCGCAGCCGGTGACCTCGCTGCTGGAGTTTGAGGAAGCCGCGTTGGTGCACGCCGCGCGCGTGGCCCCGGACGGCGCCTGCCACGTGACGCTGGTGAGCGCGCTGCGTGACGGCGGCCTGTGACCGCGCTTGCGGGCCCGTCCCTGGCCGTCCATGCTCGGTGACCAACGGGTGACGGATGGCCAACACCGAAAAAGAATTCGAGCTTGAGGGGCACACGTTGCCGACGGCGGAACTGCTGGCGGAGGCAGCCCGCCTGGTGGACCTGGCGCGCTCGCACGCCATGCCCATGCGCGCTGAAGGCCTGGACCTCAAGCACTACACGGAGCTGGACCAGATGCGGGACATGGTCCAGAAGGAACACAACCGCGTGGAGGCCAAGCCTCCCAAGCCGCCGTCGCTGAGCAAGGAGCAGGAGCGCGTGGTGGCGCGGGCCTTCCAGTGGCGCGCCAACCTGGTGCGGCGGGTGGACCGCGCCTACGCCGACGACCGCTACGCCCGCCTCAAGTTCCACCGCCTCTTCCAACTCCACCGCCTGCCGGAGCGCCTGTACGAGGAACTGTTCCTCCTGGTGCAGATTGCCCGGCAGGACCTCAAGCGCCTGGCGCCCGGCGGCGTCACCGAGGAACTGGTCAACCAGGGCGAAGACCTCTGCTACGAGTTGCAGAACCTGCCCGTGCCCGACCGCAAGGCGCTGGCGGAGTTTGAACAGAAGCTCGCGTCCCACCGCTACGGGCCGCCGCCCAAGAAACCCGAAGAACCCGCCAAGCTCCCCGCCGTCACCGACAGCGCCAAGGCGCTCAGCATCCTCAAGGGCCGCCTGTACCTGATGCTCAAGAACATCAGCTACGCGGGCCAGGTGGCGTTCACCGCGTTTGACGACAAGGACGCCGCCAAGGCGGAGACGCTCCGCCGCGACTTCATGCTGCGCGTGAAACCCGTGGAGGACGACGAGGAACTCATCACCTGCGGCCGGCTTCCCGGTCCGGCCGGCGCCGCCTCCGCGCGCGCCCCGGCGGCGGCAGCGGCCGCCCGTCCCGCTGCCTCCCCGGCGGGTGCGGCCGCCCCCGCGCCCGTCCCGCCGCCCGCTGAAAGCAAAGTCATGCCAATGGAGAAGGTCACCTCCAAGCCCGGCGGTGCCAACCCGCCGCCCGGTGACCCGCTCAAGAAGCCGCCGCCGCGCGCCGTGGGGCTGGTGCGTCCGTCCGCCACCGTTGGCAGCAAGGGGCCGGGGGGTTGAGCGTGCGCGGCAGCAGGTCCGTGGTCCGCGCACTTGCCGGTTGCGCCGTGGCGGTGGCCGCGGCGTGTGCCACCACCCCTCCACCCCAGGCCCCGCGCGGGGACGACGACTTGCCCATTGTCCTGGCGCACGGGCTGGCGGGTTTCCGCTCCGTCAGCACGGTGGACTACTTCTACCGGGTCCCCGCCGCCCTGCGCGCGGACGGGCGGCGGGTGTTTGTGACCACGGTGCCGCCGTGGGGGAGCGTGCCCGTCCGCGCGGAGCACCTGGCCCGCCAGCTGGACATGATCCTGCGGCGTACGCACGCACCAAGGCTCCACGTCATTGCCCACAGCATGGGCGGACTGGATGCGCGCTATGCCATCAGCAAGCTGGGATTCGGGGGCCGCATCGCATCGTTGACCACGGTGGGCACACCGCACCGCGGGACGGTGGTGGCGGACGGGTACGGGGCGCTGAACTTTGGCCCCACGCACTTCATCCAGGACTTTGGTGCGGACGTGTGGTCCCGGACGGTGAACGGCATTGAGAAGGGCTCAGACACGCAGGGGCTGGCCAAGGACCTCTCCGCGCGCTTTGCCGCGGTGTTCAACGCGGAGGTCCGTGATGACCCGCGCGTGCGTTACTACAGCTTTGCGGGCCGCACGCTGGGCGCCTCCGGCACCGGCATCTGTGACGAGGCGGAATGGCCCAATCCCGACGAGACGGACATTGCGCCGCCGGCATTGGTCACCACCGCGGTGCTGCTGTCCGGTCTGGACCCGCGTGATCCCATTCCCAACGACGGGCTGGTGCAGGTGCGCTCCGCGCGGTGGGGCATCTTCATGGGCTGCCTGCCGGCGGACCACATGAAGGAGGTGGGCCACCCGGTGCTCATCGCGTCGTTCCCCGGACGCTGGCACCACGTGGACTTCTACCGGCGCTGGGCCGGGGAACTGGTGACCGGCAAGGCCCGCACGTACGGCGCGCATGGCTCCTGGAGTGATACGCCGGCGTCCCGCTGATTGGATTCAGTGCCGCGGCCGCCGCCGCCACCGCCATGCGGCCAGCAGTCCGCCCAGCAGCGCAGTGGGTCCGCCCGCCGTCGGCGCGGCGCACAGGCAGCCCTTCTTTCCGTCGTCAGGGGGCGGGGGCGCATCACCACCGGACCCGGTTCCCGCGTCCACCGTCCCGGCGTCCGGCATCCCCGCGTCAGCCGGGACCCCACCGTCCACCGGGTCAGGCAGGCCCAGCGCCACGCGGAGCGCGTGCGCAGGGTCAATCACGCCGTAGCCGTAGTACGGGTCGTGCCCGTCGGCACCGGGGTTGGCGTACGGCGATGGCCGCGTGGTCTGCAGCAGGATGTCCGTGAGTTCTGCCGCCGTCTTGTCCGGCGCGGCGGCGGCCAGCAGCGCCGCGGCGCCGGCCGCCACCGGGCACGCCGACGACGTTCCGCCGAAGCGGTTGGTGTAGTCGCCGGTCTCTTCGCCAGCGGTGCCGTGGATGTCCGTGGTCACGGTGCCCGTGGGGGCCACCAGGTCCACCGGTGCGCCGTAGTTGGTGAACGAAGTGGTCTCCTCATAGAGGTTCACCGCGCCCACGCCGATGACGCCGCGCACGGCGAGCAGTTCGTCGGCGCCCACTTCGCGGTCGTCATTGCCGGAGGCGAACAGGACCAGGGCGCCCTTGCCGCCGCGCCCGGTGTCAAACGTGGTCTCAATGGCCGCCTTCAGGCCGGCGGGCACGGGGATGGCGTCCACAAATCCCCAGCTGTTGGAGGCAACGGCGGCGCCGCTGTCAATGACGAACTGGAAGGCGTCCACGTCCGCGCTGAGCGGGGTGCCGGTGGCGCTGTCATCCAGGAGGCGGACGCAGCGCAGGCGGCATTCAGGGCAGGCGCCGGCCATGCCCAGCGCGTTGCCGGTGGTGGCGCCGACGATCCCCGCGCACGAGGTGCCGTGGTTGTTGCCCTGGCCATTGGGGTCATAGGACGGGTCGTTGTCGCCGCTGACGACGTCGCGGCCCTCATCCAGCTTGTCCAGCAGGTCGGGGTGGGTGAGGTCGCAGCCGTTGTCAATGACAACGACGGTGGTAGCGGCGTTGCCGGTGGACAGGGCCCACGCGTCGGCGATGTGGATCTGCGTGAGGTACCACTGGCCGGAGTAGAGCGGGTCATCCGGCGGGAGGGTGATGGCGTGAGAGCGGCGGCGGAGCCACAGGTCCGGCCAGGCGTCCAGGGGGGTGCCTTTGGGGCGGGCCTGGAGGGCGGTGACGGCGTCCAGGGCGTGGCGCCCCGCGGCATCACGCGCGAGCCACAGGCCGGCAGCGGGCATCAGCGGCCGTTGGGGTTGGAGGCCAGCGGCGGCCAGGGCGGTCTTGGGGTCCGCGCCGCGCGGGACACGGACCACAAGGTCAAGGCCAACGTGGGCGCGGGTGGCCCGGCCGTCCGGGTATTGCACGTTGACGGGGAAGACCTCCCCGCGCGCGGTGGAGACGGCGGAGCCGTCCGCGGGGGTAGCGGTGACGCGGTTGCCGTCGTCATTCCAAAGCCAGGTGGGTGCGGCGTTGGCGGTTCCCGCCGCGGCAACAAGGAGCGCGGCCACGCGTGACATCACCACGCGTGACCTCCCCGCGCGTGACCTCCCCACGCGTGACCTCCCCCCTTGTGGGGGAGGTCGGCGAGGCGCGGAGCGCCGAGCCGGGTGGGGGGTGGAGGCAGAGGGCAGGGCAGTAGGCATGGCGGGTCCCTTGGTGGGTGCGTGGGCGTCAACGCGCGCGGGTGCGCCGCCGGCTGGCCAGCAGGAGCAGCGCACAGACGGCCGGCCACGGCGTGCCGCGGGGCGCGTCCCCCGCGGAGCACCCGAACGGCCCGCCGCCGCCCCCGTCGTCATCACCGCCGGAGTCTCCGCCGCTGCCGCTGCTTCCCGCGTCGGGCGGGGTTCCCGCGTCCGGCTCGCCGCTGCCCGCGTCCGGGGTCTGGCCGGACAGGCGCATCCGGCAGGCGTCCACCTCGTCAGGTGAGCCGATGCACAGGCCCGGCCGCCGGCTGCTCCCGGAGGTGGCGGTGTTCACCACGCCCACCACCAGCGCGCCAATGGTGGCCGTGTCCACGACGGGAATGGCGTCCACCGCCGGGTCCACAATGCTCACCAGCGCCTGGTTGTTGACGGTGCGGGTGGTGAGCACCAGGCGCAGGCCCTGGGTGGCGTCCGGGTACAGCGGGGTGTTCACCACGGCCACGGTCATCTGCGGGCGCCCGTCCGGGGCCACGGAGTAGTAACGCGCGGACGCGTAGAACACACGGATGGCGGGGTTTTCGTGCGGAGGGGCCACTTCCGTGAGGGCCACCTCCGGGTACGCGCCGCCGTGCGCGTAGGCGTGCAGCGGGTCGTCAAAGCGGCCCGTCTGCAGGTTCCACGCGGCAAATTCAGCAAATGCCTCCGCAAACGTGGCGGAGTGTGGGGCCAGCACGCCGTCCATCTGGTCCAGCCACTGCGGGTCCGCCACGCCGCCGTGGCCGTTCTCCACGGACTCCCACAGCTCGCGGATGACGGACGGGCCGTACTTCTCATCCAGGAACTGGAAGAACAGCGCGGCGCCGTAGGAAAACGGGTCCACCGGGCCGGGAAGCGGCTGGTCCAGGGAATGATCGGGATTCAGCAGGAACCCGTCCAGAAACCCCTCAAAATCCATCAGCGAGCTGTCAAATTTCTCGGTCGCCCACACCGCGGTGGCCTCGGAGAGCACGGAGCCCTGGCCCTCGTCGTAGGCGGCCTGCACGGCGTGGAAGAACTCGTGGCTGGACAGCACGCGGTTCGCGTAGTTCACGGACGGGTAGCCGTACCCGGCAAAGTCATTCTCCTGCACCATGTAGCCAATACAGATGTCCGGGTTGGCGGTGGTGCACGCGTCCAGCTTGAACGCTCCGTCGGCGGAGAACGCAAAGTCCAGCAGGTACACGTCAAACCGTCCGTCACCGCCGTTGCCGTCGGTGACCGCGGAGTCCTCCAGTGGGCGCCGGAACCCCAGGTCGTTGGCGTAGAAGTCCGCCACGCGCTCGTACAGGTCGGCCACGTTCACCACGTACGGGGGGACCCCGCCGTCCGCGGGCACCGGCGTGACGGCGTGCCGGCCGGTGCGCGTGTAGTGCACGCGGAAGCGCCCGCCGTCCGGGGCGTAGGACTCCACCAGGTCACCGGTGTCGTACGTGAACTGCTCGGCCGAGCCTTGGGTGTCCGGGCGCTGGGCCAGCTCCACCGCGTGCGGCCGGGCCCGCACGTCAGCCGCGGACTCCCCCTCTCCGGCCGCGCACGCAACCAGCAGCGGCAGCATCGCCGCCGCACTCCAACGGGGCGCGCCCACCGGTCAGTCCAGGAACGCCCACTGGAGCCGGATGTTGCCGGAGCCCGTGGGCATGACGGTGACGGCGTCGGTGGTCTGGCATTCGTTCTGCGCGGCGTCGTTGTAGTAGTTGAGCACTTCCAGCTTCACCATCCGCCCGTCAGCCCGGCGCACCACAAAGACGTTGCCCGTCATCTTCACGCAGCCCGGGTACGAGTAGTAGCTGGCCAGCGCCGCCGCCGGGGAACTGGTCAGCCCCGTTCCGTCGGAGATGAACACGCACGAGGCGTCAAAGTACGCGTCGGTGCGCCAGATGGCGTTGGCCGGCACGGTGGTAAAGGTGTCAAACTCGGTGGCGTCCGGCATCCGCGCCGCGTTGACGCAGGAGGGGCCGGAGTAGCCGCTGTTGATGCGGATGACATAGCGCCGGAAGGCAATGTCCCAGTCCATGGACAGCAGCGCGGCCTCGTCGGAAAGGTCCCGCTTGATCAGCCCGGTGTCCGTGAAGGCCGCGTAGACGTACGAGGGCGGCGTGGGGTTGTTGAACCCGCCGGCGGTGGCGTCCACGTGGGTGATGAACACGCCGCCGTCCGCCTGGGTGTTCTCCACCAGGTCCGGGTTCACGGTGGCCTTGAGGTTGAGCTCCGCCACCACCTGGTCTTCGCACAGGACCGCGGTGGGCGTGGTGCACACCGCGCCGGACCCGCCGTCCGGGGACCCGCTGCTGCTCGCCCCGCCGCTGCTGCTGGTGCCGCCACTGCTGCCGCCGCTGCTGCTGCTGCTGCCGGTGCCGCCGCTGCTGCTGCTGCCGGTGCTGTCGTCGTCGTCACCGCTGTTGGAACACGCCACCGCCCAGGTTGACATCACAGCCAGCAGGATCCTCGCCACGCGCATTTCGTCATCCTCCAAGAGAGCCCCGGGTCACCGGGGCGGCGCAGCATGCCCACGCCCCGCGGTGTGCACAAGCCCCGGCGAGCGGCTGGGCCACGTGCCAGGCCGCCGGGACGACGCGCACGCGGAGGGATCGTCGGAGGTCAGGTTCGGGAGCGGGGTCATCGTCAAGGCGGCCACTTCCCAGGTTTGACACCGGACAACCCAATGGCGGTGGCGCATGGCGGCGGCCCGGTCCCCGCTGCCGATGTCACCGGCGACAGGCCGTCGACATTGTTGCTACAAGCCCTCCTCCCCGGAGGCCCGATGGCGCGGAAACCCCACTACGACAAGCGTGACCAGAAGGTGGCCACCACCGGGGGCCACTACAAGCGCCACGACGTGTACTGGGCCCGCGCCAAGGACGAGGGCTACGCGGCACGCAGCGTCTACAAGCTCCAGGAGATCGACAAGGCGCACCAGTTGATGGGCCCGGGTTCGCGCGTGCTGGACCTGGGCTGCGCGCCCGGGAGCTGGCTGCAGTTTGCGGCGGAGCGCGTGGGCAGCCGCGGCCGCGTCGTCGGCGTGGACCTGGAGGTGGTCAAGCTGGATCTCCCGCCGCACGTCACCACGCTCGCCATGGACATGGTGGACCTGACGCAGGAGCACCTGCCCTCGGACTGCCTCCCGCTGGACCTGGTGATGAGTGACCTGGCGCCGCACACCACGGGGATCCGCTCGGTGGACCAGGCGCGCAGTTTTGACCTGTCCGCGCGCGCGCTGCTGTGCTGTGACGTGCTGCTGCGGCCGGGCGGGCACTTTGTGGTCAAGACGTTCCAGGGGCCGGACACGCAGCGCCTCTTGCTGGCCGCGCGGATGCGCTTTGACCGCGCGGAGATCATCCGTCCCAAGGCCACGCGCCAGGCCAGCGCGGAAGTGTACCTGCTGGCCCTGGGGCGCCGCGCCACGCGCACCGCCGGGAAGGACCCACTGGAGGTCCTGTAGCGGGGCGTTCCGCCGCCTTGCCAAGCCCGCGGCGGGGGTGGGAGGAAACGTGCATGGCCCGCCGCATCCCGCCGAGCGCCGTGGTTGTGCTGGTCCTCCTGGCGCTGTCCGCGTGCAAGGAGCAGGACATGCAGGTGGTCCGGGCCACCGCCGAGGTCCGGGACGCGCCGGAGCCGCAGGCGCGCAGCCGCGAAACGCTGATTTTCTCGCGGCGCGTGCGGGTGGCGGAGTTGGCGCCGTGGCGTCCCAAGACGTTCGTGCGGCGGGCGGGCGGGGATGACGGCTACGTGGCGCGCAATGACCTGGCGCCGTTCCCGCTGAAAGGTGACGCGTACTACGCGGTGCAGGACGGTGTGCCCATCCGCTCGCCGCGCAACCTGCCGGAGGCGGCCAGCGCGGGGGTGGCGCGCGGCGCACTGTCCCTGGGTGACAAGGTGGAGGTGGTGGCCAACGCGGAGTGGCTGGAGGACGGGCGCGTGGCCCTGCTCAAGGAGGGCAACGTGCGCGGCTTCCTGGACGCGGCCGCGGTGAGCCCCATGGTGCCCACGCTGGCTGCCATGCTCAGCGCCATCCAGCAGCAGGCGCTGTACCACCGCATGGACGCCGTGGAACGGCTGACGCGCAACGCCGTGGCGCTGCACCCGGGAGAAGCGGTGCCGCGGCGCCTGCTGGCGGAGATCCTGCGCCGCCGCGATGACACCGACGAGGCCGACTCGCTGCTCAAGGACCTGCCGCCGCTGCCCGCGCTGCCCGCACTGCCGGGCCTGCCGCCGGAGCCGTTCAAGCCCGCGTGGGTGCAGGTGGACGAGGTGGTGGTCCGCAAGGCGGCCTCCACCGAGGGTGACATCCTGGACACGCTGCGCACCAACCACCCGGTGGCCATCCTGGAGATTGCGCAGGGGTGGGCCAAGGTCCGCACCAACCTGGGCGGGGTGATTGCGTTTGACCCGTTTGGCAAGGGCGGCGTGAGTTTCCCGGGTGGCCGGCAGGTGCAGGGGTTTGTGCCGGCGTGGGCGCTGTCCCTGCGCGCCCAGGATGAGACCTACCTGCTGCGCGGGGCCGCCCGTGCGCGCCAGGCCGGCAACCTGGACGAGTCCCTGGTCCTGGTGGCGCGCGCCATGTCGCTCCAGGCGCGGGAGACCACGGAGAAGGCGCTGGTGGAGACCAGCTTCCAGGCCGGCCGGTTTGACGTGCTGATGCGCTGGTTGAGCCCCGGCCGCGCCGCGGACGCGGCGGCCCGCGGTCCCCGGCACGCCATGCTGCTGCACGGTTGTGACGGGGACCTGACGGAGGCGGCGTACATCAACGGCGCCAATGACCGCGGCATCTTCACGCCGCTGCATGACATCAAGGGCGCCGAGGAAGCCGCGCGCGAGAAGAGCCTGTGCGTGACCGGGGTGGATTTCCGGCCGCCGTGTTCGCCGCGGTACGTGCCGCCCACGGACTGCACCCGGTTCATCTCCGAGGAGGACTGCGAGGCCCCCGCCAAGGCGGAGTACAAGGCGCGCCTGGCGGAGTTCCAGGCGCGCGTGATGCCCGGGTACAACCAGAACCGCCGCGCGCTGGAGAAGCGCGTGGACGGCGGCAGCTGGCTGCGCTTCACCTGGCGCGAACTCATGGAGAGCAGCCCGGAGGCGCCCGCCGCGCGTGGGGAGCGCCTGGTGTTCTGGGCCACCCCGCTGACCAGCGTGAAGCTGGCGGACTGCCAGGGTGGCGCCGTGCTGGATGCCGGGGACGCCCAGGTGCAGGCGGTGGACCGCCCCATGATGGCCGGCTCGTCCGCGGGGACCCTGTTTGTGCGGGTGCCCTCGCCCTACGCGCATGAGTACGGCGTGGCACTGGCGGACCCCGCCGCGGTCAAGGCGTGGTTGGCCCGCCGCCCGGCGCGCTGGACGCTGGGCGGCCGGACGGACCCGGTGGGCCGCCCCGTGGAAGGCGAGGACCCCGAGCCGCCCTTCCCGCACCTGTTTGTGCGCGGCCTCATCCAACGCGACTGCGACGCGTGGTGCGTGGACTGATGCGCGCGCGTCGCCTTGTCCCGGTGCGAGCGTCCCCCGTGCCCCGGCGGGCGCGGCGGCTGCTGCTGGTCCTGGGCGGGCTGGCGCTGGCCGCCACGGCGCTGGCGCAGGTGCCCGGTGCGCCGCCCCCGGCCGCGGGCCTGTGGCCGGCGGGTTACCCGTCCCCGCCGGTGCCGCGCGGGATGCTGCCGGGGGACCTCCCGGATCCGTGGATGATGCCCGGCGTCATCCGGGACGTGATGCGCGCCAAGCCCAAGATGCCGGGCTATTACGAGGGTGACGACTTCATCGCGGGCGCAAGGCCGGACTCACCGGTCGCCGCCATGCAGGGCACGCGCGAGCACGGTCCAGCGGACATCCAGCTGGAGATGGGGCAGCGGGTGAAGCTGCTCACGGATCCCGGCGTGTCCCCGTCGCTCCGCGCGGAAACCGCGGCCGAATTGATCCGTGCGGGTGACCTGGAGGCCGCCTTGTGGCTGGCGGCGCGCATAGGCGCCCCGCACCCGGTGGAGGTGCCCCCCGGCCTGCCCAGTGCGCGCACCGCGCCGTGGCACCTGCGCCGGGCCTCCCCGCGGGAGATCACGGCGGGCCGGCTGGCGGAGCTGGTCCTCATGGAGATGCTGGCACCCCCCACGCGCTCCGCGTACGAGCGCCGGCTCCCCGGCGGGGACGGCCAGTTGTTCCGTGTGCGCAAGTGGTCCGCGTTCCTGGAGGCGCGGCGGGACCGCGCGCTCACCGCCATTCGTGACGAGGTGGGCGTCGCCATTGACCGTTATTGGCAATCCGGCGGGCACGCGGTGGAGCTGCCGTGATGCGCGAGTTTGTGCCTGCCGGCCCGCCCGGGCGCGCCAACCCGGTGCTCGCGCTGCTGGTGTTGCTGGCGGGCGTGGCGGGCGCGGTGGCGTCGTCGTTGGTGCTGCTGGCCGCGGTGGGGGAGCGGCTGCCCATGCCGTGGCGCGCGGTGGCCGCGGCGGTGGTGGGCGCCCTGGTGCCCACCTGGCTGGCCTGGCGTGCGGCGCGCGCGCTGCGCCGCGCCAATGGCCGCCCCAATGCCATCCACGTGCTGGCGCTGCTGGTGCTGGGCGCGGTGCACGGTGGGATCCTGCTGTCCACCACGCGTGCCCTCAACCTGGGGCTGCGCGAGGTGGCGCGCGCCACCCGTTCCGCCCTGGAGGGCGTGCCCGGGGTGCCGCCGGCCGTCACGGCGTTGCTGGACGACGCGGCGCGCACCGGCCGCGTGGAGGTGCCGGGGCTGGCGTTCTTTGGGACGGGGGACCCGCCGCCGGCGGGCGGCGGTGAGCTCCCGCCGCCGGTGATTGAGCCCGCCCCACCGCGCCCGCCCGCGCCCGACGGGGGGCCGCGCCTGGAGCTGTTCCCGCCGCGGCCACGTCCCGCTGCGCCCGCGCAGGTGGATCATTCGTGCCCCCGTGGCGCCCGTGCGCAGGATGGCCCGTCCCTGGCGGAGCGCCGCCGCGCGGACCCGGCCACCCCGCCGGCTGACGTGGGACGCTGGCGCCACTGCGTGGACAAGGAGGGCCGGCTGCACGGGGCCAGCGTGCAATGGGACGCCCGCGGCACCGTGCGTGAGGTGGGGCAGTTCAAGGCGGGCCACAAGGACGGGGTGTTCCTGCGGTTTGGGGCGGACGGGCGCCTGCGCGAAAAGGGCGCGTTCCTGGACGACGAGCGCACGGGGCCGTGGGAGGAATGGTCAGACCGCACCGCGCAGACCGACGACATGCACGAGACCGAGCTGTGGACGGGCCACTACGTGATGGGCAAGCGGGACGGAAAGTGGGAGGGGTTCACCGAGCGGTGCCGCGGCACCGGTGCGCGTTGCCTGCACCAGCGGGTGGAGGTGGCCTGGCGGGCGGGGCGGCAGCACGGCGTGTTTGCCCGCTATTACGAGGACGGCAGCCGCGCATCACAGGGCCGCTACGAGGACGGCCGGCGCGATGGCACGTGGGTGGGTTGGTATGCGGGGGGCCAGGCGGCGTGGGCGCAGAGCTGGAAGGGGGGTGAGCGTACCGGCAAGTGGCGCCGTTTCTGCCCGGACGCGCGGCTTATTGAACTGGTCACGTACGATGAGCAGGGGCGTCGTCATGGTCCGTATGCGGCGTTCTATCCCAGCGGGCAGAAGCGGTTTGCGGGTGGCTACGTGGAGGGACTGCGGGACGGGGAATGGACGGAGTACGGGGAAGGTGGCGGGTCATTGGGCTGGGTCCGGTATTCCGGCGGTGCGGTCAAGGAGTCCCACGGAGAGATCCAGCTGAAACCGCCCCGCTGCGCCGGTGGGGACCCGGAGTTGGCGCGCCACCTCCACGCCCCCCACGGTGACGGGGCGCCAGCGCACTGACGCGACGGACCTGGGGTGGGGTGGAACTCAGGACACCCAATGCGCCCAAATGGCCCCACACCTGTATTGCGTGTGACCGGGGGCCATGAGGACGGTCGTCGCTGCAGCGCAGGACGGTCCGCCGCGAAGGGACCTGTGGTGGGGTGGAACGCGGGGTCCCCAAATGCGCCACAATGATCGTGGGGCCGGCGTCCCCGCCGGCCGCCGGCACAACCCTCCTCTTTGATGACAAGCCGGCGCAGCCGGCCCTCCCGCCTTCAAGCTACGGGCGGGAGGATGGGGCGTGCGGGCATGCAGGGGGAGAGATTCGTGTCGGCGGCCGGCGGGGACGCCGGCCCCACACCTGTACTGCGTGTGATCGGGGGCCATGAGGACGGTCGTCGCTGCAGCGCCGGCAGATGACGCCTGCATCACGGTAGAAGAAAGGGCGCCTCTTGGACGGACAGAGACGCTCACAGGCCAGCAAACGCACCCGTGATACGGCCGGATTCTGTTGGATGGTGGCCGAAACACGCTCTCCAGTGACCGCTGCACCGTCGCTCATGACCGAATCACGAGCTGCAGCGCCCGCTCGGAGTGAAGCCGCGCCCGGTTGCGGGTTTTCCCCGTGTGACGCGCGGCCGGACCGGAGCGGTGACCCGCGCGGACACCACTGCAGCCGGGGCTGGGGTAGGGTCCCCGCGCGGACGGGCAGCATGCGGGACGCGCGCGGGACCATTGTCATCCTCAGCCAGGTGTTTGTGCCGGACCCGGCGGCCGCCGGGCAGCACCTGGCGGACGTTGCGCGTGAACTGGTCCGCCGGGGCTGGCGCGTGCGCGTGCTGACTGCCGCCCGCGGCTATGACGACCCCACCGCCCGCTACCCGTCCCATGAGGTCCTGGACGGCGTGGAGGTCCAGCGCCTGTCGCTGTCCAGCTTTGGCAAGGGGAGCCTGCGGGCGCGGCTGGCCGGCGGGGCGCTGTTCACCGCACAGGCGCTGGTGCGCGCGCTGGCGGTGCCTGGCCTCCGCGGCGTGCTGGTCAGCACCTCACCGCCGTTCTGTGGCGCGGCCGGGGCCATGCTGTCTGTGCTGCGCCGCGCGCCGCTCAAGTACTGGCTGATGGACCTCAACCCGGACCAGGCGGTGGCGCTGGGCCTCATGGATGAACACTCCCTGCCGGTTCGCCTGTTTGACGCGCTCAACACCTTCACGTTGCGCCGCGCCGCGGACGTGGTGCTCATGGACCGCTTCATGCGTGACCGCGTGGCGCGCAAGCACGCGGTGGATGGCCGGTTCACCATCCTCCCGCCCTGGCCCATGCACCCGCCGGCCGCAAACCTGCCGCACGCCGACAATCCGTTCCGCGCACGCGAGGGCCTGCAGGGGAAGTTCGTGGTGATGTACTCAGGCAACCACGGCCCCGCGCATCCGCTCACCACCGTGCTGGACGCCGCCGCGCGGCTGGCGGAGGACTCGCGCTTTGTCTTTCTGTTTGTGGGCGGCGGGACGGGCAAGCACGAGGTGGAGGAGCGCATCCGCCGCGGCGCGCGTAACGTGCGCTCGCTGCCGTTCCAGCCGTTGGGGGACCTGCGCGCGTCCTTGTCCGCCGCGGACGTGCACGTGGTGAGCATGGCGGCGGGCGTGGTGGGCCTGGTGCACCCGTCCAAGGCGTACGGCGCCATGGCCGTGTCCCGCCCGCTGCTGGTCCTGGGGCCGGCGCCCAATCCGGTGGCGGACCTCATGGACGCGCACGGCATGGGCCGCCGCGTGGAGCACGGGGATGTGGACGGCGCGGTGGCGGCGCTGCGCGAATTGGCGGACCTGCCGGAGGCGCAGCGGGCCGAGTTGGGAGCGCGCGCGGCGGCGCTGGTGGCCGGAGAACTGGGGCGGGAGGCGCTGTGTGCGCGCTTCTGTGACGTGGTGGAGCGCGGGCTGGTGCGCTGAGCGGGCTCAGCCCGGCGGAACGGGGCCGGCCAGGTCTTCCGTGCACAGGTAGCCCTGCGGGAAGGTGGCGGCGTTGAAGTCCGGCTTGAGCGGGATGTCCAGGGTGAACGCCTGGTTGTCCACGCTGATGGTCCCGCGTAGCGAATTGCTCCGCCCGCGCCAGGTCCCGTTCTGCCCGTCCACATTGGCCTGGTTGACGCGCACGTTGAACTGCTTGCCTTCGGAATACAGCGTGGCGGTGAGGTCCTGGGCCTGCACCACGGTGTTGGACGTGGAGTACGGGATGGGCATGGCCACGTCGAACTTGCCCGGATCGGACGCGCGCTCGCCCAGGTAGGGATGGATGGTGGCGCTGAACTGTCCGCCGTGGATGACCAGGTAGCCCTTGGGCACGCCGGTGGCCGGGACGTTGTACGCGGCGGTGAACTCCTCAAAGCGGACGTTGTTGATGCGGATCTCCACGTCGTCCGGGGTGTCCGGGCGGATGGAGGCCAGCACCAGGTACAGGGTCTCGCGGATGCCGTGCACGGTGCGTCCGGAGTCCATGTTGGCCCAGCCGGACACGGCGATCTCGCCGCCGAAGCAGTCCTCCTGGAACACGGTCATGGAGTCATACCCCAGGCGGCAGTTCTGGATTTCCCAGCGCAGGAAGCCCTGCTCGCCGTCTGAACCCACCGTCTCATCCGGCGTGGCCTGCACCACCAGGTTCTCAAACCCGCAGCCCGAGTCCGTGTTGAGCATGGTGGCCAGCGTGCCCGCGGTCTGGATGAACAGGCGCCCGGTGTTCTCCGCCAGCACGCGCGTGAAGTTGCAGTCCTGCTCCTGGGTGGCGGGGCGCATGTTGGGCGTGCACGCCCAGGACGCATCAAACGTCTGCTGGTTGTAGTCCGGGTTCAGCAGCGGACGGGCCGCGTCCAGCGGCACGGCAATGGCCGTCCCGTCCACCGTCATGGTCCCGGACAGCCAGTTGGTGTGCGCGTCCGCGTTCCCGTTCTGCGCGTTGAGGGACGACGCGTTGACGTGCAGCAGGAACGTCTTGGGCCCGGCATGCAGCGCCACGTCCGCCTCCTGGTAGCGCAGCTCGGAAAACGCGGCGATGGGCGTGGAGATGGCGCACGCGCCGGAGGTGGTGTCCACGGCCAGGCGCGGGCGCAGCGTGCCGTCCAACGAGCCGGTCTTCCACGTCAACGAATTGGGGCTGGCGGAGGAGGTGGCGGTGAACTCGGTGAACTCCACGTGCGCGGTGATTTCCGCAGGGTCCCGCGAGGTGGGCACAATGGGCTGCCCCGGGTCACCGCTGAGGATCCCGCGCAGCGTCTTGGTGCCGGTGACGGCCACGCGGCCCTGCACGGTGGTGGTGGCGCCGGCGCAGTCCGTGGACGCGGTGACCTGGACGGGAAAGTCCAGGACGCACGGCGTGGTGATGCGCCAGGTGGCGGTGCCGCCGCGTTCGCCCAGCACGCCGGTGGTGACCAGGCCCACCTGCGCGCCGGGAGACGAGAAGCCGCAGCGCGTGTCCTTGTCCAGGATGGAGATCACCGCGCCAAAGTTCTGCGCGGTCAGGCGCGCCGCGCCTTCCGCGAACACCGGCGTCATCAGGCACTCCGCGTCCGACTCCGGGACCACCATGTTGGGGGTGCAGCGCCAGGAGGTGTCGAACACGGCCGCGTCGTAGGTGGGGTCCAGCGCCAGGCGCTCGCGGTCCAGCGGGACCGTGAACTCCTCCCCGGACAGCGTGATGGCGCCGTCCAGGTAGTTGGTGCGTGCGTCCCGGGTCCCGTTCTGCGCGTCCAGGTGCGAGCCGTCCACGTGCAGCTTGAAGTGGTTGCCGTCCGCGGTGAGCAGCAGGTCCGCGTTGGTCCAGGTGACGGCGTCAAATGCCACCACGGGCGTGGAGACCGAGCAGGCGCCGGTGGTGGTGTCCCTGGCCACGCGAGGGCGCAGCGTGCCCGCCAGGGTCCCGCTGTGGGCCCGCAGCGCGTTGCCGTTGTTGGAGAACGAGACCTCAAAGCCGTCCAGGGTGATGGTGAGCGTGATCTCCGCGGGGTCCCGCGAGGTGGGGATGACCGGCTGCGCGGGGTCCCCGGTGAGGATGCCGCGGATGGTCTTGGTCCCCGTGGCGGTGAACTTCCCGCCGGCCAGCGTGCGCACGCCGTTGCAGTCCGTCTTCACCGGGGTGGCGGCGGGCAGCTCCAGCGTGCAGCCCGCACCCAGGCCCCATGTTGCCGTGCCGCCCGCACGGCCGGTCTCACCCTGCAGCGTGAGCTGCGTGGCGGCGGACAGTGACGAGAACCCGCAGCGCGCATCCGCGTCCACCAGCGACACCAGCGTGCCGAACAGCGCGATGGAGAGGCGCGAGGCGCCTTCGGCCAGCACGGGGGTGAGCGAGCCGCACTGGTAGCTCACCGGCAGCGCCAGGTCCGGCTTGCACGCAAAGCCGTTGATGAACTTCTCCGCGTCGTACTCGGGGTCCAGGCCGGAGTCCGCGGTGGTCAGCAGCGGCAGCGTCTGGCGGGTGGGGATGGTGATCTTGTTGGACCACACGGTGATGGTGCCGGACAGATCGTTTTCGCGCTCCAGCCACCGGCCCACCTGCGCCTCCAGCGCGCTGTCCCGGATCTCCGTCTCAAACGTCCGCCCGTCACTGGTGACGGCGGCGGTGGCCGCGCCCCAGTGCACGGCCTCCAGCGTGAGGTTGCTGGTGGCCACCGCGCACACGCCCAGTGACGCGCTCACCGCCAGGTGCGGCCGGGCCACGAACGCAAGGTTGCCCTGGTGCACCAGCATGGAGGCGCTGGAGGCGCTGGACAGCACCTGGAACTCCTCCAGCGCAGCTTCCAGGCGGAACTCCACGGCCTCCGCGCCGTCAGGGACCACCGGATTGGCCGGGTTCCCCGTCAGCGTCCCGTGCAGCACCATGGTGCCGCTCACGCGCGCGCGCCCGCCCACCAGCGTCTTGTCCCCGTTGCAGTCAACGCCCGTCTCCGTCTGGGCGCCGAAGTCCATCGCACAATCGGTCACCGTCCACGTCACGCTGCCCACGTCACCCAGCTCGCCGTCCACCACCGCGGCGGCCACCACGTCCGGTGACGAGAACCCGCAGCGGGTGTCCGCCTGCGTGAGCGCGACGAGGTTGCCCGCCGTGCGCATGGTCAGCCGCGCCACGCCGATGCCCACCTTGTCCGGGAACAACCGCTCCACGGTGCAGCCCGCCCCCAGCACCGCCACGCACGCCACCCACCCCCATGCCCGCTGCCGGACCATCCTCACCTCCACGCCATTGCCAGCTGTGCCCAACGCCGCGCGAGCTTACCCCGCGCCAGCCCACGGCAAGGGTTCCCGCGCGTACCCCCGCGCCGCACCACGACGCAACGCGCCGTCATCACACGCGAATCGGTCCCGGTTTGCGGGGCGGTTGCGCGGCCTCCCCCCACGCGAGAAATCACGCTATGTGCCCGACCCCCCGCGAGGGGTCCTTCCGAGGAGCAGGCCATATGGGAGTCAGCATCAGCACCGGCGGCGTGGTGGCGTTTGACCGCTTCTGGCAGTGGATGAAGATGCACGCCAACTGCATCGTCCGCGCGGGCTCCGCCGAGGCGCTGCTCAACGACCACGAGATGTTCCACTGGCAGCTGGTGGAGGACGACGAGCGGCGGCCGCTGGTGCAGCTGATGATGGGCAAGCAGCTCATTGGCGAGTTGATGCTGGACCTGCGCGAGGTGCTCTACGTGCAGTCCAACCCGGACCCCGAGGACCGGCAGGGTGCGCAGGTGGTGTTTGAGGTGATGGCGGGAGGCGGCGCGCTGGCGCAGGAGACCTACCCGCTGTACCACTTTGTGCTGGCGCACGGCCTGGATGACGACGTGGACACAGGGTTGGCCGAAGCCCAGTGAGTCCTCCGTGGCCGGGGCCCGCTTCCGGCTGTTCCTGCTCGGTGCCTGCACCACCGCGTTCCAGGTCCTGTTCTCGCGCGCGTTCCTGACGTCATTTGCGGGGAACGAGGCCGTGCTGTCCACGCTGCTGGCGGCCTGGCTGCTCACGGTGGCGGCGGGCGCTGCCGCGGCGCACCGCGCGGGCGCCGGGCGCGCCGGGACGGCGCTGGCGCTGCTGGGCCCCACCGCGGTGCTCGCGTGGGTGGGCGCGCGGCTGCTGCCCATGCTCTTTCCCGCCGGGGCGGCGGGCGGTCCGTGGGCGGCCTTCGCGTATGCGCTGGTGCTGCTCATGTTGCCGTGCGCGTCGTCAGGGTACGCGTTTGCGCGGGCGGCGGTGCCCGCGGGGGGCGGGACGGCGTACGCGGTGGAATCACTGGGTTCGGCCGCGGCGGGCGCGCTGCTGGGCGTGGTGCTGCTGGGCCAGGTCCCGGATGCGGCGCTGCTGGGAGTGATCCCGTTGCTGGCGGCGTGGGGCGCGGTGGAGGGGGACTCCCGCGCGCGGGACCTGGCGCGCGTGACGCCCGGGCTGCTGGCGGCGGTGGCGTGCGCGGTGCTCCCCGTGGGTGCATGGCCGCTGCGCCAGCAGGGGCCGCACCTGGTTGCGCCGGTGGAGGCCGCGTCGGCGCACGGCAGCGTCGTGGTGGACCGCGGTGGCGGTGAGCTGGCGGTGTACGTGGACCGGCGGCCGGTGCTTACGGGCGCGGATGCGGTGACCGTGGAAGAGACCGTGGGCGTTCCGCTTGCGCTGCATCCCGCGCCGCGGCGGGTGCTTGTGGTGGGTGTGCCGCCGCCAGGGGCCGCGGTGCTGGCCAAAGGCCTTGGGGCGGAGGCGGTGGCGTTCATGGTGGAGGACCCCGTGGTGGCGGGCATCCTGCGCGCGGGCGGCCTGCAGGACGCCCCGCCGGGCGTGGAGGTGCGCGTCCTGGACGGCGAGGACCCGCGCGTGTTCCTGCGCCGCCACGCGGCGTCCTGGGACGTGGTGCTGCTGCTGACGGAGGAGCCCGCGCACGCGGGGCTCAACCGGTTCTTCACGCAGGAGTGGTTTGACGTCGTGAAGCGCGCGCTGGCTCCCGGCGGGCTGGCTGCGGTGTTGCTGCCGGGGCACGCGGAGTTTGCGTCGCGTGAACAGCGCCGGCTGCACTCTTCCGTGGCGCGCACGCTGGACGCGGTGTTCCCAGCGGTGCGGGTGTTGCCGTTGTCCCGGACGCTGTACGTGGCGGCGGAGGCGCCGCTCCCCGCCGCCGTGGACCTGGTGGCGGCGATCACGGACGCGTTCGCCGCGCGCGGGGTGGTTCCGCTGCACCTGGGACGCGCGCAGCTGGAGGATGCGCTGTCCGCCCGTCGGCTGGCGGATGCGGCGCGTTGGTCCGCGCTCGCCGAGCCGGTCAATCGCGACGCATTCCCCACCGCGTACCGCCTGGCGCTGGAGCGGACCGTGGCGGAGCTGGGGGGGCTGCCGGTGGAAGCACTTGGCGTGCTGGCCCTGGCGCTGCTGGTTGGCCTGGTGCTGGTGGCGGGGCCGCGCCGCAACGCGACGATGGTGGCCGTGGCAACCAGCGGCGGCGCGGGCATGGCGTTGCAGTTGTTGGTGCTGCTGGCCTGCCAGTCCGCGTCGGGCGCGTTGCACCGGGAGCTTGCCCTGCTGGTGGCGGGGTTTCTGCTCGGAGCGGCGGGTGGGGCGGCGGCCGGGCGGCGCCCGAACGCGCGCGCGTTTGTGATCGCCATGGACCTGGGTGTGGCGCTGGTTGCCCTGGCGCTGGCGTGGATTCTCCCGGCGGCGCTGGCCAATGCGGCGCTCCCGCGCGCGGCCGCGTTCCTGCTGGCGGCGGCGTGTGGGGCGTTTCCCGGCGCGCAGTTTGCGGCTGCGGCGCGGGAGGGCGCGGGCCGGCTGTATGCAGCGGATCTGGTGGGAGCGGCGGTGGCGGCGCTGGCCACGTTCACCGTCGTCGTTCCGCTGCTGGGAATCGCCGGGACGTGTGCGCTGGTGGCGGGCGTGAAAGCCGTGACCACCGCGCTGCTGCTTGCTCCGCCCGTTGTGGATGAACCCGCCCGGCGCCGCTCCGCGCTTGCCCTGCCGCTGCTGTTTGGCGCGTTCATCGGCGTGGTTGCTGGCGACGCATCACATCTGCCCGTGTACGCGTTCACCTTCACGCGCGCCTACCAGTTGGCTGCGGCGGCGCTGCTCATTGCCGTGCTGGTCTTTCCACTGACACCCAACCGCGCATGGCAGCCCATTGCTGACTTCCTGCGCGAGCGCTGGCGGCTTTCCCCCGCGCGCCTGATCCTCTTCACCGGGCTGCTGCCCATGGCCGCGTTCCCCGTTGGGCGCTGCTACTTCCACGTCCCGTTCATCTTCTGCCACACGTGCCCGCGTCCGTGCGTGTTTGGCGTGCTGCGCCCGTACCTGGTCCCGGTGGCGCTGCTTGCCAACCTGCATGACCACCGCTTCTGCGAGCGCGCCTGCCCGCTGGGGACGCTGCAGGCATCCTGCGAGGACGCCACGGGTGCCCGCGCGCGCCGCCTGCCGTGGCTGGCATGGGTCCGGTGGACGGCGCTGGGCTTGGTGGCGTTGGCGTATCTGCTGGCGCCGCAGGGGCACGTGGCGGGACAACCCGCCTCCGGGATGTACGCCGCATTCTTTCGCAATACTTACGCGCCGTCGCTGGGCGTGCTGCTGGTGGCCGCGGTGTTGCTGCTGGCGTCGTTCCGGGTGCGGCGCCCGTTCTGCGAAGCCCTGTGCCCCATCGGCGCAGTCGGCGCCGTCACCGGTCGCGTGGAGCGGGTCCTGCTGGAACGCGCCCGCAGCCACGCGTAGCGGCGTCATCCCTGGCGGTGCGGAGCAGCCGGCGGCGCAGGTGCAACGCCAGCAGCACCACCAGCGCCAGTCCGGCCGGGGTCCCTTCGCCCGACACGTCACAACTGCACTGGACGTCCGCCACACCGCCCGCGCCCGCGTCGTGGGGGCTCGCGCCCGCGTCCGCCAGCGGTCGTCCCGCGTCGGCACGAACGGCGGCGTCAATGGGCTGCGCGGCGTCCACCGGATGGGCGGCGTCAACGGGAACCGCGGCGTCCGCCGGAACGGCAGCATCCACGGGCGTGCCCGCATCCGGCGGCGCACCGGGGGTCACCAGCAACCGCGGGCCGCGCGCGCATCCTCCGGCTTCGCGCGAGAAGTAATGCGCGCCATCGCTGTCCACCGACACGATGGCGAACGAGAGGTTTCCACTCCCGCCCATGAGCGACGTCACGTCCCACTCCACCTCAGAGTCCGGTTGGACGGTGCGCGCGTTGCCGGTGCACGTGGTGGTGACCGCAGGACGGTTGGCCCAGGTCAGTGCGTTTTCATCCCACGCGCTGGACGCCGCCAGGCACACCTGCCCGGAGCCGCCCTGGGATGACGCCGCCAGGTGTGTGTGGACCCGGAACAATGCGCGCGACACCGACGCCGGCTGCGGCGGGAACATCACGTACACCACCATGATGGCATTCCCCGCGCCGTCACCCTCCACGTTGAGATCGCTGGGGTCGCTGAAAACGCCGCTGGTGAACTCGGCGGCGGTGACGTCGCCAATGGCGCCGACGGAACCGTCCGTGCAGGGGTCCACCACGGGTGGACCCGCGTCAGGTGGCGGCGGCGGCAAGTTGCACACCGGCGTTTGGCTTCCGGCGGTGCCGGTGATGAGCAGGTCCTTGTAAGTAATCCCAATGGGCATCTGACCGGTGGAGGAGCCGTTGCGCGGGGAGCCCATGTGCACAACGAGCGGCTGCGGTGCGAACACGCTGGGAAAGTCCAGCGTGCCCATCAGTTCGCCGTTGCGGGACCACGTCATGCCGGTTCCAGACCAGGCAATCACAAACCGGTAATCCTGCGCGGCGTCCCATCCCAGGTCATTCTGGTTTCCGTGCGCGTAGGCAATACCGTCGTAAGCGACGCAACCGGCCGGGCACACGTTGTCATAATACGGCGGCCCCACCATGCACTGCGTGCCCTCCACCTTGGTGGCGCCCTGCACGGTTCCGCCGGCGGAGCCAAACACGCGCAGGAACACGCGCATGTCATTGTTCCGGAAATAGGGCGAATAGGTGATGGGTTCCGTGACGCCGTCCGGTGCCTGGTACAGCGTGACCAGATCGTGGTCTTCGCCGGTGAGCGTGGTGGCCAGGGACGCACCGGCGATGGTGAACTCCACCGAGCCACTCACCAGCGCGTCAGGAATGGTCCACCAAAGCGTGTCATCCACCGCGGTGGTGGTCCAACCGCCGGCGGAGAACGTGCCGCCGCGGGTCCCGGCAGGGGGCGTGGTCAGCGGATCATTCACGTATTCCGCAGCGCCGGCATGCGGGGCATGCAGCAAGACCGCCAGCAGCGAGGGCAGGGCGGCCACTCGTCCGTTTCCGCCCAGCGTGAACAACCGAAAAATCGCCGTTTCGTCGTCGCGCATGGGTGGAGGGTGCACCCAGAGTGCGCCACCGGCAACGGCCACCGCATCGGACACTTGCCCACTCGTCGCGCTGCGTCAGTTGGCACGGTCAGGGCACAACCCACGCGGGCGGCCCCACACCGTGGGACGGCAGCAGGTGACAACCCTTGGCCAGGTACCGCTGTCCGGGGCCAAAACTCAGCCGCGAATAGGAGGCGGACCAAGTTTCGAATCCCGAGGAATGGTCCAGGACCTCGAGGAGGTAGTCACGGTAGAAGTTCTTGTTCAGGTGCATGACGCCCTCGCCCAGCATGGTGACGGCAAAGAACGTCTGGTCCACGATGCGCCGCTGGGCTGCCGCCGCAGGCGGAACCCGGCGGGTGGCCAGCCACGCGGATACCCGCGGAAAACGTGACCGGGTCTCCGCGGGGAGCGCGTACGGGTGCGCCAGCGTGGCGGCAGCGGACTCCCCGGCAAGCCAGGCGGGAACCTCTCCTTCGAGCATGGTCGACGAGAGAAATACCGCGAATTCACCTGCGACCGGCGCGTCGTGCAACAGGGCCAGCCCATCAGGGTCCAGCCAGAGCACCACAGCGCTCGCGTCATGCTCGCGCGCCAGCGTCGCGATTGAGTACGCGTGCAAATCGGCGAGTTCGATATCGCGTGTTTCATCCCGTCCCCCGGCACTCACCGCGTCCGCCAGCGCACGTGCCGCGCGTGCCCCGGTGTCATCCTGGAAGATCTGCAACACCCGCTGCGGTGCGGTGGCATCTCGCAGCCGGGCAGCAATGGCATGCGCCTCCAGCACGGTGCCGCCCGAGAAATAGAGCGAATAGTAGTCCGCACCGGCGTCAGGCGGCGTTCGGAGGTTGGGCAGCAGGCAGGGCACCCGGTGCGCTTCGCAGAACCGGTGGATGGGGTGCCACTCGTCACGCCCGAGTCCGCTGACCACCGCGAACACCGGCTGGGAACGGAAGTGCGCGTCCAGTTGTTCCTGCCACGCGGCGGCGGGTCCCTGGAGTTCCCAGACGTGCAGAACCCATTCCCCGTAATACTCCGGCCAGTCCGGCGGATGACGGACCCGCGCGGCCGCAGCGGCCCGGTTCCTGGCCTGAATGAATGCGTCCAGGACGTCCAGCATGGCCGCTCTTTCCGCCGGGTCGGCGTCGGGCGTCAGGATGGTGGCCAGGTGCATCTGGTCCAGGTCCGCGCCGGGAGAGAAATCCCCGCCGAGCGACCTGATGTATGCGACCAGGGCCCGCAGCTCCGCGGGCCCGAGCCGATAGCGCGGCATCAGGGGATCCAACCGGTTTCCCGCAGCATCCACACCGTCACGGATGGCGCGGACCAGTGCGGCGTCCGTGTAGGGCGGCCGGGGCCGGGACTTCAGACGGCGGGGTGACTCCAGATACGGCGCCCGCAGCGGCGGCGCGAGCCGGACGCCTTCCACGGAACCCATGCCGCTGCGCCCGTGGCAAGTCACGCAACTCAGCTGCGTCCCGGTGACGGGTACATCACCCAAGACCACGGCCTCCACGGGCCGCCCATCCGCCAGGCGGCCCTCCAGGTACAGCCGCTCCCCATCCGCCGCGCGCGCGGAGAGGTCGCGGGAGGTGCCGCGGGCGGCCGTTGCCCCCAGCGCGCACGCCAATACGGAAGCCAGCAGCGCAGCGGTGTGCCGCATGTCGTCACCGTGACGCCAGCAGGCCGCGAACCTCGGCCGCCAGCGCCTCCGAACTGGAAAGACCGTCAATCCGAATCCACGCCTGACCACCCGCCGGCCGCAGCAACGTGACCGGGCGGTGGTTGGACTTATCCCCGGCAAGCACGTTGAACGCCGCCAGGACGGAGCGCACATCCTCCGTGGTGCCCGTGTAGAAACGCCAGGCAGGTTGTGCGCCGAAGCGCGCCGCGTAGGACTTCAGCGCCGCGGGACGATCCCGCTCCGGGTCAATGGAAATAGAGACCATTTGCAGCCGTTCGCCGTCCGCGCCCAGCCGGCGCCGCACGCCGGCGAACGTGGCGCTCATCACCGGGCACACCGTGGTGCACGTGGTGAAGATGAAGTTCACCGCCACCGGAACGTCCGTGCGCAGCGCGGCCGAAAGCGGCACGCGGCGGCCGTCCTGGTCCACCAGGGTCACGTCCGGCGGCCTGTAGCTGTGAAGGGAGCGGGCGTAGGGCGTGGCGGCCGCAGGTGCCGCGTGGTGCGGGCAGTGCTCCGACGGCGGGGCACCCTCCGCTGCGGACGCCGGCAACGCAAGCAGGGCAAGCACAACGGCAAACGTGGAGAAGCGGACGGGGTGCATGGTGCCTCCGGTCAGTCGGTGGGTGGGTGCAGCAAGTAGCCGCGAGCCACAGCGCGCTGCAGCGCAACGTGGGAAGCGGCAACGTCAAGAATCCCGTGCCCGACACGCGCGTCAGGCCCGGGGGCGTCCCCATCCCGCGCGCCCGCAGTCAGGGCCCAGCGGAGCTGGGCGGGAGAAAGGGAGGGAAACGCGGACAGCAACAGCGCGGCGGCGCCCGCCACATGCGGCGCCGCAAATGAACTCCCGGCAACCACCGCGTACTGCGGAATCCCGGGAAGCGAGACATCCAGCGTGACAATGTCCATGCCCGGAGCGGCTACATGCGGAAAGACGCCGTCATGGCAGGCCGACGGGCCGCGACTGCTGAACGACGCCACGCGTCCGTCGCGATCCACGGCCGCGACGGCGAAAGAGCCGGGATTGTCAGCCGGGCTCCCCCCCGAGCCTTCCCGTGGCCCCGCATTGCCCGCGGGAAACACCACCAGGATCCCCGCGGAGGTGAGCCGCTGGACGTCCGGCATGAACTCCAGGTCGCAACCTACGGAATCACCAATGGCCCACGAAGCGTTGACCACCCGCGGAGCGTCCGGCGTCGCGGGATCGCCGTCCGGGTCCAGCAGCCAGAAGAACGCCTGGTGAACCACCGTCAATGAAGAATGCCCGGAATCATCATAGATCCTTGCCGCAATCCATTGCGCGCCCGGCGCGACCCCGAAACCGCTGCCGCCCAGCATGATGCCCAGGGTCTGTGTGCCGTGACCAATGGGGTCATACGGCTCAACGCTGTCCGTGAACGGGTCAAACCAGCTGTTGTCACCGCCGCGCCAGCGGTCCGCCACGTCCACGTGGCGCACGTCCACGCCGGTATCCATGTTGGCCGCCACCACGCCCTGGCCGCGGAAGCCGCGCGCCCACAGCGCGTCCGCGTGCACCGACTGCAGATTCCATCCCGGCGATCCCGTCCCCGCCGGGGTGGCGGCGGGGAACCGCCAGCCGGGGTCCGCCACCACCCGGTCAACACCCGGAAACCGGGACACTGCGGGCAGCAGGCCGTGCGGAATGAACGCGGACACACCGTTGATGATGGGCAGGGGCGTCAGCCGCCGGCCGCCGTGCGCACGCAGGAAGGCCCGCAATCCAGCCTGCGTGACCTCCGCCTGGCTCCTGAGGGCGGCCGCCGCGTGACCGGGCTCCGGTCCCGGTGGCACGGCCTGGTCCGCCATCCGGATGACCACCCGCATTTCCGCGGCTTCCCGGGCGGGGTCCGGCATCCCGCAGCCAAGAAGGGCGAGGGCGGCCAGACCTGGACCGCGGCGGAGGTGGTGCATGATTTCCCCGCTATTGCACCACCAGGTTGGCCAGCACGCAGTCACCCATGACGACGTCAACCTTGGCGCCCCGGGCAATGGTCTTGTTGGGGTTGGCGAACAGCACGTAATAGACCTTGCCGTTCTCCGGCTGTGCGCGCGGGCTGGAACGCAGGCCGCCAAGCTTGGTGTCCTCCGGCATGGCCAGCTGCGCGCGGCTCCGGTGGTCCCGCAGGACCGGTTTCAGCTTGCGGTCAAACAACTGACGGGCTTTCTGCGCGTCCACCACGCGGTAGCGAAAATCCACCATGCGCCCTCCGCCGGAGGTGCGGACCGCCACCGGTTCAATTCCCCAGGTTTCGCTGACGGCGCGAGTGGCTCGGGCCTCCGGGGCCCGGACCGCACGTTCCGCCGCTGCAACCTGCTGGCCGAGCAGCACGCCGGCCGCGCACCAGGCCACCCACCACACGCTGCTGTTGCGTCCCGCGCTCATGGTGCACCTCCCGGCGCCGTCAACGGCGGATGCCGACCAACCGGACCGTCAGCAATGGGGTGAGGGGGTCATTGGTGCTGAAGTTCAGCAGCGCCGTGGGGTTGGTGGTGGTGGGGTTGAAGGACACCAGGAAGGTGGCGGATGAACCCCCTGCCAGGGTGACCGGAGCCGTGTTGGACACGGAGAACGCATCCGGTGCCGGGTTGGCCCCCCCGCCCACAATTTCCGCCCCCGTGATCACGCGCGCGGAAATGCCGGTATTCCGCACCGTCACCGCCCGCAGTCCGGCCGTGTTGAAGACCAGGCGCGTGGTGGACAGGCGCAGCGGCTGCTGGGAGGGAGCCGTACCGGCAACCGCCAGGTAAACCAGCATCCCGCCCGGAGACGTCCCCGCGTTGGAGAGACCAAAGCGCCGGTCGTAAACGGGGATATCGCCCGCGGCCGCCGGCACCAGGATGGCGTCCACGGTCTTTCCCGCGGGGAGCAGCACGGAGTACTGCTCGCGCGGCGCCGGCAACACCGAGCCGGTGGAGGACGTCACCATGTACGGGTGCCCATCCTCCGCAATCACGGACATGTACGGACCCTGCACCGCAGGCACCCGGTTGGAAAGGCCCGCATTCAAGAAGCGGATCAACAGGCGCCCGCCACGCACGCCCGCAGGCAGCACGGGCATGGCCGGACGGAAGGACTGCCCGTTGATGAAGAAGTACTGCGGGCGGTACTCAATGGTGCTGGTGAGCCACCCAGCGGGCGGTGGCGAGGGAGGCTGCGAACCGTACAGCCCGGCGGCAATGGCGTCGTGGAGGACGGGGTCGATTTCGCTGAAGAGCAGCGTAACCTCAGCATCAAAAGCCGTGGATGGATCCGGGTACGCCAGCGCGCTGTTGACCGGATACACCAGCAACGCGCCGAACAGGCCCATCTGCATCTGCACGGCGGGGTGGCTCCCGGACTGGTAGAGGTAGGTGCCGGCCCGCAATCCGGTCCACGAGTAGGACGTCACCGTGGCGCCATCCGGCGGCGTCTCCGCCGTGAACGAGCGGACCCGCGACGTGTAGTCCCCCGCCGGACGGGCGCCCGTGGCCGTCACCGACCCGGTAACGGGATCAAACCAGACTGGATTCATGGTGGCCGCCTGGCCGGGGATGACCACGGAGACCGGCTCCACGTACGGCCCGGCAAGGCCGTTGATGACGTGGATGGTCAGGGTGCCGCCCTCCTCCACGCCCAGCGCGGGGCCCGGCACCGTGGGCTGCCCGCAGGACGTGAACGCCTCCTTGCATTCCGCAAAACCCCACATGCGGATGGGCGCGGGATTGTTGAACGCCATGGCCGGGAGGTCGAACGCCTCGGCGCGCAGGTAGACCTCCACGGTGGGCAGCACCGGTGCGTCCAGCGATGGAGCCGCCGCCGCCGCCGGCCCGCGTTCCGGGGTGCCCGCCGCAGCAGGCGCCCGGGACTCCGGGTTGCCGCAGGCCACCAGGCCCAGGCAGGTGAGGCAACCAACCCAAGTGCGTGAATGAAAGCGCGACAATCGGTGATTGAGTGACATGGCTTCCCCCCTTCACGGGATGGCGGTTCCCACCGGCACGATCAGCGCCATGGTCGCCATGCCGCCGATGAAGATGTTGTTGGTGGTCAGCTCGCGTTCAGCGTGCGAGTGCCACATGAACGAGATCCCCCCCACGACGTTCATCTGCGTGCTGGATGCAGGATTGATGGGCGGTACGTCCCCGGAGACCCCCAGGTACGGCGTGCCGCCCCACATCCCCACGCCCACCACGCCGTAGGTCACGTCGCTCTGGCTGGGCAGCGTCACCGGCAGCGGTTTGTCATGGTCCGGACAGTACTCGCGGCTGACGGGGTCAAAGTTGCTCCCGGGCGCCGCGTTGCAGGTGTGCGGGTTGATGTCCTGGGTGCCGTAGACGTCCCAGCCCAGCCGCTCGCCCGTCCACGGTCCCCACAACGCGTCCACCGTCTCGCCCGGCACGTTGGTCGTTGTGTAGTCGGACACGGCCAGGTCCGGCGCCGCGCTGCCGGGGGTCCGCAACAGGCGCCCATCCCGCGCAATGACCAGGTGGTTCTGCCCGTGCGTGTGGAATGGGTGCAAATCCGCGCCACCCGCCACCCAGCGTATCAACACGCGGTCGCCGGGGTGGAACATGGGCGCGCAGTTGTACGGCTGCGTGGGGAGATAGGCCACAAATGGGTCCATCATCGTGTCGGGGAACGTCCGCCCGTTCACAAACCAGTCCGTGGGATGGCGGCGCGTGAGGTCCACGGAAGCCAGGTCACAACCCGCGGCGGACAAGCAGCTGAACGCCAGCTGCTGGTGCAGCACCGGGTCGGCTTCCGTCACCAAGTAGAGGAATTCACGGTCAAACGCGGAGGCGGGGTCATTGTATGCCTGGTTGGGAGAACCGCGTGGCCGCACAATCAGCGCCCCCACCAGGCCCATCTCCACCTCCAGGTCCGGGAGCGTGCCGCTGTGGTAGCTGAACGTTCCCGGATGCGTGGCCGTGAACCGGTACACCACCGCCTGGCCCGGGACGCCCGGGCGGGCCGCCGGGACCTCGCGTGTGAGCATGCCCTGGGTCCCCCCGCTGGCAGTCACCGAATGACCGGGAAATACCAGTGACACCGGAACCGGCAACTGGTTGCGCAGGATGACCGTGATGGAATCACCCTCCGTGACAATCAACGTGGGACCCGGGTACTGCATGCGCCCGCCGCCCAGCCCCAGGCCCCACATCCACATGCTGTCGCCGTCACCCGTGCTGATGGTGTCCGCCCGCGCGGTCAGCGTGAACGTGCGGCCGGTGGCGCCCAGCACCGTGGCCCTCCCCGGCGCCGCGGGCAGCACCAGCAATGCCCCCAAAAGTAGGATGAACAACCGGCGTCCCTGCTGCGTGGTCTGAATCATGACGCCCTCCCCTCACTGTGCTGCGCTCGCCACGACGATTTCGGTCATCATTCCACCGAAATCCTCCGCGTCGTTGCTCAGGTGGTTGAGATTGGTCGTGTAAAGGAAATACGTGCCCGGCGGAACGCCCGTGGTGTCCAGGATGACGTCCACCGCTTCGCCGCCAGACAGCGTGACCGAGCCGGTGACATAGGACGTGTTGATCCCCGTGGGGCCGCGGAGCAATTGCGCCCCTTGACCAACAATGCGCATGGGGATGCCCAGCACCGTCACCGTGAAGAAGGACTCCGTGGCCAGGCTGGACAGGTGCAGCAGCAACCGCTGTCCCTGGGCAATGGCCAGTGGCGCGCGCACGCCCTGGGCGTCCACCGTGAACGGAATGGCCGGCAATGGCTGGGAGGGCGCACCCGCGGAATTGACCATCACGCCGGGGTTGACCGTGTCCGGGTACCCGCGGCCGTTGAGCATGGCGTAGGTGTCCCGCATGTTGGCAAAGTCCAGCTTCTGGTAGGTCTGGTCGTTGTAGTGGAATACCGGGTCAAAGGACGCCTGCTGCAGGAAGTACATGACGTCGTATCCGGTGGTCCCGCACATGGGGTCCGGGGTGCCCAGCGGGAGCGTCCCCAGCGTGGGGCAGTCATCGTACGCAAAGCGCGTGTACGTCTGTCCTCCGTGGGTCACCGCCTGGCCGTCCTGCGCGGGGAGGATGTAGAGGTTTCCCAGCATTCCCATCTGCATGTGCTCCGCCGCTTCCACGTGGCAGTGCCACATGTACGTGCCCGCGTACTGGTTGTCGTAGAAGTACGTGAGGCTGGCGCCCATGTTGAGTCCAAAGGACGACATGGGCTCGCCGTCAAACACGGGCGCCGCGTTGGGGAAGCCATGGAAATGCACCGTGTGCGGGTCACCCAGGTCCGGCCGCTCACGGAACCCCACGTTGGTCAGCGTCAGGTACAGGCGCTGCCCCACACGGGCCACCAACGTGGGCGCGGCAAATTCCGCCCCGCCGGTGAGCGAGCCATCCTCCCCCAGGAAGAAGCCCGCGCCCGCCAGCAGTGATTCCGGCGCATTGGTCACGTCCCGGAATCCAAACACGTACATGTCGGAACCGTCCGCCATGTTCACGTGTCCGTCGCCGCAGGTGATGGAGCGGCACACAATGGTGGGGTCCGTGGTTTCGCCGGAGGGCTGCCCCGTCACCGGGTCCAGGCGGACCTTGCACGTGTCAAAGAAGGTGGGCTTTCCCGTGACCGGGTCCACCACCTCAGGGTCCACGCATCCCGGGTCAGAGGATGCAGCGGGGTTCTTGGGGTCCAGGTAGCAGGGCCCCGCGCCACATGATCCGCCCGTGGCGTTTTGGGTGAGCAGCGGCGCGGGGCACTGGATGAAGACGGCTGCACGCGCCACCGGAGGCGTCAGCAACGCCGCCACCACCGGTGCCAACCGCATGGTCCATCGAATGGAGGTCTGCATGTTCGCTCCTTGCACCGTGCGCCACGCCGGCCGCAGCCGGCGGGCGTCACGGCGCTCCTCAGTGCTGGTCCGCTCCAATGTCCACTGGAGCCACCCGGTCCTGTCCGTCAAAGTCCGTCATGGTGGCGGGCGGAATGCCGCTGCCCGCACCAATGGCCGGTGATCCCGCCAGCAGGTGATGGTCACCCACCACGCCATTGGGACCAAAGGTGGCCACCACAAAGTTCCCCAGCGTGGAGCCCTTGGAGGTGGCAACGTAAACGTTCAGGTACGGGCTGGTCAGCTGCGGGTCCTGGCCGATCACGTTGGTGGAATCCGGCGCCGCACCGACGCCGTCCGTGAGCAGCGAATAGATGGGATTCATCTGCTGCGGCGTGGCCGTGCCGTACACCGCCAGGTCCCAGAACGTGCGGCCCGGCGACGGCAACAGCGCGCCCAGGTTGTTGTTGGCGGCCGCGTCCCAATAGAAGGAGCGGTTCTGCCAGATGATGTCATTCACCAGCAGCGGGTTGGAATACGGCGCGCACAGGGCGTCTGAGACCGTGGCGCAGTGACCGCCCGGCGCGGCCAGCGCCGCCGCCAGGGGTGCGCTGTGCGCCGCAGTGGAGATGCCGCCCACCGCGGGAATGGAGGTGACCAGGCCGCCGGCAATTTCGCCGGGAGGACAGACCTGGCCCATGGGCGTGTCCTCCGTGCACGGGCCGCCAAACGAGTCCGAGCTGGTGGCGGTGCTGTCATTGTGCACAAACGTGTTCCCGATGGCCGTGACCTTCACGGTGTCATCCAACGCCATGCCGCCACCCAGGTCCGCGCTGGAGTTGTTCACCACCATGTTGTCCATGACATCCAGTCCGAACCACGCGCCGGGATTGCCGGGATTCATGGCCACGTCCAGCCCGTTGAACATGCGCGTGCGGATGCCGCCGCCATCATCCCCGGCCTTGTTGCCCTGGATGAGGTTGCGGCTCACCAGCACGGAACCCGCCCCCAGTGAGATGGCAGACGCACCGGGCGCAAGATCGCCGCCCAGGTGGATGGCGCCGCCCTCGTCAAAGGACTCGTTGGAAACGAGCACATTGCCGGAGATGACGCCGTTGTGGCTCAGGCCAAAGTGGCTGATGCCGCCGCCGTACTGCGCGGAGAAGTTGCCGCAGATCATGTTGTTGGAAACAACGTAATTGTCCGCGCCGCCGTAGATGGCCACGCCGCCGCCGCCGCTGAACACGGAGCCGTTCATGCTGATGCGGTTGTGGTCAATGAGCAGGTTGGGGTTGAAGCTGCTGCCCGTCGGGTTGGCTGGGCCCACCAGCGCGGGCTCGCCCACGCGGATGCCACCGCCAATGCTCCCCTGGTTGAGAAAGATGTCATTGTTGGTGATGGCCAGGTTGGGCGCGTAGCCATTGACCAGGATGCCGCCGGAGTCCGGCACGCCAGTGACCATCACGCCGTCAATCCGCGCGGAGAACAGCGAGAAATCATTGCCGTCCGGGCAGGCCGCGGGGTCACAGCCGGCCACCAGGATTCCGGAGCCCTGCTGCATGGTGAAGTCCGACGCCTGGTTGGGCACCAGTCCGATGGTCCCCGACGCCGCCATTCCCACCGCCTGCGCGAATTGCGCGGCTTTGAGTTCCTGGTTCTCCCACGCCGCCAGCCCGTCAATGACGGTGATGGCGGGACCCAGGCCCTGCAGCGTGAGAGGCTTCCAGAGGTTGACGTTCTCCTGGTAACGGCCGGGCCCCAGCAGCAGAATGGCGCCGTTGGGTGCCGCATCAATGGCCGGTTGGATGACGCTGCAGGCGAGCCCCTGGCAGCCACCCGGCGGCGGAACAACCGGAATGACGGGAACGGAGGGATTGTCCGCGTGCAGGGTCACGCCCACCGTGGAGGAACGCCCGTTGTCACCGCGCGTGACCACCAGCTGCCCGGACACGCCGTTGGGAATGAGCGCCGTGATGGCCATGCCGCTGACATCCCAGCTCACGTTGGCGGGCGGGAGCACCGTGCCGCCCACGCTCACCGTGCCACCGGGGCCAAAATCATGGCGGTAGGTGATGACCGGCGGTTCCGCGGGATTGTCCGGCGTAAAGGCGGGGTTGGGCCCCGTCACATCGCCCACGGCCGTGATGGTGATGGAGTAGCCGCCTGGTGTCTGCGGGATGACCGCCGCACTGACCTCACGGATTTCCGGCGTATTGTCCGCGTAGTCACAGTTGATGGGCATCCGGTTGCTCACAAAGGCGGCCACCGGCATCACAATGGTGTCAATGAACGTGGTGCGGCCGGAGTAGAACATCCAGTTGGCTTCGCGCACCACCCCCACCGCCTGGCTGTATTCCGGATTGAACCACGGGTCCGTGATGAGCTTGCCGTATGTCGGCGAGGTCGGGTCAGGGTCGCGGATGGGGCCAGGGTCATTGGGGGCGATGGTGTACATGGCCAGCGCCAGGCCCAGCGGCATGGGGGGAACAATGTCGTAGTTGGTGGGCACCAGGCCATCAAAATGGCCCCATTGGTCCGTGTAGAAGCGCGCCACCTCCGTGCCGGACCAGTCCTTCACCGCGACGGGGATCCACGGCACGCCAAAGTTCCCGCTGGCATTGGGGCTGCGCGGGTCAAACTCCAACAGCAGGTCATTCCACACCGTGCCCCAGATGCGGCCAGCCTTGGGCACCCACGTGAACAGGTTGAAATCCACCTGCGGGTTGGCGCCCGGGTTGAGGCCAATCAGCTTCATGTCGCACGCGGCCGCGCGCGGATAGGTCCAGTTTCCGTTTGCATCCCACGCCCCGGGCAGGTCCGTCTCATTGATCTGGTCCGGGAACATCCGCAGGTACGGCGGGATGTCATACGCGGCGCCCACGCACGGCGGGGTCTGCGTCTGGAAGGGGATTTTGGGATCACCAATGTCAATGTCCCGGTCACCCCACTGAATCACCTCGTATCCGGGCGGTGGCACCACCTGGACAATGTAATTCCCGACGGGCAGGCTGCTGCCGTCCGGCAGGGTCTGGAACCAATAGCTGCCATCCATGACGCCCGGGCGGACCTGGTTCCACATGCGGAACGTCTCCGCGCAACGCGGGATGGCAAACCCGTTGACGATCTCCGGCAGCGCCCACAGCACCGGTCCCTGGCTCGCGTCGCCGTCCGCACCCACGCAGCCCGTCGGCGTCTGGTCGTCCCAGGAGTCGGACGTGGTGAGCAGCGGGAACGGCGGGACGTCATCCGTCACCCAGCAGTCATTCTCCACGGAGGCGCCGGCCCGCGCGCAGTCCCGCACCGCGCGGTGCAGCACCACGGTCACCCGCGGAATGCCGGGCTCCCAGGGATCCAGCGCGCTGGTGGACGGGTCCTCTTCCGTGCGCGTGAGGGCGTAGTTGATGATGCCGTGAATGCCGCCGTTTTCGCCGGGGTTCCAGCGCGTCTTTCCCCAGTCAATGCGGTTGGTCATGTCCTGCATGGCCATCATGGCCTGCGTGACCACCTTGCCGCGCTGTGTCCGGAAGCTGCGGCCGTCCGGCTGGTGCTGCGGGTTGATGCCCTGCGCGCCCAGCGCGTTGAGCGGCAACGGCCCGCCGTTGTCCACCCACGCCGTCAGCCCCGTGGGGCGAAAGCGGTTGAAATCCACGTCCGCCACCAGGAAGCGCCAGAACGGGAACACCTGCGGGAAGCTGAAGTTCCCGTCCGCATCCGTGAAGCCGTTGCCGTACACGGAACCATCCGTGAAGTGCAGGTTGACCGGAACGCTGGGAATCCCCGGATCAGATGGGTCCCGGAAGCCGTTGCGGTTGTTGTCCATGAACACGGAGCCAATGTAGCGGCCAAACCAGCCGTACACGGAAACCGGCCCCAGGGCGATGTTCTGCCCCGGCGCCACCACCAGGGTCCGGAAATCAATGATTGCGTTGAGCTGCTTGTCCCAAAAGACCAACTGGTAGGTGCCCGGCACCACCCCGTCCACGCTGAACGCGCCCGTGGCCGGGTCGGTGGCGGCGGTGTAGACCTGCTCGTCGTTACCGTTGAGATTGTTGATGCCCACGTAGCCGTAGGGCACCGGCAGCCCGGGCGTCAGGCCCGGGGACAGAGGCGGGTGCATGTCGTGCGCATAGACCAATTGACCTGAAATGGAGCTCAGCGCAGCGTTGCTGGGATTGGGCACGCTGGCCAGGTTGTTCACCGGCTTCACAAAGCCAAACCAAGTCAACCAGTTCAGGTTGCCCATCGTGATCATGTAGCGGGGCTCGGACGCACGCGGCCACGTGTCAACGCCGCGCGTGCCCTCCAGCGTGCTTGTGAGGATCCAGTCCGGGTCCGACGGCGGCGGCTGCGCCTCAATGGTGTACTTGCCGCCGACGAGATAGCGGATGACCGCCTGGCCGGCCGCCAGCGGCTGCAGCGTATAGGGGTCAATGCAATTGGCGCGTTCATAGCCCGTGTAGGACCCGACCGGCTTGGTGGTGCCCGGGCAGGTCCGCAGGGAGCCGTCACCCAGCCACGCCACCACCGGGGCGCCCTCTTCATCCAGGACAAACTGGATGGGGCCTCCCTGGGGCACTGCCGCGCCGGTGGCATCCGCGGGGCGGCCGTCCGGCGTGGTGTAGCGGAACTGGTAGGTGGTCCCCACCGGGTTGGCAAACGCGTCCTGCATGACCTTGTCAATGGGGTCACTCAGAATGAGGTCAAATCCGGGCAGTCCCAGCTCCGCTGGCTGGTCATAGGCGGAGTTGATGGGCTGCGTATCCGCAAAGACAATAACGGTGATTTGCGCCGTGGGGACCGCAAAGGTGTGCACCACAATGGTGACCGCGGTCTGTCCGGCCGCCACGTTGCGCCCGCTCTGGGTGTACCCGGTCTGCGCCGTCGTCGGCGTGCCCGTGGGGGAAGTGTGCCAGGGCAGGACGGAAACCATGTATTTCCGGGCCGGGTCATAACCCGGGCAATTGTCGGTATCTATGGTGGCCACCGCCGCTCCCGGTCCCGCCAGCACGGCGGGCGTGGGAGGAAACGTGACCACGCCGTTGGCGGGCGCGGTATCACCCGCACAGACGGTGGGCGCGTGACTGCGGTGGATGTTGACGCCCAGCGTGAAGCTCGGGTCACCGGGCTCCGCTCCCAGCGGAGCACTGGGTGACAGCACCCCCGGCCGCGCGCCGTAGCTGTTGTCCTCTTCCAGCAACCAACGGAAGCCGTTGGTAACCAGCGCTCCCGTTTCGTCCATCACCGTCACCTTGATTTCCGCGGCGGCGTTGGACCCGGCAAGCACTGCCACAAGGAACGCCGCGGTTGATGCAGCACGACCACAACCCGGCTTGTTCAGATCGTATCGCATGAATCCCCCCGTTCACGTTTGCGGGCCGTTCTCAGGACGAGACCCGGCCGTGGTGCGCCCCCCGGGGTGCACCCGCAACAACGGATGTTTGTCGTCAGTGAAGACGCGGAACTGCGCTCAGTACCGGTGACGCAGCACCTGGCACAGCGCCATGGCGTGCGGGTCCGTGGTGCCCAGGCGCCGCGGCGAGCACGCGCTGCCTGCCGACCCGGGCGGAACCGGTCTGCCCGGGGTCACCTGCGCGGGCGCGCCGGACGCGGGACCCGTGGTCCACGCGCACGCCGTGGTCAACGACACAAACACGAACAACGCTGCGAATTGGTTGGAGCGTCCCATGGTCCCCCCCTCGCCGCGCGCGGTCGGCTCCGCGCATACGGTGGAAACCAGCACATTCACTCGGCGGTCCCCTCCAAAAGCGTGATTTCCGCCGGTTTGATCCGCACCGCAACCCGCTTCATCCCAACCGATGCACACCCTGCGCCCAAGCGGCGGACACCGACCCAGCGGTTTGCGGTGGTTTTGAGTCCCCCCCCGGCACGGCGCCAAACGGCGGCGTGCCCCTTGGTGATCTGCGCAGCCTCTGAGCATTTTCCGCGCCGGGAAAAGAACCCTTTGCCTCACGCGCACTTGCCTGGTTTGCGCGGTGGTGAGGGATGGAAACCCACATCAACGTGGCATATCTCCCGCATCGTTTCGAAGGAGGGGGAAAGCGATGCGTGCAGAAGACCTGGACCATGGGGAACTGTTGGCGTGGGATCCGGAGGGCGGGCCACTCCGTTTTGCGGGCCAACGCGCGCTCCTCATGGATGCGGTGGCAATGGGGATCCTGCGGAAGTTCCTGGTGGACGCCGTGGGTGTGTTGGCGGCCCGGACGGCGCTCACCCAGTTTGGGTTTGCGCACGGCTGGCGCATGGCGGACGTGCTGGGTTCCGCGTTCAAGTGGGACAGTGACGACGAGCGGCTGCGCGCGTGCACGCGCTTTCAGGCGCTGCAGGGGCTGTTCCGCGTTGACGCGGGGAGTGAGGGGCCGCTGGCGCGCGACGGCGTCACGCTCATGGAGTCCTACGAGGCGGAACAGCACCAGTTGCACTTTGGCCGCGCGGACGCGCCGGTGTGCTGGACCCTGTGCGGTCTGGCCAGCGGATACCTGAGCCGGACGTTGGGTGACGACGTGCTGGTCCTGGAAGACCGTTGCGCGGGCCGCGGGGATCCCGCCTGCCGCCTGGTGGGGCGCACGCGCGCGGCGTGGGGTGACGAACACGCAGACGACCTCCGCGTGTTGGATCCCGCCCGTCTCAAAGCGAGCCTGAATGGGACGCTGCACCACGTCATGGAGACGATCCAGACGGCAGACCAGAAACTGCACGCGCGGGGGCGGGTGGCGCCCACCGTGGCGGCTTCGCCGGGCACCGTGTCCCGCAGCCGGGCCATGCAGCGGGTGGTGGAACTGGCCGGCCGGGTTGCCCGCGTGGATTCCACCGTCCTCATCACCGGCGAGAGCGGCTCAGGAAAAGAGCGCATTGCGCGCTTGGTGCACGACGGGTCCATCCGTGCGGGCCGGACATTCATTGCCGTGAATTGCGGGGCCATTCCGGATGCGCTGCTGGAAAGCGAGTTGTTCGGTCATGTCCGCGGCGCATTCACCGGCGCCACGCATGACCGGGCCGGGCTGTTTGAGGCGGCCGGAGGCGGCACGCTGCTGCTGGACGAAATTGGCGAAATCTCCCTGTCCATGCAGGTGAAGCTGCTGCGTGCCCTGCAGGAACGCGAGGTCCGCCGCGTGGGCGAGAACCAGAGCCGGCACATGGACGTGCGGGTGCTGGCGTCCACCAACCGGGACCTGGCACACGCCGTGGCGGAGGGCACGTTTCGGCAGGACCTGTATTACCGCCTCAATGTGGTGGAGCTGCATGTGCCGCCCCTGCGCGAGCGCCGGGAGGACGTCCTCCCGTTGGCGCGCGCGCTGCTGGCGGACGCGGTGCACCGCGCGCGGCGCCACATCACCGGGCTGGCGCCCGCCGCCGCGGACCAGCTGCTGCGGTATGAATGGCCCGGAAACGTGCGCGAACTGGAGAACGCCATGGAACGGGCCGTGGCGCTGGCCACGGGATCCCGCGTGGAACTGATGGACCTCCCCGAGGAGGTCCGCCAGGTCGTGCCGCATGCATCGGAGCCCGGGGGACCCGTCCGGGCGCTCGAGGAGGTCGAGAAGGAGCACGTCATCGCGGCGTTGCGGGCCAATGGAGGCAATCAGACGCGCACCGCTGCGCAGCTCCGTATCGGATCGGCCACGCTGTACCGCAAGCTCAAGAGCTACGGCATGATCAACGGGCGGGGCGAACGCTGCTCGTGACGGGCGGCTGGAACCTGCATGCACGCGGGCGTAGGGTCCGCGCCATGCCAAGGATCACCGGTCCTGCCGCACCTGCCCGTCCCGTCGTGGTTGCCCCGGAAGACCCGGCCCCGCAGGCCAACGCGCCGCGCCGGGCCGGACCCCGCGCGGCCACCTGGGACGGCGTCCACGCCCCCACGGTGGCACCGGCCACCATCTCCGAAGCGCGGGATTTGGCGCGGCTGGTAGAGGCCGCGGAGCGCGCCCCCATGTTCCTGGTCCCCGGCAACCGGGCGGAGGACCTGCGCCCGATGACGGATCCGGTGGAGGTGGACCCGGGCAGCCGCGCGTTCGTGGCGCAGGATGCCCACGGCGGGCGCGCGTGGGTGGTGGACCAGGCGGTAAGAATTCCCAATGCGGCCCCGGATGTGCTTGCGCGTTTCCTGCACGGGTTCTTTGCGGGGGCGGCACGCGGCGGTGGCAACGGACCCACCACGGAGGTGCTGGCGGTCAAGCGCGCGGACGGTTGGGCGCGCACGGCGCCCGGCGCGCGGTTTGATCCGTTCGCGGACCTGTCGGTGGAGAAGTTCGTGGCGCGCATTGGTGACGTGCGCGTGCTCAAGCCGCTGGACGGGTTGGTGCCGCCGGGTGGCATGGACCTGGTGGTGGAGCGCTCGTCGGTGCGCGAGCGCCCGGACCAGGTGGAGTTCACGGCGCACTTCCTGAACCCGGACCGCAAGAGCGGCCCCTTTCCCGGCACCACGGACGGCGCGGTGCGCTTCCGTTGCACGCGGCATGACGACGGCAGCGCCACCATGGAGGGCTTCTACCTGACGCGCGAGCCCACGCAGTTCGCTGAGCACATCGCGGGATTTGTTCCGCCCATGCGGCTGGGCCGCGCCATGTTGTCGCTCGGCGCGGACCTGGTGGCGCGCACGCCCATGGCGCTGTTTGGCCGGTTCATGGAGGGCGCCATGCATGCGGCTGACACGGCGATGGATACCGCGGCCAGCGTCACGCACGCGGACGACGCCGTGCGCCGCGGCGTGGGCAAGCTGCACGCGATGTATTACCGCGAAACCCTGTTCCCCAACCTGGCGGGCGTTGGCTGAGCGGCGCGTGGGGTCAAGAAGGCGCTTCATCAAGCAGGTTGTCGCCGGGTGTGGCGCGGCCGCGCTGGGCAAGCGGGCGGTGGACCAGTTTGTACTGGGTGACGGGAACCGGCCGCTGGAGATGGGTTTCCGCCAGGACGCGGCGGCGCCGCTGGATGCGTACGCACGCCCGGCGGCGCACGCGGTGGCGCGCGGTGGGCTGGTGCAGTGCACGCTGTGTCCGCACCTGTGCGTGCTGGGGGAGGATGACCGCGGGTACTGCCGCGTGCGCGCGGTGAAAGACGGTGCGCTGCACACGCTGGGCTACGGGAACCTGTGCAGTGTGGCGCTGGATCCCATTGAAAAGAAACCGCTGTATCACTGGCTCCCCCGGACACCCATCCTCTCCGTGGCGACGGGCGGCTGCAACCTGCGGTGCCTCAATTGCCAGAATTGGGAAATCTCGCAATCCCGGCCGTCTGACGTGGTGCAGCACACGCTGTTTCCGGAGGACCTGGTGGCGCTGTGCGCCGGGCGGGACGTCAACGCGCTGGCGTTCACGTACACGGAACCGCTGGTGACCTGGGAGTACGTGCGGGACACGGCGTCGCTGGCGCGGGACCGTGGCATCCGCAGTGTGCTGGTGACGGCGGGCTACGTGAACGAACAGCCGCTGCGCGAACTGTGCCGCGTCATTGACGCGGTGACGCTGGACGTGAAGGCCTTCCGCGAGTCCTTCTACCGTGACGTCTCCGGCGCGCGCCTGGCGCCCGTGCTGCGCACGCTGGAGGTGCTGCGGGAGGAAGGCGTCTGGGTGGAGGTGAGCTTCCTCATGGTGCCCACGCTGTCAGATGACATTGCGGAGATTGGCCGCTTTGGCCGCTGGGTGGCGGCGCACCTGGGGCCGGGGACGCCCGTGCACATCCTCCGCTTCCGCCCCGCGCACCGGTTGGAGCACCTTCCGCCCACGCCGGTGGCCGCCATGGAGCGCGCGCGGGCGGCGGCGTTGGATGCGGGACTCCTGTTTGTCTACCTGGGTAACGTGCCGGGGCATGATGCCAACCACACGCGCTGCCCGCGGGACGGGCGCCTGCTGATTGAACGGCGCGGCTTTGAAGTGACGTCGTCCGCGCTGGTGGACGGGCGCTGCCCGTGCGGCGAAGTGGTCCCCGGGGTGTTTTCGTGAAGGCGTCCGCGTGGGGCGCGGCGGTTGTGGTGCTGGCGTGCACGCGCGCGGGGCCGGTCAGCCCGGATGCGGCCGCGGCGCCGGCGCGGCGCGTGGTGCGCGCGCCAACGGTGGCCGGGACGTTCTACCCCGCGGAGCCGGACCGCCTGCGCGCTGCCGCCGCGGACTTCCTGGCGTCGTCGTCGCGCGTGATCGGCGCGCCCGCCCGCGTGGTCCTGGTGCCGCATGCCGGGTACGTCTACTCGGGCAGGGTGGCGGCGGCCGCATTGCGGCAGGTGGAGCCGGGGTTTGAGCGCGTGGTGGTCATTGCCGCCAATCACAACGGTGCGGCGGACTTTGCCGGGGTTTCTGTGGATACCGCCACACACTACGCCTGGCCCGGCGGTGAGGTGCGCGTGTCACCGTCGGCGGCGGCGCTTGTTGGAAAGGGCCCGTTTGTGGATGTGCCGGCCGCACACACCATGCACATGGTGGAAGTGGCCCTGCCGCTCCTGCAGGTGCACAACGGAAGGCCATTTGAGTTGATTCCGTTGATTGTCGGTCGCCTGGCGCGGCGTGACACCGCCGTTCTGGCGGCGGCGCTGCGAACGCTGGCAACCCCCGGGACGCTGTTCGTCTTCTCCGTGGATCTGTCCCACTACCATCCCTACGACGACGCGGTGGCGCGTGACCGCGCGTGCCTGGACGCGCTGGTCCGCATGAACGCAGACGACGTGGCGCACTGCGACACGGATGGTACGCACGTACTGCTGGTGATGACGGAGTTGGCGGCGCTGTTGGAGCTGACCCCGCGGCTCATCACGTACGCCAACTCCGGTGACGTGAGCGGGGACCGGACGCGCGTGGTGGGCTACGGCGCGGTGGCGTACGAGGACGTGTTTGAACTGGGCAGTGACGAGCAGGCCGCGCTGCTCACGGTGGCGCGGCGCGCGGTGGAGGAGAAGGTGCGGGCGGGGACGGACCTCGTCGTGCCGGGAGCGCTGGCCGCACGGTACCCGCGGCTGGGCCGGCCGCGCGGGGCGTTTGTCACGTTGAAGCAGCGGGGGCAGCTGCGCGGCTGCATCGGCAGCCTCGTCGCGGCGGGACCGCTGGTGGACGTCGTCGCGCGGAACGCCATCAACGCGGCCGTGAACGACCGCCGGTTCCCTCCCGTCGGCAAGGACGAGCTTGGCGGCGTGGACCTCTCCATCTCCGTGTTGGAGGAACCGCGCCCGCTGGTACTGCCGCCGGGGGAGACTGTGCCCGCGCTGCTGCAGCGCACGCGGCCCGGACTCATCATTGAACTGGGTGAGCGGCGCTCCACGTTCCTCCCGGAAGTGTGGGAAGACATGCCGGCGGCGGGTGACTTCCTGGCGCAGTTGTGCCGCAAGCAGGGCTCACCCGAGGCATGTTGGAACGATCCCGGTGCGCGGCTGTCCACCTACCGCGCGCAGCACTTCGCGGAGAACCGCGCGGGGCATTGACGGCGCGGGCCAGGCCGGTGCGCGGCAAGCCGCCGCCGCGAGGCGGATCCAAGTCTGAGCCGGTATCTGTTCCACGAATGCGACGTCTGAACTGCATGCACGCTCTGCGTGCATGCGTACCCGCCCCCTTTTGGGGGGCGGCCGGCCGGCGGGCGACGTCAGTCGCCGGGGGTGGGGGGCCCGCCAATGGGCTTGGTCCTCTCGCCGACGTCGCTGCGCTCCGTCGTCGAGAACCGCCCCCAAGGGGGGCCGGCGTAGATGGGATTGCCTGCGGCAAGCCCGCCATGCGTCGTGGAGCGGGCCTCCGTTGCTCCGCGCCACAACTTCTTGCTCACCCGGTTGCTCAGGATCGAATCCGCCTCGCGCCGCCGAGTCGACGTGTGCGTGGGGCCGCACCATGCAGGCACGTTGACGGTCCGGCCCCGGAGTTCAATGATCGAGGCCATGCGTTGGAACACCTGCTTCGCCCCTGGGTTCTCCCAAGTTGACACCGACGCGGGGCGGCTCACGCGAAACGTTGACGGGGATCGCGACTTCCACCGGATGAGAGCTGGATCCCCGCACGACACACGCGCTGCCGCGGGCTCGCCAGGAGGCTCGCCCTCCCGAGGGGATCCAGCGACGACGACAGCGCAGGGCGAGGCTCCGTCGAGGTTCCTCCCGTGGGGTCCCATCGACAACAATAGCTGGGAGGGCGAGGCTCCTGCCGAGCCCGAACTCGATGGGTGCGTGGTCCGCGCGAGAATCCAATTGCGCCCCCGGTGGACCATGAGGGGTGGCGCCGGCACGTCGTGGGTCGTGGCGATTTGCAGCCGGCATGGCGGCAGCTTGCCCGCCAGCAAAACGCGAGGGAGATCCCTGCCGTTCGTCTTGCAGTGAAACCCGTGCGGTGACGCCGGGTGCACGATCATCGATGCAGACGGCGGTGTGCGCAGTGCGGATGACGGGGGCATTGGCATCTGCTGGACGCCACCCCCGCGCGGCTGAGCGTACGCGTTGGCAGTGAGGTCGGAGTCGGCCCGCGCCACGGGCCGCAGCACTTCACGGAGAACCGCGCGGGGCATTGACGGCGCCGGCCCGCGGGGGCCAAGGATGACGTCATGAGCGAGACCGGCGAGCCCAAGCCGCCCGACGAGCCCGGGACCGGGGCGCCGACCGCGCCCGCCGAAGGGGAAGGCCACCTGCTGCCCGCTGCGCCGGGCAAGGAGGGGACCGCCGCCACCAGCGACACACCCGTGGCCGAGGCGAAGAAAGCGCACCCCGCGCTGCGCGTGTGGCGCCTGTTTGAGAACGGCGCCGTGATCGCGGTGTTTGCGGTGATGGCGCTGATGGCGGTGACGGAGATCCTGGGCCGGAAGCTGGGCGTGGGCGGCATCAGCGGTGCGCAGGAGTACGTGCAGCACCTGACCATGTGGGCGGGTTTCCTGGGCGCGTTGCTGGCCACGCGCGAAGGCAAGCACCTGGGCCTGTCGCTGGCTGAGTTGCTGCCGCGCGGGCCCGTGCGCAGCGGCGCGCACTTCTTTGCCGGGACGGTGGCGGCGTTGGTGTCCGCCATGCTGGCCGTGGCCGCGGCGGGCCTGGTGGACGCGCTGCGCGGGAGCGGTTCGCAGCTGGGCGGCGGCATCACGGAGTGGGTCAGCGTTGCAGTGATGCCGGTGACCCTGGCCATCATCGCGCTGCGCCAGGCTGTGGCGTCGTCGTCACGGTGGAGCCTGCGCGGCGTGGCGCTCGCGTTGGTGGTGGGCTGTTTCCTGGGCCGGCTCATCATGGGTGACCCGGACGCCGCGGAGCCGTCCTGGGTCATCCGCACGGTGAACGCGTTCCAGTCCCGCGCGGGCACGCTGCAGTGGCCGCTGTCGCTGGCCATCCTCGTCGCGCTGCTGCTGGGCACGCCCGTCTACGCGGCGATGAGCGGCTTGGCCATGGTGTGGTTCTTTGCCGCGGACACGCCCATCGCATCCGTCCCCACGGAGACCTATCGCCTCGTGGCCTCACCCACGTTGCCGGCCATTCCCATTCTCACCGCCGCGGGTTTTGTGTTGGCCACCGGTGGTTCGTCCGCACGCCTGGTGCGCCTGTTCCGCTCGCTGGTGGGTTTCCTGCCGGGTGGAATGGCGCTGATGGTCATTGCCGTGTGCGCCATCTTCACCACGCTGACCGGTGGTTCCGGCGTGACCATTCTCGCGCTGGGCGGGCTGGTCTACCCCATCCTGCGTCAGGAGAAATACCCGGAAAACTTCTCACTGGGCCTGGTGACGGCGTCGGGCTCGCTGGGATTGCTGTTCTTTCCGTCCGTGCCGGTGATCCTGTACGCGGTGGTGAGCCAGCAGCCCGTGGAAAACCTGTTCATTGCGGGGCTGCTCCCCGGCGTGGTGATGATCCTGATGGTTGCCGCGTGGGCGGTGTTCGTCGGCGTGCGCACCGGGACCAGCCGGCATCCGTTCTCGTTCAAGGAAGTCGGCGCGGCGGTGGCGGGCGCCAAGTGGGACCTGGGTGCGCCGCTCATTGTGCTGGTGAGTTTCGCGTCGGGGTGGGCCACCATGGTGGAGGCTGCGGCGCTGGCGTTCATCTACTCGGTCATCATGGAGGTGTTCATCTGCCGCACGCTGACGCTGCGGCAGGGGCTGCCGCGCGCGCTGGTGGAGGGCGGCACGCTGGTGGGCAGCGTGCTCATGGTGCTGGGCATGGCCATGGGGCTCACCAGCTACATGGTGGACGAAGGCATCCCGGAAATTGTCATCCAGTGGGTGCAGCAGCACATCAGCTCCCAGTTTGTGTTCCTGCTCATCCTCAACGCGCTGCTGCTGGTGCTGGGCAGCGTGCTGGAGATCTTCAGCGCCATTGTCATTCTTGCGCCGCTGCTGGCACCGCTGGGACGCGCGTACGGGATTGACCCGCTGCACCTGGGCATCATCTTCCTGGCCAACCTGGAGCTGGGCTTCCTGTTCCCGCCGGTGGGCCTCAACCTCTTCTTGTCGTCCACGCGGTTTGGCAAGCCGCTGCCACAGATGTACCGCGCGGCGTTCCCGTTCCTGGTGATCATGTCGCTGTCCGTGCTGGTCATCACGTACGTCCCGTGGATGTCCACGGGCGTGTTCCGCGCGTGGGAAGCACGCAACAAGCCCGCCGTGACCGCGCCTGCCGCACCCGCCCCGGCGGACGCCCCTGCGCTGGACCCGGCGGCACCCTGATGCAGCCGCGGTGAATCTGCGCCCGCTCCTCCTGCTTGCCCTGTGCGGGGCCTGCACCGCGCCGCCGTCCCGGGCGCTCCCGGCCCGTGACGGCGGCTGCGGGGACTTCACCGGTCCGCCGTCCCTGGAACTGGGCACCCCGGAGGCCGGGTTCACGCCGCTGCAAGACGGCACGGTGGTGGGTGTGGAGGGTGACGGGGACGGCGGCGTGGTGCTGACGCTTGCGCTGCGCGCGCACCAGGTTGAGCTGCTGGAAGCGGCCGTGGTGTTCACGCTGGCGGACCCGGCCGGCATGCGCGCCGTGTCCGCGCCCGCGCTGTACCCGGTCTTCACGTCGGTGGGCGCCGGGTGCGTGGCGGCGGGGGTGCGTGCAGGGCCGTTTGCGGCGGATGTCTTGGTGGACCGGCTGGCCTGGCTCTCCGCCCAGCTGACGGACCGGGACGGGCGCGTGGCCTGGGCGCGGCAGCGGGTGCGCGGCGGAGTGCTTGACGGGGATGGTGGGCAGGCTCCAATGGAGCCGCCCGACGGAGGCACCCCATGACGACGACGCAGGACCCACCGCAGATCTTCCTGGTTTCCGACGCCACCGGTGACACGGTGGAGAAGGTCACCTCAGCGGCGCTGCTGCAATTCCCGGAGGCCAAACCCAGGCTCCGCGGTTTCCACCGCGTGCGCACCGCCGCGGAGGTGCGGAACATTGTGGAGCGGGCGCGCGACGAGAAAGCGTTCATCTCCTACACGCTGGCGGACCTGGAACTGCGCAGCACCATGCAGGACTACGCGGACTCCATGGGCGTCATTTCCATTGACGTCATTGGCGCCATGATGGTGCGCCTGTCCACGTTCTTTGGGCACCCGCCGGTCATGAAGGCCGGCATCACCATGGTGCTGAACGAGGAGTATTTCCGCCGTATTGAAGCGGTGGAATTCGCGGTCAAGAACGACGACGGGCAGGAGCCGCGCAACCTCTCCAAGGCGGACCTGGTGCTGGTGGGCGTGTCCCGCACCAGCAAGACGCCGCTGTCCACCTACCTGGCGCATAAGGGCTACAAGGTGGCCAACGTCCCGCTGGTCCCGGACGTCCCTGCGCCGCGCGAATTGTTTGAGGTGGACCAGGGGAAGGTCATTGCGCTCACCATTGACCCGGGCACGCTCACGCGCATCCGCCAGGAACGCCTGCGCCACCTGGGGATGCCCGCGGACAGCGCGTACGGTCTCAAGGAGAACGTGGTGCGCGAACTCAAGTGGGTGGAGGAGTTCTTTGCCGCGCACCCGCAATGGCCGGTGCTCAACGTCAGCGGCAAGGCGGTGGAGGAAACCGCCGCGGAGATCCTGGCGTACATCGCCCGCAAGAAGGAGGGCGGGGAGGCGCGGCCGTGACGTCGGCGCCTACGCGGTTGCTCCTGGTGGAGGATGACCGCGTGGTCCGCGTCACCCTGCGTGATGCGCTGGTGGACGCGGGCTACCAGGTGGACGCCTGCGCGGACGGCAACGCCGGTTGGGCCGCGGCGCAGCGCGAGTCGTTCGATATCGTCCTGTGTGACGTGCGTCTGCCCGGGCTGGATGGCATTGCGCTGATGCGGCGGCTGCGTGAAGCGGACCCCGGACTGGCGGTGGTCCTGATGACCGCGTACGCGGACTACAAGGACGCGGTGGAGGTGATGCGCGCCGGCGCGCGCGACTACGTTGTCAAGCCGTTTGAAATGGAGGAATTGCTCCTGCGCCTGGGGCGCGTCCGCCGTGAGCGCGAACTGAGCGCCCAGATGGAGCAGGCCGCCCGCGGTCCGGGCGCCGCCACCGGCGCCATCCGCGGCGACTCCCCGGCCACGCGGTTGTTGCTGGACCGCATTGACGCGGCGGCCGTGTCCGACGTGAGCGTGCTGATCACCGGCGAGACGGGCACCGGCAAAGAGGTATGCGCGCACATGATCCACCAGGCGAGTCACCGGGCGGAGAAGCCGTTTGTCGCCGTCAACTGTGCCGCGATTCCGGAGAACCTGTTGGAGAGCGAGCTGTTTGGCCATGAAAAGGGGGCATTCACCGGTGCGGAACGGCGGCGCGAAGGCCGCTTTGGCGTGGCGGACGGTGGCATCCTGTTTCTGGACGAGGTGGGCGAGCTGCCCGTGTCACAGCAGGCCAAGCTGCTGCGTGCGCTGGAATCGGGCACGTTCGAGCCCGTGGGCAGTTCCACGTCCCGCACCGTGGACGTCCGCATCCTGGCGGCCACCAACCGCAATCTGCAGGAGGCGGTGGAGGCCGGCACGTTCCGCCAGGATCTCTTCTACCGCCTCAACGTTGTGGATATCCGCATGCCGCCGGTGCGGGAGCGGCGCGCGGACATCCCCGCGCTGGTGGCCGAGATTCTGGAGAGCATTGCGCGGAGGCTGGGCCGCGCCGTGCCTGAACTGGACCCGGGCGCCGTTGCCGCGCTGGTGACGTACGACTACCCGGGGAATGTCCGCGAATTGATCCATGCGCTGGAACGAGCGGTGGCGCTGGCCCGCGGCGGGGGCATCCGCGTGGAACATCTTCCGCGGGCCATGGTGGTGCAGGGACCCGCGCACGAGCTGGCCGTGCCGACGGAAACCGGGCAGGTGGAGCCGCTGGGGCAGGCGGTGGAGCGGTTTGAGAAGGAGTACATCCAGCGGGTGCTCACCAAGGTGGAGGGGCACAAGGGGCGCGCGGCGCAGGCGCTGGGTATTTCACGCAAGAGCCTGTGGCAGCGTCTCAAGGGCCCGCCGGACCGCTGAGCGCCGCGTCCCGCATCAGGGACGTCGGGGCAACCACAGCACGGCCACCGTGCCGCCGTGCGCGGGATAGGACAGTGCCAGTTCCCCGTCATGCGCGACGGCGATGGCGCGCGTCACCGGCAGGCCCAGCCCTGAGCCCTGGCCCTCCGGCTTGGTGGAGAAGAACGGGTCCATGATGCGGTCGCGCAGTTCAACGGGGACACCGGGCCCGTCATCCTCCACGGCAATGCCAAAGCGCGTGTCCTCCACCCGTGCGCGGATGCGGACCTCGCCGCCGGCGGTGGTCACGTAGGCGGCGTTGAGCGCCAGGTTGAGCAGCCCTTGACCCAACTGCCGTCCGTCCGCCCGGACCGTGGCGTCGTCAGGCAGTCCATCCACAATCAGCCGCAGGCGGATGCCGCGGTCATGAAACAGCGGGGTCACCAGCCGCGCGCATTGGTGAATGACGTCCGCCACGGCGGTCTTCTGCAGGCGCGGCGCGCGTGGCCGCCCGAATTCCAGCAGGCCCTGCACCACGCTCTCAATGCGGTCCAGCGCCTCGCGCATGAGGTCCAGGTATTCCGCGTGCTGCGCGGGGGGCAGGTCCGCGCGCGCCAGGCGGTGGTGGCACATCTTCAGGCCCGCCAGCGGGTTGTTGACCTCGTGCGCCACGCCGGTCACCAGCGACCCGAGCGCAACCATCCGTTCGGTCTCCGCTGCGCGCGCGCGGGCCGCGGCCTGTTCGCGGTGCGCATCCGTGAGGCGCACCATCATCTCGTTGAAGCGCGCCGTCAGCTCGGTGATCTCGTCGCTCCCGCGGTGCGGGAGCAGCCGCGGTGGCAGGGCGGCGTCAAACGCGTCGGCGGCGTCCAGCAACTCCCCCACGGGGCGGGCCACCCGCCGGCCCACCAGCAGCGCCGCCAGCACGCCCACCAGCGCCATCAGCACAGCAACCATCCCCAGGCGCCCGGCCAGGTCCGCCGAAGTGCGCGCGAGCACCTCCAGGTCCACGCCGATCCGCACCACGCCGCGCCGGCCGTCGAGAATGGGCTCGGCCACGTCCAGGAACCGCGTGGCACCCTCCACCAGAATCAGCGTTTCCCCAAGCGCGGTCCCGGCGGGCCGGGCCGCCTCCAGCGCGGCCACCCGCTCGCCGGGAATGGAGCTGGCCAGCACCTTCCCGTCGTGGACCGCAAAGCAGTACGTCACTTCGCCGGCGGAGGCGGCGCCCACCACCGCGTCCTGCAGCGAGGCCCAGTCATGGGTGAGGACCGCGTCAGCCGCCTGGCGGGCCACCAGCCGGGCCATGCCCCGGGCGCGTGCCTGCTGTGCCTGCAGCAGTGCGTCCCGGGTCACCGCGTCAGCCACCACCAGGTGCATGCCGTGCAGCAGCGTCACGCCCACGGCCGCAAACGCAGCAAGCTGCATCCACAGGCGGAACCGCGGCGGTGAGCGCAACATCACCGGTCGGCCAGCACGGCGGCGGCGGTGTTGTACAGGTCCGGCGGCGGGACCACGTACTGTTCAATGCCCAGTTCGGCGAGCGTCGGGATCGCGTCGGGATGCTCGTGCAGGCCCAGAAATGCTTCGCGCAGGCGGGCCCTTGCCTCCGGCGGGAGGCGCGTGGACACCACAACCGGCGGCATCCCAAACGGCGGCGAGGTCTCCACCACGCGCGTGGCACGTGCCAGGTTTGGCTCCGCGGCCACGAGCGCGCGGTACACCAGGCTGTCCACCGCGGCGCCGTCAAACAGCCCCTGCGCCACCGCGCGGATGGACCGATCATGGGATTGCGTGAAATACACCGACGAGAAAGTGCGCGCGGGATCGCGCCCGAGCGCGTGCAGCGCGTGCGTGGGCCAGGCGTGACCGGTCAGGGACAGTTCATCCGTGTACGCGAACTGTTTCCCCTGCAGGTCCCCCAGCGACCGGACGGGGCTGTCCGTGGGAACGATGAGGAACGAGTTGTAGGTGATCCTCCCGCGCATCACGGCGACGACGAGGGGCTCCGCCCTTCCGGGCCACCGGCGCTGCAGGTCCAACCAGGCACCCGTGCAGATCATGGCGGCGTCCAGCTCTCCGCGCGCCAGCAGTTCATTCACTTCGCGGTAGGTGCGCCGCTGCACCAGGTCAGCGCGGGCACCCACCAGCTCGGCCACGCGCTCAACCAACGGGGAATAGGACGCAAAAGTGGACTGCGGGGACTGGCGCGCCGCCACGGAAAAACGCAGCACACCGCCGGCGGCCGTTGATGCATCCGTTCCACTGTTGCGCGCCGAGGGGGACGCAACGGGCACCTCGCGATACGGCGGTGACCAGCACGCCGCCAACAGCAGCATTCCAGCCGGCATGACCGAGGCGCGGTGCATGGTCCGCGCAGTAGCGTGGCGGCCCACGCGCGACAACGACCCCCGCGCCGCCCTCATCCGCCGATGCCGGTCATCACCACCGCGGCTGCGGCCCGGGGGCCCGTGGTGAATGCGTGACGGTCCTTGCCGGCCAGGACGCCGCGCAGCAGGTGCAGCAACTGCGCGTCGGTGGCGCCCTGCCGGACAGCGTCGCGGAGCGAGACGCCATGCGGGTTGGCCAGGCACGCGCGCAACTCGCCGCGTGCGGAGACGCGCACGCGATCGCAGGTGTTGCAGAAGTGGTTGCTGACCGCGGTGATGAACCCGACGCGCCCCTGGCCGGCACGCACGGGAAGGTAGAACGCCGGTCCGCGCTGCCGCGGGGACTCGGTGGGCCCGTCCTGCAGCAGCGCGCCCAGCCGCGCGCGGATCTCCGTCCAGGGGACGTGCTGGTTCATCAGGGAAGCGCCTTCGCCCAGCGGCATCAACTCAATGAAGCGCGGCGTGAGCCCACGGTCATGGGCCCAGCGGGCAATCTCCGGGACCTGGTCCAGGTTGTGGTCACGAAGCACCACGGTGTTGGTCTTGATCTCCGTGAAACCGGCATCCCGCGCCGCATCAATCCCTGCGCGGACGGCGGCCCAGTCACCCGTGCGCGTGAGCTGGTGGAAACAGTCCGCGTGCACGCTGTCCACGCTGATGTTGAGGCGCTGCAGGCCGGCGTCCCGCAGCGGGCGCGCCAACCGCGCCAGCAGGGCGCCATTGGTGGTGAGCGCCAGGTCCAGGCCGGGAACCGCTGTGGCGATGGCGCTGACGAGATGGACCACGTCCCGCCGCACCAACGGCTCTCCTCCTGTCAGGCGCACGGTGCGCACGCCCACGGCGTAGAACACCCGGACGATGCGCACCACCTCGTCAACCGAGAGTTGCTCGCGCCGCGGAGTTCCACGGTAGCCCTCCGGCATGCAGTAGACGCACGCCATGTCACAGCGGTCCGTCACGCCCAGGCGCAGGTAGCGGACGGAACGGCCCACACTGTCAGTGAGCGGCAATCCCGGCGCGCACGCATCCGGCACAACGGCGAGGCGGGGGAGCGGCGGGGAGCAGCCAGCGGCGGACACGGTGGCGGCGCCCTGCAAGAGCGGTTCCCGACGGAAAAACGCTCAGGGATGCCGGGGCGCGCGCGCGGGTGTTTCGGAAAAGTAACAACACCGCGTTACCGCGCACGGAGTCCTGTTTCCGCGCGGGAACACCCGGGCTCACGTTGCGCACCTGCGCAATGCTGAAAACCCGCGTGGCATGGCGGTGCGGGGCCCGTTGTCACGAACATTGCTCGGGCCCGCGCGACTCGACATGCCGCCCAGCCGGCAGTTCCCAGGAGCGTGACCATGCGAACCCGTCCAGGCGTCCTCGGCCCCGTCTTGCTGTCCATGGCCGCAGGTCTTTTCCTGCTGGGGTGTCCCGGTGAGCAGGGACCCGAGGGACCCGAAGGGCAGCAAGGCGCCGCCGGCGCAACAGGCCCCACCGGACCCACCGGGCCGCGCGGACCTGCGGGTGCCGCCGGCGATACCGGACCCACGGGCGACACGGGGCCAACGGGCGCCACCGGTGCAACGGGTGACACCGGTGCAACGGGTGGCACCGGTGCCACAGGACCCACCGGTGACACGGGAGCCACCGGCGCAACGGGTGACACGGGACCCACCGGTGACACGGGAGCCACCGGCGCAACGGGTGACACGGGAGCCACCGGAGACACCGGACCCACCGGCGCTGCGGGAACTCCGTGCTGGGACCTCAATGGCAACGGTGTCGGTGACCTCGTCACTGAAGACGCCAATGGTGATGGCTCCGTGAACGTGGCGGATTGCGCGGGAATCTCCGTGGCCAACCTCGTTGTCACGGTGGTGGACTTCCAGACCGGCGCGCTGGTGGGCCCGGTGACGGGTGCGGTCACCGCGGCCATGGTGACGCTGGACCCGCCGGTGGCGCCGCCGGCCGCCGTGGATGCGTCCGGGCAGGTCATCTTCCCGCGCATTCCCTTCGGCCTGTACACCGTCGCTGCGGTCGCGGTGGAGGTGAGCCAGGAAGGCGACATCGTTCGCGAGACCGGCCGTCCCATCACGTCCACGCCGGTGATGGCGAACCTGGTGGCCGGCAGCTTCAACGACGTGACCGTGCCCGTGGTGCGGCTCAACCGCGTGCCCAACGAGTGGAAGTTCCACGACCCCGCGAACACCGCGATGTTCACGAATGCCAACTGCACGACCTGTCATGGCGACCGCGCCAACGAACTGGCGCCCGGTGACCCGACGATTCGCCGCTGGCACTCCATCCAATCCTCCGGCACGGCCATCCATGTCTCCCTGGGCTGCACGTCCTGCCATGACACGCGGCTGGACCCGGAGAACGAGACGGGCCCCACGCTGCGCAAGTCCGTGAACGTCCCCGCCAAGTGCACCGGCTGTCACGCCAACTACCCGACCCTCCGCTGATGACCTTGAGGAGCTGAAGCCATGAGCAACACGCGCAAGGATCTCGAGACCACCACCATGACGGCCGGGCAGGGCGACCTTTCCCGCCGGAGCTTCCTCAAGTGGACGGGCGCGGGTGTGGGTGGGTTGGCGCTGACCACCATCTTCCCCGTCCCCTTCCGCAGCCTGTCCGCCGCGGAGACGGCACGGCTCAACGACTACCTTGGCGGCAGGTGGATCCCGTCATGCTGCAACATGTGCGGTGGCCAGTGCGGTATCTGGGCGTACGTGCGCGGCGGCATTGTGGAGAAGATTGAGCCCACGACCGCCAACCCCAACGCGCTCACGGACGCCGTGAACCCGAACAACGTGGCCAATGTGGACGCGCCCAAGACGCGCCTGGCCGGCGGGTTTGCTGCCTCCGGCCGCGACGCTGCGCCCACGGGAACGTTCTCCGCGGTGGCCGCCACGGACGTGGGCCGCCTGTGCTGCAAGGGCAACTCCGGGATGAAGTCGCTGTATGACCCGGACCGCGTGAAGACGCCGATGAAGCGCGTGGGTCCGCGCGGTTCGGGGCAGTTTGTTCCCATCAGCTGGGACCAGGCCATTGAAGAGACCTCGCGGCGCCTCACCACGCTCAAGCAGCAGTACGGGGCGCGCTCCGTGGTCTGGTTTGGCGAGGACCACTCCTTCACGCACCCGCAACAGGACTTCTGTGACGCGTTTGGGTCGCCCAACTATTCCAACCACGCCAACCTCTGCGACACGTCACGCAAGGCGCACTACAAGGCGACGATTGGCGACGAGCGGCCGCTCGCGGACATGGAGAACTGCGACGTCCTGTTTGTGTGGGGGTGGAACTTCCTGTCCGCGCTGAAGTGGATCCACCTGGCGGCCATCTTCTCCCGCGGCCGCCGGGACCGGAACTTCAAGTTCATCTATGTGGACCCGGTCTTCAACACCACGGCGTCACGCGCGGATGACTGGGTGCCGCTGCGGCCCGGTACGGACGGCGCGCTCGCGCTGGCCATTGCCAAGGAACTGGTGGACTACGACGCCGGCACCGGCACCAAGATTGACAAGGCCTGGATGGACCAGTGGGCGGTGGGCTTCACCGAGTACAAGAAGTACCTGGACGGTGACGGCACGTATGACGCGCAGCCCAAGAACGCCGCGTGGGGCGAGGCACAGACCGGTGTGGCCGCGGCGCGCATCACGGCGCTTGCACGCGAGTTGGGCGATGCGTTTGCGGCCGGCAAGCGCATCTGCATTGACACCTGGTCCGGCGGCGGCCACCACACCAACGCGACCCAGGGCGGGCGCGCCATCAACTGTCTGAACCTCCTGTTGGGCGGCGTGGACCGCCCGGGCACGCTGCTGCGGCCCAACCGCTCCGGCCCCGCGCGCTTGTCCGCGCACGCGTCCTGGAAGAACGCCAACGGGACCATCAAGTACGACGGGTGGCGGCCCGACGGCCGGGACGACATCACGCTGCCGGAACCCGCGGTGTCCAACCGCACGCTGGTGGACACCACCGGCACAACGTGGACGGCGGGCACGACCGTCCCGGCGGGAACCAAGTTCCACAAGAAGTACGCGTTTTCGCATGGCTCCGGCATCTACGTGGAGATGCGCGAACGCATGCTGGAACAGCGCGACCACCTGGGGTTCCCCTACCCGATGAAGGCGGCCGTCATTGTCTTCCAGAACCTGCTGATGTCCACGCCCAACACCCAGCGCAACATCCAGGCGCTGGAGGCCATGGACTTCATTGTCTGCGTTGACACGCACCTCAGCGAAACCGCGCAATACGCGGACATCCTGATTCCGGGGTCCAGCTACCTGGAGCGGTTTGACTTCAACGCCAGCTGGGTCACCTTCTTCACCACGGGCCTGCGGCAGCCGGTTGTGCCGTCATGGATTGGCGGGCGCAGCGAGGCACAGTTCTTCCTGGACCTTGGCCGTCACATGGGCTTCACGGGTTTTGACGCGGCCAACTTCCGTGACGTGGACGAGAACCTCAACAAGAAGGAATGGGACACGGCCCGCGCCGGCTACACCAACAACGTTGACTGGCCCACGCTGAAGCAGAAGGGCGTGTGGATTGAGACGGGCGCGTCACGCGGTGGCACCTTCTATCACAAGTACGCGACCACCTATTCAGCGCTCAACAAATACAGCTCGGCGTGGATGCACGTGTACGTGAACGGGACCACCAACGAGGTCCGCACCGGTACGACGGCCGGCGCGGGTGGCGTGCTCATCGGCACCGTCGCGTCAGCCACGCCGGCGGCCAACGCCGCCATCACGCTGGACGCAAGCCTCGGCGCCGGCACCGGCTTCCGCGGCGCCGTCATGGACGTGGTGGCGGTCACCTACGGCGGTGACCAGCGCTACGTGGTCCGCGGCAAGGGCACCAGCGTGAACCTCGGTATTGCTCCGCCGGGCGCTACCGACGTTTCCCCGCCCGCGGACGGGACAAACTTCTTCACCGGCTTCGGCACGGAGACGCTGTTTGCGCAGTTCTGGTCCAAGACGTTTGACGACTATTTCAAGGCGGGCGCCACCAAGTACCCGGCGGGTGCCTCGGTCAGCGGGGATCTCCGCTACCACCCGCTGCCGTACTACCTGCCCGTTGAAGACGGACCCACGGCCACGCACCCGCTGTTCTTCACTTCGTGGAAGGAGGTGGAGCACACGCACACGCGGACGTTCAACAACGCGTACCTGATGGAGATGAAGTCGGAGAGCAAGCTGTACGTGCACCCCCGCCTGGCGGACAAGCTGGGACTCGCGGAGAACGACCAGGCGTGGGTGGAGACGCCGGTCAGCCGCATCCGCGTCCGCATCCACCGCACGGAGGGCATCCACAACGAGCTGGCGAGTTCCGCCGACCCGCTGACCCCGGGCATTGCCACGGTGGGTTTCCACCGCGGCTTTGGGCACTGGGCGCTGGGAAAGCTGGCCGTGGGCAAGGGTGCGCACGACGGGTGGATCCTTCCGGGCAAGGCGGAAATCCACTCCGGCCAGGCCGTTCACAAGGAAGTCCCCTGCCGTATCTACAAGTTTGAAGCCTGAAGCTTTCTGGTCCCTTTACGACGGGAGGACACGTCATGGCTCAGTTCGGATGGCGCATCAACCTGGACAACTGCATTGGCTGCCGCGCGTGTGAGGGCGCATGCAAGCAGGAGTGGAAACTGCCCACCGGCGTGCGCCGGCGGCGCGTTGTGATTCAGGATGGTGTCAACAACGGCAAGCCGTACCGCCGCTTTGTCACCCTGGCGTGCATGCACTGTGAGAACCCCGCATGCATCCAGGCGTGTCCGCAGTCGGACCATGCCAACATCAACAACAGCAGCGGCACGGCGATCTACAAGGACGCCACCACGGGCCTGGTCATTCCGCAGCAGCAGCACTGCGTTGGCTGCCGCCGTTGCGCGTCCGCGTGCCCATACGGCGCGCCGCAGTACGACCCAGACAGCGGCCTGATGGACAAGTGCAACGGCTGCCACCACCGCCTGACCAACAACAACCTGCAGGACAGCCAGAAGATGCCGGCGTGCGTGCTGACTTGCAGTTCCTACGCGCTGACGTTCAACGCGGCGGATTCATATGACGCGGCCGCGTGCCACACCAACGGGCCCACCGCACCCGCGGGCCTGCAGGACATCGGGGATCCGTCCCGGACGCGCCCCGTCGTCAAGTTCACGCCGCAGCGCGGCTTGTGAGGAGCATTCATGGGTTCCGTGGGCCTTCCCGATCCGATCCGGCGTGACCTGTATCTCCTGCTGGGCGCCCTGCTGTCCGAAGCGCCAGACGCAGACACGCTGGAGGCCCTGCGGCGCGAGCAGGTGCTGGCCACGCTGGCCGACGCGGTGGAGAGGCACCTGGGCCGGCCCCTGCACGGACTGCACGCCATGCGCACGGCCTTGGATGCTCCCGGCGCCGAGGACGTGCAGCGTGACCACCAGCGGTTGTTCCAGGGGCCCGGCAAGCTGGCCGCGCCTCCATGGGAGAGCGTGTACCGCTCGCCCGACCGGCTGGTGATGCAGGGGCCGGCCCGGGATGTCCTGGCCGCGTACGTGGCGTCCGGCCTGGGTTACGACGACATGACGCAGTGCCCGCCGGACCACGTGGCGCGGGAGTTGGGGTTTGTGGCCACGCTGGTGGACCGGCGCCTCAGCGGGCAGGGTGAGAGCGTGGAGACGGAACGGGAGTTCTTCGCGGCACACGTTGCCTCGTGGGTTCCGTTGTTCTCGGCGGACCTGGCGCGGGCCGCGCACACGCCGTTCATGCGTGGCGTGGCCGTCGCGCTCGGTGAAGTGGTTGAGCTGGATGCGGGCAGCATGGGCGTCCCCTTGGCCAACGCCGCATCCTGAGGGCGGACCACCATGGCGCACGTGGAAGCCGTCTGCACCAGCTGGAGGACGGGCGTGGTCAAGAAGGAACAGGCTGAGGTGACCCTCGGCGCCCAATGGGGCGTGGAGAATGATGCCCACGCCGGCGCCTGGCACCGTCAGGTCTCATTGCTGGCCGGCGAATCGATCGACCGCGTGAAGGCGCTCCTGCCCGCGCTGAGTCACGGCGCATTCGCGGAGAACGTCATCACGCGCGGGTTGGGGACCGCGGAGTTGAAGCCCGGTGACCAGTTGCAACTGGGTGAACAGGTGCTGCTGGAGATCACGCAGGTGGGCAAGGAGTGCCACAACGCGGGTTGCCCCATCCGGAAAGCCACCGGTGATTGCATCATGCCGCGCGAGGGCCTGTTCGCCCGCGTGGTCCGGGGCGGCGTGACCCGGGCCGGTGATCCCATCGTCGTGACCGTCACGACCCCGTGACGCGATGCGGCGACCCCGTGCCCGGTGGGGTCACGAGGTTGTCCGCGCCCCCAAGGACGCGCACCCTGCGTTGCGTGCCGCGAACGACCTGCGGCGTGCCGCCACCGCTTTTCCCGGTGGAATCAGGGTGGCCCGACAGGAGGATGACGACGATGAACCGCTTCATCCGGCGCGTTGAGGACGCGCCACCCCTGGAACGGGACATGAACCCGGAGATCATCCGCAGCGAGCGGACCCGGGTGCTGGTGATGCTGGGCATCTACGCGGTGCTGTTCCTGGTGAGTGTCGCGTTCAGCGGCGCCATCGCCCTGGGGTTCCGCCCGCACGGGGAGGGCTGGGTGTTCCCGCCCACCACGCTGCTGGCCGGCTTCTGCTTGCTGGTCCTGGCGTATGAGCTGGTCATCCTCAAGCTGTTGGACGTGGTGCAGCGGCGGGGCGTCATGCTTCCGGACCCGCCGCGCTACGGCAACACCCTGTTTGAGGTCAGCTGCGTGTCGGTGGTGCTGGCCATCTTTGCGCAGACGTATGATCCGGCGCTGGCGCTGAATTCCCCCGCGCTGCTCTTCTACGGCGTGCTCATCATCCTCTCCACCCTGCGGCTGAGTTTCCCGTTGTCGCTGTTCACCGCGGCGCTGGCGGCCGCGGAATACGCGGGGCTCTCGCTGCATTTCCTGGCGGGGCGGAATGTGGACGCGGCCGCCGACTATTGGCTGCCCTTCAGCATGGGTAAGGCGGTGGTGCTGTTGGCCAGCGGGGTTATCGCGGGAATTGTGGCGGTGGAGCTCCGCAAGCGCATTGATGCCACCATTGCGCTGCTTGACGAGCGCGCCCGCATTGTCAGCACGTTTGGCCAGTACATCTCCCCCGCGGTGGTGGACCGCCTGCTGCGCAGTGACGTCTCCGCAGCCACCGAGTTGCGGGCGGTCACCGTCATGTTCCTGGACATCCGCAGTTTCACCCGCTTCTCTGAAAAGAAGTCCCCCGACGAGGTGGTGGCCTACCTCAACCGCCTGTTCGGCTTCATGGTGGAGTGCGTGAACCGGAACTCCGGCGTCATCAACAAGTTCCTGGGAGATGGTTTCATGGCGATCTTTGGCGCGCCGTTCTCCGAGGGCAGGGACAACATCAACGCTGCCAACGCCGCGCGCGAAATCCTCACCGAACTCACGGCCCAGAACAGCCGCGGCGACATTCCGGCGACCCGGGTGGGCATTGGCATCCATTCCGGGCTGGCCGTCGTGGGGACCATCGGGTCGGCGGAGCGCAAGGAATACACGGTCATCGGTGACGCGGTGAACCTGGCGTCGCGCGTGGAAGGGCTCAACAAGGAGTTCAACTCGTCGCTGCTGGTCACCGAGCAGGTGTACCGCGACGTCCGCGCACACCACCCCGGTGAGGCGCTGCCACCGGTGAAGGTCAAGGGACGCGACGAGGATGTGCAGCTGTTCAAGCTGATGTGAACGCCCACGCGATTGGAGCTTGACGGATCCGCGCGCGTACCGTATCGGTAAACAACGATGAAGAAGCGCCGCGTTGCCGTGTTGTCCTGTCCACCCGAGGATGCGGCGGCGGACCTGCGGCCCATTGAGGGCTCCGGCGCGGATGACGAGCTGGCCGCGCTGTGCAAGGCGGTGGGGCACCCGGTGCGGGTGCAGATCCTACGCCTGCTGGCGCGGAAGAACGCGTGCATCTGTGGCGACATCGTTGACGAGTTGCCTCTGGCCCAGTCCACCGTGTCCCAGCACCTCAAGGTACTGAAGGAGAGCGGCCTGGTGCGCGGTGACGTGGACGGCCCGCGCGTTTGCTACTGCATTGAGCCGCGGACGTTGCGTCGCTTCAAGGCGCTGGTGGGGGGCCTGTGAACGCATTCCAGCAGTCATCGTCAACCAACGCTGAAGGAAAGGGTGCCCATCCATGACCGCGGTGCGCGTGTTTGATCCTGCCATGTGCTGTTCAACCGGGGTCTGCGGACCCTCCGTGGACCCGCAGCTCGCGCGGTTCGCGGCGGACCTGGACTGGCTGAAGGGCCGCGGTGTGGGCGTGGAACGGTTCAACCTGGCGCAGCAGCCGGCCGCATTTGCCGGCCACGCGGCGGTGAAGGCGGCGCTGGAGGCCAAAGGGGAAGCGGCGCTCCCGCTGGTGGAGGTGGATGGGACGGTGAAGTGCAGCGGCGTGTACCCCAGCCGTGATGAGTTGGCGGCCTGGGCCGGGTTGGGTGCGCCCGCAGCCGGCCTCTACACGGAGGCCGTTGAGGAGTTGGTTGCCATCGGCGCAGCGGTCGCGTCCAACTGCGAGCCGTGCTTCAAGTTCCATTACGACAAGGCGCGCAAGCTGGGCGTGTCCAACGACGACATGTTCCGCGCGGTCATGACGGCGCAGAGCGTCAAGGAAGCACCCGCCGCGGCGATGCTCCAGCTTGCGGACCGCTACCTGCGCCGGCAGGCCGCACCGCTGGCGGTGGCGCCGGCGGAGAGCGCCAGCGCGGCATGCTGCGGACCCGCGGACCCCGCCAAGGGCGGCTGCTGCTGAAAAGCGGGAGGCAACGTGGTTGCACTGGTTCACAACCCCACGCGCATCCTGTTCTTCACGGGAAAGGGCGGGGTGGGGAAGACGTCCGCCGCGTGTGCCACGGCCATTGGCCTGGCGGACGCGGGGCGGCGCACGCTGCTGGTGAGCACGGATCCCGCGTCCAACCTTGACGAGGTGCTGGGGGTGGCGTTGACGGGGACGCCCGCGCCCGTGCCGGGCGTTGAATGCCTCCACGCGCTCAACATCGATCCGGTCCGCGCGGCACAGGACTACCGCGAGCGCGTTGTGGCGCCGTACCGCGGCGTCCTGCCCGCCACGGCAATTGGCAGCATGGAGGAACAGCTCTCCGGTGCGTGCACGGTGGAAATCGCCGCATTTGACGAGTTCTCCCGTCTGCTGGGGGACCGCGGAGCCACCACCCCGTACGACCATGTCATCTTTGACACGGCGCCGACGGGTCACACGCTGCGCCTGCTGGAACTGCCCGCCGCGTGGAGCAGCTTCATAGACACCAATGTTGGGGGGACGTCCTGCCTGGGGCCGCTCACCGGGCTGCAGGCGCAGCGGGCGTCCTACGCGGCGTCACGCATGACGCTGCGTGACGCGGCCCAGACCACCATCATCCTGGTGGCAAGACCGGAGCGGTCGTCGCTGTCCGAGGCCGAGCGCACACGCGCCGAACTCTCCGAGCAGGGCATTGGCAGCGTGCGCCTGATCGTCAATGGCGTGTTCAACGCGCAGGATGCCAGTGACCCCGTCGCCCGGTCCCTTGAGGAGCGCGGCCGCCGCGCGCTGGCCGAGATCCCCGCTGGACTCCGCGGCATTCCGCGCGTGGACGTGCCGCTGCTGCCCTTCGGGCTCGTCGGTGTTGACGCGTTGCGCGCCATCGGCACGCCGTGGGTCGCGCCGGTGCCGGCAGCGGGCGGCGGCGCGGAACCCCCGCAGGCGGAACCCGTGCAGTCCATTGTGGAGGAACTGGCGACGCGACGGCGCGGCGTGGTGATGACCATGGGCAAGGGCGGCGTGGGCAAGACCACGCTGGCGGCGCGTCTGGCTACGGAGCTTGCGCGGCGCGGGCTGGACGTCACGCTGACCACCACGGATCCCGCGGCGCACGTGGCGGATGCGGCGCGCGAACGCCCGCCGACGCTGCGCGTGGAGCGCATTGACCCCGCGGTGGAAACGCGCCGTTACACGGAGGAGGTTCTCGCCACGGCGGGGGCGGCGCTGGATGCGCAGGGCAGGGCGCTGCTGGAAGAGGACCTGCGCAGCCCGTGCACGGAGGAAATCGCGGTATTCCGCGCGTTTGCCCAGACGGTGGCACAGGGAACGGACCGCCTGGTGGTCATTGACACGGCGCCCACCGGTCACACGCTGCTGCTGCTGGATGCCGCGGAAGCCTACCACCGCGAGGTGCTGCGCCGTCCCAGCGGCACGCCTGACGCGGTGGTGCGCTTGCTGCCGCGCCTGCGTGACGCCACCTTTACCTGCGTTCTTCTGGTCACCCTCCCGGAGGCCACGCCCATCCATGAAGCCATGCAGCTGGAACGCGATCTTTCGCGCGCGGGAATCCGGCCTTTTGCGTGGGTGGTGAACCAGTGCCTGACGCCGCTGGTGGTGACGGACCCGGTGCTGGCTGCACGGCGCCGGCAGGAGGCACCCCACCTGGCTGAACTGATGGCCCACGGCGCGCGCCTGGTGCTGTTGCCGTGGTCCGCCGGTGATGCGCGTGAAGCGATGACCAGGGTTCCGCAGGGGGCTACCGCATGAACACTGCAGGCCCGGGTGTGGCCCGGAAGCTGTCGTTCCTGGACCGCTACCTGACGGTGTGGATCTTCCTCGCCATGGGGCTCGGTGTCGGGCTCGGGTACGTCGCGCCCTGGTTCACCAGTGCGCTCAACCGGATGAGCGTGGGCACCACGTCCGTCCCCATCGCCATCGGCCTGGTGCTGATGATGTACCCGCCGCTGGCCAAGGTCCGGTACGAGGAGCTGGGGCTGGTGTTCCGCAACAAGCGCGTGCTGGCGCTGTCGCTGGTGCAGAACTGGGTCATCGGCCCGTTCCTGATGTTCGGGCTGTCCGTCGTGTTCCTGCGGGACAAGCCCGAATACATGCTGGGCCTCATCCTCATTGGCCTCGCGCGCTGCATCGCCATGGTGATCGTGTGGAATGACCTGGCCAAGGGCGACACGGAGTACTGCGCCGGTCTGGTTGCGTTCAATTCCATCTTCCAGGTGCTGTTCTTCTCCGTCTACGCATACTTCTTCGCCACGCTGCTGCCGGGCTGGCTCGGGCTGCAGGGGACGGTTGTTGACGTCAGCATCGGTGAGATCGCCCAGAGCGTGGCCATCTACCTGGGCATCCCTTTTGCCTCGGGGTTCCTCACGCGGCGGGTGCTGGTCTCCCGCAAGGGCGTGGAGTGGTACGAGCAGCGCTTTGTGCCGCGCATCTCGCCGGTCACGCTGGTGTCGCTGCTGTTCACCATCGTGGTGATGTTCTCCCTGAAGGGCGGGACCATCGTGCAGTTGCCGCTGGACGTGCTCCGCATTGCGCTGCCGCTGCTCAGCTATTTCCTGTTGATGTTCGCGCTGTCCTTCTTCATGAGCCGCCGCGTGGGCGCGGACTACCCGCAGTCCGCCACGCTGTCCTTCACCGCCGCGTCCAACAACTTTGAACTCGCCATCGCGGTGGCCGTGTCGTCGTTCGGCATCCACAGCGGGGCCGCGTTTGCCGCGGTGATCGGACCGCTCGTTGAGGTGCCGGCGCTCATTGGCCTGGTGCACGTGGCGTTGTGGGCGCGGCGCCGGTTCTTTGCGGAGGCGGCATGAAGAGCGTGCTGTTCCTGTGCGTGGCGAATTCCGCGCGCAGCCAGATGGCGGAGGGACTGGGGCGCCAGTTGTGGGGTGACCGCGTGCGCGTACAGAGCGCCGGCAGCGCGCCGTCCAGCGTGAACCCCTGGGCCATTGAGGTGATGCGCGAGATGGGCGTGGACCTCACGGCACACCGTTCCAAGTCGGTGAACGAGATTGACCCGGCCAGCGTGGACACGGTGATCACGCTGTGCGCAGAGGAGGTGTGCCCGGTCTTCCTGGGGAAGGCGCGGCGGCTGCACTGGCCCATCCCCGACCCCGCGAGCACCGACCCATCATTGACGCGCGACGACATGCTCGCGCGATTCCGCACCGCGCGCGACACGCTGCGCGGATTGATTGAACGCTTTGGCCAACAGGAGGTGCGCTGATGAACGGGACCAACAAGGACGAGGTGCGCGCTGCGGTGCGCGCGCAGTACGCAGAGGTGGCAACGTCAGCCGGGGGTTCCTGTTGCGCACCCGGATGCTGTGCGGCGCCGGCGCCACAGGCGAGTCTGGCGATTGGTTACTCGCCGGAGGACCTGGCCGCGGTTCCTGACGGCGCAAACATGGGACTGGGCTGCGGCAACCCCCAGGCCATCGCTGCGCTGCGCGAAGGCGAGACCGTGCTGGACCTGGGCGCTGGCGGCGGGTTTGACTGCTTCCTCGCCGCGAAGCGCGTGGGGTCCACCGGGTCCGTCATTGGCGTGGACATGACGCCGGAGATGGTGTCCAAGGCACGGGCAAACGCTGCCTCCCTGGGGGCCACCAACGTGCAGTTCCGGCTTGGCGAGATTGAGCATCTCCCGGTGGCGGACGCGAGCGTGGACGTCATCCTCTCCAACTGCGTCATCAACCTCAGCCCGGACAAGGCCGCCGTGTTCCGCGACGCGTTCCGCGTGTTGAAGCCTGGAGGACGGTTGGCCATCAGCGACGTGGTGCGCACGTCGCCGCTCCCCCCGTCGCTGGCGCAGGACACCACGGCGCTGACCGGGTGCATCGCCGGCGCCGCCGGTGTGGATGAACTCACCGCGCTGCTCACCCGCGCGGGGTTCACGGACATCCGGATCGACGTGAAGGAGGAGAGCCGCGCGTTCATTGCGGAGTGGTTCCCGGGTTCGGGCGCGGAGCAATTCGTCGCGTCGGCGACGATTGAGGCGACGCGACCGCGGTCCTGAGGTCAGGCTGCGGGGATCTCCACGCGGAAGGTGGTGCCGCGGCCCTCCGCGCTGTCCACGTCCACGCGGCCACCGTGCGCCTGTGCCACCGCGGCCACAATGGCCAGGCCCAGCCCGCTGCCCTGACCCGCGTGTGACTGGCTGGGGACCTGGAAGAACGGTTCAAACAACTGGCCCAGGTGCTGGTGCGGAATACCGCAGCCGGTATCCGCCACGCGCAACAGCGCCTTGCCGTCGGCGTGCTCCACGTGCACGTCTACGCGGCCACCGCGCGGAGTGAAGCGCAGCGCGTTGTCCACCAGGTTCTGCAGCAATTGCTCCAGGCGCTCGCCCTCACCCAGCACGTGCGGAACGTCCTGCGCCGTGTGCAGCGCCACGGAGACGCCCGCCGCACGGGCGCGCGGTTCCACCGTGTCCAGGATGCTGCGCGCCACCTGCACCAGGTCCACGCGCTGCCGCGCCAGCGCGCGGCCGCGCAGGCGCGCCAGGTCCAGCAGGTTGGTGCACATCGCCGTCAGCCGCGCTTCCTGGCGGCCAATCGCCTCCAGGAACTGCCGCGCATCGGCCTCGTCCATGATGCCCAGGTCACGCAGCAGGGTCTGCACGTTCTGCCGGATGGTGGCCAGCGGCGAGCGGAAGTCATGGCTCACCGTCGCCACCAGCGCGTCCTTGCGCACGTTGAGGTCGGCCAGTTCGCGGTTCTTCTGCTCCAGTTCCACGGTCCGCGCGGCCACCTGCTCCTCCAGCCGCCGGTTGAGCGCCTGCTGCGCTTCACGCGTGGCGCGCTCCGCCGCGGACAGCCGCTGGCCCAGCCCCATGGTGAACATCAACGCCACCACCGCGGAGCCCACCTGCAGGCCGTGCTCCGTCAGCGGGGAGGACGGGATGCTGAAGAACGGTCCCACCACCGCGGCGGCCACGCCACCAAACAGCACGCCCAGCGCCAGCAGGAACACGCCGGCAAACACCACGTGGCGGCGCCGGCACTCCAGCGCGGTCAGCGTGGCAGCGGCCAGCGACAGCACCCCCAGCGCCACCGACGAGCGCACCGCCCACAGGTAGTCCATCACCAGTGACAGCGGCAGCACCACGCTGTCCAGCGCCATCACCCCCAGCAGCCAGCGGTCATGCCGCGGCGCGGTCACCGCTGTGGTCATGAAGGAGCGCGTGAACACCAGCGCGCCCAGGGCGGTAAGCGCTACAAAGAACGGGATGGAATGCCGGGCCAGCCACGGCGTGCCGGGCCACAGGTATTCGTACGCGGTACCGTCCAGGGACGCCTCTAGCAGCATCACCGCGGACAGGAACCCCACAAACCAGGTGTGGGACGGATCCCGCACGGTCCACCACACGGCGAGGCTGTACAGGACGGCGGCCAGCAGCACGCCGTACAGCAGGCCCTTCCAGAAGCGGTTGTGGTGCTGGTAGCGCGCAAACGCCTCGCGGTCCCACAGCCGGGCGGCCAGCAGCAGCGCACTCTGTGACCGCACGCGCATCAGCAGGTCCACGTCCACACCGGCGGGCACGTGCACGGGGAACAGCAGGTGCGGATCGGGGATTTCGCGCTGGGCAAAAGGGACCGCCAGGCCGGAGCGCTGCACGCGTTCCGGACCGTCCGGCGTGGACGCGTGCAGCAGCACCTCGTCGTGCAGCGGGTAGGTCAGCTCCAGCAGCGTGTCCCGGTCCCGCGTGTCACCGCGCAGTGTCACGCGCAGCCAGTACGCAGAGCGCGTGAAGCCAAACCGCGGCTGGTCGTCGGCCCAGTGCCGGAATGCAGCGCGGCGCGCTTGGACGTCTTCCGCCGTGAACGTGGCCTCTTTGTCCTCCAGGTAGGTCATGAAGTGGCCCAGCGGGACGGGGTCACCGTCTGCGGGCAGTGGCGCGGGGGCGGCCGCCAGCAGGCAGGCAAGGGCGGCACCGGCGCTCATGGCGCGCTCACGCGGGTTCCACCGTGACGGCGGTCCGCACGCTGCGGGCGATGATGGACTCGCCGTGGGCGCGGTGGTGCAGCAGGGACAGCAGCGTGGCCCCGGCGCCGCTGCCGGGGGCCCAGGTCACGCGCGGCCGGAGCACCGCGTGCGCCAGCCAGGGTTTCCCGTCGGCGTCGTTCTCCAGCGCGCCGGTGGCGCTGTCCTCGTAGTGGTCCACCACCAGGCGCTCCTGCGCGGCCACGGCCAGGAACGCCAGCATGTGTGACGAAGCCAGCGCCGCCACCAGCGCCTCCTGCGGATTCAGCCGCGCGCGCATGCCCTGCAGCGCCGGCGCGGAACTGGCGGCGATGCGCACGCCCCCGTCGGTCAGCCATTGGTGGGAGGGGTCAAACGCGGCGGGCGAGAAATCACCGCCCGCACGCTCCCACCGAACCGTGACCCGGTGCTGCGTCATGGCCCGGCTTCTACCACGGCCCGTCGTGGTAGCGTGCCCCGCCCATGAAGCTGGTGACCTTTGTTCCCCGGACGGGTGACGCCGCCTCCCGCATTGGCGCGCTGGTGGATGACGTGACGGTGGTGGACCTGCAGCGCGCGTGCGAGCTGCAGCACGGCGGACCGCGCCCGCATTTCCAGGACATGCTGGCGCTGCTGGACGGTGGCACCGCCGCCATGGACGAGTCCCGGGCGCTGGTGGAACGCGCGCGCATGGACCTGGAGGCGGCGCGGGTACCGCTGGCAACGGTCCGCCTGCTGGCGCCGGTGCCGCGCCCGCGGTCCATCCGGGACTGCATGGCGTTTGAGCAGCACGTCACGCAGGCCACGCGGACGGTGGTGTCCTGGGCGTTTCCGCCGCTGGCGTGGTTGGACGCCGCGGTGGAGCGGGTGGTGGGGCGGCCGCTGATTGGCCCGCCGCGCGTGTGGTACGAGCGCCCGGTCTACTACAAGAGCAACCCGTTCTCCGTCGTGGGGCCGGAGGCGGAGGTGCGGCGGCCGCGGGGCAGCCGCAAGCTGGACTACGAGTTGGAGTTCGGCGTGTACATCGGGCGTGCGGGGCGGGACATCACGGAGGGTGACGCGCGGTTGCACGTGGCGGGCTTCACGGTTTTCAACGATTTCTCCGCGCGCGACATCCAGATGCGGGAGATGCGCGGGCGGCTGGGGCCGGCCAAGGGGAAGGACTTTGACACGGGCAACGCCATGGGTCCGTGGCTGGTGACGCCGGACGAGGTGGGCGATCCGTACGCATTGTCGATGGTGGCGCGGGTGAACGGGGAGGAGCGTTCGCGCGGGTCGAGCGCGACAATGCACCACCGGTTCGAGCGGCTGATCGCGTACGTATCGCAGGACGAAACGCTGCACCCTGGCGAGTTCCTGGGCTCGGGGACGGTGGGTGGCGGGTGCGGGTTGGAGACGGACCGGTACCTGGCGGATGGAGACGTGGTGGAGTTGGAGGTGGAGCGGCTGGGGGTGTTGCGCAATCGCGTGGCCCCGTCCGCGGCATGAAACAAGGACCTGTGGGGCCGGCGTCCCCGCCGGCCGCCGACTCATCTTCCGGTCCGGCCCATCCTCCGGGGCGCTCAGGGTTCCACGGATCGGTCCGTCGGGCTGGCGGGCAGCACCAGGGGCCCTTCACCGCGCACCAGGCGGTAGATCCCCCAGGTCTCCATCACGCGCTTCACGTACCCGCGCGTCTCGTCAATCGGGATCATCTCCACAAACTCGTCCAGCGGGAGTTGTCCCATCCGTTTGAGCCAGGCGCGCACGTTGCCCGGTCCGGCGTTGTACGCCGCCAGGGCCAGCGCCACGCTGCCGTTGAACTCGCGCAGGTGGCGGGCGAGGTGTGCGGCGCCGAGGCGGGCATTGAGGGCGGGGTCCAGCAGGGACACGTTGGACGGCGGGGGCAGTCCCAGGGCGCGGGCCTCCATCTGCGCGGTGGCGGGCATCAGCTGGGTGAGCCCAATCGCCCCGGCCCACGAGGTGACGCGCGCATCAAACGCGCTTTCCTCGCGCGCCAGCGCGTACAGCAGCGCGGCGGGGAGCTTCTCCGCCGCGGCAGCGTCTTCCAGCGCCGGCGTATGTGCCTGCGGGTAGGCGAGGCGCCAGTGCACGCGCGTGGCCGCCGCCGGGGTGGCGCGCAGCTCCGCGGCGTGGCGCAGTCTCACCCAGCGCGACACGAACGGCGCATCGCCCAGCTCCAGCAGCCGCCACGGCAGCCACAGCCCTGCGGCGGGGCCCGTTCCCCCGTCGACGGAAGCCCCCGCCGGGGCGCTCCACGCGGGTGACTCGCGGAGCAGCCATGCGCCGTCCTCGTCCAGTCCGGCCTCTTCCAGCCACGCGGCCGCGTCAATGAAATCGTCGCGCGGGCCCGGCGACGGGGGCGTGACCTCGCCCCTCCACGCGTCAAACACCGGCAGCTCGCGGCCGGCGCGCGTGAGCACGCCGCGCGCCAGGCCCGCTTCGTAGGACTGCGGCTGCCGCTCCACCACGTCCCGCAGCAGCGCCCACCGCCGCGCCTCGTCCGGCTCCACGCGCGCCCGCCAATACAGTGCCCGCCGCCACGCCAGCGGCGCGGTCTCCGCGAGGCCCGCCTTCATCGCGTCCAGCCGTGCCGCCGCGTCGTCACCCTTGCCTTGCAGCCGCGCCGCCCACGCCAGCCACCACGCTGCTTCCGGCGCCTGGTCACCCGCGGGATGCGCGTCCAGCACCTGCTGCCAGTAGCGCCGTGCCGGCTTGCCCACGCGCAGGGACAGCTGGCCCGCGGTCACCAGCGCGTCATCCGCCAGGCGGTGCTCCGGGTGCTTTTTGGCCAGCTCCTCAAACCCGCGGATGGCGCGGGCCGCGCCGCCGGACTGCGCGGCCACCGCCTTGCCCAGCAGAAAGCGCGCGCGCGGCGCCTGCTCCGCGCACCGCGCCGCCACCACCGCCAGCGTGCCCTCCGCGGCGCGGTACGCCCGCGCCTGCCGCTGCGCCTTCCCCACGGCAAACGCCGCGCGGCACGCGAGCGTGGCCTCCTTGATCGCCGGGCACGCGCGGTTCTTCTCCACCACCGCGCCGCGGCACAGCAGCGTCCCAAACGCCGCGGCGGGCTCGTTGGCGTTGCCCTCCAACAGCGCTTCCAGGTGGCGCACCGCGGGCCCGTCCCCCAGCGTCCCGGCCAGCGCCAGGTCATCCACCTCACGCAGCACCGGGAACACCGCGGGTTCGGCGGGCAGGTTCTCCCACGCCCAGCGCTGCAACGCCTGACCCTCGCCGCCGTCCTTGCGCGTTGCCAGCGCGGCGTGGACCGCACCCAGCAGGTCAGCGCGGTCGGACGGCGGCAGCTCCTTCACCGTCCACGGCGCGCGCGCCAGCACGCGCGCGGCCAGCGCGGTTGTCTCAGCGCGCCCCGCCGAATGCAGCGCCCGCAGGTACCGCGTCTGCGCCGCCACCGGCAGCCGCTCCACCACCAGCAGGTCCACCCCAATCCCCGCGCAGTCATTCCCGCACGCCTCCAGCCGGTGCAGATCCACCATGGCGCGCGCCCACGGCGGGGCCCCCGCCCGCTGCGCCACCTTCTCAAACGCCACGCGCGCCAGGTCCGGCCGCCCCAGCGCCGCCTGCAGTGCGCCCACCAGTCCCGCGTGCGCCGCCGGTTCCGCCCGCGGCTCCAGCATCCCCGCTGCGGCCAGCTTGTCCCGGGCCGCCTCAAAGCGGCCTTCGCGCACCAGCAGGCGCGCCGCCGTGAACGCCTCTGACGCCACCGGCCCCCCGTCCGCGGCGGCCACGGCCAGCACGCTCAAGGGGACCACCACCCATGCCCACGCGCGCGCCACGAGTACCTCCGGGGTCACCCGCGTCGAGCAACTGCCGTTCCACGCCGGGAAGACCTGTTGTGCCAGCGCCCACGCGCCCGGGGCAAGGAGGCCGGCGCTGCAGGATGCATCGGGTGGACTGCACGGCGTGGCGGGTGTGCGTGCCCGCCTGCGCCGGGTAGAAGCGCGCCCGTGACCGCCACCTCCCCCCTGCGGCTGCAGCTGCTGATGAGTGACACCGGCGGCGGACACCGCGCGGCCGCGCAGGCCATCGCCGCGGAGGTGGGCCTGCTGGACCCCTCCGCTGACGTGCGCGTGGTGGACATCATCGCGGAGATGGCGCCGTTCTGGCGCGCGGTGGTGGGCCTGTACGGCCCCATTGTGCGGACCGTGCCGTGGCTGTGGGGCGGGATGTTTGCCGCGTTTGCCACGGGGGGGCGCGCGCCGCTGTGGCACGCCGTGAACACCGTGGCCCTGGCCACCGTCCGCCACCGCACGCTGCGCTACCTGGACCGCACGCTGCCGGATGCCGTCCTCTCCACCCACCCCCTCATCAGCCAGGCCTGCCACGCCGCCCGCCTGGCCTGGGAGCGCGAACGCGGCCGCCGCATCCCCTTCGGCATTGTCATCACGGACCCGGTGACCTTCCATCCTTCGTGGATTGAACCGGGCGCGGACATCACCTTTGTGGCCACGCCGGAAGCGCGGGACCGCGCCGTGGCCTGCGGCGCACCGGCGGACACCGTGCGCCTCAGCGGCCAGCCCATCCACCCGCGCTTCCTGCGTGACCCGCCGTCCCGGCACCAGGCCCGCGCCGCGCTGTCCATCCCGGCGGACGCGCACGCCGTGCTGCTCACCGGCGGCGGCGAAGGCGTGGGTGCGCTCCCCGCCCTGGCCCGCGCCTTCCTGGACCTCCCGGGTGCGCCGGCGGTGCTGGCCGTGGCGGGGCGCAACCCGTCAGGCGAAGCGGCGTTGCGCGCGCTGGGGGACGCCGGCGGGCGCCTGAAGGTCTGGGGCTTCTGCGAGCAGATGCCCACGCTCATGGCCGCCTCGGACGTGGTGGCCACCAAGGCGGGCCCGGGGACGGTGTTTGAGGCGTGGGCGCTGGGCGTGCCCGTGGTGCTGGTGGATGCGCTGCCGGGCCAGGAGGCGGGCAACGTGGAGCTGGTGCGGAGCAGCGGCGCAGGGCGCGTGGCGTTGGGCAGCGCGGAGGCCGCCGCGCTGGCCGTGCAGGGATTGCTGTCTGACGCCGCCGCGCGCCGCGCCGCCGGTGACGCCGCGCGCGCGCTCACCCGCCCGGAGGCCGCCCGCGACATGGCGCGCTGGCTGCTGGACCAGGCCCGCGCCTCCCGGGGAGAGTGAACCCATGCTCCGCGCCCCCATGCTGGTGTTGCTGCTCGGCGTTGCGTCCACGGCGTCCGCGGCACCGCGGTGCGTGGAGGGACCGCCGCCCCCGCCCACCCGCCCGGGGACGTCCGCCAGCGGCCTGCCGCAGCTGGGCACCATGATGATGGCCGCCGGGACGGGACTGGGCCTGGTGTCCGGCACCGGGCTGCTCGTCGGTGCGCTGGGCGTGTGGGAGCGCGCGGAGGACCCCGTCACCCGCCGCATGGGCCTGCTGGCGGTGGGATTGGCCTTCAGCGCCGGCCTGGTGGCCGCCGCGCTGGTGACGTTCTCCGGCGTGGCCGTGTGGTTCTTTGCCTGGCTGCCCCGGCCGGTGGACACGCGCGTGCGCTGCCCACCCCCGGCGGACGCCGGCGGCCCGTCAGGTTGACCGGCGCGGCGGTAACACGTCTGCCAGGTCCACTTCGCGCGTGTCCGCCGGCAGCGCGCCCTGCTGCGCAGCCAGCGCCGCCTGCTCCTCCTTGGACAGCGGCACCACCGCGCGACCCTCCGCCAGCGCCCGCAGCTCCCCTGCCAGCGCCTCCAGCTCCCGGGCGCGGCCCCGCAGCTCGTCCCGCTGCAGGGTGTTCACGCTGGCGGAGCGCGCCAGCGTGCGCTGCTCCTGCGTCACGCGCGCGGCCTCCGCCTCCACCGCGGCCAGGCCCCGGCGCGCCTCCGCCGCCACGTCTCCCGCGGCGCGCGCCCCGGCCGCCACGCCGGCCCACTGCGGGTAGAAACGGGCACCCATGCGCACCTCCGTGGCGCGCCAGTGTGCGCCCGCCCAGGGGCAAAAAAAAGGGCGCAGCACAAGCCCCGCGTGTGGGGTGTGTGCTGCGCCGTTGCCTCGGGGGAGACTCGAACTCCCATGCCTTGCGGCGCTACCACCTCAAAGTAGTGTGTCTACCAGTTCCACCACCGAGGCCCTTGCGGCGCCGCCGAGTAGTTTAGGACCCCGCGCCGGTCAAGCGCGCCGCCGCGCCAACACGCGTGAGGAACGCCGACACATCCGCCATCACCGCGTCCCGTTCCACGTCGAGAAGGACCAGGTGCCGCGTGCGCGCGTACACCCGGGACTCCACCGCGGGCGCCCGCGCCAGCCCCTCCGCCACCCGCCGCCCACACACCGGCGGAATGGTCCCATCCAGCGCCCCGTGCCCCACAAACGCCGGTGCCCGGACCACGCTCAGCGCCGCCGCCGCCGCCTGCTGCAGCTCCCCCAGCGCCGGCAGCGCGGCCACCGGAATCACCGGGTAGGTCGGGTTGTGCGCCCGCCCGTCGGGGTCGCCGCAGTCGCCGCCTTCAGCCTCCTTGGGGACGTACGGCACCAGCCGCGCCAGCCCGCGCCGCGCCAGCGCCATGCCCAGGCGCGCCTTGGGGTAGAGCCCCAGCGCCGGTGCCAGCAGCACCAGCGCGCGGATCATCTCCGGATGCGCCGCCGCCAGGATGAGCCCCAGCAGCGCGCCGGTGGACAGGCCCACCCAGGTGACCGGCCCCTCTTGGGCGTGCAGGCGCCACAGCGCCGCGCGTGCGCCCTCCAGCAGGTCCGTCCCGGTGGTCCGCGCCAGCTCCAGCGGCGTGCGCCCGTGCCCCGGGAGCAGCGGTCCCACCGCGCGCCAGCCCTCCGCGCGCAGGTGGTGCGCCAGCGGCAGCACTTCGTAGGGGGAGCCGGAGAAGCCGTGGACGCACAGCGCCGCAGGCGCTTCCGCCCGGCCCGCCGGGAGCAGGTCAAAGGGTTCGGCGCTCCGGTCCGGCAGCGGCGTGGGCATCCGGGCGTCCCTAGCGCGACCCCGGCTCGGCGCGCACGTCTCCCGCGCCGGGGCGGTGAAGGAGCACGCGGGCCGGTAAGCGCCGGGCGACGACAAGGGGGGCCGCCGCCGAGGCCGGCAGACTCCTGTTGAGCCCGGACTCACCCCAGAAAGGTCCCTTGCGCCCCGGAAGGCGGCGCGGGGTTCTCCGGGGTGCGCGGTTGCTGAAGCGGGTATGTACCGTTGCCGGTTCGGGTCCGGGTGGCGCCGGCAGGGGACGGGGCGGGCGGCAACGGGTAAAGAGGCAGCAGGGCGTACCCACCGGTGCGCCAACCCACCGCCGGAGGGCGCATGAGCAACGGGAACCAGAACTCCAGGCCGCCATCCACGCCGCCTGCACCCGGCGGGCAACCCGCCCGCAACCAGGTGGCCCTGGCGGTGGAGCTGGACCCTGCCGTCGCCAACGGCGTGTACGCCAACCTGGCCATGGTCAACCACAATGAGACTGAATTCATCCTGGACTTCCTGTTCGTCCAGCCGCAGCAGCCGCGCGCCACGGTGCGGTCGCGGGTGATCTCGTCTCCCAAGCACACCAAGCGCCTGATGCTGGCGCTGCAGGACAACATCGCCAAGTATGAGCAGCGCTTTGGTGAGATTGACGTCAGCCGCCCCGGTCCCGAGGACGGGCTGCTGCAGTAGGATGGCCGTGATGAACTCCCCTGTGGTGATTGCCGTCCTGCTCCTGGCCAGCGCGCCCGCCGCCGCGGCGGACGAAGGGTGCCGCAACCCCTGGACCGTGGTGCTCAAGAAGGACGCCACCACGGTGGAGGGCTGGCTGGTGGCGGACACGGACAAGGGCATCCTCATTGAAGTGGACGGCCGCACCCAGCTGGTCCCCGAACAGCAGATAGACGAGGTGGTGGAGGACTGCGCGCGCGTCCGCGCGGCCGTGCCGGCCCCCGCGCCCGGTGGCGGCAGCCAGCGCCCGGCGGCCCGGCCCGCCAAGCCCACCCTCAAGGACACCGAGGCCGTGTTCCGCAACAGCTTCATCGACAACATGCAGCGCGGGATGCGGTGGTTTGGCGGGGGCTGCGTGAGCCTGGGCTGCGGGCTGTGCAGCACCGGGATGGTCATTGGGCTCATCACGCTGGTGAACGCCCTGCAGGTCCAGGCCAACCTGCTGGTCACCGCCGGGTGGGTGGGGTTGGTGACGGTGTTGTTCGGCGGTGCCGCCGGGCTGCTGGTGGGCGCCGGCGCCGGGCTCATCTTTGGCGCGCAGTTCACGGACCTGCTGCGGCCGGACGTGACGGCGCCGTCCACCTCACCGGAGGCGGACCCCGCCGTGGGCGTGCGCGGCGCGCTCCCGGCTGACGGCTTTGCGGACTGAGGGAGGCGCGCGCCCAAATCCGCCCAGAGTGTCTCATTTAATGAGACACTTTCTGCCAGGGAACAGGGCGCGCCCGCCACGCGGCATGGTTCCGGCGGCCCCTTCCAATCCCACCTGACCCATGCCAGTTGGCGACCCATTTGTTGGGCGGGGGGCGGGGGTCAGCCGGCGCGGTCGCGGAACTCGCCGGTGCGGGGGTCCACGCGCACCCGGTGGACGGCTTTGCGGATTGAGGGGGGGCGCGCACCCAAATCCGCCCAGAGTGTCTCATTTAATGAGACACTTTCTGCCAGGGAACAGGGCGCGCCCGCCACGCGGCATGGTTCCGGCGGCCCCTTCCAAGCCCACCTGACTCATGCCTGTTGGCCACCCATTTGTTGGGCGGGGGGCGGGGGTCAGCCGACGCGGTCGCGGAACTCACCGGTGCGGGGGTCCACGCGCACCCGGTCACCCGCCTTGATGTACAACGGCACCTGCGCCGTTACGCCGCCCTGCAGCGTGGCCTGGGTGGTGACGCTGCCGGCGGCGGTGTTGCCCCGCGCGCCCGGCAGCACGCTGTCCACCACCAGCTCCACGTACTGCGGCAGCTCCACGGCAATGATCTGGCCATTGAAGCGGCGCACGGAGACCAGGAGCCCTTCGGTCACGTAGGCCGCTTCGTCACCCAGGACCTCCCGCGGGACCTCCACCGTCTCAAAGCTCTCCTGGTCCAGGAACACCAGGGCCTCCGGTGTGGCGTAGGAGAACGCGGCCTGTTGGCTGGCCAGGTCCGGTTCAGCGAACGCTTCTCCCGCCTTGAACGTCCGGTCCACCAGCTGGCGCGTGCGCAGGTTGCGCAGCTTCACGCGGATGAGCGTCTTGCCCCCGCGCGCCGTGGGCGCGTGCTTCTCCACCTCCACCACGGCGTAGGGTTCCCCGTCCAGCTCCAGGCTCACGTTCTTGCGGAGGTCCGCCGTTGTCAGCAGTCCCACGGTGAGGGCTCCTCCCGTCCCGCGGCTTGCGGGCGGCGGCCACCTAGCAGGAAGGTGGCGGCATGCACACGTTCCTTGGCGTCCTCTGCGTCCTGCTCCCCCGCGCCGGCGGTGACCACCCGCCTGGCGGTCACCACGCTGCCCACGGCAACCCCGCGGACCTGGGCGCGTACATCGCGCATCTGGAGGACCCGGCACGGGATGCCTGGCAGAAGCCGGATGAGCTGGTGAAAGCCCTGGGCCTCAAGCCCGGCCAGGTGGCGTGCGATGTTGGGGCGGGGCCCGGGTACTTTTCGCTGCGGCTGGCGCGCGCGGTGGGACCCACGGGCCGCGTGTTTGCCGTGGACGTGGAGCCGGGGATCCTGGCCGCGCTGGTGGAACGGTTGACCCGGGCCAAGGTGCAGAACGTCACGCCCGTGCTGGGAGCCCCGGATGACCCGCTGCTGCCCGCGGGCGCGTGCGATACGCTGCTGGTGGTGGACACCTACCACCACTTCCCGGACCGCGTGGCCTACCTGGGGCGGCTCAAAGCTGCGGTGAAGCGCGGCGGCACGCTGGTCATTGTGGACTTCCACAAGCGGCCGCTGCCGGTGGGCCCACCGCCGGAGCGCAAGCTCTCCCGCGAACAAGTGTTGCAGGAGGCGGCGCAGGCCGGCTGGAAGCTGTCCGCGGAGCACGCGTTGTTGCCGCACCAATATGTTCTGGTGTTCCAGCCCGGCTGAGATTGCGCCGCTCAATGTGAGCGCCCGCCGCGGCGCGGGGCGGCTGGTCTCGTCGTCACGCTGCGGGGTGGCGCGCTGGCACGCGTGTCGCACCCGCGGGCGGCCATGCTGGTGGCGGCATGGGTCCTGGGATGGGCGGTGTTGGCGGGGGACGTGCCGGCGCCGGTGGAGGTGCTGGTGCTGCCGGTGGCGCCCACCGCGCCGGCGCTGGTGACGGCGGCGGGCGGGCTGCGCTTCCCGCTGGAGGTGAACGTGCGGTTGCTGCGGGGCGTGCGGAGCTGGCGCGTGGCGGAGGAGCACGTGGCGCTTCCGGCTGACCCGCAGGTGGCCATGGCGTGCACCCGCTCAGACTGCGCGGCGGAGGCGGCGGCCCAGGTGGGCATCCCCACGGCGCTGTTGGCCACGTTGTGGGTACGCGGCGCGCGCTGGCAGTTGCGGCTGCAGCGGGTGGACGCGCGGACGGGGCGGGCGGTGGCCTCAGAAGAGCGCGAAGTCACCGCGCCGCGCTGGACGGAACTGAACGCGCACCTGCCTGGCATGCTTCGGGCCCTGTTCCCTGAATCAGCCCGTTTCCCCGCCTTGGCGGTTCAGCCGCTGTCCGCGCCCCCGGGTGCCGCGCCGCCGCCCGCCATGGAGGCGGACCGGTTGCTCCCCGCGGCGGCAGGGGCGGGGGGCGCGGCGGTTGTGGTGGCCGCGCTGCTGGCGGCGCCGGTGCTGGCTTCCACCGTGCTGCTGTGGGCGGGGTCGGTGTACCTGTTCTCCTTCCTGCAGGCGGGGCTGGCGGCGGGGCGGGGGCAGGGGCCCGTCAACCGGCTGCTGCTGCAAGGGAGCGTGGCCACGGTGCTGCTGTGGCCCGCGGTGGTGGCGGCGCCGCTGGTGCTGCTTGCCACGCCGGCCGCGCTGGCCGCGACGCTGCTGGCCCACGGCGTGACGCAGCACCTGTGGAGCCGGCGCGCGGGGCCGCGATGGCTGGTGGCGGTGGCGGGTGCGGCGCCCGTGCTGTGCGCGTCCGCGGTGCACGCGGTGCCTGTGCTGGCGGGGTTGTTTGCGCTGGGCGCGTACGCAGCACCGTGGGCGGCGCTGCAGTCCCGCGCGCTCAACCCGTACTTCATGGCGCTGCTCGCGGTGGCCGTGCTGGGCGTGGGTGCCGGCGCCGGGACCGCGTATGCCGGCGCGGGACTGACCGCGCTGGTGGTGGGTGGCGTGGCGCTGCTGTCCGTGCCGGCCGCGGTGGGCGTGTCATTGCTGCAGGACGGGCGTCCCATGCGGGAGGACGGCGCCGCACTGCCGGTGGACCGGTTGCTGTCTGACCTGGACGGGGGTGGTGGCGGCGGCCTGCGCTAGCTCACGCGATCTTGACCGGTGTCCGGATGCCGGCAAGCCAAAAAAGGACCCCGGCAGGACGGCGACGAGGGAGGCGCTCGATCGAGCACTGCAGAGGCTGGAAAAGGATCCTCCCGCCTACGCCAGCGCACGTCGCCAATGGCTGATTCGTCAAAGGGACAAGCGATGGCCTCGCGCCCGGGGCCAACCTCCGCGCGGGACCCCTTTCTCCCGCGCCGCGGCGCGTCAGGCCGCGCGCCGCCTCGCCGGGGGTCCTTGTACGCCGCCCGGTCTGTGTGGCATCCCGCGCACTTCTCACGGGCCAATGCGGGGGGCGCCGTGCGGGACACTCCACCCCTCTCCGCGACGGAGGTTGTCCCATGGCCACTCTGGGCTCCCTTCTCAACGTGTATGCGCTCCCCACCGGCCGCCGCATTGTGGCGCTCCGCGCCGTGCGGGAGATTGCGGCCGCAATGGGTCTCACGGTCCTGGTTTCCTTCCTGGATGCTGCCATTGCGCATGATGAGCAGACCCGCACGGTGGAGTTGGATTGGATACGCCAGAAGCGGCAACCCACCGCCAACCCCGGCGAGGCTGTGGTGGTGGACACCGAGTTGGACCGCGTGTTGGGCGGCATCCATGCCATGCTCACCGGCGTGGTGGAGGGCGCGCTGCCGGGCCAGCCCGTTGAGGAAGCGCGCACGCTGTTGACGGTGCTGTTCCCCGCGGGCCTGGCCGGCCTCACGCAGGGCACGCACGTGGATGAGGCCACCGCGGTCCAGGCCGTCATGCGTGACGTCCGCAAGCCGGAGCACGCCACCCGCATCCAGGCCTTGCGTTTGGGCGCATCATTGGACCGGGTGGACCAGCTCGCCACGCGTATGACGGGCATCCTCTCCGCCGCCGCCAAGAGCCCCACGCTGCAGTACAGCACCGTGACCGATTCCCAGCAGAAGGGCCTGTCCCATCTGCGGGAGACCGTGGCGCGCGTCCTTGGCCTGCACCCCTCCGACAGCCAGGCGGATACGCAGGCGCGAGCCAGGCTGCTGGAAGGCGTGCTCCGCCAGGGCGAGGCGTTTGCCGAGGCCTTCAAGCGGCGCCGCGGCGGCGTGGACGTCAACCCGGATACCGGCGAGCCAACAGAGGACGTGGTCGGCTGACCCTGCCGGCCAGCCCACCAAACGAGGTCACACGTGAGCGTGACACTGCAAACGCTGGAACCCACACCCACCCCCGATCCCGGCGCAGCGCAAGCGCCCGTCCAGACTCCGGCGGCCGCAGAGCCGCCCGCCCGGCCATTCCGCTTTGAGAAGGGCCGCAAGCGCAGTGACACGGAGGTTCGCCTGGCGAGGGCCTCAATGGTGTTCAGGAGCCGGGTGAAGAAGGAACCCACCCTGGTCCTGCAAGAGGCGCTGCACGCCATCCGGGAAACGGGCGGCCGTGGCCCTGAGATGATCAGCGCCTTTGGCAAGGAGGTGAAGAAGAGACATGGCGTGGAACCAAGTCCGCATGCCCTTGGCCGCCTCCTGGACCTGCTGACCGAGGCGGGCCACCTGCGCCACAAGCTGGACGGGCGCACGCACGTGTGGCGGCAAGCTGAAGCAAAGGCCCCGCATTCCCAGGTCACCCCGGAGGCCCCCGGCCCGGCCCAACCCGACCCCAAGGCGTTTGCGCGGAAGGTGGCAGACACGCCTGAGATTGTGCACGGTGCCGCACTGCGCGCCCTGGATGCGTCCAACGGCCGGATGCCGGGGCTGTTGCAGGCTTTTGGCAAGGAAGTGCGCAACGAACACCGCGTGGCGCTGGCCGACGGGGTACTCCATGGGTTCCTGCGTCGGTTGGCGGACAAGGGGTTGCTGGTTGTGACCAGGGATGGCACGCGGCGGATCTGGAAGGACAACACCCGCAGGCCGCGCCCGGAATCAGCCATGGACACTCCGCCGCCGGCCGCGCCCCGGCCGGTCCGCGCGCAAGGGACGGTGGCGCTGCCGCCAGAACTGGCCGCCATGCACACCATCTACGCAACCCTGCAGCCGCTCACCGAGGCTGAGCGTGAACGCGCGCTGGTGTGGGCAGCGGCGCACTTCTACACGCGCCGCCCTCCTGCCCCCATCCCGGCGAGCCTGACGCAGCAACCCCTTTCCTCGTCCGCCGGTGAGGAGGGCGCTGCGGCGGCGCCGTCCGGCCCGGCCGGGCTTGGAAAGTTGCGGTCCTTCATGTCCGCGCATGCGCCGGCTGATGATGTCCGCCGCTTGCTGTGCCTTGGCGTGTTTTCCACGGACGAAATGGGCGTTTCTCCGTTCCAGATCTCCGGGCTGGCAGAGCTGGCCAGACGGGCCGGAGTGGGGAAGCCGCTCAAGCCCCCAAGGCTGTACCGCCTGTCAGACGCCGCCCGGGACGCGGGTTGGCTGGTCAGGAAAGGCACCGCCGGGTGGGTGGTGACCGCCAAGGGGCGCGCCGTTGTTCACAAAATGAGCAGGACCGCCGGGAAGGCGGCAGGCAGCGAAACGGGCCCCCGGCGGGGCAAGCTGCGTTTCCTCTGACGGAGCCCCTACTGGCGGGCGTTGGACCCCCCGGAGGGGGGTGTCCTGATCCAAAATGGCGCACTTGGACCCCTTCAAGGGGGTGTCGATACCCCCCACAAGGGCGGTCTGCAACCCCCGGAGCGGGGGTGTCCTGATCCAAAATGGCGCACTTGGACCCCTTCAAGGGGGGTGTCGACACCCCCCCCAAGGCGGTCTGCGACCCCCGGAGCGGGGGTGTCCTGATCCAAAATGGCGCACTTGGACCCCTTCAAGGGGGGTGTCAACCACCCCCCCCAAGGCGGTCTGAGACCCCGGCAGGACGGTCTCAGGATCCCCAAATGGTGCACCCGGACCCTTCAAAGCGGGTTCCCACCGCTCCTCCATCCAGCGCTCGGCGGACAATCCCGGTCCGGGCCCGCCGGGGGCTGGCCAATGGGCCCCATCTTGGGCCTAGACTCCCCCGCCTCCCTGTTCCGGGGGATTGAACAAGCCATGGCCGCCGCAAAAGAGCCCATCGATCTGGTTGTGACGCTCAAGTACGCGTCGATGGAGGAGTTTGAGGCGGGGTTTGCGCCGTGCGTGGGGCGCGAGACGGTGTTCTTCCGCACCAGGCAGGTGCGCCCGGTGGGGACGCGCGTGCGCCTGGAGCTGCGCCTGCGTGACGGCTTCCCCGCGCTGGTGGTGCAGGGCCCGGTGCTGTGGTCAGTGGGCCCGGAGTTGGTGCCTCGCGGGCGGACGGCGGGGATGGGATTGCAGGCCAGCGGGACGGACGAGATCAGCGGCCGCCGCCTGCAGGCGATTCTGGCGGCGCGCGGCGAGGGTGCGCTGGCCCAGCCGCCGGGGATGGTGGCGTGGGAGGGGTTCAAGGCGCGGTTCCCTGAGGCGGTGGCCGCGCTGTCCGCCACGGGGGCGCGGGCCGCCGGCGGGGTGGACGCGCTCCACCGTGACCTGGATGACGCCTTCCGCTCCATCCTGACGGGTGACGACGAGGAAACCGCGCCGGCGATCCTGGCGCCGCCACCGCTGGCTGAGCGCACGGCGGGCGCGCTGGTGGATGCGCTGCGGCAGACCGGGCGGGATGCCACGGTGACGCCTCCGCTGTCCCCGCCTCGGGAGCCGGACGCGGGCGAGCGCGCCGGGCGCGTGGAGTTCCGCGCGCTGTCCGCCGGGACGCTGGGCACGGCACCCGAACGCGACTGGCGCCACATCATGGCCACGCCGGACCTGCCCAAGCCCCCGCCGTTGCGGTCCGGTCCCGGCCCGGTCCCCCCGCCACCGCTGCGCGCCGCGCCGTCCCCTGACCCCGCTCCCCGGCGCACGCCGCCGCCGGCGCCCGCCGTTGAGCCACCCCGGACGCCGCCCCCGCCGCCCGCGCCGGTTGTGGCGCGCGTGCCCCCGCCCGCCCCCGTTCCCCCCGCGGTCCTCCCCCCGCCCGCTCCGGAGCCCGCCGCCCCGGCCGAGCCCGACCTGCTGTCCGATGCGGAAGCCGATCTGGTGGAGGACGCGCCCGCGCTGGCGGCGCTGTCCGCCCCGGCGCCGGCACCCACCGTGACACCCGAGGTTGCCCCGGAGCCGCCCGCGCCCCAGCCGCCCCCGGTTGCGCAACCCCCCGAGCCGCCCCTGGCCTGGGGGGCCACGGACGTGGACCACCCGCTGCCCGCCCGGGCCGCGCCACCCCCGCCCGCCGTGCCCAGCCGGCCTGCGGCGCCCGCGCGCGAGCCGCCGCCTGCCGAGGCCCCGCCGCCCATGCCCATGCCGGGGTTGCCGCCGGCGCTGTTTGGCGATGACGCGACCCAGCCCGGCGTGGTGCCCCTGCTGACGGCGTCACAGACGGCGCCCACCGAGGCGTGGTCCCGGTTCCTGTCCGGCGCGCACGCCGCATGGACGGCGCACGTGGTGGCCGCCGGGGCAGAGCGCCGGCCTGTCGGGTGGCAGTTCACCATGGGTTACGACCCCAAGGCGGGCGCGGACGCGCCCATGGCACTGGAACAGGTCTTCTGGCCCGCCGGGGCGCGCACCCGCCGCGAGCTGCCGGTGCCGATGGTTGAGGAGCCCGCCGCGGCCCCGCCGCCGGTGGACGGGCCCCCGCGTGCCACGCTGGGCCCGCCGCCGCTGCGGCGCGCCACCGCGGAGGTCCCCAAGGCCGGGGCGGACAATCCGTGGGGGGGCTCGTCGCCCTCGCCGCCGCCGATGCCGATGCCCTTGGCGGCGGTTCCCGAGGAGGACGTGTTTGCGTCCGCGCCGCCGGCCGCGGCCGCAGCGGGTGAGGAGGAGGTGTTTGCGCCGGCCACGCCGCCCCCCGCGGAGGTCAGCCCGCCACCGCCACCGCCCGCACCCGCGCCGGAACCGCCAGCCGTGGCGTCCGCGCCGCCGGAGGACGTGTTCTCCCCGGCGCCGCCGCCCGCCGCGCCGCCCGCTGCCATCACGGAGCCGGTGGATGACGGCGGGGTGTTCGCGTCACCCGCGCAGCCGCCCGCACCCCTGGAGGAAGCGCCGGCGGCCGCGCCCGTGCAGGCGGCGGAGGAGCCACCCGCGCCGCCTCCCGCGTTGGAGGACGCACCCGCGCCGTCCCCGCCCGCGCCGCCGCAGGCGGAACCCCCGCCGCCGGTGGCCGAGTCCCAACCTCCGCCCGCGCCGGAGGCACCCGCGCCACCGGCGGAGGACGCCGCGCGGCCGGAGGGTGTCCAGATTGCGGAACCGGTGGACGCCGAGGGGCTGGGGCACCTTGAGGACGCCACGCACGCCCAACCCGCCGCGCCGGCGGTGGCTGCGGCGGAAACGCCCTCCCTCCCGCCGCCCCCGGAGCCGGAGCCGGAGCCGGAGCCGGCCGCGTTGCCCGTCGTGGCCGCGCCACCTCCGGAACCCGAACCCGCACCCCTGCCGCCTCCCGTGGACGAGCCCACGACCGACCACGGCATGCCCGCCGTGCCGGAGCACCTGCTCACGGGCGAGACGGACGACGGCCCCACCGAGCTGTGCGCGGTGCCCGCCGCCGCGGAGCCCCCGGCGCCATCGCCCGCCCCGCCGGCCGCCGCCGCGCCGCCGGAGGACGCGTGGTCCACCTCGTTTGTGTGGGCGCCGCAGGTGCCGGCGGTGCCGCTGGCTGAGGGGGATGGCGCATCACTCACTGCGTTGCGCCCGCCGCCGGCCACGGCGGAACGCGCGGTCTCCGCGCTCCAGGACGGCATGCAGGCGCTGGCCGCCGAGGACAGCGCGTTCCAGGACGAAGGGACCGGACGGCGCGCCGCCGTGGACCCCGCGGCGTTTGACGCAGGCGCGGAGGTGACGGCGATTTCCGACCGCCCCGACGTCTTTGCGGATGCGCCGCCGCCGGCGCCCGTGCCGCCCGCGCCCGCCGCCAGCGCCGAGGTGACCGCCATCAGCATGCGGCCGGACCTGGACGAGGCCACGGAGGCCCAGGCGCCCGCACCGGCCCCGGCCCGGCCCGCCGCGCACCCGGGCCCGGCGGCGCTGGTGATGGGCATTGGCATTGGCCTGCCCGGCGGGCGGGTGCGCGTCCTCATCCCGGCGGCCACGGCGCTGCCGGCCCGGTGGCAGAAGGGGGTCCCCGGCGCGCGCGTCACCGGGATGCTGGAGATGGACCTGCACGAGAGCAGCTCTGAGCGCTCCGCGGATGGGCACCACCTGGGGAAGCTGGCGTTCAAGCCGCGCGAAAAGGCCCACGGCGACGAGTGGCTGGTGGAGCTGGAGGTGGACGCGGACGCCGTGCTGCGCGTGGAGGCGCACCCGGTCCGTGATGCCACCTTCCGCTACGAACGGTTGTTCGCGCTGGACAACACCACGGCAAAGGGGCGGGCGCGGGTGGCGCGCGCGCAGCCCAAGGACCCCGAAGGCGGGGGAGGCGGATTCATGCGCCGCCTCATCGGCAGGTGACCTGTGACAAAGCCAGTGATGGAGACGGTGAGCGTGCCGGACCGGGTGTTTGTGGAGGGCGTGGAGTTCCTGGGACGCCACGGGGTCAGCGGCCGCGAGCGCAAGGTGGGGCACCGGTGCCGCGCGGACGTGGTGCTGGAACTGGACACCCGCCTGGCGTGCCGCACTGACGACGTGAAGCACACCGCGGACTACTCCACGCTGGCGGAGATCATCACCACGCTGGGCACGCGCCGGTCCTTCAAGCTGCTGGAGACGCTGGCGGACCACATTGCCCGGCGCATCCTCAAGGAGACCCCCGCCCTCCGGGTGACCGTGACCGTGCGCAAGCTGGGCGTGGCGGTGCCCGGCATCCCCGCCGCCGTGGGCGTCACCATCACGCGCGGGCGCGGCTGAGGCGCCCGTGCGGCGCCGCCTGGTGAAGAGTCTGCTGGCGCTGCTGGCGGTTGCCGCGGCGGCGGCGGGTTACGTGGCCTGGCCGCGCGGTTACGGGGCTGCCGGACCCGCCGGCCGGCCGGCGGAGCGCGGGACCCCGTTTGATGGACCGCTGGGCCGCAACACCTACGCGGGCGCCGTGCACGTGCACGTGGAGGGCTCCAGTGATTCGCGCCTGCACCTGGTGGATGCGGTGGCGGAGGCGCGGGCCGCGGGGCTGGGGTTCCTGGTGGTCACGGACCATGACACGCCGCAGCCGCTGGGGGACGTGCGCGCGCGCTGGCAGGACGGCGTGCTGCTGGTGGGCGGCACGGAGTGGTCCACGGACAACGCGCACCTGCTGGACCTCTCCGCCACGCCGGGGCGCGGCCCCTTCCCGGTGGTCCAGGCCGCCCGGGCGGACTGCCGGCGGCGCGGCGGGCCGTGCGTGGCCTCGCACCCCACGGCGTGGCGGCGGCCGTGGCGCCCGGCCCTGGCCGGCGTGGATGGCCTGGAGATCCACGGCTCCATGGCCGCCGTGGGGGACCTGGTGGCGGCGCCGTTCCTGGAGTTGGGCGTGTTCACCGCGGAGGTGCTGCTGGCGCCTTCCGCGGGGCTGTGGGACGTGGGCGCGTTTGAGGAGCCGGCGGTGGTCCTGTGGGAGGCGTGGTCCCAGGTGCAGCCGCTGGGCGCGTGGTGCGGCGCTGACCTGCACGGCCTGCTCCCGGTGCGCCAGAACGTGTTGGCGTTCCTGGCGGTGGTGGGCCTGGAGGCGCCGCTGGCCCAAGACGCCGCCGCGGCGGCGGCCCAGTTGCGCGCCGCGCTGGGCAGCGCCACGTGCGTCAACGCGCTGGCCGGGATGGTGGACGGCGTGGCGGTGGAGCACGCGGAGGGCCGCATCACGGCGCGCGCGCGCATCCGCGGCCAAGCCGGGCCCGCGGTGCTGCGCCTGGTGCACGGTGGACGCGAGCAGGCGCGCACCAGCCTGTCCGACGGGCTGGAGGCGACCGTCACCGCGCCCGCGCTGCCCGGGGCGTGGCGGGCCGTGGTGGAGGTGGATGCCCCGGGGCCGTGGGGCCGCCGCGCGCGCCCCGCCGCCATCCGCCTCCTGCAGGTTCCGCCCGGCTCCAGCGGGTGACCAAAATTTTGTGTCCCGCTGCGGGTGCCTTTAACGTGGCCCCAGTCGGTGGGCCCGCGTGGCCCGTCGGCTGAGCCTGGCAACCCCGACGGAGAAGACATGTCCGCGAATGCTCGCGCGCTGCGCGTGGATGCACCCGTGTTTGCCGATCCCAACCGCACGCTCATCCCGGGCGGTGACCGCCCCGCGCCCGCGGCGGACGCCCCCCAGGGGGCGCACAAGGTCATCCCCGCGATGAACCATGTCTACCAGGGGGATTCGATTGGGATGATGCGCAGCTGGGAGGACCGGCTGTTCCACGCCACCATCACCGACCCGCCGTACAACGTGGCGGCCAACCGCAAGGGCCTGGCCTGGGCGTTCTCCAGCCACGTCACGCTGGACGAATCCTGGGACCGCTTCACCCAGGACGAGTACGAGGCGTTCACCCGCGCGTGGCTCACCGAGGTGTGCCGCGTCACGCGCGAGAACGGCAACATCTTCATCTTTGGCAGCTACCACAACATCTACACCATTGGGGCCATTGCCCGGCAGATGAAGCTGCGCATTGTGAACTCCATCATCTGGGCCAAACCCAATGCACAGCCCAACATCACCTGCCGCATGTTCACGGAGAGCACGGAACAGATCCTCTGGCTGTGCAACAACCGTGAAGACAAGGCCAAGAACTGGACGTTCAACTACCACGACATGAAGGAGATGAACGGCGGCAAGCAGATGCGGAACTTCTGGGAGATTCCGCTGACCCCGCCGCGCGAGCGCGGCCACGGCAAGCACCCTTCGCAGAAGCCGCTGCGGTTGCTGGAACGGCTGGTCCTGGCCGGCACGCACGAAAGTGACCGCGTGCTGGACTGCTTCATGGGCAGCGGTACCACCGCGCTGGCGTCAGAGATCCACCGGCGCCATTGGGTGGGCATTGAGCGGGATGATGCGTACTGCCGCATGACGCGCGACCGCATCATGGAGTGGCGCAACCAGAAGCAGATTCCGCGCTGACGAGCACACGCGGGCGGCGCGTTCCACCCCAAGAAGAAGCCCACCACCGACCGTTTGGGTCACGCCCGCGCAAAGAAGGCCCGTGCATGAAAGGGCAGGTGGCGAGCAACGACAGGTCACGGTCCGAGCAAGTTCCGAACCTGGTCTACCAGGTATTTCAGTGAGCTGTTCTTCTTCAGGAGCCGGCCGCGGAGGTCCCTCTGCACTTCAGTGGCCGCCGCCTGGAACACTTCATCTCTCTGCACAAGTTCCTTGTTGAGGGCCCGTTCCCACCCGGTATTGTCAACCAGTGCCGGGTTGATGACTTTGAGGTCCTGCACCACGGTCTCCAAGTTCCTGCGAATGAACACCAGCGAAGTTGATGCGGGCGCCAGTTTCCACTTCAACAGCGCCTGGCGCTTGGTCCTCCGGCATGACCCCGGGGCCAGTTTGTGTTTCCGGAACAGGTCCACAAGTCCACGGTCATCATCCAGCGTTGCCAGCAGCGGATGTGGATGGACCGTTTTGGACAAACTGCCCGAGCCTCTCCATCACGGGTTCGTTTCCATGAAGAGGCATCGGCCTCAAGTTGGCGTTGAGTGCAAAGGGGCGCTTGCCCAATGCGTCCTCCGCCAGGGCGCGAATGAGCGCGTGGGGCCCGTAGCCCTTGGGCGCACCGCCCTTCACAAGCTGATCCTCGTAAAGGATGGTAACCAGCTTCATGTTCTGCTCTTGCCTCGCCGGGGCGTGGCCGGGACAGCAAGGGCGTCCAAGACCCCCCCACGCCGCAGGGACCCCGCCCTCTGGCCTTCCTGCTCCATCCACGCAGCAAGCTCCTTCTTTGAAGGCCGTGTCACCAGTGCCTTCATGTCCCCGCCCAGGCGGAACAGCAGAAGCTGCGAGGCGGGGTCCGGCAACGCGTCCAGGAAATCATTGGAATGGGTGGCAACCACCACGGGGGTGTGCCGACTGAAGTCACAGAGTTGATTGACCAGGGTCCGGATGAGCGCAAAGTGCAGGTTGTCCTCCGGCTGGTCCAATGTCACCAGTGTGTGGCCAGCGCGCATGGACAGCAGAGCCGCCCAACACAGCCAGGCAAGTTGCCCCGTTGAGAGGTCCGCGCTTGGGATTTCTCTCTCCAGCGCCGCAAGACGCAGGAACAACCCCGCGGTGACCCCGTCACCGGCCGCCTTCACGTTGATTCCCTCCACATCCAACTCCAAGCCAGCCCCAACCAAGGCGAGGAACGGATTCCGTTGCTTTGAGTTGTTGAGTTCCTGCACCACGGAAACCAGGTTCAACCCAAGCAGTGACAACCCGTCTCGGGCAGGCATCAACCGCTCAGCCACCCGCAGCCCCTGTGGCCGCTGCGCCGTGAGGCCCACCCAGGAAGGCATGACCTCCCAGCCCACGTGCGAACGCATGCCGTTGAACAGCGACACCAGTTGGGAGGCGGCCGGATGGACATCCCCAACCTGTCCGCCCGCCAGGAATGACACCAAGGTGGTGCCGGGCGCCAACTGCACGGCCTCCCATTTCCGGCTCTCCTGACATGAAAGTGGGTCCCGGAGGGAGGGCGACAGCATCCGTTCCAATGCCACCGTGGTGTTTGTCGACGATCACACAGGCCACGGAACGGACGCGGACGCGCACATATGGCTGAAGCTGTTGGGTGTCCAGGGTGGAGTGCTGAAACGGGTGGAATTTGGCGGAGG
>JACRCW010000084.1 GCA_016218805.1 Deltaproteobacteria bacterium | reverse complement strand
CGCTGCGGACCAACTGGGTCCGTGGAGGGGAACCCCGTTCCCAAAAAGCAAAAAGGAATGAAACGAAAGGACGGATGAAGGAAGGGGAGGCGGCAGGGCCGCGATGAGCAAACGCGAATGGTGACCATGGCGGGGCGGCGCCGCAGCCCCACGCACCCGTCCGCCCGCAGGAACTTCATCCCGCCCACCGCGGCCACCCGCGCAGGCGCGCTGAAAAGGAGGCAACACGGGGGAGAGGGCGGCCGCCGCGCTGCGCCAGCGAGATTGGTGACCAGCCAGGCGGCGCCGCAGCCCCACGCTCATCCCGCCCACCGCCGGGCACTCAGCGCGTCGGCGCCATCCCTTGCGGCGCCCGGAAAATGTGGCTAATCCGCCGCTCCCTCCTGCGAGGCCCGCCCCACGTCGGGGTGATCGGCGTCATCGAGGGAGGCGGAGAATCACCATGACCATCGAACTCCAGGCGCAGGCACGTGACACCAAGGGCAAGGGCCCCAGCCGCCGGTTGCGCCGTACAGGCGCCGTCCCCGCGGTGGTCTACGCGGCCGGCAAGGAACCCGCGAACCTCGCGGTGGACCCGCGTGCGCTGAAGAAGGCCATCAGCGGACCGTTGGGACGCAACACCCTGCTGAGCCTGACGCTCCCCGCGGGCACGCGCACGGTGCTGGTCAAGGATGTGCAGCACCACCCGGTGCGCCATGACTACATCCACGCGGACTTCATTGAGGTGGACACCACCAAGCCCATCCGCCTGGAGGTGCCCGTGACGTTGACGGGCAAGAACAAGAGCGTGGGTGCGGGCGCGGTCATTGAGCAGGTGACCCGCAAACTGAAGGTGAAGGTCATCCCCACGGCCATCCCCGAGAAGATTGAAGTGGACATCAGCGAACTCAAGATGGGGCACTCCATCCACGTGGCGGACATCAAGCTCCCCGGCGGCTTGAAGGTCCTGGGCGACCTGAAGGCCACCGTTGCGGCCCTGGTGCAGGTCCGCGAGGAGAAGGTGGCTGAAGTGGCGGTCACGCCCGAAGCGGCGGCAGCGGCGGCGGCGGCGGCAGGTGCGGCTCCGGCGGCGGGTGCAGCGGCTCCGGCGGCGGGTGCAGCGGCCCCGGCGGCGGGTGCGGCAGCGGCCAAGCCGGCGGCGGATGCCAAGGCGGCGGCCCCGGCCAAGAAGTGAACCACTGCTGAAAGGCGGTCATCAGCGCCCCCGTCCGGTCCTGCACCGGTGGGGGCGCTGGTGTTTCGGAGGAGCGGATGTTCCTGGTGGTGGGCCTGGGCAACCCGGGCAAGGAGTACCAGGCCACGCGGCACAACGCGGGCTTCATGCTGGTGGACCGCGTGCGCGAGCGGTTCGGCGGCACGCCGTGGCAGCGCAAGTTCAAGGGCGAGATTTCCGAAGTGCGCTCGGCGTCGCTGGCGCCGGACCGCGTGGTGCTGCTCAAGCCGCTCACGTACATGAATGACAGCGGCGAGTCGGTGCGCCCGGCGGTGGATTTCTACAAGCTCCTCCCGGCGCAACTGGTGGTCTGCCATGACGAGATTGACCTGCCGATGGGCACGCTGCGCGTGAAGGTGGGTGGCGGGCCGGGCGGGCACAACGGGCTGCGCAGCGTGAGCCAGCACCTGGGGCCTGACTACGTCCGCATCCGGATGGGCATTGGCAAGCCCGCGCACCCCGGCGGGGCGGCCAAGGATGAGAAGGTGGTGCGGCACGTGCTGGGCGGGTTCTCCAAGCAGGAACGTGACGCGCTGGACGACCTGCTGGCGCGCGCCGAGGACGCGCTGGTGGCCGTGCTGCGGGACGGCCCCCTGCGGGCCATGAACACCTTCAACACGGAACCCAAGAAGGAGCGCTGAACCCGTGCCCGCGCGCCTCCGCGTGGACAACGTCACTGGCGTGCGCCGCTGGGCGGTGGAGGCGTACGGCCACGTTGCGGCGGCGCTCATCTGGGTGTTGCTCGCCACGCTGCGCCCCACCCTGCGCATCCGGCACACGGGACGGCCGGCGGCGCTTCCTGACGGCGGCCTTATTGAGTGCGCCTGGCACGAACACCTGCCGGCCTACTTCCTGGCCTGCCTGCCCTACCGCACGCGCTACGTGTGGATGAACCACCCCGCCTGGTACATGCGGCCCATCCACGTGCTCCTGCGTTGGAGTGGCGTGGGGACGCTGGTTCTGGGGTCGTCCGGAAATGACGGCTGGGCCGCGCTGGCCCGCGTGGCGGACCAGGTCGGCGCCGGCGCGAGCACGTTCCTCAACCCGGATGGCCCGTACGGACCCGCGCGGGTGCTGAAGGACGGCGTGCTGGAGCTGTCCGCGCGGACCGGCCGGCCGGTGGTGGCGCTGTCCTTCCACTACGGTGCCGCCTGGCGGTTGCCAACCTGGGACGGCAAGCGCGTGCCCGTGCCGTTTTCCACCGTGGAGGTCCGCTGGGCGCCGCCGGTTGTGACCACCGACCGCGAGCGCGCACGGGCTGCGGTCACCGAGGCCCTGGGCACCTGATGCGCGTCAGTGCCCGCTGGGCTTGGGCGACTTGGGCGGCGCGTCGTCCGCCGGTCCGCCGTCCGCCTTCTTGGCCGGCGCAGCGGGCTTGGGTGGCTGCCACTTGCCCAGCTTCTGCACCTCCTTGCGGTACTTCTCCGGTTCGCAGAACGGGCAGGCCACGGTGTCCGTGGGCCGGCCCACGTTGAGCAGGATGTTGGGTTTGTAACCCGTACCCGCGCAGGACGCGCAGTCCGTCTCCTGCGGGCAGTAGCCGAATACCACCGGCGTCCACTTGTCCACCTGGATGCGCCCGTTCTTCCCGTGGGTGGGCCGGGTCACCCACGGGCAATAGCGGGGTCGCGCCATGGCGACGGACCGTACCCGAGGGGGGGAAACCCCTCAAACCGCGCGCCGGCGGCGGAGCAGCGCCCACCCCGCGGCCAGCCCCACCAGCCCCGCCGGCCACCGCGGCGCGCCGCTGGTGCACCCGCAGGCGCCGGGTGATTCCCCTTGGTCCCCACCGCCTCCCGCGGGCGTGCCCGCGTCAGGCCGCGGGGAACTCCCCGCGTCAGGGCCTCCTGCGTCGGCGTGCGCGGCCGCATCCGCGGTGGACGCGTCCGGCGCGGTCACGGACCCGTCGGCGGGCGGCGCCACCGCGGCGTCCGCCTGGGAACCGGCGTCCACCTGGGAACCGGCATCCGCCGGGGGACTGCCGCAGTCCACGTGCACGGCGGCCCGCGCGTCGTCACAATCCGTGCTGGACGTGCCCAACCCCGGGCCGGCGCACGGACCGTCTGGCAGTGTGGTGGGCGTGCCGGGGTAGCCGTCATGATCCATGTCCACCACGCACGCCACCGCGTCCGAACCGCCACAATCCTGGTCCGTGCCGTCTCCGGGCACGTCCACGGCGCCGTGGTGGATGGCGGGGTTGATGGGGGCGCAGTCGGTCGGGTCGGGGTCCCCGTCGTGGTCCGTGTCCACTGCGGTGTCGCCGCACACGCCGTCCCGGTTGGCATCCGCGCACCCTTCAAACACAAACACGGCGCCCTCCTCCACGTGCATTTCCTCGCTGGTGTACAAGGGGGCGCCAGCAGCCACGTCAGAGAACCCGTCGTCATCAAAGTCCCCCGCGGTCACGGACAGGCCCAGGTGGGCTCCCGGCTGGCCGCCGGCCCCCACCCACGCGGGGGATGCCGGCAGCCCCGCGGGGGATCCCAGGAAGATGAACACCTGGCCCTCGTCTGGCTGCGTGTCCTCGTGCGCGTAGGCGCCCACCACCACGTCCGCGTAGCCGTCCGCGTTGAAGTCCCCCGCGCCGGCCACCGCGCTGCCCATCCATCCGTCCGCCGCGCTCCCGTGCCGCACCCACACCGGCGTGGAGGCCAGCCCCGCCGCGGAGCCCAGGTACAGCCGCACCTCGCCCGTGCTCCCCTGAACCGGGGCAGCCACCACCACGTCGTCATAGCCATCCCGGTTGACGTCCCCCGCGCCCGCCACGCTGACCCCGAGCATCCCGCCCGCCACCGCGCCCTCCACCGTCCACGCCGCCGTGGCCGCCAGGCCCGCCGCGCCGCCGCGGAACAGCTGGACCCGGCCCGCCTCCGCACCGGCGTTCGCGTGGAAGCTGTAGGAGCCCACCACCACGTCGTCGTACCCGTCACCGTCCACGTCCCCGGCGCCCGCCACGCAGAAACCAAAGGATGAACCTCCATCCGGGTCTTCGCGCGTCCACGCCGGCGTGGCGGACAGGCCCCCCGCACCCCCGCGGTACAGGTACGCCGTCCCGCCGCCGCGGTTTGGAGCTCCTACGATCACGTCCGAATACCCGTCCCCATCCACGTCACCCGCCGAGGCGATGGCCCCCAGGAACGCGCCGGCGCGGTCACCCGTGGCGGACCAGGCAGGCGTGGCGGACAGGCCGCCTGAGCCGCCGCGGAACAGCCAGACGCGGCCCGCATTGCTGAGCGTGGTGTCGTGCTCCGGTGCGCTCACCAGCACATCCGCGTAGCCATCATCATCCACGTCGCCGGCGGCGGCCACCAGGCGGCCCAGCTTTTCATCCGGCTGTGTGCCGGTGAACGCCCAATCCGGCACGGGAGACAGGCCCGCGGCGCCGCCGGTGAACAACACCGCCTGCCCCACGTAGGGGCCAAACGCCACCGGCTCAAAGTACGGCGCCCCCGCCACCAGGTCCGGGTAGCCATCCCCGTCCACGTCACCGGCGTGGGCAACCCAGATGCCCAACTCGGCCCACGCGTGGTCCGTCTCCAGGCGGGTCCCGCTCAACGTCCCCGCGGCCCACGCTGCGTGGAACGGCAACAACAACCCCGCACCCATCCACCACGTCGTCCAGTGTGACGTCTGCATGGCCGCCGGTCATGGCGCCGTGGATGTCGGAGGTAAAGCGCACGCCGCTGCGAAAAGCGTTCGTCGTCGTCACGGAGGCGGGGGCGCGGCCTCGGGCAGGCGGAGGGTCTCAATGAGTTCCGTTGGGCCGGGGCAGCTGGCTTCATGGCAGCCGCGGCAGCCGGTCACGGCGGCCTGGTAGGCGGCCTCCGGCGAGGGCTCCCGTGCATCCAGCGCGCGGATCCCCGCGAGGTAGGCCTGGGCCAGCGCGTCAAACGTCTCATTGCGGCGCGCCGGGTCGGACGGCCAGGCGCACCGGATGCGGCGGTGGCGGTCAAACATGGGCGGCGGGGCCTTGTTCTGCGCCAGGAGTTCCCGCGCCGCGCGCATGTCCGCGAGCATCCCGCGCATCAGCAGCGCGAGCTCGCTCATCCCGTTGGGGTTGATGTCCGAGGGGACGAGGTTGCCGGGGCTGCCGGGAATGCCGGGCCGCAGCGGGGTGGCCAGCGTGCAGTCGGTTGCGGCGGGCAATGCGGCGACGGGCGATGCGGCGACGGGCGATGCGGCGACGGGCGATGCGGCGACGGGAGATGCGGCGGCGGGCGATGCGCCGGCGGGTGCGGTGGCGGGTTCGGCGGCAACCGGCACGTCGGGGCCGCTGGCGGGCCGGCTGCAGCAGGCAATCAGGAGGATCCCCAGCGCGCCCACGCGTCGCCTCCCCGCTTGCGGGGGAGGCCGGGCGATGCGGAGCATCGCCCGGGTGGGGGGGGAGCCGGTGGATGCCTGCATGCGGCCAACCCGGGTGACGCCGGGCAAGTCAGAGTGTCTTGGTGGTCTGCGCCTTGGCGGCGGCGGCCTTGGCCTTCAGTTCCTCAAGCTGGCGGCGGGCGCTGACGTCGCCCGTCTGTGCGCGCAGCTTCTTGAGGCGCTCGTCCACATTGGACTCCTTGAGTTCCTTGTTGAGGCGCGCCTGGGCGTCCACGTTCTTGATGTGTTCGCGCACGCCGTCCAGCGCCTTGACGTCCGCGGCCACGGACAGGCCGTCCAGCTGGTCCTGGATCTGGATGCGCGCCTTGGCGGACGCCATCTTGGCCAGCATCCGGTCCTTCTCCGCTTTGAGCTTGTTGATCTCGGTCTGGACATCCATGAGGGCGGTCTTGGCCTCCTCGGCGTCCTTGGCGGCCTGGGACGCCTCGCCGTCCAGCTCGGCAATCTCAGACTCCAGGGCCTGCTTCTTCTGCAGGAGGATCAACGCCAGGTCATCCTGGTTGGTGTCCACGGCGGTCTGCAGTTCCACGTCCACCTGGGCCAGCTCCGTGCGCTGCTTGCCCAGGCGGCCGCTGATGTCCTCACGGCGGCGGATGATGGACGCGGTGGCGCGCTTGAGCTGCGAATACTTCTCCACCATCGAGTTGATGGAGTTCTCGTACGCGATTTCGGGGTGCTCCTTCTCGATGTCGCTGACCCAGAGGTTCAGGAACCCGGTCCACAGGTTGGCCATTCGCGCAAAGAAGCCGCCGTTGCTCATGACAGGTCCTCGTGTGGCCACCCCGGGTGTCTGGGGGCGGCAGTCGTGAGGGTGCCGTTCCAACCGGCACCCGGGTGCGGTCCTTAGCAGTCCGTCCTCCCCGAGTGAACCCTCCCCCCGGTCTGCTCCGACGCGCTATGAGGGTCTGCGTGAGCCAGGCTCCCCCCGACCCCAAGGACCCGCCCGGTGGTGCGCCGCCCGCCGCGGCGGACGCGGCGGACGCCGCTGTCGACGTGGAGCCGGTGGTCGGAGCGCTGACCCTGGAGGCACCTGAGGCGCTTACGCAGGACGATCTCGACGCGCGCGCGCTGGTGGGCTTTGCCCTGGACCTGGAGCCGTTTCTGCCGGGCCCCGCCGTCGGCAGCGAGCGGATCCTGTTGGAAGAGGACCCTGACGCCGCCCGGCGGCTGGGTGTGCGGCCCGACGTGAGCGCCCCGCCGCCGGCCCCCGCCCCCTCGCCCGAGGAGCCCGCGCCGGCCACCGTGCCGGCGGAGCACGCACCCGCCGCGGCGCTGCCGGCGCATGACACGCGTGACGTTGACGTGGAGCCCGTGTTGGAGGGGGCCCCGCTGGAACCGCCCCCGCCCCCGCCGCTGCGCGCGCCCGCCGCGCCGGCTCCCTCCCCGCCGCCTGCCGCACCCGCCTGGCTGGCGTCCACGGGCGCCGCGCCGGCGCCGCCGCCACCCACCTTTGAGATGCCGCGCCCGCGCGTCGGCCCGTCACAGCCTCCGCCGTCATCACCCGGCGCGCGCGTGTACCCCGCGGCGTGGAACTGGGCCGGACTGGGAAACCCGCCGGTGTTTGGCGCGGGGCGCGCGGCCAGCCGCCCGGCACGGGTGGCGCCGGAGACGGGTGCCCGTGCGCCCATGGAGGAACTGCTGGACCTGGCGGCCGTGGGCAAGGGTGACGACGGCGTGACGGAGATGCTGCTGCTGTTCAAGGAGGACGTGCTGCGCGGACTGTCCTGCAAGCTGCGCCTGGAGCCCGCGGGGATGCGGGCGTACTTTGTGGCGCCGGATGAGAACGTGAAGCGCTACGTGGAGGGCACGGCGGAGGACCTGCTGGCGCGGATGCGGCGGCGCGGGCTGAAGGTGGCGGGGTGGACGGTAGAGGTTGGCGGGTGAGCGGCGCCCTGCAGACGCGGCAATGGGCCCTGCTCCGGCGCGCGCGCATCCTGGCGCGGCGGCGGATGCGGCGCGCAGGGCGCTTTGTCAGCATGCTGTTTGAAGCGGTGGGTGACGCCGGCGAGGTGTGGCGGCCCATGCGCCGCGACGACTTTGGGCAGGGGACGGGCCGGCCGGTACTGCTGCTGCACGGCTTTGGCGCGCCCCGGCGCATCCTGAACGTGCTGGAGCGCCGCTTGCGGCGCGAGCTGGGCGTCTCCGTGATGAGCTTCCACCTCCCGGGATTGGGCGGCGCGCTGGGTGGCCAGGAGATGGTGACGGAGGCCGCGCGCCTGGCCGAGAAGCTGGAGCGCCTGTGCCAACGCCACGGCGTGACGGAGCTGGACATCATTGGCCACAGCAAGGGCGGGCTGGTGGCGCGGTGGATGGTGTCCCACCACAACGTGGGGCGGCGCGTGCGCACGCTGGTGGCGCTGGGGACGCCGTATGCCGGAGCGCCGTTGGCGGTGCTGGGCGTGGCCGCCGTGGGGCTGTTCAGCCGCAGTGTGTGGCAGCTGCTGCCGTTCTCGCAGTTCATGCGGCGGCTGCGTGCCACGCCGGTGCCCGAAGGAACGCGGATGGTGTCCATCAGTGGCGGCGTGGATGTCATTGCGCCCGCGCCGCTGTGCCGCGTGGACGCGCGGGATGCCGCGCCGGGCATGTGGTCCAACCACATCGTCGCCGGGGTGGGTCACAACAGCCTGCTGATGAGCCGGCGCGTGCTGGCCATCATCCGCAAGGAGCTGCGCGGAGTGCCACAGAGCGCCGCCAGGGAGTCCGCATGAGGGTCGCCGTGCTGCTGGGGTTGGCGTTGGCCACGGGCGCGGCGCACGCCGCCGAGCCGCGCGCGGCGTTCACAGAGCGTGCGTGGCGCGTGGAGGAATCCAGCGCGCTGGCGGCCCTCCCGCTGCCCACGGGCTGGGGCAGCGCCTGGTCCATTGTGGACGCAGAGGGTGGCGTGGTGGGTGACCGCAACGTGGAGGGTGCCCTGCGCGACGAGAAGGTGGCCGCCGCGTGGAAGGCCGCCACCCCCGCAAGCGCATTGCGCTGGACCATGGTGGGCCTGTCCGTTGCTGCGCTGGTGATCCCATTTCCCGCCGCGCTGCCGGGGTTGGTGCTCGGCGGGCTGCTGGGCGCCGTGTTCGGGCTGCGCTCACCGGGGACCACGCTGGACAATGCGGCGGACCGCGCGGCGCCCGTGGCGCTGGGGGCGGCGGCGGGTGCCGTCATGGGCGCGTCCACCGGGGCGGTGCTGGGCCTGCTGGTGTGCGCCGCGGTGGGCCAGGTGGTCGGCGCGTTCGTGAAGCCGTCGTCGGGTGACGGGGTGCGCGCCGCGGTGCGCGCGCACAACGCGGACCTCGCCGCTGAGCTGGGGCTGGACCCGGACACGCTGCCGCCAGAGTACTTTCCCGCCGGCCGGTGAACCGCGAGCGCCCCCGCCGCACCGTGCTATGGCGGGGCCCAGGAGGAATGTCATGAGGATGCCGGGAATGGCGGTGCTGGCCTGCCTGGTGGGCACGCCGGCGTGGGCCGCGGACAACGGCGGTGAGCAGGCCGCCACCAGGCCCAGCCTGGCCATCATGCAGGTGGAGGCCGCGCACGGCGTGGCGGCGGGCGTTGCAACGCTGCTGTCCGACCAGGTGACGCAGACCTTCCGCGCCAGCGGCGCGTTTGGGCGCGTGGTCTCCCTCAAGGAGACGGAGGACCTGCTGGGCCTGGAGCGGCTGCGCCAGCTGGCCGAGTGCGAGGGCGGCTGCGTGACGGAGCTCGCGGGCGCACTGGGGGTGGACTACCTGGCCACGGCGAAGATTGGGAAGCTTGGTAATTCCTACCTGATGAGCATGCGGCTGATGAGCGTGAAATCCGGCTCCACCGTGGGCAGCGTTTCCGAGCGATTGCGCGAGAACTCCGAGGAGGCCTTTCTGGACGCGCTGCCCGCTGCGGTGGCCGCGGTCATCAAGCAGGCGGGCCTGGAGACCGCGACGACCGCGCCCGCCGCCGTGCCGGACGCGGCGGAGCCAACCACGGCGCCCCCGCCCGCCGCCGTGGCTGACGCCACCCCTCCCGCGGCGGCGGTGCCGGCGGACCAGCCGGCCGGTAAGAAGGACAAACCCGCCGCGTCCGCGTCCGTGCTTCCCAGGGTGCGCTACGGCGTGATGCACGGACTGATGGCCGCGGGCGTGGTGTTCGTGCTGGTGGAGGCGGTGATTGCACTGGTGGCGGTGCCGGTGCTGCTGCTGGCCCCCACGCTGCCGGGGGATGCCATGGCCACGCGCCAGTGGCGCTCCGCGGTGGGGACCGGCCTGCTGGTGGGTGTGGTGCCGGGCCTGCTGCTGCTGGCCGTCCTGGGCGCCACCGGCACGGTGATCTCCGCCGTGCGTGACGTGGGCGTGTTCACGCAGTCCAACTGATTCCTTGCATGACGGAAGCCCCCGCCGCCCCGCCGGTCCCGCGCGTCCTGGGGATGCTGCGCGCGGTATTGCGCTCTGAACGGACCTGGCTGGCGCTGATGGCCGCGGGCGCCGTGGTGCGCACGCTGTACGTGATGGTGTGGGGCCACCCCATGGACCACCTGTTCTCGGACCCCATGCGCCACTGGGACAACGGGAGAAACTTCTTCACGCCCTCGCCCATGGGCACCGCGGACCCGGTGGTGTTCCAGTTCTACCTGCACGTGCTGCAGAAGGTGACCGGGCAGAACCGCATCCTCGTCGGGCTGGCCACCACGGCGCTGTCCCTGTCGCTCCCGCTGGCCTGGTACCTGTGCGCGCGCGAGTTCCTCCAGACGCGCGTCGCCGCGCTGCGCTTCGGCGCCGTCGTCGCGCTGATGCCCACCTTCATCTTCTCCTACGGCTACTTCATGACGGAGACGCTGCTGGTGCCCGTCATCGGGTTCGCGCTGTGGATGACCTTCCGCGCGGACCGCACGCGCAGCGCGGCGGCGTTCCTGGGCGCCGCTTCGCTGTGGATGCTGGCGGCGCTCACGCGCTCCATTGCGCTGCCGTTTGCCATCATCTGCCTGGGCTGGTTGCTGCGGCACCAGTGGCGGAAGGTGGCGCGGCTCGTCGCCGCGGGGTGCATCTGGGCGGTGGGGCTGGGGTTTGGCGCGTGGCACAGCGAGCAGCACTTTGGCGTGTACAGCCCGTTCGGCAACTTCAACAGCGTGCTGCCCATCTATTTCCTCAGCGGCGAACGCACCTACAAGATCCACTTCGGGCGTGACTGGGTCTACTACTTCTCGTCGCCCAGCTATTACATCAGCCCGTTTGACCCGTTCCGCTGGGAGTCCTCCCGCAGCAACGGCACCTATGAGTTCACGCTGGAGAAGGACCGCCACGGCGAGGACCTGGCCCAGATCCGCAGCGACCTGCTCCGCCGGAACTGGCGCCAGCTGCCCATGTTCGTCTGGGAGAACGTCATCTTTCTCGCGTTTGGGCACGCGTGGCCAGAGACGCAGCGCGGGTCCGTGCCCGGCGTGTTGTGTCTCAGCGAACGGTGGATCTGGGCCCCGGCCATCCTGCTGGCGCTGGCCTTTTGCGCGTGGCGCCTCCGCCGTGACGGCCTGCAGTTCTACCCGGTGATGGTGATCCTCTTTGTGGGCGGGTTGTTCTCCGCGCAGCTGGCGCCCATGGAAGGCCGCTACCGCAAGCCCATTGAGCCCATTGTGCTGCTCACGCTGGCCTGGGCGGTGGAACGCTGGGAGCGCCGCGGCCAGCCGCCAGTTGCCGCCCCGCTGGAGCCCGTCCCGGCGCCGCAGGGTGACCCGGCAACACCGCCGGCCACGCAACCGGCGCCGCCCGTCGGAGACACTGGGACTTGAACGCGGGAGGGTGTTGCGGGCTATGAGCCGGGCATGACCACACCGCACCTGCAGAAGAGTCTCGGCCCCATGCACCTGTGGGGCCTCGCCGTGGGCCTGGTCATCTCCGGCGAGTACTTCGGTTGGAGTTACGGCTGGGGCAAGGCGGGCACGCTGGGCTTCCTGGCCGCCACCGTGGTGGTGGCCATCCTGTACACCACGTTCATCTTCAGCTTCACGGAGCTGACCACGGCGCTGCCCAGCGCGGGCGGGCCGTTCACCTACGCGCACCACGCGTTCGGTCCGTGGGGCGGGTTCGTGGCGGGCTACGCCACGCTCGTTGAGTTTGTGTTCGCGCCGCCCGCCATTGCGTTTGCGGTGGGCAAGTACGTCACCGTGGTGTTCCCAACGCTGCCGGCCGCGTGGATTGCCGCGGGCGCGGTGGTGGCATTTGGCGCCCTGAACCTGCTGGGCGTCAAACAATCCGCGCGGTTTGAGCTGGCCGTCACGCTGCTGGCCGTGTGCGAATTGTGCCTGTTCATGGGCGTCACCGCGCCGCACTTCAGCACGGACAACTTCCTGCGTGACGGTTGGATGGGCGGCGCGCCCGGCATCTTTGCCGCCCTGCCCTTTGCCATCTGGTTCTTCCTGGGCATTGAAGGCGTGGCCATGGCCAGCGAGGAGGTGGTGAATCCCAATCGTGATCTCCCGCGTGGCTACATCAGTGGCATCCTGACACTGGTGGTGCTGGCGCTCGGCGTGATGCTCGCCGCCGGCGGCGTGGGAGATTGGAAATCACTGTCGGAGATTGACTTCCCCATCCCGCGCGCCGTGCAGATGGCGTTGGGAGACGACAACCCGTGGAACAAGGCGTTCGCGGGCATCGGTGTGTTTGGCCTCATCGCGTCGCTCAACGGCATCGTCATTGGCGCGTCGCGGCAGCTGTTCGCCGTGGCGCGGGCCGGGCTGCTCCCCCACGCGCTCACCGCCGTGAACCGCCATCACGCGCCGCACATTGCCGTGCTGGTGACCACCGCCATTGGCCTGCTCTCCATTGTCACGGGCACCACGGACCAGGTCATCACGCTGTCCGCCATTGGCGCGGTGCTCATGTACCTGGTCAGCATGGCCGCGTTGTTCCAACTGCGGAAGAAGGACCCCAACCTGGTCCGCCCGTTCCGCGCGCCGGTCTACCCGCTGTTCCCCGCCGTGGCGCTGCTGCTGTCGGCCGTGTGCCTGATTGCCATGGTCTACTACAACCTCATGCTCTCCGGCCTGTTCCTGGGGTTGATGGCGGCGTGCGCGGTGTACTTCCGCCAGCGCGGCCTGCAGCGCCTGCATGATGACGAGGGCATGGCCTGAGCGCGATCACTTCCCCGCGTCAGAAGTCGCGTGGGGTCCGCTGTCCCGTGCTGCGATGAGCTTCTGTTCGTACGCGATGAGCTCCGGGAATGGGTCCGCCTTCATCCGCGCGTCCCCGGCAATGCTCTTGAAATGAGCCTGCGCCTCGTCAAAGCGGCCCAACAGGCGCAGCTCCTCGCCGATGAGGAACCCGGCGGATTCGATCCTGATCCCGGCGGACGCATCACGCAGGACGCACCTCCTTCCTGGACTTGGCGGCGAAAGCCTTCCACGCTTCAGGGAACGTGCCAGACAGTACGATGCTCCGCAGTGAAAGTATTCCACTCAATCCCGGTATTT
>JACRCW010000081.1 GCA_016218805.1 Deltaproteobacteria bacterium | reverse complement strand
CGTGGTGATGCTGGCTTCCGTGATGTTGTAGCGGAAGTTGTGCAGGCCGGGCGCCGAGTACGGGTTGTTGGACGTGGCATTCTCGGTGCGGTGGACCACGGAGATGGGCGCCAGGCCCGTGGTGCCGCTGCCGTGGCAGGTGGCGCAGCCGGAATCGTCGGTGGCCGGGCCGCCGCTGTGCGTGGCAGTGGTGTCAAACGTGACGCCGTGGCAGGCCGCGCAGGTCTCACGCCCGGGCTTGGTCTTCCAGTTGTCACCCTGCGGCGTGGCCGCGTCCGCACCGTTGTGGCACTTCTGGCAGTTGGCCAGGTTGCCCGGGTAGGTGACCTCGCTGAACACCCAGGTGCGGGTGCCGGTGCCGGTGGGGTTGGAGGTGGACGTTCCGACGGGAACCGTGAGGTCCATGGCCGCGTGGATCTTGTGAACCATGACCGGGAAGTACAGGTCCGGCATCGGCTCGCCCTGGTTATTGGCCAGCGTCTCGGTGTGGCACACCTGGCAGAACTGCGTCTCGTAGCGGCTGCCGTGCACGGCCAGGCGGCCGTGGCACTCGTTGCAGGACGTTGCGTTGACGATGTCACGCGTGTTGGTGACCGTGCCGCCAGCCGGGATGAAGTCCGTCACGATGTTCTGGCTGTCAAAGCCCTCGAACCCGTCAAACACGCCCGTGGACAGGCCGGACCACTGGATCACCAGGCGCGTGGTGAGCGCGTTGTCAAAGCCCATGGCGACCTCAGAGAAGTCACGCGTGAAGGTGTACTCATAGGTCCCGGCGTCCTGGTTGATGATCCTAATGTTGCCCTTGTAGCGGTTGCTGGACGCGTAGGTCTGCCACTGCGGCGAGTCATACGCGGCGGCGGCGGCATTGAGCTTGGCCAGGTTGAACCGGATGTAGTTGAGGTTGTTGCCGGAGGCAGGCTGGAAGTTGGGAATCACGCGCGAGCCGTCAAAGCCCGTCATGCTGAGCGTGAAGGCCACCTTGGCGCACAGCGTGCCGGCGCCCACGGTGGGCGTGGCCGTTGAGGCTGAGGTGGACACCAGGTCGCAGCCGGGGTCCGAAGCGCCGGGCGCGGCGAAGGTCACCGTGATGTTGGAGAACACCGCCTTGCCGTAGCGCGGCGCCATCCCGTGCACGTTGGTCACGTCCGCAACGCGGCCAGCGCCGTGGCAGACGGTGCAGGACTCATTCATGACGCGCGTGACGTCCTGTCCGGCGGGGCCGGTGGGACCGGTGTCGCCCGTGGCACCCGTGGCACCCGTGGCGCCGGTGGGGCCGGTTGCTCCGGTGTCACCGGTTGCGCCGGTAGCGCCGGTAGCGCCGGTAGGACCGGTGTCACCCGTGGCGCCCGTATCACCGGTGGCGCCCGTGGCGCCCGTGTCACCGGTGGCGCCCGTTGCACCAACGGGGCCCGTGGGACCCGTGTCACCCGTGGCACCCGCCGGACCGGTGGGCCCGCGCGGGCCCGTGGGGCCCGTTGCGCCGGTGGCGCCCGGCGTTCCGTCTGCGCCCGCGGGACCCTCGGGTCCCTCGGTGCCGCACGCCGCCAGGGCCACCGGCAGCACAAGTGCAACAACCTGGCTCCAACGCCTGCTTGAAGTTCTCATTGTTCCTCCATGGAGCGCTGGTCCGTGGGCCTCCCGGCATGCGGTGCGCTCCGCTATCGTTGGGAAATCCGCGGCGTGCGTAGACCCGTTCCGGGAATGTCGCAATACGTTTCAACGGTATTTGCGGTGATTTCCACGACGACACGGTCCGTTTCGCGCGCTGCGTGCGCCCCGCTGTAAATCACGCCAATTGCACCATGATGCGCAATCCCCGCGTGCCGGGAGCATCCGCGTGAACCGTGCCCGCAAACTCCGCACAGGTTGCACCCCCGGCACGCGGCGTCCGGACCATCGTTCCGGCCATACCCGAGAAGTGCGCGCCGGCCAGAGCTGGGACGTGGTGCTCTCGAAAACGCTTCGCCGCGTATGGAGCGCCGGGATTGCGCGAAACGTCACGCCGCGGCGGGCCTGATCCAGCACGACCGACGTCGCAAGCATGCGCGTGATCACGCGCGCATGAGCGTCAGCGGGCGGAACGTCCCGTGTCGTCGGGTGACGCCGAGGGAGACTGTGCCAGGCGGTGGTGGAACCGCGCCGCTCCGACGAGCAGCGCCCCGCCCCACGCCGCCGCCACCGCCAGCAGCACGCCGCCCAGGTGCGCCAGCGGCGGCCACGCCGCGGCCAGCGCCAGCACCAGGATGGAGGCGAGCAGCAGGCGGGACTGGGGGCGCGCGCGCGCGTCGGGGAGGACCTTCTGCATCGTTGGGGGGACGGCCATCACGCTGCGCAGGTGCAGCCACACCAGGAACGGGACAATCTTGTGCAGCATGCCCTGGATGACGGCGACGAACGCGCCCAGCACCAGCACGCCCGCGAGCCACTCCAGCCGGCCGCGCAGCGCCGCGTCCGTCACGGCGAGCGGGATTGGGAACAGGACCGCGGCCGCGCACAACGCGGCCATGCCTGCGCGCCAGCACTCCAGCGTGGCGTCCGTGACGCGGCGCTTGCGCTGCCCCTGCAGGCGCAGCGTGGCGCCCCCGAACGCCCCGACGACGAGCGTGCCCGCCGCGGCCACCGCGATGGCCACGGCCGGGGTGCGCAGGAACACGGCGGCCGTCCAGCCCAGCACCACCCCGCACACGGCGAGCGGGAAGGCGAACGCAAAGCGCGGCGGATAGGGAGGGGTGAGCTGGAACATGGGCACCACGAGCCACGCCACGGCGGCCAGCAGCGTGAGCGCCCAGCCGGCCAGGCCCCACGCGGCGTGCACGGGGACCAGCTCCGCCAGCGGCAGCGCCACGCCAAACCCGAACACGCTGGCAAGCGCCACGCCGAGCGCCACAGTCACCGCCAGCCCGAACACGGCGAACCGCAGCCCGCGCAGCGTGGGACCGATGGCCGGCGAGGCGGCGAGCCCGCGCGCGAGCACGACGACGTAGAACGCGCCCGCGCCACCCATCAGCACCGTGGCGGCCTGCAACGCGGGCACGCCCACCCACAGAAAGCCTGCCACCAACGCCGCGCCGCCCGCGGTGAACCCCGCGTGGGCCACGCCGCCCGTGAGGCGCGGCCGCCATACGTTGGCACCCGCCGCCACCGGCATGAACTGCAGCAGCGCGCCCGCCATCACCTGCAGCATGTACCCCGCGGTGACCAGGTGGACCGCGGCCACCGCGCCCGGACCCCACCGCCCGCCCGCCACCACGTGCGCGCCATCCACCGCCAGCAGCAGCCCGGCGGCGCACAGGAACCAGGGCGCCGTCAGAAAGAAGCGCAGCGGCACCCACAGCGGCGGGGCCTGCTCAAAGCTCAGCGCCCCGATCATGCGCGCCGCACATGGATGGCAAACGTGCCGTCCGGATGCAGCACCGTGCGGTGCACAAACCCGCGCGCTTCCAGCACGCGGTACAGCGGGAATGGCTCGCGGTAGAGCAGCAGCACCAGTTCCCGGCCCGGGTCCAGCTCCGGCAGCGCCGCCAGCACGGCCTCCATGGGCTCCGGCGGCAGCCAGTCCCGAGCGTCAATCGTCCGGAACGGGGCGGGTTCCGTCCTCACTTACCCAGCTTCTCCCGCAGCTGCTGCACCAGCGCGGCGTTGGAACCCACCGCGCGGTCACACATGGGATACAGGATGTTCTCCTCTTTCATGTTGTGCTGCTGCATGAGGATGTTGAGCGTTTCGCACGCGCCGCCAAAACCGTCCGCGTCCCGTGCCGCCACCGCCTGGCCCGCCTGCTGCAGCAGGCCGCGCATCTGCGTGTGCTCCATGCGCATCACCTGCGTGGGGCCTCCGCGCATCCCGCTGGCGTCTTCAAACGCCGGGAACAGCACGCCCTCCTCCGTGGACAGGTGGCGCTCCATGGCGGCGGCGTAGCGTTCCCACAGCGGCGCCGCCTTGTCCCACGCGCCGTCCTGCGCGGCCGCTTCCGCGGCGGCAAACAGGTCATCGCATTCCTTGTGGTGCCCCGCGAACATGTCGGCCAGCATTCCCATGCGTTCCTCCGTTCCCGCCCGCGCGGCCTTCCTAGCTCAGCCGGTGTTGCTTGGGAACCCATTCAATCCACGGCCGGGCCCAGGCGCGTCGCCAGCGCCGCCAGCACCACGTCACGCAGCCCGGCGCGGCCCGCGTCCGTCAGCGGGTGCGCGGGCGGGTTCTCCAGGTTCACCAGCCGGAAGCGGACCACGTCCGCGCGGATGACCAGCGTGTTGGGAAACGCGTCAATCAGGGTCTCGCGCGTGCCGTTGTTGTCCTGCACAATGCGGAACACCCGCGTGGAGGACACGTCCGTGACCACGTTGACCAGCGCATACGGGCCGCCCTCCATGGGGACCTTGCGGTACAGGTCCTCCAGCGCCAGGTTCACCAGCCCAATTTCCTCGCGTTTGAACATGCGGCGCCGGATAGGGTCCATCTGCGCCACCCCGGTCACGCCGAACCGCACGTACTCAAAGTTGGGGGCGTGCAGCTTGGTGGCCAGCTGCGGCATCTCGTATTCGTAGCTGCCACCCGGGCGCGGGGCCGGCGGCGAGGCACAAGCGGCAACGGACAGCACCAGCGCGGTGACAACGTGGCGGGTGCCCATGTCAGTCCTCCTCCGCGTTCTTCTTCTTCTTCTTCCTGCCGCCCGCGTCCGCACCGTTGTCATCCTCCGGTGCCGCGCCCTTGCGCAGTTGTTCGGGATCCGGCGGGTTGGGCAGGTTGTTGACGAACTCGATGACGTCGCCGCGGACGGTGACCACGTACTTGGTGCGGTTGCCCAGGTACGCCATGCCGCGCTCCACCGTCACGTTGACCAGCGCCTGGTTGCGCTTGAGCCGCGCGCGCGCCACCAGCGCGTCCATGGCGCGGGTGCCCAGGCTGCTCATGGCATCCTCGTCACCGGGGTTGGCCGCCGCCGATCCGGTGAGCCCGGTGACCATGTACACGTACGTGCCCTGCCCCAGCCCCGCCGCGGCGTAGTCGCCGTAGAGCTTGGTTTCGTTGGTGGTCTCTGTCCGTTTGCGGACGTTCACGCACGCCGGCAGCGCGGCAAGGACCAACGCCGTGACCAGTGCGTGCTGCAGGTGGCGACCCATGCGTTGGCTCCTCCGTCGCGCGCGGGATTCCACCCGCGCGCGGCGCGGTGTAGCGCAGGGTGGCGCCGTAGCGCCATGGCCGCAGGAAGCCCGCCACCCGGTGGCGGAACCGCGGGGCGTGCGGACGCAGAGAGGCGCAGGGAAGGAGAGCGGGCGGAGGACGACGCCGCGGGGCGGGCTGGGGTAGCCGAATGACGTCCAATCAACCATGGATACCTTGTTGGTATCTTGTGTGCACTGAGCGCGGACGGTGCTACACCCGGGTCATGGACTTCACCGAGCCCGAGCGCGTTGCCGCCGTCCGTCACACGATCCGTGAATTTGTCACCCGGGAACTGCTGCCGCTGGAAGGGGAACTGCGCCGGCGCGGGTTCAAGGCCATGCGCCCCGCGTTGGATGAGAAACGCCGGCGCGCCCGCGAGACGGGCCTGTGGGCCGCGCACATTCCCGTGGCGCACGGCGGTGCGGGGCTGACGCTGCTGGAGTTTGCCCACGTTAGCGAGGAACTGGGGCGCTCACCGGTGGGCCACTGGGTGTTCAACTGCCAGGCGCCCGACGTGGGAAACATGGAGATTCTCATGGAGCACGGGACGGACGCGCAGAAGGAGCGCTTCCTGCACCCGCTGGTGCGCGGCGAAATCCGCTCCTGCTTTGCCATGACGGAGCCGGAGTTCCCCGGGTCCAACCCCACCTGGCTGGGAACCACCGCGCGCCGCGATGGCGGGGATTGGGTCATCCGCGGGCACAAGTGGTTCACCACCGGCGCGGAGGGCGCGGCGTTTGCCATCTGCATGGCGGTCACCCACCCCGACGCGGAGAGCCCGCACGCGCGCGCCAGCATGATCATTGTCCCGGCGGGAACACCGGGATTTGAAATCATGGGAAATCTCTCCATCATGGGTGAGCGCGGCGGGGACTGGGCCAGCCACGCCGAGGTGATGTTCCACGACGCGCGCGTGCCGGCAGACAACCTGCTGGGCGGCGAGGGCGCGGGATTTGTGCTGGCGCAGGAGCGCCTGGGGCCCGGGCGTATCCACCACTGCATGCGGTGGATTGGGATCTGTGAACGCGCGTTTGAGACCATGTGCCACCACGCGGCCACGCGCGAGCTGGCGCCGGGCAAACCGCTGGGGACGCGCGGCATGGTGCAGCAATGGATTGCCGAGAGCCGCGCGGAGATCCACGCGGCGCGGCTGATGGTCCTGCACGCGGCGTGGAAGATCCAGACTGAAGGGGCGTACGCGGCACGCGAGGAGATTTCGCTCATCAAGTTCACCGTGGCGCGCACGCTGCAACGCGTGCTGGACCGCGCCATCCAGGTGCTGGGCGGGCTGGGCATGACCGACGACACGCCGCTGGCCTACTGGTACGCGCACGAACGCGCGGCGCGCATCTACGACGGTTCCGACGAGGTGCACCTGGAGACGGTGGCCAAACGCATCCTGCGGCAATACGGGATCAAAACACCCGGCACCCGGTGAGCAGTCCCGGGAACGGCGGCGAGACACGTGGTGCGTCCCGCGATGACCCTGGCGGGGGCGCGGAAATTGTGTCAGCGAAAAAGAACACGGGGCGCCCCCTCGAAAGAGAAAGCGCCCCGCGCATTGAATGCTGATGGGTCAGTCGTTCACTCGCAGGTCGGGAAACCACCGTCGTGCGGCGTGCAAGTCAGGCCGCCGCCACAGGTGAGCAGACTTCCCGCCGCCGGATTGCAGGCGGAACCCTGGATGCCAACGCAGGCGCCGTTGCTGCACGCTCCCGGCACGCAGTCAAACGCCAGGGGCTCGCTGTAATAGCAGTCTGCAATGAGCGTGTTGGTGTCCTTGCAGGTGGGCGCAAAGCCCGCGTCCCCGGTGGGCATGGCGCAGGTGGACGCGAAGCCACCCGTGCAGTTTGCATACGCTCCGCCGTCGGCGGCCTGGTAGTCGAACATGCACGCCGTGTCGCCGGCGCAAAAACCGGGGACAGAACCGCCCTGTCCGTCGTCATACAGGCAGCCTGAACCGGTGGGCAGCAGGCAGTCATAGCCCCACTCATTGTCCACCAAACCGCAGGTGGTCCCGGACGGGTAGGGAGTGGCCGCGCAGTCAACGGAGTGCAAGGCGTTGTCACTGCCGCAGTAGCGCAGCGTGGAGGTCTGGCATTCGCCAAAGATGGTCAGCGTCCCGCATGACGCCCCGCCCGACGAACCGCCGCTGCTGGTGGTGCCGGACGTGCCGCTGGTGCCCGACGTGCCCGACGTGCCGCTGGTACCGGAAGTGCCGCTGGTACCGGACGTGCCCGACGTGCCGCTGCTGCCCGTGCCGCTGGTGCCGGAGGTCCCCGACGTGCCAGAGGTGCCGGAGGTCCCGGACGTGCCGCTGGTCCCCGACGTTCCTGACGTGCCGCTGGTCCCGGACGTGCCACTGGTTCCCGACGTACCGCTGGTGCCGGAGGTGCCCGACGTGCCGCTGGTACCGGACCCACCCGACGTGGACGACGAGGACGAGCTGCTCCGCCCCGGGTCACCCGAGGAGGAGGATGAGTTGCCGCCCGTGCACGCGAACGGCAGGGAGCCGGCGAGCACAAGGGGAAACAGCAGGACGTGACGCATCTGGCGCATGGGGTTTCCTTGGTGACGGGGGAAGAAATACGGCCGGACAACGCCTTTGGCAGGCGGCCACCGGGCCGGCCATCGGCCGTTTGGCGGATGCGCCCCCGCGCGTCAACCGCCGGCGGGGACCGGCTTGGGCGCGGTGGCGGCCTGCGGTGGCGACGAATCCGGGAGGACAACGGAGCCGCGGGTCTTGGACAACCGCCGGGTGAGTTCCTCCCTGGGCAGCGGCCGGGCGAAGTAGTAGCCCTGCAGCTGGTCCGACCCCAGCTCCACCAGCTTCTCGCGCTGCGCGGGGGTCTCCACACCCTCCGAAATGACATCAATCTTCAGCGCGCGGGCCAGCGCCACAATCGCGCTGACCATGGCGGTGTCGCGTTCGTCCTTGTCCACGTTCATGACAAACGCGCGGTCAATCTTCACCCGTTGCACGGGCAGGCGCCGCAGGCGTGACAGCGACGAATAGCCCGTCCCGAAATCGTCGATGGCGATCCGGATGCCCTTGCCCGTCAGCTCCTCCAGCGTCTGCAGCGCGGCGGCGTCCTCGTTCATGGCAATGCTCTCTGTGATCTCCAGTTCCAGCAGGCCGGGCGGGAGGCCGCATTCACCCAGCGCGGCCTCCACGTCCCGCATCAGGCGGCCGCCGGTGACCTGGCGCGCGGACACGTTCACCCCCAACCGCAACGAGTGCCCCATGCGCTGCCACACCCGCGCCTGCGCGCACGCGGTGCGCAGCACCCAACCGCCCACCAGGTCCGCCATGCCCGCTTCCTCCACCAGCGGAATGAAATCCATGGGGGACACCAGGCCCAGGCGCGGGTGCTGCCAGCGGATGAGCGCCTCCACGCCCACCACGCGCCCCGTCCGTGCATCCACCTCCGGCTGGTAGAACACGCGCAGCTCGCCGTTGACGGGCGCGGTGCGCAGGTCCGTCTCCAGGCCCAGGCGCTCGGCGGCGCGCGCGTTCATGGACGGGTCGTAGGTCTCGCAGGTGTTCCGGCCCTTTTCCTTGCCGCGGTACATGGCCACTTCCGCGTTGCGCAGCAACGTGGAGGCGTCGTTCCCGTCGCTGGGAAAGGATGCAATGCCCATGGTGACGGTGACATTGAGCGGGCGGTCCCGCACGCGGAAGGGCGCCTTCATGGCGTGCGCAATCCCCGCCGCCACCTTGTCGGCGTCGGACGCGGTGCGCAGCCCGCCGCACAGCCGCACAAACTTGTCCCCCGCAAACCGCGCCAGTGCGTCGTGCTCGCCCAGGCCGGCCTTCAGGCGGGTTGCCACCTCGGACACCACCTCGTCACCCGCTTCATGCCCGATGGAGTCATTGATGACCTTGAAGCGGTCCACGTCAACAAAGATCACCGCCAGCTGCTCGGAGTGCTTGCGCGCGCGCGTCATCTCCACCTGGAGGCGGTCCGTGAACAACAGGCGGTTGGGCAGGCTGGTGAGCAGGTCATGGTAGGCCATGAAGGTGACCTGCTCCTCCACGTCACGCTGGTCCGCCAGGGCGGAACGGGCCACGCGCAGGCGCTGGTGCTGCCGGCCCGCCAGCGCCCCGGCCGCCAGTTGCGCCACCGCAAGCGGGACCCCAAGCATGAGCGCATCCGCGGCCGCCACGCCAGACCACAGCGGCACCGCCACGCCGGCCAGGCACCCCGCGCCCGCCGCCGTGAGCCCGCCGCGCACGCCCAGCAACGCGCCGGTGGCAAACGCGGGCAGCACCAGCAGCGCGCCCGCATCCAAGCCGGCCCAGCCGCGCAGCCCCGCGGCCAGCAGCACAACGACAACGAACAACGCGGCGGCCAGCAGCGCGCGGTGCAGGGGCGACTTGGGGGGCCAGGCAACCGCGGCGTCCAAAGCGGGCTCCTCGGGTTTGAACAGGGTGACCGACAGGATGCGGGACAGGATGCACCAACGGCGGCGGCAGGCCAACCGCGCGCGTGGTGCTAGGTTCGCTCGCCATGAAGCTTGCCACGCCTCTCAGCACACGCCTGGGTCTGCGGTATCCCTTTGTTGCGGCACCCATGTTCCTCCTCTCCAACCCGGACATGATCCTGGCCTGCGCAGAAGCCGGGATCCTGGGGTGCATGCCGTCCCTCAACGCGCGCACGCCACAGCAGTTTGACCAGGACCTGGCGTACATCCGCGCGCGCACAGACCGGCCCTTTGGGATCAACCTGACCATTGGCCTGACGCCACCGGAGCGGCTGGAGGCGGACCTGGCGGCGTGCATCCGGCACCGCGTGCCCGTGCTGCTGACCAGCTACGGCAATCCCACGGAGTTTGTCCGGCGCGCGCATGAGCACGGCATGGTGGTGTTCCATGACGTCATTGGCCTCACGCACGGCCGCAAGGCGGTCAAGGCGGGCGTGGACGGCATCATTGCCGTGGCGGCGGGTGGCGGCGGGCACGCGGGGACCATTTCGCCGTTTGTGCTTTACCCGTGGTTGAAGGAGGAACTGCAAGTCCCCATCATTGCCGCGGGGTGCATCACCGACGGGCGGCAGGTCCTGGCGAGCCTCTCGCTGGGAGCGGAGCTCTGTTACATGGGCACGCGGTTCATTGCGTCCGCCGAGTCCGGTGCGCAGGACGCTTACAAGCAGCGGGTGCTGACGGCCGGGCCGGAGGACATTGTCTACACGGACCGCATCTCCGGCATCCACGCCAACTTCATCCGTGACACGGTGCCGGCGGACTTTGAGGTGGCGCGGGGCCCGGACGGCGCCAAGCGGTGGCGGGACATCTGGAGCGCCGGGCAGGGCGTGGGGCTCATCAACCAGATCAAACCGGTGGGCCAGATTGTGGAGGACCTGGTGCGCGAAGCGCACGACGCGTACGCCGCGCTGGCCTGATGCGGGACCCTGCCATACGGCGTGCCCGGCCGCGCCATGGTGGCGGCGTCCGTCCTGCTGCTAGCGTGCGCGGCCCCATGGTCGGCTCGTCCACCGACAGCAGCTTCCCCGGCCCGCGCGGCACGCTGCAGGCGGCGCAGGTGCTGCTCACGCGCGCGGGCATCCGCGCGGGGCGCGTCACCATCAAGGGGGAACACGGGAACTTCCTGCTGCAATCCGTGCTGCTGTCCACCGGACGCCAGCGCGTGACGCTGCGCGTGGCGCACCCGCAGAAGGTGGCCTGGCTCAAGCGTGAGGCGTTTGCGCTGCGCTACCTGGCCGGGTCCGGCCTGGCCCCGCAGCTGCTGGCGGAATCCCTGGGCACGGAAGTGCTGCCCCAGCCGCACCACCTGTTGCGCGAACCCGCGGGCAAGCGCCCCACCGCGCCGCTGCAGGGCGACGAAGCCGGCCAGGTGGGCGGCGTGCTGGCGCGCCTGCACGCCGAGGGCGATGTGTCCCTGCGCCTGCGCGCGCCCACGCTGGGCCCCGTGTCCCTGATGGCTGCCTTCCAGGCGCTGTCTGACGACGTGAAAGCCTACCTGGCGCGGCGCGAGCGCGACGGGCTGCCGCAGGACCTGCTCACCATGAGCCTGTCCGACCTGATGCGCGCCCTGCGGCGCTACGTGGTGGCGCAGGAGCACCACTTCCTTCCGCCGCCCCCGCGCGTGCTGTGTCACGGCGCGTTTGACCTGCCGCGCGTGATGCGCACGGTGGATGACCGGTGGATGCTGACCGGGTTTGAGCAATCCCACGCGGGAGACGGCGCCGCGGACCTGGCGCAGCTGGCGGAGCGCGCGGAACTCACGGAAGCCGCCACCCGGGCCGTGCTGGAAGGCTACCTGGCCCAGCGCGCCGGGCGCGACGCCACGCTGGTGCCGCGGGTGTGCGCGTGGCGCGTGCTGTTCCGGTTGCAGCGCGCGGTGGGCGGCCTGCGCGAGCTGCAGGATCTCACGGACGTGCTGGACGAGGGCCTGTCCGGCCAGGGCGAGGCGCTGGAGTGGTTTGCCGACGTGGCGCGGGAGAACATGCGGCTGGCCATGAACGGGCTGCGGGACTTCACCGGGCCGGCGCGGCCGCTGTCCCTCAGCGAGGTGGGCGCCATGGGTGCGCTCATTGCCGTGGAGGAACTGCGCCTGCGCGGGACCTGTCCGCTGGTGGGCGTGGAGGGTCCCCCGTACACAGGCAAGACGCCGCTGGCGCAGGACCTGGCGCAGCGGCTGCGGGTGCCGTGGGTGGGCATTGCCGCGGTACTGCGCTCCGCCGCGTGGGCCACCGGCCGGCCGGACGCGGTGGACGGCCCCATGCTGGCGGACATGGTGCGGCGCCTGCAGGTGCACCTGGTTGACGGGAAGCTGCGGCTGTTGTGGGACGGGCATGATGCGCTGCAGGCGGCGCGGGACACCTCCGGCTTTGCGGGGCCGGCGGCGGACGTCCTGGAGCACCCGGCGGTGCGCGCGGCGCTGCGGGAGTTTGTGTTGCGTGCGGGCGTGCGGGGTGCGGTGGTGGAGGCCAAGAGCCTGGAGGGGCTCATGCCGCCCAGCGCGCGCGTGTTCCAGCTGTGGGCGTCCCCGGCGCTGCGCGCGGCGCGGCGGCAGGCGCACCTGGAAACCACGCCGCCACCGCCGTCCGTCCCGCCCCCGCCGGACCCGGACGAGGCGCCCCCCCCGCCCCGGCCGGACCGCGTGGTGGTGGATGGCAGCCACCTGAGCCTGCCCCAGATGGTGCGCGCCATCCTGCGCTCGCTGGTGCCACATGCGTCGGGCACGGACCCCACGCTGACGGGCCGGCCGGTCCTGTTTTCGTGAACCCAGGAGCCTGTGATGCCCTCATTTGACGTCGTGTCCAACTACCAGAAGCACGAGGTGGAGAACGCCGTGGACCAGGCCCGCAAGGAGATTGTGGGCCGGTACGATTTCCGCGGCACCAACACGTCACTGGAGCGCGCGGGGGAGGACATTGTCATCCGCACCAACAGCGAGGAGAAGTGCAAGGCAGCGCTGGAAGTGCTGTACGCGCGCCTGAGCAAGCGCGGCGTGAGCCTCACGTTCCTGGACGAGCAGAAGGTGGAAGGCGTGGGCAACCAGCAGGTGCGCCAGCTCATCAAACTCAAGCAGGGCATTGCCCAGGAGAAGGCAAAAGAGATCCAGGCGCTCATCCGTGACAGCAAGCTGAAGGTGCAGGCGTCCATCCAGGGTGACGCCGTGCGCGTGGCGGGCAAGCAGAAGGACGAACTGCAGGCGGCCATGAACCTGCTGCGCGGCCAGCAGGAACAGCTGTCCCTGGTGCTGCAGTTCAACAACTTCCGGGACTGAGTGGGCGCGCCGGCCCTCACCGCGTGGGATGCCGCGTGGATGTTTGCCACGGCGGCGCTGCAGCTTGGCGTGCTGTGGTGGGGCCTGGTGCGCGTGACGGCGCGTGACGTGCCGGGCAACACCTTCCAGAACGCCTGGCCGCTGTGGGCCGCCACCGTGCCGCTGCTCGGCTGGCTGGTGGCACGGCGGCGGACGGGCGTCGTCCGGACATGCGCCATGCGCCTGCATGCCCTCACCTGCGCGCTGTGGCTGGTGGACCTTGCGTTGCCGTGAACCGGTCCGGCCGTTCCGCTGGCGGTGCGCTGGATCAGGGGATGTGCACGAACAGTGACGGGTACGGGAACAGGGTGTCCGTCCACACCGTCCGCCCGGACGCATCAACGGCGAGCTGCATGGCGTAGCCTTCGGACGTCCACTTGCTGGAGTGGTGCGACGTCAGCTGCGTCGCCCGTCCCGTGGCGAGATCGTGGAGGTACACCTGCGCGCCCTCCGTGCCGGATGGCGTGGCCACGTACGCCAGCGCGTTCCCCGCCAGCGCCACGTGCATCGCCTGTCGTCCGTGGAGCGGGATGGGCGTGGTGACGTCATCCGCGGTGTTGAAGCGGCCGTCCGGGCCCGTGTCCACGACGGACAGTTCACCGGTGAACTGCGTGTTGATCACCATCCGGCGCTCATCCATCCACGCGAACCGGACGTTGTTCCACGAGCCCAGCTTTGCCGAGGGCAGGTCATCCCCGGTGCCGAACTCCTCGTCCGGTCCTGCGTCGTGGATGCAGATGGCCCAGTTGCCGGAATCCCACATGGCGTGCCGCCGTGAGATGCCACCCCAGTATGAGTTGGCCCCCTCCGAGCATCCCGTTCCCAACGACACCTGCGTGGCCAGCTCCAGCGGACCGGTCCCGGGCTCCAACACAACGGGCTCAGGCAGGCCATCCACGGGCGAAGCGTGCACCACCATGCCCTTGCCGCCGCCCAGGTACGCCCCGTGGCGCGTTCCCGCTATGTCGTGGACGGCCGGTGCCGGGTCGTCGTCGGTGAAGAACAGTCCGTCGGTGCCGGCGCGGAACAGCGTGGGCTGCGGGCTGCCGGGCGTGGACGGCGGCGCCTCCGCCAGCAGCAGGAACTCCCCCGACGCGGCCATCCCGTGCCCGGAGAACGCACCACCAACGCTCTCCCGCACGGTCTCCCGTCCGGACGGCGACCGCGCAACGAGGTCCTGCCCGCGCTGGAACACGAGCGTGCCCGCGCCGTTCAGGACGGGGTGGACGTGGGCGGCGGTGGTGCCCACGGACTCCCACCGCATCGTGGTGAGGTCCATGGACAGGATGTCGCGCGCGCTGTCACCGCCGGAGGAGAACACCAGCAGCCCGCCCGCCAGCGAGGCGCCCAGGCGCGTGACGGAGGCGGGGGCCAGGCGGCGGAGATCGTCGTCGCCACTGCCGAATGCGCCGTCCGGTCCCGCGTTCCAGTCGGTGATCCGGCCCAGCGCTCCCTCGGTCGCCTGCTCAAGGCTCGCAACGTGCACGCCGTCCACCGCCACCGACCATCCGTAGGACTGCGTGGCCGCCCCCGCCGGGTAGTCACGGCGCACGCCCGTCCCGTTGAACAGCGTGCCGGCCGCGCGGCGGTGTAACCACAACGTTGGCACGGGGAACGGGTCAAACACGCCGCGCACCAGGGCAAGCCCGTCCGCTGCCAACGCCGCGGCCGCGGCCGTGAACGAGTGGGAACCCAGCGGACTCGCGAAGCTCGATGCTGTGCAGACGACCTGCCACCCGTCCACGTCGGAAGAGGGCGGTCCGCTCCACAGCAGGCACGCGCCCGCCAGGCTGAGCCCGGACGGGTCATTCCCCGAATACGTGCTGTGGCTCACCACCACGGTGGTGTCATCAGTAGTGCCGAAAACCCCGTCGGGGCCCGCCTCCTTCACCCGGACATCGGCGGTGGTGAGGCGCGACGGGACATCGTAGGCCGTCTCCACAAAGGCCACGCGTCCACCGGACAGCGACACCTCCTTCAGTGCACCCGCGGGGGACGTGTACAGGACCAGGTCCGCCGGATCGTCCGCCGTGCACAGCAGCCCGTCGGCGCCACGTCGGCGCAGCTTCACGTCCTGGCCATCCAGGTACGCCACGCCGGCCGCGCCCGGGGACGCGGTCACCCTGAAAGACCCGAACGTGCTCTGTCCGCACTGCGGGTCCGTGGTGTCCACGCGGCGGTTGGTCCCCAGTTCCACGACGGAGAAGCCCGTGTTCCGCGTCTGCCAGGCGAGCGTGGTTCCCCACAGGTGCGGCGCCTCCTGGCTGCCCGCCGCCAGGCCCGCCGGCTCGTCGCTCTCCGTGGCAATCACCTGGCTGACGCCGTCACCGACGTTGCCGGCCAGGTCCACCGCGCGCACCGCGACCCGGTTGGCCAGCCCGGCCACCAGCGCCACGTTCACCGCCGACGGCGTGGTGCCGGTGCAGCGCAGGCGTGGGTCCGTGCACGGTGAGACCGCGCGGCACGGGTCCCACGCCTCGTCCGTGATGAAGCCCGGGCACAGCGGGGAGAAACCTGCGCCGTCGTCCACCTCCAGGTGGGCAACGCCTTTGTACGGGTTACCCGGTCCGCCCAGCGGCAGGTCCGTGGCCGGGCCGGCAAGAAACAGGTCCACCCGTGGCGCCCGCACCGTCAGCGCGGACGGGTCAAACCGCGGGGCCAGGTCCGGCGGACGCGGGGCGGACAGGTCGCTGATCAACCACGTCACGGCGAGTCCACTGGCGTTCTGCGCCGCGTCCACCGAACGCGCGAACACACACGTCTTCCCACCCGCGGACAGTGACAGCACCACGCTGGAGGGCAGGTCCACCGGCGTGCAGGTCCGGCTGCAGGTCGCCGTGGCCGGGATGTTCTCGGTGCATCCCTCGAACCGCAGGCCGGCGTCATCCGGGTCCGGGTTCACGATGGTCACGGACGCCGTGGTGGCGTTCACGTGCTGGCGCGAGACGAGCAGAACGGGCTCCCGTGGACCCGTGGCATCCTGGACCACCGCGGCGGCATCCTCGGCGGAGACGTTGCCCGCAGCGTCAAGGGAGCGCAGGCGCACCAGGTTGCGTTCGCCCGCGGCAAGCGGCACGGGGGTGACCAGCGGGAAGGTGACGGTGGTCCACGTTGGTGAGCTGGGATCCACGCGCAACTGGTAGGTGACCGGCGCCGAGTGCACGTCGGTGGATGGCGTGTCCAGCGCGGGCAGCACCGCGGCGGCCGACGTGGCGGCGGGCAGTGCGGCCAGGCGCGGTAGCGTCGGGGGCGTCTGGTCCAGCGTCAGGGACGCGGTGATGGCCGTGGTGCTCGGATTCCCCACGCCGTCCGCCAGCTTGAGGTGGATCTCCTTGGGCCCGTCACCCGTCGGGAGCTGCCAGCGCATGCTGGGGCGGAACTCCAGCCAATCCGCCGGCTCACTGCCCGAGCCATTCCAGACCTTCATCCAGCGCGTGCCGCTGCCACTGCGCGTCCCGGCCGGCGGGTCCAGCGCCGTCATCAGCAGGTCCACAAAAGGCTCGCGCGTGCGGAAGCCTGTGGACGTGGAGGTCAGCCCGGCCACCTCCAGCGTGCCGGCGGGCCCGAGCGTGTCCAGCACGACCGGACGCGCCGTCACCGTCACGGTGTTCCCCGCAGCGTCGCGGAACATCCCGCGAACGGTCTTCAGCCCGTCGCCCACCGGGGCGGGACAGTCCGCGTCCGCGGCCGCTTGCCCCCACGTCTCGGTGTCAAACGCGCCATCGCATTGGATGCGCATTTCCGCCGCGCCCGTCACGTCCAGGGCCAGCACGAGCAGGGCGGCTCCGGTGTATTCCGCGCCGTTGTTGACGACGACGCTCCTCACCAGTGGGGCCAACGTGTCCAGCTGGACCACCGTCTCCGTGACCGGGCTCTCGTTGCCCGCGCGGTCCACCAGGCTGGCCAGCACGCGCTTGCTGCCATCGCCCTTTGCCAGGTCCACGTGTGACGGGATGGCGCTCCACCCGTAGTCCCGGGCGCCACCGGCGGTGTCCCCGCGGAGGCGCAGCGTGAGGGTGGCGCGGTCATCGTCCGTCGTCAGGACCACGAGCGGCGCGTACGCGTCGCTCACCCACGGCGCGCTGGCCGGATCGCCCAGCGTCACCAACGGCGCGGACGGCGGCGTCGCGTCCAGCACCGCGCGGCCGGAGACCTCGCCCGTCTCGTTGCCCGCGTCGTCCGCAAACACCGCGTATACGCGCTTCTCACCATCCGTGCCCGGCAGGTCAACCGGGAACGTCGCCACCATGGGTTGCCATGCCACCCCGGCGAGCCCGGATACCGGACCCACCTTCATCCGCGTGGCGCCCTCGGCCTGGACGGTGACCACCACGCGGTTCGTGCTCACCAGTTCACTTCCGTTGCCGATCACCACGAGCGGATTCACCGGTGGCAGCGAGTCCAGCGTCACGAGCGCGGTGGCGATCTCCGAGACGTTTCCGGACCGGTCGCGCACCTGGACCTGCACGGCCTTTCCGCCCTGCTGGGGGTCGAACGTGACGTTGTCATCCGCCTGGTACGCATCCCATGGCGATGCTTCCAGCGGCAGGGTGCACTGCGGGACGGCACCCAAGGCGGGCACCGTGCACAACGCGCGGCGCAGTTCCAGCGGACCGTCCAGCTCATCCGTGGCGACGACCAGCATGCGCGTGGTGGGCGCGGTGATGAACGGCGCGCCGCCGTTCAGCATCACCAGGTCAAGACGCGGAGCCGTCCGGTCACGGATGATGGTCAGCGAATAGACCGGGGACTCGTAGCCGCAGCGGTCGGCGAACTGCAGCAGCACCGTCGACCGCCCGTCGGGGACGTCCACGACGTAGCCATCGGGCTGAAAGGCGGTGAAGGGCACGACGCCGCCGTCCCCGCTCAGCGTGCCGCCGCTGGCCAGCCACACGCGGCCCTGCGTGGCGTAGGTGGACAGCACCCGCACGGCCACGCCGGTTGCGTCGCGCTGCAGGTACCAGGTGGTTCCCTCGGTATCGAGAATGCCCACCGCACCCGGCACCAGGCCCACCGCCGTCGGCGCGAGCACCATCGGGGTCGCCTCCACGACGGCATCCTCCTCCACCACGGCCACCAGCGGCGCACACTGCGGCTGCGCCGATCCCGCCGCGTACAGCGGCTTGGTGACGGTCACGGAGTGCTCACCGACGGGCACGCTCTCCAGCACATACAGGCCACCGGTGACCGGTGCCTGCAGCGTCTTCCCATCCATGGTCCGCAGCGACGCGGTGGCGCCCGCGGGGTCCCGCCCGTCCGTCTGTTCCACGCGGCCGGTCACCCGCCCGGTGGCGAGCTGCAGCACCAGTGTCCCCAGGTTGATGTCGCCACCGCTGCGCCCCACGACGCGCAGCTCGTGCCGCCGGTACGCGGACCGTGACGCCTGCGGCGTCAGTCCCCCTGTGAACGTGATGACAAGCGTGTACACGTCCGGTTCAAGGTCGGACAGTTCGAACTGCCCGTCCGCGTCGGGCACCACGCCGCCTTCGCCGCGACCGATGTCAATGCGCACGCGGCTCATGTCGTTCAGCCCCGGTATAGCAGTGAGCTGCACGCGTCCGGTGATGACCACGCGGGTGTCGGTACGGTTGGACGTGCATGCTCCGGCGAGCATCAGGACGGCAACCAGCCACGGGAACGCGAACCTGCTCATCGGAGACCTCCGTCGACGGACGGCGCATCTCATCACCGGCATGTACCGTCGGCAAGGCAATGGATGCGGTCGCGGGAAGCCGCCACCGGGATCCCAACGTCCCGTCGATGGCATCGAATGCGTACACGCGCCGCTGCGGGTGCTCCCCGTCGTCTTCGTCCACCACCGACAGCGCGGGCCATGGCGTTCCCCTTTCCGGGGCCACCGTGCGTTGCTGTGAACCGGTCCGTTCGTTCCGCTGGCGGTGCGCGCTAGCCTCCGCGCCGGCCTGTTCCTGGAGGTGTGACTTGAACCGTGTCCTGACCGTCGCGTTTTCCGCTTTCCTCGCCGCCTGCACCGGTGGCGGTGGTTCGTCGTCATCATCGTCATCGTCGTCGTCCGGCGGCGGCTCCTCGGGCGGCGTGGCGTCGTCCTCCGCGGCGGGCCCGTCCTCCGGGGCCACGGCCAGCTCGGGTGGCGGCCAGTCATCCTCCACGGTGCAGTCCTGCGTGGAGGCGTGCGGCACGGGATGCCCGGCACCGGAGTACTGGGTGTGCGGCCAGGATGGGAACCGCTACTGCACCGCGTGTTTTGCCGCGTGCAGCGGCACCACGGTGGTGGACTGCCCGGACGCCGGCACGCCGGCTGACGGTGGCACCACGCCCGACGCGGGCAGTTGCGTGGAGCAGTGCGGCGTGGGGTGCCCGGCGCCCGAGTACTGGGTGTGCGGAGCCGATGGGCAGCGCTACTGCAACGCGTGCAACGCGGGTTGTGCCGGCACGACGGTGGTGGCGTGCACCACGGGCGATGGCGGCGTTCCCCCGCTGCCCGACGCCGGGACCCTGCCGTGCGAGGCGGCGGGCGGCCAGTGTGTGGCGGTGGTGCCCAACGCGTGCCCGGCCGGGATCATGTCGGGCGCGTGGTCATGCGGCGGCGGCCTGGGCACGTCCTGCTGCATGCCCACGTGGCTGTGCCCGCCGGTGTGCATGGAAGCGGGGTCGTTCAGTGAGGGCTGGTATGACACCTGCTCCGGTGAGCTGCTGTGCCACGCGCGCTGCGCGGGCGAATTCCCGTCATGCGACGCCGTGGGTACGCGTTCCGAGGGCTGGTACACCACCGGCGACGGATGCGGCCTGTCCACGCACCTCATTGCGTGGACGGACTGCACACCCTGACGCGGCGCCCTTGCGCCGCGCGCGCAACGCAGGCACACCGCGCCGCTGATGGCACCCCACCTTCGCGCCGCGCTCCTCCCCGTCCTGCTCACCGCCTGCACCGGCCGGGAGCAGCCACCGGACCCCACCGGCCCGGAGGTCCGCGCCGGCACGGTGTCCGTACACGTGGCGGCGGACGGGCGTTCATTCTCACTGCGGGACGGAGCCACCACGCTGCTGGACTTCCCGGCGGATGCGCTGCAGCTGGGCACGGTGTTCCAGTTGGACCCGGCGGGAAGCTACGACCCGTACTGGCTGGAGCGGGATGACGTGCTCAACCCGGGCGCACCCGACGACCTGGCGTGGGACACGGTGAGCGGGAGTACCGCGCGCGCGGACGGCGCGGACGCGGTGGTGGAGTCCACCTTCACGGACGGCACGCGCACGGAGTTGCGCATTGCCCCGGCGGCGGACGGGCGTTTCCGGGCGGCCTGGCGGGTGGTGGCGGCCGGGAACGGCACGGCGGTGGCGTGGATGCGGCTGCGGCCGCGCGCGGCGGCGGACGAGGCGTTCTACGGGCTGGGCGAATGGCCCGACGACGTCAACCACCGTGGCAAGTTGCGGCCCATGCAGTTGGAGGCGGACCTGGGCATTGAGAGCGCGAGCACCGAGAACCACGTGGTGGTGCCGCTGCTCATTGGCACGGGCGGCTGGGGCCTGTTTGTGGAGGACGAGCGCGTGGGCGCGTTTGACGTGGCGCGCAAGGAGCCCACGCTGGTGGAGGTGACCTACGCGGTGGCGTCCGGCGAACCCGCGCTGGCGGTGCACCTGTTTGCGGCGGCGCACCCGCTGGATGTGACGGCGCATTACCTGGCGGTCACCGGCGCGCCGGTCCTCCCCGCCCCGTGGGCGCTGGGCCCGTGGATCTGGCGTGACGAGAACCGCGACCAGGTGCAGGTGCTGGACGACGTGGCGAAGATCCGCGAGCTGGATCTCGCCACCAGCGGGATGTGGATTGACCGGCCGTACGCGTCACACGAGGGCGCGTTTGACTACGACGCCGCGCGATTCCCCGACCCGGCAGCGATGGTGGATGCGCTCCACGCGGCGGGCCTGCGGTACGCGCTGTGGCACGTGCCCTACGTGGAGGAGGGCGCTGAGCCCTACCGCACGCAGGCGGTGAATGCGGGTTTCTTCCCGTCCACCCACGGCCCGCTGCTCAACTCCTGGAGCGAGCCGCTGGACTTCACGCTGCCGGCGGCATGGGCGTTCTGGCAGGAGGGTGTGCGGCGTTACACGGATGCGGGCGTGGAGGGCTTCAAGCTGGACTACGCGGAGGACGTGTTGCCCGCGCTCTACATGAGCCGCAGCACCTGGGAGTTTGGTGACGGCAGTGACGAGCGCGTGATGCACCACCGCTACCCCGCGCTCTACCACCGGGCCTACGCCGAGCTGCTTCCCCCCAACGGTGGCTTCCTGCTGTGCCGCGCGGGACGCTGGGGTGGCCAGCGCTACGCCAGCGTCATCTGGCCGGGGGACCTGGATGCCACCTTCACGCGCTACCGCGAGGTGTTCACCAACCGCGCGGGGGAACGCGTGACGGGCGTGGGCGGACTGCCGTCCTCCATCGCCATGGGGCTGGGCCTGGGCCCGTCAGGCTACCCGTTCTTTGGCGCGGACACCGGCGGGTACCGGCACAGCCCGCCGTCCAAGGAGCTGTTCCTGCGCTGGACACAGCAGACCGCACTGTCGTCGGTGATGCAGGTCGGTGACAGTTCGTCGCAACCGCCATGGGAGTTCACCGCGGAGAACGGGCGCGACCAGGAGGCGGTGGACATCTACCGTGTCTACGCGCGGCTGCACCTGCGCCTGTTCCCTTATGAGTGGACGCTGGCGCAACAGATTGCCACGACGGGCCGGCCCATCCAGCGACCGCTGGGCCTGGCCCACCCGGAACTGGGGGAACACCCGTCGGACACCTACCTGTTCGGCGACGATCTGCTGGTGGCGCCCGTCATTGTGGACGGTGACCGCACGCGCGAGGTGCCGTTTCCGGCGGGGCGGTGGGTGGACTGGTGGGACGGGACCGTCCACGACGGGCCGGGCCACGCCACCGTGGACGCACCGCTGGAGCGGTTGCCGCTGTTCATCCGGCAAGGCGCCATCATCCCGCTGCTCCGCCCGACGATCGACACGCTGGCACCGGCCACGCTGGCGGGCGTGGAGTCGTTCGCGGGGGATGCGGGGCTGTTGTACGTGCGCGCGGTCCCGCCCGGTTCCGGCAGCAGCGTGTTCACCGTGTATGACGGGACGCGCCTGGAGGTGGCGGCGGCACAGCTCTCTGTGGCGTCAGGCAGCGTCTTCACCGCGGGGTTTGTGCTGGAGCTGCTGGGTGTTCCCGCGCCGGCATCCGTCACCCTGGACGGGACGGCAGCCACGGTGGCGGACAGCGCGCAGGCGCTGCAGTCCACCGCCTCGTCATGGCGCCACGTGCCCGAGTCCGGTGGCGCGTTGTGGATCCACGTGCCCGGCGGCACGCACCAGGTGCTGATCGCGTCCCCGTGAGTGGCCTCACACGCCGCCGGCCGCCAGCCACAGCACCACGGCAAACACGGTGAAATACAGCGCCAGTTCCAGCGCGCCCGGGGCGACCCCCAGGAACAGTCCGAGAACTCCGCCAACCACGACCGTGATCGCCGTGGCGGAGACGATGGCGAAGCGCAGCGCCACGTGACGGCGGATGCGCCGGACGGCGTGCAGCCGACCCAGCGCGGCCCGTTGTGCGGGCGCCAGCGCCGCCGCGTGGCCGCGCAGCCAGCGGTCCAGGAAGACTTCCAGCGCGGGACCCGCCAGCAGCGCTTCCAGCGCGGCCACCGCGTCGCGCGCAGCGTTGTCATCCACCGCGCGCAGCCGCGCCGGCAGTCCGGCCAGCGCAGCCGCCGGGCCGGGAAGCCGCACCCAGCGGTCTACAACCTCCGCCAGCGCGTGCGCCTGCTCCTGCGGCCCCGGTACGTGCACAATCTCCGTGGGCAGCGCGGCGGCGCAGGCACCGGGACGGCCGGGGAGCACCAGCAGCGCGGCGCGCAACGGCGCGGGCCAGAACACGACGGGGATGTCCACCCACGCGCGGTGGGTCACGCCGTCCCAGGCGTACTCCACCTGGTGCAACTGCGCGAACGCAGGGTGGCGCCGGAGCACGCGCGCGGGCACCGCCACACCGTCACGGAGCACGCGGTAGCGCCGGTCCGTCACCCGGGCCAGCACCGCAAGCCCCGCCGCAATCAGGAGGAGCACCGCGGGGAAGGCCAGCAGATCCAACGGCCACCACGCATCCCCCGCGGCGTCCCAGGGCAGCGAGGGGTCGTCCGGGTGCGCGGGGTCCACGCGCAGCGGGAGGACGGAGCCCACGGGCCACTCGCCCAGGTCCCGCGGCAGCACCACGCGGCGCGCTTCGCGCGTGGCGCCCGCGTGGACAAAGGAGAACACCACGCGGCGCGGGCCGGGGAACCAGCCCTCGGGGAATTCGTGCCGCACCACGGTGGCGTCCACCGGCTGCCCGGTCCGCCAGGTGGCCGCACGCCGGTGGTCCGCGCGGACCTCCTCCACCAGCCCCACCATCAGCCAGGGAAGCGCAAGGAGCGCAGCACTGAGCAGGAGGAACGCGAGCGAGCGCACGCGCCGCACCGATGCGGCAGGGACGCGCGGTGGTGGCGGCAGAACCCCGTCAAGCTCCACGCCCCACCTCCTGCAGCGCAACAGCCTAGCGCCGCGCGCGCCGGCCTTGGCTGCCCTGTCCCGCGGGAACGGGCGCACCCAGGCGCTCCAGCGCGTCCACCGCGCCGGCGCGCCGCGGGTTCTCCGCGTCCGCCGCCTGCAGAAAGCGCGTGAGCGCCGTCACCGCCGCGGCTCGCTCTCCGCCGCCCTCCGGCGCACCCACCCGCGCCACCGCCAGCGCCACCTCCAGGTCCCCCGGATCCAGCGCCAGCGCGCGCGCCAGCGCCTTCTGCGCGTCAGCGGTGCGGCCCCTGGCCGCCAGCGCGCGCGCCCGCAGCGCGTGGGCCTGCGCGCTCTCCACGCCGGACTGGTCAAACAGGTCCAGTTCCCGCAGCGCCCGCGCCACGTCCTCCCCTTCCAGCAGCAGGGAGACCCGCAGCAGGCGCGCGCCCGGCTCCTGGGGATTCACCTCCAGGGCCTCACGCGCGTGCTGCTCCGCGGCGGCGCGGTCCCCGGCGCGCCAGCACGCCTGCGCCAGCGTCACCAGCACCTCCGTGTCAGACCGCGCGCTCTCCCGCTGTTCCAGCAACAACTCGCGCGCGGCAGCAGCCTGGCCCGACGCCAGCAGCGCCCGCGCCCGCGCCACCGCCGCCGCCGTCTTCACGCGTGCCACCGCCACCCGCGGTGACAGGTCCCGCGCCATCGCCGTGGCCTGCTGCAGTTCCGCCTCAGGGAAGAAGCGCGCATCCAGCACCGTTTCAAAAGGGAACGGCGCGCCCGGGCGCACGTGCACTGTCCCCAGCGGCAGGACCAGCGTGGGCCAACCGCCGCGCTCCCGCCCGGGCGCTGCCGCACGGGCGCGCTCCACCAGCGGGGGACCCAGCGCCGCCGCCGCGGACGCCCGGGCCAGGTCCTTGTGGAGGTTGACGTCGGAGTCGTTGTTCTCGGCCAGCTGCGCCAGCATCTCCCGGGCCGCGTCCACCTCGCCCAGCGCCAGGCGCACGCGCGCCACCTGCCAGACCGCAAACGGCAGTGCCGCGGACGCCCCCGCCGCACGCGCCCACAACGCCGGCGCCGCGTGGCCCTGGCCGCGCGCCAGTTCCGCCAGCGCCAACCCCGCGGCCAGCAGGGCCGCGTCCGGCGGGCGGGTGGCCGGGTCATCCACCAGGCGCCGGGTGCGCTCCAGCACGGTGGCCCCTGCCGGGTCGCCGGCGGCCAAGAGCGTGAGGACCAGGTGCGCACCGGCGTGACCGGGGTGCAGCGCCAGCACCTGGTCCAGCTGCCGGCGCGCCTCCGCCAGGTCCCCCAGGCGCACGTGGCCGCGCGCCAGCCCCATCCGCGCGAGCGGAAAGTCCGGGTCGCGGTGCACCGCGGCCCGGTAGGCATCCAACGCGGCGGCGTCATCCCCCGCGTCTTCCGCCACACGCCCCTGCACCGCCCACAGCCACGCATCAGCGGGCTTGTCCTGAAGCGCGCGCCGCAGGTCGCCAGCCAGTGCCCGGTCGGCCTCGCCGCCACCGCGGACCACCAGGTGCCGCGCCCAGAGGGCGGCGGGGGAGCGGCGTGCGGGGCTGCCTGCCTCGCCGGAGGCGGACAGCGCCCGCTCCGCCTCTTCGCGCAGCGGGCGGCCACCGCCCAGGTCCTGCGCGCGTGTGGCCTGCGCCATGGCCAACAGCGGCTGGGCCGCCTCATACTCCGGCGACGACGCCGAGATCCGGTCCAGCAGCTCCGCCGCGCCGGTCCACGCCGCCGGCGTGTCCTCCCGCAGCAGCGCGTACGCGCGTTCCATGGCGCCACCGGCCCGGGCGGACGCCACGTGCTTGCGCAGCAGCAGGCCCGCGGGTGCGCCTGCGGCCGCGGCCAGCGCCAACAGCAGCACCGCCGCCAACAGCTGCCACGCCGGGCGGCGCCGGGCGCCGTCCACCGCCGGGTGGTCCAGGTCCACCGGGAACAGGTTGCCGGTGATGAGCGCCGCCAGGGCGCGCTCCACCTCACCCTCGGAGATGCCGGGCTCCGGGACGGCAGCGGCCGGGGCGGCCTGTTCCGCCGTGGGGTCAGACGGGCCGGCCCCAGCGGCCGGTGGCGGCGGCGGGGCGGTCTGCGGATCCGGCACGGGCCGCACAAACAGCCGCGTCTCCTGCGGTGCGTCCCCGGGTGGCGCTCCCAGGCGCGTGCGCTCCACGCGGCGGTAGCCCTTCTGGATGAGGTTGCGCGTGCGCTCCAGGGCCTTGCGGCTGTGGTGATCGTTGGGGTCCAGCGTGACGGCGTGCTCCAGGAACTTCACCGCCTGTTCGCGCAGGCCCTTGAGCAGCAGGTAGCGCCCCAAGAGCGCGTAGGCGCGTGCGTCCCGCGGCGCCGCCTGGATGGCCTGCTTGAGGCAATCCAGCGCGGAGGGCGCGTGCACCTGCTCCCAGTGCGCCTCGGCCAGGAACAGCAGGCCCTCCACGTGCCCCGGCGAGCTGGCCAGGCCCGCCTCCAGCTCCTGCTGTGCCTGGGCAAACCGCCCCTGCTGCAGATGCGCGCGCGCGGACTTCACCCATGCCGGCGCCTCCCGCGCCAGCTCCAGCATCGCCATGGAGAAGAACTGGGTGTGCTCGGTCCGCCTGGCCGCCGAGCCGCTCCGGGGTTCCGCCACGTGGACGAGCCTACGGCACGCCGGGAGCGCCGTCCAAACCGGGCGGCGGCGTCTGCCGACCGCTAGCCCGCGCGGGAACGGCCGGAGGGCGTGGCGCGCGCATCCACCGCGGTCACACCGTACTGGCGCAGCTTGGTGTGCAGCGTGCGCAGACCAATACCCACCTCCGCGGCGGCTTCCCGCAGGGTGCGGTGGCGGGCAATGGCGTCAAGGATGAGCGTGCGCTCAGCGTCCGCCAGCGAGCAGCGTGCGGGCAGGCGGATCCCGCCGGCCGACACGGCGACAGTGGGGGTCACCACCGGCCGCGCGCCGTTTCCTCCCAACGGCAGCGAGTCCACCTCCAGCATGTCCCCGTTGGACAGCACCGCAGCGCTCTCCACGGCGTTCTTCAGCTCGCGGACGTTGCCCGGCCAGTCCTGCTCCATCAGCCGCCCCAGCACCTGGGGCGCAATCCCGCGGATGCGCCCGCCGTGGCGGCGGTTGAAGTCCTCAATGAAGAAGTCCACCAGCGCCGGGATGTCCTCGCGGCGCTCGCGCAGCGGCGGCACCAGCACGGTCACCACCTTCAGCCGCCAGTACAGGTCAGACCGGAACCCGCCGGCGGCAATGGCGGCCTCCAGGTCACGGTTGGACGCCGCCACCACCATCAGGTCCACCCGCACCTTGGCCGTACCGCCCACGCGACGGAACTCGTTGCGCTCCAGCACCCGCAGCAGCCGCGCCTGCGTGGACGGATCCATCTCGCCAATCTCGTCCAGGAACAGCGTGCCGCCGTCCGCCAGCTCAAACAGCCCCTTCTTGCGCTCGGTGGCCCCGGTGAACGCGCCGCGTTCGTGCCCAAACAGCTCATTCTCCAGGATGTCCCGCCCCAGCGCCGCACAGTTGATGGGCACAAACAGCCGCTCCCGCCGAGGCCCGCGCGCGTGGATGGCCCGCGCCACCAGCTCCTTGCCGGTGCCGCTCTCACCCAGGATGAGCACGTTGGACCCAAACCGCGCCACCTTCTCCACGGTGAGCAGCACGGAGCGCAGCGCCGGGGACTCCCCCACCAGGCCCAGGTACCGCCGCACGTCCCGTCCCAGGACGTCGTCGGGTGCAGCGAGCGAGTGCAGATTTGGCACTGTGGTACCTCAGGCGGCGGGGGCCGGGGTGAGCGGGGCCGCCGCGGGGGCAAGGCGCGCGGCGGGCGAGGGCGGCAAGGCGCGCGGCGGGTGGGGTGCGGTCACCGTGAACGTGTCCGGGTTGCCGTAACAGCATGCGGCGTGCCGCGCGGCGCCTCGTCGTGAAGCTGCGCGGGGCGCGGGCCAACATATGCCGATACAGCATATGCGAGTGCTGTTTCAGCACAAACCGCGGGACGGCGCCGCATCGGCCGGATGGCGGAAGGCGCGCGGGTTGCGAGGACGCCGGGCACCGCTAGGGTGCGCGCGCTTCTGCGGGTGCCCGTGCCCGCTGAGCAGGAGGCGCACCGTGAGGATCTTCCCCCTACTCCTGGCCGGCGGCCTGGCCGCCTGCACCAGCGCCTCCCCCACGGACGAACCGGATGGCGGCGGCGGCGCGGGCGGGACCTCGTCGTCAGGCTCCACCGGGCTCGCGTCCAGCGGGACGGGCAGCAGCAGCGGCGCGGCCGTGGGTTCCTCGGCAGGCACCTCCGCGTCGTCGGGAGGGTCCCCCACCTCCCTGGCGTCCGGCTCCTCGGCGGCCAGCTCCGGCTCCTCTGCTGCCAGCGCCGGCTCGTCGGCAGCCACCGGCTCGTCCGCAGGCGCGGCATCCGGGGCCAGCCTGCCCGGCTGCCTGCCGGCCCCCGCCTGTGACGCGGCACCGCCTGACCCGGGCGCGGCGGCCGCCTGGCGGCATGACATCGCCTCGCCCATCATCGTCGCCACCGGGTCGCCCAACCACCGGGGCCGGGACCTGCTGCTCAACCCGGGTGACCCGCAGTGGGTGATCGCCAAGTTCGCCTACGGGCTGACGGACAAGGACCTCAAGGATGAGGACGTGGACCTCTACCTGCTGCGCAGCTGTGCCGGGGCGTGGGAGGCGCTGGGCACCGCCACCACCACCAGCGACAACACGCACGCCCCGGTGGAGGGCGTGGAGGACAGCGGCGGGCGCGTGTACTTCCAGATTCCGGCGGACAAGACGCTGGGCACGGGACGCCACCGCGTGCACCTGGTGGTGCGGGGTGACCTGTCCACAACGGACGCGCTCATTGACGTGCTTCCGCCCGGCACCGCCACCGTGGTTTCGGACGTGGATGGCACGTTGACCACGTCGGAAAACGAGGAATTCACGGCCATGCTCACGGGTGCCACGCCCAACGCCAACCCGTCTGCGCCCGAAGTGCTGTCGCTGCTGGCAGGGCGCGGCTGGCGCGTGATGTACGTGACTGCCCGCCCGGAGTTCCTGGTGGGGCGGACGCGGGAGTTTGTCCGCGAGCGCGGCTTCCCCCCAGGCCCCGTGCACACCACGCTGACCCTGACGGGCGGCACCGGGGGCACCGCGGTCACCTACAAGACCGGCGAGCTGGCCACGCTGGCGGCGCGGGGCCTGCTGCCCGGGCTGGTGTTTGGCAACACGGTCACGGACGCGGAGGCCTACGGTCAGGACTACACCGGGGTGACCATTCCCGCGGAGCACCGCTACTTCTTCCAGTACACGGACGGGGCGTTTGGCGGCACGCGCGTGGACAACTACGCGGACCTGCTCACCCCGCTGGGCGCGCTGCCCGCGCCATGCCGGTGACAGCGTCAGCAACGCGTTGCAGGATGGCGGCATGACCACGCCCGTGGCCCGCCCCGGTGAGGCCATCCGTCAGGCCGTGCGCTGGATTGGCCAGGCGCGCCGGGACCGGCCCGGCGTCCCACTGGTGGAGCTGGTGGACGAAGCCTCCCGGCAGTTTGACCTGGGCCCGCTGGACCAGGAGTTCCTGTGGCGGGCGTTGCGCAACCCGCTGGCGGACGACGCGGACTGACCCACCGGCTGCCCTCCGGGCCCGCCCCCTGCTAGGGTCCCCCGCGCGATGACGGACCCCCGGCCCCCAGCCTCCCCGCCCCCCGCTGACGACGACGCGCCCACCGAGGTGGCGCGCCCCGCGTACGACCTGCACCACGCGCTGGTGGAAGCCACCTCAGATTTTGCCCGCACGGGGACGGACGAGCCGCTCACGGAGACCACGCAGTTCAGCCGCGAGGACATCAGCGCGGTGGTGCAGGGCGAGGCACCGCTGCACGTGGTGGTGCTGGAGGGCGGGCGCATTGGTGACACCGTCGCCCTGGGGGACCGGCTCGTCGTCATGGGGCGGGACCCGGAGGCGGCCATCCCGCTCACCGCCAAGGGCGTCAGCCGGCAGCACGCCGTGATTGAGCCCTATCCGCAGGGCGGCTACGCACTGCGGGACCTGGCCAGCGCCAACGGGACGTTCCTCAACAAGAAGCGCGTGGAGACGGAGCGCCTGCAGGACGGGGACCTGGTGTTCATGGGCGCGGCCACCATCAAGGTCATGGCGGAGTCCAACCCGGAATACGGCTACTGGCGCTACCTGCATGAGACCAGCGTGCGTGACCCGCTCACGGACGCGCCCAACCGCCGCTACTTTGACGACTTCCTGTCCCGCGAGATTGAACGGGCGCGCCGCTACGGGCGGCCGCTGTGCCTGCTGCTGGTGGACGTGGACCTGTTCAAGACCGTGAATGACACGCACGGCCACCGCGCCGGGGACCAGGTGCTGCGTGACCTGGTGAAGGTGGTGCACGGGCGCCTGCGCCGCAGCGAGTTCATGGCGCGCTACGGCGGGGAGGAGTTTGCCATCATTGCCACCGAGACGCCCATCACCGGGGCGCAGCGCCTGGCGGAGGGCATCCGCGCGCTGGTGGAGCGCCACCCGTTCACGTTTGAGGAGCGCCGCATTCCGGTGACGGTGAGCATTGGCGTGGCGGAGTGGACGTCCGCCTTCCGTGAGGCGGGCGAACTGGTGGGCCTGGCCGACGAGCGGCTGTACCGGGCCAAGCGCGACGGCCGCAACCGCGTGTGCGCGGGTCCGGCGCAGGGCACCTGACACCGCGCATCCTGAGGGGAGGAGCACGCATGACAACGACGACGTGGCGGCGCGTGAAGGTGAGCCAGGACGCGCGGGGCGTGGTGGACACCGTGCTGGCACGCGCGGACGGCGCGGGACAGGCGCAGGTGGAACAGGTGCTGGCGCGCGCCGCCGGCCAGAACAAGGACCGCTTTCTGACCACGCGGGAAGCCCGCGCCGTGGCGGATGCCTTTGAACGCGTAGGTGGCACGGGCACCGGCGCGCTGAACACCGCGCAACTCACCGAGGCGCTGGCGCTGGCCGAGCAGTCCATCTCCGCCCTGGCGGACGCTTCCAACGTGGACGGTGTCAGCGTCCATTTCACGTTCCAGGAGCGGTTGTCCCGCACGCTGGTGACGGAGCTGGATGGCTCCGTGGCACGCGCGGCGGGCCGGCGGCTGGACGTGAACATGATGATCTTTGAATTCCAGTCAGACGAGATTGAGGAGGCGGTGGTGCGCATTGCGCGGGACAATCCCCATGTCACCTTCCGCATCATTGCGGATTCGGGGCAGGCGGCGGACTACGGCGGCAACGCGCTCCCGTCCATCCTGAAGAAGAAGCTCCCCAACGTGCAGGTGAAGTTCAAGAAGGACTTCCCGTACGCGTGGGACGCGCAGAAGCACATGCCGCGCTTCAACCACGGTTCCACGCAGGGGCTGCTGCACCACAAGGGATTTGCCACGTTTGTGGACGGGATGCCGGACCGGCTGGTGGCGGGCTCCTACAACTGGTCCAACACCGCGGACCAGCAGAACTACGAAGACCTCACCGTGTTCCACGCCGCGGACAGCTCAGCGCGGCGCGCGGTGGAAGGCTGGGGGGACGAGTTTGCCGCGTTCTTCAACAACGCGGACGCCTGCCTGTCACCCAACAACTTTGCCAACTTCAAGAAGCAGAAGTGGAATGACCTGGTCACCGCCAACGGCGGCCGGCCGCTGCTGTACCGCCCGCTGGCGGATGACGCGCCCCCCGCCTACCAGCCCGCGCGCGATACGACGTCGTTCGACGTCAACGGCTACCGGCCCCAGGATGCGGCGCGCCTGGCGGACCTGGTGGGGAAGGACACCGCGCGCGCCATCGCCGCGGCGCGCAAGACGCACGGCCGCTTTGACAGCCTGGCGGAACTCCAGGAGCGCGTGCCGGCGGTGGCCGCGCTGGCCGCGGCGCAACGGGAGGCGCTCACGCGCACGGGGATGTTCGGGTCCGGCCAGGTGAGCATCAACACGGCCACGGCCGACGAACTGGACGCAGCCGGCTTCTCGGGGACGGACGCGCGCGCCATCGTCGCGTGGCGGGAGCAGCACGGGGACTTTGAGGCGCTGGAGGATCTGGGCAAGGTCCCGGGCATCACGCGCACCGACGTGTCACGCGTGAAGGACCGGCTTTCCGCGGTGGACATTGAGGCGTTCTTCAACAGCCGGCCGTTCGGTTCCCCGGCGGGCGGGACGGGTTACGGCAGCGGCGGCACGCGCACCACGCCCGTGATGGGCGAGGGCGGTGCGGTGGCGGCGGGGCCCGCCAGCGTGGTGGCGGCGGCCACCGACCTGTTCAACCGCGCGGCGCCCGGCCAGTCCATCCGCGTGGCCATGTACGGCATGAGCGCGGGCGCTCCGGAGTACAAGGCGCTGGTGGCGGCGGCGCGGCGTGGTGTTGACGTGAAAGTGATCCTGAATTCTGACTTCACGGCGTCCACGGTGGCGGCGCTCAAGGCGCTGCAGGCGCAGGGCCTGCCCATTGACGTGCGCATCCAGGCGGCCAAGACCATGCATGAGAAGTTTGGCGTGGTGGGGGATGACGTGTTCGCCGGCTCCGCCAACTTCAGCGAATCCTCCTCCACCAAGCACTCCGAGAACCGCTTCGCCATCAAGAACGACCCTGGCATCGCGGGGGCGTTCGGCGCCCGGTTTGACGATGTGTGGTCCAAGAGCCGGCCGGGCTGACCTCATGCACCCGGCCGCCCTTGCCACGCTGGCGTCATTGCTGTGCGCCCAACAGGGCGGGCACCACGTGCGCGTCCCTGGCGAAACCGCCTCGGCGTTCCATCGCTACTCGCTGCGGCCGGCGCCGCGCGGACTGTCCACCGTGGACGTGGTGGGCCCGCGTGGTGCGCACGCGGACGTGTTCCTGGGCAACCAGCGGCAGATGTCCGAGCCGCTGCCGTTGCACTTCCGCGCGGTCCCGGACCGCACGTACACCGTCGTGGTGCGGCTCGCCCCGGAGCTGACCTTCCAGCAGGAGATTGCCACGCGGGACGGGATGCACGGCACGTTGGAGGTGTTGGCGGTGTGCCCGTGCGCCGCGGAGCCCGAGCCGCCGCGGCCACCCCCGCGTGCGGAGCCGCCCGAGCCCACGCCGCCTGTCCCGCCCCCGGCCCCGGCCCCCACGGCGATGCCTGAGCCGCGCTTCCGCGCATTGATCGCCGCCATGAAAGCCGAGTCGTTTGAGGACAAGAAGCTGGTGCCGCTGCGCAGCGCGGCCGCGCACCACTTCTTCAGCTGCGACCAGGTGGGTGAGCTCGTGGACCTGTTCTCATTCCGGCCCGGGCGGCTGGCGGTGATCAAGGCGGTGCGCGGCCGCGTGGCGGACCCGGAGAACCTGTTCCAGGTCTACCAGCACTTCCATTTCTCCACGGAGAAGGAAGAGGCGGAGCGGCTGCTGGCGGAGTGACCTCAGCCGCGCGCGGCCACCTTGCGCGCGCGCTTGGCGGGCTTCTTGGTGGCGGTCTGCGGGGGCGGGACGGTTGGGGTGCCCAGCACGCTGCACAGCGCCTCCAGCATGTCCGTGACGGTGATGATGCCCACCACCCGCTCGTCTTCCATCACCGGGAGACAGCCCACGCCGTGCAGGCGCATCACCTCCGCCGCGTCGCGCAGCGTGGTGGTGGGCGTGGTCCAGTGGGGGTTGGCCGCCATCACTCGCCCCAACTCCGTCTGCGCCAGCACGCGGTTGAACTCGCGGCCCGGCATGGGCGTGAGGATGGAGGGTGCAAACCGGGCCACGTCTCGGTCGGAAAGGATGCCCACCAGGCGGTCACCGTCCAGCACCGGGATGTGCTTGAACTCCGCGCGCCGCAGCAGGAGCACCGCGTCCGCCAGCGTGCTGTTCACGTGCAGCAGTTCCGGGTTGTAGGTCATGAAGTGCTCAACCAGGAGCAACCCGCCCGCCCTGCCCTTGCCGTTGTCCGCCATTGCCGTCCTCCGCCACCCGCGCCGCGGGAGCGGCGCATCTAGGGGGGCGGACGTGGGGCGTCAACCCAGGAGACGGGTCACTTCAGCGACATGCTGGCGTTGGACTCCTGCGCGCGCTCCGCCTTGATGTCCTGCTCCGCATCGGCGAACCCGTCTTTCTTCACGCGCACCTTGTATTTCCCGTCCGTCACGTTCTTGAACCGGTACTGGCCGGCTTCCGTCGTCGTGGTGGCCTGGACCACCTTGCCCGCGTCATCCACCAACTCCACGCGGGTGTTGGCCGCGGGTGCCGCGCCGCGCACGCTCAACTGACCGGCCACCTCCGCGGTCTGTGCCCGCGCGGCCTCCTCCACGTCGTGGAAGAACGGCAGCGTTTCGCGCTGCAGCGTGCGGCCGGTGCGGTCACGGAAGCTGACCTCAGCCAGGTAGCGCCCGCGCGGTGCGCTGCCGCCGCGTGCATCCTGGCCGCTCCAGGCAAACTCCATGGCCCCCTGCTGCGCGGGCTGCCGGGCGGTGAACAGCTCGCGTGCGGACGTGTCCGCGGCGAGCACCCGCAGCACCAGCTCCGCACCTTGCGGAGCCGCCAGACCGCGCAGCGTGACGTGCGTGGCGCCACCGTCAAAGCGGGAACCCAGCTGCGACAGGAACACGTCACCGGTGAACAGCTCCAGGCGGCGGCGCGCCTGGCGGCCCTCGCGGTTGTGCGCCACCGCATCCACAATGTGCCGCCCCTCCTTGAGCGCGCGGGCGTCCAGCGCGTGTGCCAGCGTGTTGCCGCAGGCCTCCGCCACCTTGACGTCGTCAACAAACAGCTCCAGCCGCGTCACCGCGCCCTGCCGGTTGTCCTGCGCGGTCACGGTCAGCGCCTGCGTGCCGGTGAGCCGCGTGCCGTCCAGCAGACCCGCCACGTTCACGGACATCACGTCCACGCCCACCAGCCCCAGCAGCGCCCACATGGCCTCTGCCTTGCCCGAGCCGCCCGCACCCCAGCCGCCATCCGCCTGCTGGTGGTCCACCAGCCAGCGCGCGCCGCGGGTGACCGCGCGCTCGCCGTCACCCAGACCCGCCAGCCGCAGCGCGTACACCGTCTGCCCGGTGGCAAACGCGTCGCTGCTGCCCTGGGAAAAGCCCCAGCCGCCGTCGGTGTTCTGCTGCGCCAGCAGGAAACGGATGAGCCGGTCCGCGGTCTCTTCCGCGCGGCTCACGCCGGCGGCGCGCAGACCCAGCAGCGCGTAGTTGATGTCCTGCAGGTACACCGCACCCTGCAGCGCGTCCCACCCGCGCGCCGTGCCCTGCACCCAGCGCTCCGCCTTCTGCGTCGGCGCCAGCCACGCGGTGTCCGCGGTGCGCGCGTACAGCTGCCGCCAGGTCTGCATCGCCTGGTAGGTGGCCTGCATCACGCCGGTGGTCACCGGACGGCCTTCGTGGTCACCCACCACGGCGCCGTCGTCACGCTGGTAGGCCAGCAGCTGCCGGCCCACGCGCACCAGGTCGTCCTTGAGGTCAATGCCCACGTATTGGTCGTACTTGGCCAGCGCGGCGCCGCCGAAGGTGCGCGCCGTGCGCGGGTAACCCCCGTGGTAGATCCCGTTGGGTCCGCGCGCGCCACCGTCATGATGGAGGATGCTGTTCCTGATGGCCGCAAACTCCGCGGCGGGCACCCGGTACTGCCGGTCCGTGGCGACGGAGAGCGCTTCCAGCGTGACCGCCTGCACGTGACAACCAAAGCAGCGGTGTTCCGCCGCCCACGCGGACGTGGCGCGCGCCAGGAAGTCCACGCCCTTCTGCGCGGACTCGCGCGTGCGTGCGTCCGTGGTGTCTGAGGCGGCCGCGGTGACGGCGGGGGTGGCGCATTTGAGGGTGGCCTGCGCGGGGTTCGCGGCCAGGACCACGGAGAGGAGGGAGGTGGCGTACATGGAGTTCTTCTCCGTTGTTGCGGGTGTGGGGTGTGGAACGCCCCACGCGCGCGGAAGTTCTGCGCCGCTTCCGCGCGGCGGCGCGGTGCGTTATCCCACCCGCATGGAGAAGGACCCGCCGGACGACGTGGCGAACCCGGTGGAGGTGCCCATTGACGGGTGCCTGGACCTGCACACGTTCCGGCCCGCCGAGATTGGCGACCTGGTGCCGCACTACCTGGCTGAGTGCCGTGCGCGCGGGATCCTTGAAGTCCGCATCGTGCATGGGAAGGGCACGGGCGCGCTGCGGGCGGGGGTGCACGCGCTGCTGGGACGGCTGGAGTGCGTGGAGTCCTGGGGCGCGGCCGGCACGGACCGCGGCAGCTGGGGCGCCACGCTCGTGCGCCTCAAGCCGTGACTCACGCGCCGCCGTCCACGTGGAAGCAGTGACCCGGCAGCGGTGCGCAATGACCGGCCACGCACTCATAGCTGGCGCATTCCGACGAGGCCGTGCACACCGCCCCATCGGCAAGCGGTGCCGCGCACGTGCCGCCCGCGCAGTAGCCCGATGCACATCCGGCGCCGCATGGCTCGGACTGCAGTGAGGTACGCGCGCACGTCCCCGCTGCGCATACCGACCGGTACGGGCAGCGGTGGGACTGGTCACAGGAGTCACCCACCGCCACGTACGCGGGACCGGTGCACGTTTCCGCCACGCAGCTTGCCCCCACCACGCAACGCCCGCCGTCCGCGCACCCGTCCCCGGGCAGGCCACGCGGAACGCAGTTCCCGTCAACACACGCGGCCTCCTGGCCACACGTGATGTCCCCGCCGCAGGTCTCACCCACTGCGGCCAGCGCGCGGCACGTGCCACAGAAGTCCAGCCCCAGCACGCACGCGGAACCGGCCGCGCACACCAGGCTCTCCACGTCAATCCCGCACGGACCGCCCACGGGCTGGTGGCCGACCCACATGGCACCGCACGGACCGTCCAGGTCACGGATCTGCCGCGCGCATTCCACTGTGCCCAGGTGCGCGCGGCACGCTTCAATGCCAGCCGCGGAGAGCGAAAGCAGTCCCGCGTCCGCAAGCTGCGCATAGCGGGGCTGGTAGCGCGCAGCGCACGTCTCCATGAAGGTGGCGCGGCACTCGTCCGCGCTCGCCGCTGCCATACGCCCGCACCGCAGGTAGTAGCTGCAAAAGAACTCCACCGTCCGCGCGCAGTACTCCGCCGCCGTGGGCGGGGGCCCGGCATCCACCGCACCGGATGATGATGAGGATGACGACGATGATGCTGATGAGCCGCCGTCGGCGCCACTGTCACGGGTGCAGGCGAACACGGAACCCATCACGAACATGACGACAAGCGGCCAGCGTTTCCCGTTCACGGACTCACCTCGGGGCGGCACACTACCGCACCCGGGCACCACCGCGCCGGCGTTTCAAGGCAGCAGCACCGTGGCACCGCTGGTGGAGCGTGACCCGAGTTCCTGGTGCGCGCGCGCCACCTCAACAAGCGGCAGCGTGCGCGCGGGTTCCACCCGCACGTGACCTGCACGCACGACGTCAAACAGTTCGGCCGCGCTGGTGAGCAGATCCTCGCGCCGCGTGGTGTAGGTCATCAGCGTGGGGCGCGTCAGGAACAGCGAACCCTTCTGGGACAGCGTGATGATGTCCAGCGGCGGCACCGGTCCCGACGACTGGCCGAAGCACACCATCAGGCCGCGCGGCTGCAGGCAGTCCAGGCTGCGCATGAACGTGTCCGCCCCCACGGAATCGTAGACGACCGGCACGCCGCGCGCGCCGGTGATTTCGCGCACGCGCGCGACGAAGTCATCCTCGCGGTACAGCACCACGTGCGCGCAACCGTGCGCACGCGCCACGTCCGCCTTGGCGCGGCTGCCCACGGTGCCAATCACCGTGGCACCCAGGTGCGCGGCCCACTGGCACAGCAACTGACCCACGCCGCCGGCCGCCGCGTGCACCAGCACCGTCTCTCCCGCCGTCACGGCGTGCGTCCGGCGCACCAGGAACTGCGCCGTCATGCCCTTGAGCATCATGGACGCCGCGGTCACGTCGTCCACGCCGTTGGGGATCTTCACCAACCGGTCCGCGGGAATGTTGCGGTGCAGCGCATAGGCGCCCAGCGTGCCCGCATAGGCCACGCGGTCACCCGCGCGCAGGTCCGTGACGCCCGCGCCGCCTTCCTCAACCACACCCGCCCCTTCCATCCCCAGCACCGCGGGCAGTGTCACGGGGTACAGGCCCGTGCGGTGGTAGATGTCGATGTAGTTGAGGCCCACCGCGGTGTGGCGAATGCGGACCTCGTTGGCCGACGGCGGCGGCAGCGGGAGGTCCTCGCGGTGGAACTCGCCGGTGTCGCCGGTGCGGTGGATGCGCATGCCCCAGGTTGTCGTCGTCATGCGGGCATGCTGCGGCCAACCGGCCCGCGCTGGCAACGTCCTGCGCCTGCACCGCGGACCCCCTGGCCGGGCCGGCCGCTTGTCTTGGAGGGTGAAAGACGCCAAAACGCCGCCGCACCCGCGCACGGAGGCGACACATGACGACGACGCAGGCCACTCCCAATACGACGCACGGCAAGCGTGGAGACGGCGCGGAGCTTGGGCTCCGGCTGGGCAGGCTCCGCGAGACGATGAAGACCCGCGGCCTGGACGCGCTGATGGTGCGGTCCACCGACCGCTACCTCAACGAGTACGTGCCCGAGGCGGAATCCACGCGGCAGTGGCTCACGGGTTTCACCGGTTCCATGGGTGACGCGCTGGTGACCGCGGACGAGGCGCTCATCGCCGTGGACGGGCGCTACCACCTGCAGGCGGAGCAGGAGGTCACGCCGGACTGGACTGTCCTCAAGCTGTCCATGACGGAGCCCATCTTCACCGGCCTGTGCAGCGCGCTGCAGGAGCGCCTGAAGGCCGGCCGCGTGAAGGCCGTGGGCGCGGAGGCGGAGCGCTTCACCGTGGGTGAGAAGGACACGCTGGACCGTCTGGTCGTCCCGCTGGGGGGCTCCGTGGTTCCGCTGACCCCCTCGCCCGTTGAGGAGTTGCGCGGTCCGGTCAAGGCGTCCCCCGGAACACTGCGCGTGCTGGACGAGAGCCGCGTGGGGCGGACCTCCGCGCAGAAGGTGGAGGCCATCCAGAAAGCGCTGGTGGACGCGGGGCTGGACGTGCTGCTGGTGGAGCGGCTGGATGACCTGGCCTACCTGGCCAACCTGCGCGCGGACGAACTGCCCTTCCAGGCAACGTTCAAGGGCATGGGCGCGGTGGGGCGGGCGGGCGCGCTGGTGTGCCTGCACACGCGGCCCGCGGCGCAGGAGCTGCGGGATGCGCGGCGGGTGTTCTCGTTTGTCACCGAGCAGGAGTTCCCCGAAGCGCTGGCGCGCATTGCGGGGCCGGGACGCAAGGCCGGCGTGGACCCCATGGGATCCACGGAGGCCACGCGCCAGCTGCTCAGGAAGGCGGGGTTTGAGCCGGTGCAGGCGGCCTCGCCGCTGACGGAGATGAAGGCGCGCAAGACCCCCGAGGAGCTGGCGCGCATGGTGGAGGCCTTCCGCACCGCGGACCGCGTGGTGAGCCAGGCCGCCCGCTGGCTGTGCAGCTCCGTTGAGAAGGGCACGCCGGTGACAGAAGCGGAGTTTGCCGCGCGCGTGGAGAAGACGTTCCGCCGCTCCGGCGCGGTGGGGCTGTCCTTCAAGGTGATCTCCGCCGCGGGCGCCAACGGCGCCATCATCCACTACAGCCATCCGTCCCCGGAGCGCGTGATCCAGCGCGGTGAGCTGATGCTGCTGGACACCGGCGCCTACTACGACGAGGGCTACGCGACCGACCTGACGCGCACGTTTCTTGTCGGCGGACCCAAGGTGCGTGGCAACGCGGAGCAATGCCGCGCGTATACCATGGTGCTGAAGGCGGCCATTGCCGGGATGACGGCGGTGGTGCCCGCAGGTGCGCCGGGCATTTCGCTGGATGCCATCACGCGCAAGCCCATGTGGGACCAGGGGCTCAACTACAACCACGGCACCGGTCACGGCGTGGGCATCAACGTCCATGAAGCGCCACCGTCCATCAACATGCGTTCCGTGATGCCGCTGGGCGTGGGCTACGTGTTCTCCATTGAGCCCGGGCTCTACGTGCCGGGCTGGGGCGGCATCCGCATTGAGAACCTGTGCACGCTGGAGGAGCACCCGGCGCACGCGGGCTTCCTGCGGGTGAAGCCGCTGACGTTTTCGCCGCTGGACGCGCGGCTGGTGGACCGCGCGCTGCTCACCGCGGCGGAGCGGGACTTCCTCAAGTGGTTCCGCACGCAGTCACGCGCCACCGCGTAAGAACGTCAATCCAGGATCACACGCGCGCCTGCGTCCAGCAGACCCACCGCCGCCGCCAGCACCACGGCCACCGCGCCCGCCAGCGTGATGGGGTTGAGCGGTCCACCCAGCAGCGTGATGCCCTCCACCGCCACCGTGGGTGCGGCCAGTCCCACGGTGATGCCCACGCCGGCCACCAGCGCGCCCACCACCGCCACCGCCACCAGCAGCACACCCACGACAAGCGCGGACCGCTGCCACGGCGGTCCGTGCTGCACCAGCCCGCCGTAGAGCACCTGGCCTGCGCCCGGCCAGATGAGGCTGGCGGAAAGCACCACCTTCTGCGCCATGGAGGGGCGCTCCGGGCGCGGCCCGCTGTCAGACACCACGTCCAGCCGGTCAAAGAAGCGCGTCTCCCCGCCCGGCAGGCGCAGCACCCAGCCCTCCGCGGTCTGGGCCACCACCACCCCGTCCACCACCTGCCCGTTGCGAAGGCGGAGCTGCAGCGAGGGTCCGCCGTCCTGCGGCTCCGGCGCTGCGGCCGCCGGAACGTCGTCAGAACCCGCCGGCGGCGATGCCGGCTCCTCGTCGGCTGAGCGCGTCCAGCGGCTGGTGGCTCTGCGGAACCGCTGCAGCGGGGCGGACGGGTCCAGAGGCGGGTCCCCGGCGGGCTCTGCTTGGGGCGCGGGGGCCTCCGGTTCCGGCGGAGTCTCCTCGGGGGGCAGCGCTGCCGGTGGCGCGGGCTCGGGCTCGGCAGCGGGCGGCGTGGCCTCCTCCGCGGCGGCGGGTGCGTCCTCGTCAGCACGCGCGTTCCCGGTGGCCAGGGCCAGCAGGGTGAGGACGGTGGCAAAGCGCATCGGTCTCCTTTGACGCGGCGGTCCCACCGCGGCTACCGCGCACGTCGATGACAACGGGCAAGCAGGGCCGACAGATCTTGGCGCGCGTGCGCACCGCGTTCAACACCGCCACCGTGGTGGGGCGCGGACGGTCGCGCCACCTTGAAGTGGAGGGCGCCACCTACGCGTCCTACAACCCGGTGCGGCGCTTCTGGGGCTACGCCTGGGACGCGCTGGCCGCGGCTCCGCTGTATCACCCGCTGGCCGCCAACCAGGGCGCCGGCCTGCGCGTGCTGCTCATCGGTCTGGGCGGGGGGACGGTGCTCCACGCGCTGCGCCTGATGCTTCCGCGGGTGGAACTCACCGCCGCGGAGATTGACCCGGCGCTGGTGGACATCACGCGTGATCACTTCGCGCTGGCGGACACGGGTGCGCGCGTGGTGGTGGGCGACGGGTACGCGCACGTGGAGGCCGCGCGCGGCTCCTATGACGTGATCCTCGACGACGCGTTCCTGGCTGCGGGCGAGGCATCCCGCACCGCAGAGATCAACGACGAGCTGGTGCGGCGGCTGCGCGCGGGACTGCGGGCCGGCGGCATGGTGGCGTGCAACGTGTTCACGGACAGCGCCCACGCGCGGTTGCGCACCACCGCACGCGCGCTGTTCGCGCGCGAGTTCCCCACGACGGTGGAGCTGATTCCCGCGCTGGGCCACAACGCCATCCTCTGCGGACTGGCACGCGCGCGGCCGCTGGCCGCCGTCTCCGGCCACATGCGTGCGCTTCCGCCCCAGGCTGCCCGCGCCATGGCGCGGGTGCGGGCCATGATCGGCGGTTCCTGGCCCGCCGCCTGACCGCGTCGTCGACGGGCGTGCACCCGCGGGGGCACCCGTGGCAGGCTCCCGCGCTGTGCTCGGCCTGATCAGCAGCGCCGTGATGTGCACGGCGGCCTCGTGGGGCGTGGACGGCGGTGCCCCGGGCAACGCGGATCCGGTGCCATCATCCGTCTGGCTGGACGGCCCCGCCGTGCGCCGCGAGCCGCTGCCCACCGACCCACCCGCGGGACCCGACCGCCGCTTCCTTCAGGCGGCCGCGTCCGACGGAGGCGTGCCCGGACCGCGGCCCATCCATCCGTACGCCGAGGGCACGCTTGCTCCGCTGCTGGCTGATGCGGGTCCCGCGTACGTGGTCATCCCGCCCGTTGGTGAGGCGGAACGCGCGGACGGCGGCGAGTTTGGCCTGTCCCTGCCGCGGCTGTTGCTGGCGCTGCCGCTGGGGCCGGAGCTGGACGTGGTGCAGGCCCCGGTGCCGACGACGAGCCTGACCACCGGGCTGCCCACGCCCGTCACGCAATTGGGCCGCACGCATCACGCGCTCACGGGGGATGAGATCCTGCGCTCGGGCGGCACGGTGGGTTCGGACGTGGTGGGCCGGCTGCCCGGCGTGTGGCTGACGCGTTCCGCGGTGGCGGTGGGTGCGCCGGTGATCCGCGGCCTGGGTGCGGGCCGCGTGGGCGTCCTGGTGGACGGATTCCGTCTCAACAACGCCACGTGGGGTGACGGTTGGATGCCTTACCTGGCCACCGTGGACGGATGGGGCCTGGAGAGCGCGGAGCTGGTGCCGTCCGCGGATGGCGCGTGGGCGGGGGACGGCGCCATGGGGGGCGTGCTCGCGTTGACGTCGCGGTCGGCGGAGCACGGCGCGGATCTCACCGTGCATGCGCTGGCCGCGGGGTTCTACCAGTCGGCGGACCAGGGACGCGGGCTGCGCCTGCATCTGGCCGGCGGGATGGGCCCGGCGTCCGCGTCCGTTGCCGCCACGTTGGAGGACCACCAGGACGTGCGCGCGGGCCGCGGCGAAGGCGTGCAGGAGCGGACGGGGTATGTGCCCATGCACGTGTCCGCGCGCGCCCGTGCGGTGTTCCTGCGCCAGCAGGTGGACGCGGGCTACGACGCGGCCCGCGTCACGCACCTGCCGCTGGGCACGCGTTGCCGCCCACGTCGTGCCGGCGAGCCCATCTACGACTGCACGCTCTACGACGAGCTGAACCGCGACCTGGCCTTCGCCCGCCTGACGGTGCGGCCGCGGTTCTTTGAGGAGCTGCAGGTCGGCGTGGCGTGGCAGCGGCAATGGCAGACGCTGTCGCGGGTGGACTTCTATTCGCTGGTGATCGACCGCATGCAGGACGACGTCAACATGCTGCAGGCCCAGGCACGCGGAAGCACGCCGCTGTGGGCGCTGGGACCGGTGGCCACGCGCTTTGCGCTGGGCACGGATGCGCAGCACGACATGGTGCAGAGCCGCTTCTGGCGCACGCAGATGCGCGGGGAGCTGGGGGAGGTACCGGGCCTGGGCACGCGGCTGCCCACGCGGTCACGCCTGCCCGACGGATCCACGCATACATCCCTGTCCCTGCACGGCACGCTGGAAACGTGGCTGTTCCAGGCGCTGGTGCTGCGCGTGGCCGCACGCGCGGCCGTGCACCGCGCGTCGCTGCCCGCGGCGGACCGTGACCCCAACGGTTTCTCGCGCGTCTACGTTGAACCCACGGCCAGCGCGCAACTGCTGTTCCTGCTCGGTGACCGCGGGTTTGTCGCCGCGTCACTGTTGCACGGCTACCACGCCCCGGGGCTGCTGGACCTCTCGGGGCGCACCATTTCCGACGTGGGCTTTGAGTACTCGCGGCCCCAGCACGTGCGGCCGGAGAGCGCGCTGACGGCCGACTCCACGGTGCGCGTGCGCGCGGGGCGCATGGCGCTGCAGGCGAGCCTGTATGCCACGCGGTGGAACGGCGCGCCCGAGCGCGTGGCGTCCCGCTACGAGGAGCAGGACTTTGTGGACGGCCTGCCGGTCTATGAGCGGCGCAGCGGCGGTGACGCGGTCCTGCTGGGCGGGGACGCGTGGGCGGACGCGCGGCTGGTGAGCCACCTGCACGTCGGCGGTTGGTTTTCCCTGGTGCTCGCGCAGCGGCTGCGCTCGTCCCAGGCGCTGCCCGGTCACCCGCCGCCGTTTGGCGCGCTGCACATCAGCTACGTCGCCCCGCTGGGGTTCTACGGAACCGCGCAATGCCGCATGGCGCTGCCCGCACGCCGCCTGGCGGACATTGACCGCCTCTCACCCGCGTATGACCCCACGGGGACGCCGCAGTCCTTCATCTTCCACGCGGGCGCGGGCTACCAGATCACCGCGCGCTCCGGCGTGGACCTGCTGGTGGAGAACATCCTGGACGAGCCCTACCGCCTGCACGGCAGTGCCACGTGGCAACCGGGCGTGAACGCGCGCGCGCAGGTGCGCGTGGGCTTTTGACGTTCCTACTCAAACCGCAGCGCCACAATGGGATCCAGCCGTGCCGCCTTGCGCGCCGGGAAGAACCCGAACGACACGCCCACCGCGGCCGAAAACACGAACGCGATGATCACGATGGGCACGTCAATGACGAACGGCAGTTCCAGCGCCCGGGCGGCCAGGTAGGACCCGCCCAGGCCCACCCCGATACCCAGCACGCCACCCATGGCGGAGAGCACCACCGCCTCAATGAGGAACTGCAGCAGGATCTCTCGCGCGCGCGCGCCAATGGCGAGCCGGATGCCGATCTCGCGCGTCCGCTCCGTCACGCTCACCAGCATGATGTTCATGATGCCAATGCCGCCCACCAGCAGGCTGACCGCGGCAATGGCGGCCAGCAGCGTCGTCAGGATGCCCGTGGTGCGCGCGGCCAGGTCCGCCAGTTCCTTGAGGTCGCGCACCGCAAAGTCGTCCTCCTTGTCACCCGTGATGTGCCGCCGCTGGCGCATGAGCCGCGTGATGTCCTCCTGGATGCGCGCGGTGGACTCGCCGTCCGCGGCGGACACCAGAATGGCGCCCACGTCCTGGTTCCCGGCAATGCGGCGCTGCACCGCCAGCAGCGGCATCAGCACCAGGTCATCCTGGTCCTCGCCCATGGTGGACCGCCCGCGGGATGCCAGCACACCAATCACCTCGCAGGACACGTTGGCCACGCGGATGCTCCGCCCCAGGGGTTCCTCGCCGACAAACAGGTTCCCGCGCACGGTGTCACCCAGGATGCAGACCGCCGCGCCGGAGCGTTCTTCTCCCGCCTGGAATGCGCGGCCGGTGGCCAGCGTCCATTCGCGCACGACGAGGAAGTTGTGGTCCACGCCGCTGAGCATGGTGCGCCAGTTGTTGTTCCCGTACACCGCCAGCACCGGCGCCATGGCGGTGGGCGCCACCGCCACCAGCCCGCGCACTTCGCGCGCAATGGCCCGCGCATCCTCCAGCGCAAACGCGGTGACCCGCCCGTGCGCCGCCCCGTGGCGCGGCGCGCCCGGCGCCACAAACAGCAGGTTGCGCCCAATCTTGCCTATCTCGTCGCTGATGCGCGCCGTGGTGCCGCGTCCCAGCGTGACCATGGCAATGACCGCGGCGGTGCCAATGACCACGCCGAGCGTGGTCAGCGCGGACCGCATGCCGTGGCGCCGGATCTGGCGGGCGGCCATCTGGAACGCACTGGTGAGGAACATCAGGCCCCCTTCCCCGGCACCACGGCGCCATCCCGGAAGCGGATCACCCGGGAGGCAAACGCCGCAATGTCGTTCTCGTGGGTCACCATGATGACGGTGAGCCCGCGTTCCTGGTTGAGCGTGGTGATGAGGCGCATCAGCTCCAGCGAGCGCGCGGTGTCCAGGTTGCCCGTTGGCTCGTCTGCCAGCAGCAGGTCCGGGCCGCTCACAATGGCGCGCGCAATGGCCACGCGCTGCTGCTGCCCACCGGACAGCTCGGCCGCGGTGTGCAGCTCGCGCCCCTCCAGTCCCACGTCACGCAGGGCGGCCAGCGCGCGCCGGTGCCGTTCCGCGCGCTCCACACCGCGGTAGGTCAGCGGCAGCTCCACGTTCTCCACCGCGGACGTGCGCGGCAGCAGGTTGTAGCCCTGGAAGACAAATCCAATGAAATTGCGCCGCAGCAACGCGCGCTGGTCGTGCGTCAACGTCGCCACGTCAACGCCGCGGAACAGGTAGCGCCCGGAAGTGGGCACATCCAGGCAGCCCAGGATGTTCATGCACGTGGACTTGCCGGAGCCGGACGCTCCCATGATCGCCACAAACTCCCCCGCGCTGATCCCCAGGTCCACCCCGCGCAGCGCGTGCACCTCGGCATCGCCACGCCCGTACACCTTGTCCACGCCCTGCAACTCCACCAGCGGCGGCGCCGGCAGCTCCGCGCGGACCGCAATCACGGCGCCACCTTCTGCAGCGCCAGGATGACGGGCGTTCCCTCCTCCAGGCTCCCGCCGACGACCTCGGTGCGCGCTCCGTCACTGACGCCGGGCACCACCGGGATGCGCCGCAGCACTCCGTCCGCCACCGTCCACACGCCCTCCTGCCGCTTGAGCGCCTTCTTCTTCTCCGCCTCCTGCTCCTGCGCGGTGGTGGCCGGCGCCCACCGCAGCGCCGCGTTGGGCACCAGCAACACGTCCGTGTGCGTGTCCGTCTGGATGGATGCCGTGGCGGTCATGCCGGGACGCAGCAGCAGGTCCGGGTTGGCCACGGACAGCACCGCGTCGTACGTGACCACGTTTTGCACCAACAGCGGCTCGTGCCGCACTTCAATGATCACCGCGTCAAACGTCTTGCCCGGGTAGGCGTCCACCGTGAAGGTCGCGCGCTGACCTTCGCGCACGCGGCCCACGTCGGCTTCGTCCACGTTGGTGTGCAGCCGCATCTGCGCAAGATCCTCCGCAATGGTGAACAGCACCGGCGCCTGGAGCGCGGCAATCACCGTCTGCCCGCGCTCCACCGTGCGTGACAGGACAATGCCGCTGATGGGGGAGCGAACCACGGCGCGGCGCAGCGCGGAGTTCGCGGCAGCCAACGCGGCTTCGGCGCTCTGCACCTGGGCCAACGCGCTCGCTTTCATCGCCCGCGCCCGCGCCAGCGCCGCCGTCGCCGCACCGTCCTCTGCATCGGAGACCATCTGGCGCTGGTGCAACTGCTCCACGCGCTGCTGGGTGGCCGTGGTGTCCAGCAGCGTCGCGTCGGCCTGCGCCACCGCGGCCTTGGCCAGCGCCACCGCCGCGCGGACCTCGTCCACGCGGATGCGCAGCTGCTCAGTGTCCAGTTCCGCCAGCACCTGCCCGCGCGTGACGCGGTGGTTGAAGTCCGCTTTCACCTCAGCAATGCGGCCGCTGATCTCCGCGCCAACCTGCACGCGGTTGGCCGGCTCCAGGCGCCCCGTGGCGGTCACGGCAACGGTGAGGTCACCACGCTCCGCCACGCCCGTTTCATAACCGGGGATTCGCGCGGTCCGGCCTTGCACGGTCCGCCATGCATACGCGGACCCCACCGCCACCAGCACGCCGGCCACCACCACCCAGGCCGCACGTCGCCACCGGCGGGCACGGCCATCCAGCCCCAGCACCTGCGAGATGTGTTGATCCGGCATCGGAGGCGACACAGCGGTCATGGGCACCACCTCCCGGAACTGAAGATGGTGACTTGGCGGCCCACACGCACGGGGACCGACACGGTTCTTTGCAGAATATCCGCATGGTTACGTCCCGTTGCCGGCGCAGGAGTGTTTCACTGCATTTACGGTGCCTACAATTCGGCACATTTCCGCTGATCAGCCTTGCGGGGATGTGGGGTGCTGGCTTGGTTGCGCGGTGGGCGCACTGCGTGGGCGCCGGGGCGGGGCAGAGGAGGAAGCCATGGGCTTGCTGCAAAGACTCAACCCGAACACGCAGGTGTCCGAGTGGGATCCCTTCCGAATGATGCGCGAGATGATGAGCGCCACTCCGTGGGGGACCAACTACCCGATGTTCTCCGGCACGGAGAAACGCGTGGATACCTTCGTCCCGGGCTTTGACGTGAAGGAGAACAAGGAGGGGTACATCATCAAAGCGGATCTCCCCGGAGTGAACGAGGCCGATCTCGAGGTCACGTTCCAGGGGAACCAGCTCCGTATCGCTGGAAAACGTGAGCAGGAGAAGGAGGACAAAGGCGATACCTGGTACAGCCTGGAGCGGTCGTACGGTGCGTTCACACGCGTCTTCACGCTTCCGGATGTCGCCGACACGGACAAGGCGAAGGCGGAGTTGAAAAATGGAGTGCTGCATTTGTTCGTGCCACGCCAGGCACAGAGCAAGACCACCCGCGTGGAGGTCAAGACGGACAAGAAGTAGGTCCGGGACCTTGCACCACCTCGTGTGAAGCGACACTCCCACCGCCCGGAGGGCAAGACCGCCTCCGGGCGGTGCATTTACTGGGGTTTGGATTCAGCGCCGCGGCGCGTGCTGGTGGAACTGCGCGCTGGGCTGCCGCCTGGGTCCGCGCCAACCGAACGCCTCCATGGGAATCCGCCCGTCCGGGCCAATGGGAATCCCCTCCGCGCGCAGCAGCTGCACCTGGCGAGAGGGACGCGTGACATCCCCGCGCACGGCCACCCGCCCGTCGGCGCGGATCACGCGCTGCCAGGGGACTTCACGGGCGCGCGCGCGGGTGAGTTCGCGCAGCGCGTTGCCCACTGCGCGCGCCAGCCGCGGGGAGCCCAGGTAGGTGCCCACCTGGCTGTAGCTGGCCACCTGCCCGCGCGGGATCTGGCACACCAGCGCGTAGACGGCCTCCGCAAAGTCACGTCCGGCGGGCATGGCGGACTCACAACCCCGTGTGGCGCCGGATGGCGGCCAGCGCCGCGGGCGCCACGGGCATCACCGACAGGCGCGGCATCCGGCACAACTCCATCTGCGCGGTGGCCGGGTCCGCGCGGATCTCCTTGAGCGCCAGCGGCGTGCGCACGCGGGAGACAAACTGCAGGTCCACCACATACAGCTTCCCGGCCGGGTCCCCCGGGTCCGCGTACGGGGCGGAGGCGGCGCGCGCCAGGCCCACCACCGCCTTCTCCGCGCCCGAATGATACACAAGCACGTCGTCACCGCGCGCGATGCTGCGCAGGTGTTTCTGCGCCACGGGGTTCTTCACGCCGTCCCACCGGGTGCGGCCGTCCCGCTCCAGGTCCGCCAGTCCGTAGGTGTCCGGGTCACTCTTCACCAGGAATGCCGCCATGCGCGCGGTGTAGCAGCCGGCCCCCGCGCGGGCCACCCGACGTCACTTTTGTTGACCCGCCGCGCACGGGAACCCTACACAGTGCTGCATGGCGCAGGATGACGGCGCCGGCCTGGGGCCGGGCGCACAGCTCCGCGGGACGCTGACGGGCGAGGAACCGCTCGATGTGGCGGGCGCGTTTGAGGGCCGGCTGCAGCTGACGCACCACCTGGAGGTCCGTGAATCCGGCAACGTCTCCGGCGAGCTGCAGGTGCTGTCCGCCGCGGTGGCCGGCCGCGTGGAGGGAACGCTCACCGCGGTGGACTGGGTGCAGCTGCTGCCCGGCGCACAGGTCAGCGCGGACCTCAAGGCACCGCGCGTGATCATTGAGCCCGGCGCGCATTTCACGGGTCGCATCGCCATGGACTTCCCGGTGCCCGGGGAATCCTGAGGAGGTGGCTGTTGGCCATCACGCGGCTGGGGAAGACCATGCGGCTGCAGGGTGACGTGCGGGGGAGTTCACCCCTCGTCGTGCTGGGGACGGTCAGCGGCAGCGTGGAGGTGACGGCAGACGTGCGCGTGGAGGTGGGCGGCACGGTGCGCGCGGACATTGCCGCCAAGAGCGTGGAAGTGGCAGGCGAAGTGGTGGGCAACATCCGGGCGGAGGACCGCGTGGAGGTGTTTGCCGCGGGACGCGTCACCGGGGACATCCGCGCCCCGCGCGTGCTCATTGCCAACGGGGCGGTGTTCAAGGGGAACGTGGCGCTGTGACGACGGGATTCGGCTTCCCCGGCAGCATCCTGGTGGGCCACGGCCTGGTGGTGCAGGGACAGGTGGCGGGCAAGGCGGACGTCACCGTTGACGGGCGGCTGGAAGGCCGCGTGGATCTGGCGGGCACGCTGACGGTGGGACCGTCCGCACTGGTGCGCGCGGAGCTGCACGTGCGGCGCGCGGTGGTGCAGGGCGTGGTGCTGGGGACGGTGTTTGCATCCGAGGCGGTGGAGCTGCTGCACGGGTGCCGCGTGGTGGGTGACCTGGTCACGCCGGAAGTGGTGATGGAGGACGGCGCGCTGTTCCGCGGCAACGTCCTCACACCTGAGATGGCCGCCGCGCGGCCGCCGCCCACGCCGGAGCCCGCCCCGCCGCCGCCCGCCCCCGCGCGCGTGGAGTCCCGCCCGCCCACGCCGCAGCCGCGTCCATCCACGCGGCCGCCGTCGCGCTCGCGCCCGCCCGCTCCCGCAACCCCCCCCGCACCCGTCGCGCCGTCGCCGGCGCCCACTCCCGTGGTCGTCGCCCCCCCGGTTCCCGTGGTGGAGAGGCCTGCCGCACCCCAACCCACTGAGCGGCCCGCCGCGCCGCGCGAACGCCGCAAGCGTGCGGCACCCGCCGAACCTACGCCTGCACCGGCCCCTGCCCGTCCCGCGCTCTCCCTGCCCCCGTCCGAACCCCCGCAGGCCCGCCCGCTTCCCGGCCGCGGGACCGCGGTCTCCGTGCGGCGCCGCTGACGCGGCCGCACCTCCGTCATGTATACATTACATTACATTACGGTCGGGCTGGGCCGCCCCCCGTCACAGAATGAACGCGCGCACCGCCGCCACCGCGCCCGCAATGATCACCCCGGTCCCTCCCAGCGCGAGCGCGCCCGCCGCCACGGGAAGCGCCACCCCGCCCACCAGCGTGCCGTACCAGGCGCCCACCAGGGTTGGCCGGTAGGACCAACGCTCGCTGCCAACGACACGCAGCTGCTGGTCGACGAGATACAGGCTTCCCCAGCTGGCCGCCGCGGAGACCAGCGCCAGCACGGCCAGCGCGCCGGCGACGGCGCCGCCCCCCAGCAGCAGCGGTGACACCCAGCGCAGCGTCGTGGAGACGGGGTCCACCTCCTCGGGCGCGGGCAGCGCCTGCGGCGCGGGAAGGACCGTGTTGGGCGTGGGCGTGAGGGCGTGCGGAGCCTGGGGCGGCGCGGTGTTGGGATATTGCGGGTAGGGCTGGTGGGGTGGCGGGATGTACTGCTGCGGCGGCGGGGGCGCGTAGGGGACCGAAGGCGCGGGCTCAGGGCGCGTCAGCACCAGCACCTTGGTGGGCTCCGGGGGCGGTGCGGGCTTCTCATCGCGCGGTTGCTCCACGGGTTTCTCCGCGGGCTTCTCCGGCGGCGCCGGGGCCTTCTCCGGGGCGGGGGTGGCCACGGGGGCGGGTGCCGGCGCGGGAGGCGGCTCCAACTCTTCCAGCGCGCGCGCGCGTTCTTCGGCGGGCACCTTGAGCTTCATGGGCGCCACCGCGTCTCCAGCGCGCGCCACGGGAACCCCGCGCGCATTGCGCGCTTCCAGCACCACCTCCAGAGCCCCCGCGTCACCCAGCCCCTTCCACAGCGCCTTCTCGCCCAGGCGCACCTTTGCCATGGCCAGGCCCGCCGTCGTCGCCTCCGCCTTGTCATAGGTCGCCCGGCCGGCGGGCCGCGCGTACACCACCAGTGACGCCGCCTCCGCCGGGTGCCCCACCAGCTGCACGTTGAGCACCGCTCCCTTCACGTTGACCACCTTGAGTTCCAGCCCGTGCGCCGCCGCGTACAATTCGGTGCGTTTGTGGAAGACGGTCCGGATGGGCGGCGGTGTCTCCAGGCGGTCCGGCGTGTACAGCGGGCGCAGCGCCAGCACGGCGTCAAACGACGCATCCGCTTTCTCCGCGTTTCCCATCGTGTGGTGGATCACGCCGCGGTTCCAGTGCACGTCGACGAGTTCCTCCTCTTTGAGCTCAGGTGACCGCTCGGCGCGTTCCAGCTTCAACAGCGCGGCGCGGAAGTCACCCTTGCCCATCAGTTCCTTCGCCGCGTCGATGTCGGGGTGCGCGCGTGCGGATGCACACCACAGGCTCGCGGCCACGCAGGCCGCAACGCTCCAGGACCGTTGCATGGCAAACGCCTCCGGGCGGGAGCATGGCGCCGCACGGCGGCCTTCTACAAGCGCGGCGCTGCGCTTGACCCGCGTGCACTCCGACGGGTTTCATTCCGCCGGGTGACCGGTTCCCGTCGGAACAAGGTCAGATGGGTGCGCACATGGCTTTCCAGGACGCCCTCTCCCGGGTCGGTCGGGTGCTCGCGCCCGTCGCGTTGTTGGCTGCGGGTGCCGGCTGCGGCCCGCCGGAACCGGCCTGCAACACCGATCAGGACTGCCTGTACGAAGAAGGCCGCGTCTGCGACCGGGAAACCAAGACGTGCCGGGACCGCCAGGAGGGCGAGGGCTCCAGCAGCGGCACCGTCGGGTCGTCGTCGCACGCCGGCGGTTCCAGCGCAGCCACCTCGGGAGTGCCCTCGTCGTCGCACGCCACCAGTTCCGCCTTGGCGTCCTCGTCGCTGTCCGGCAGCTCCGGTGTGCTGTCCTCATCCGCGGGCGCGGGCAGCAGCGCCTCCGCCACCGCGTCGTCGGTGGTGTCCGCGTCGTCCGCGGGGTCCACTTCCGGCCCACCGCCGTCCAGCTCGGCCGCGGTGTCCTCCAGCGCCGCGGTATCATCGTCGTCCGCGCCTCCTTCGTCGTCGTCCACCTCGGCGTCCGGGCCGGTGTTTGCGTTTGGCACGGGCACCACCTCCCTCACGGAGGGGAACGCGTCACCCGCGTCGGTTCCCGTCGTCATCCTCTCCGGCGCGCCCGCACCGGTGACCATCACCGTGCCCTTCACGGTCGGCGGTACGGCGTCCACCGGGGACCACTCGCTGGTCGCCGGAAGCCTGACGTTCACGTCGGGCGCCGGCGGTACCGGCCCCATCAGCTTCACCATCACGGATGACGCGGACGTTGAGCTCGACGAGACGGTGGTCATTACGCTCGGCCAGCCCAGCCCCGTAGGCAGCCTCGGGTTGCCGGATACCTTCACCGTCACCCTGCGCGACAACGACGACACCGCCTACGCGCCCCTGCTGGCGCTCACCTCTCCGACGGGTACGGTCACCCGCCGCACGGTCACCTACACCGGCTGGTGCGAATACGGTGGCACCGTGTCGTTCACGTACGTGGGTGCGGGCACGTTCACGCCCGCGGCGGGGAGCGTGAACCCCGCGTCCGTTCCTTGCGTGGCCTGCTCCACGGCGGAAAACGCCGGGTGTGCCCCCACGGCGGACGCAACCGGGAAGTTCACCGCCACCGTCCAGTACGCCGGCGCCCCCGGCGCGCGCGAGGTGCGCATTGACGCGACGGACGCGGCGCTGAACGCGGCCACGCGCGTGGATTCGTCCGTCACCTGGGATCCGCTCCCCGCGCAGGCGGACGCCGTCACGGACACCATTGACCAGTCGTTGGGCTACGCGGTGGCGGTCGACGGCGACACCATTGCCGTCGGCGCGCCGTTCTTCACGCCCAACACCACCACGTTCACCCCCGGCGTGGTGTTCGTGTTCATTGACCAGGGCGGCGGGGACTGCGTGGAGCAGCAGCGCATCCTTGCGCCCAACGCGGATGACGGGGACGCCTTTGGGCAGGCGGTGGCGCTGCAGGGTGACGTGTTGGTGGTGGGCGCACCGTTTGAGGATTCCAGCAGCCGCGTGATGGACCAGGGCAGCACCGACAACACGGCGGCCGATTCCGGCGCGGTCTACGTGTTCAAGCGCAGCGGCGGTACCTGGTCACCCACCGCGTACCTCAAGAGCGCCAACACCACCGCGCAGCAGGGACTGGGAAGCAGCGTGGACATCGCGCTGCCATACGTGGTCGCCGGCGCACCGGGCGAAGGCGCCGCGTCCTCCGACTTCTCCGGCGCCGCGTACATCTTCCGGGACAACGGCGGCAGTTGGACGCAGGCCAACCGGCTGCGCGCCGCCAACTTCCGCGCGGATGATCGGTTCGGCCACGCGGTGGCCATCACGTCCAGCCCGTCACCGCGGGTGATCATTGGCGCCCCGGGCGAAAGCAGTTCCGTGGCCGGCATCAACCCCGTACCCAACTTCACCTCGCCCATGGCGCAATCCGGTGCCGCGTTCATCTACGAGTCCGCCGGCTTTTCCACGGTGACGTACGTGAAGGGCCCGGCCGCCGGCATCGACGCGGCGGACAACTTCGGGACGGCCGTGGCCATCTCCGGGGACTACGCCGCGGTGGGCGCACCGGGCGAACAAAGCGCGGTGGTCAACGACCCGGCCAACGACACGCGCAACAGTGCGGGCGCCGTGTACGTCCTGTTTCACGACGGCGGGGGCACCACATGGTCGCATCAGGCCTACGTGAAGGCCCCGGCCATCGACGAGCAGGACCGCTTTGGCGCCGCCGTGGACCTGGATGGTGACACGCTGGTGGTGGGCGCCATCGGTGAATCCAGCAACTTCGTTGGGACCAGCCGCACCGCCAGCGGCGACAACTCCGTGTCCGGCGCGGGCGCGGCGTACGTCTACACGCGCAGCGGCACCACCTGGCCGCTGTCCGCGTTCTTCAAGCCGCTGGATCCCACCAGCGGCGCGGAGTTCGGCACTTCCGTGGCGGTGTCCGGCGTGACTTTTGTCGTCGGCGCGCAGTACCGCAGCGGCGCGTACTTCTTCCAATAGCGGACTATCCCGGCGCGCGCTTCAGCATGGCGCGCAGGCCCGCGGCAATGTTGCCCTGTCCCTGCCGCTCGTAGCGCGTGATCATCGAGTGTGACTCGGCGGCGGACAGCGTGCGGACTTCCAGCGGCGGGTCCGCGTCAGACCAGCCCGGCCAGGAGCGCGCGTCCTCCAGGATGGCCCCCGCGTTGCGCGGGTCCACCGGCACCAGCGCGTTGTTGGACACCGTGGTCCAGAACGCGCGCGGCGCGTCCGGCATGCTGCGCGCCTCCACCTGCATGGTCAGCCACCAGCCGCGGCAGCGCTCCGGGTGGGTCTCCAGCACGCACAACCCGGCACCATCCGGATCAACCTTCCGCCCGGAAAGGACTGATTTGCCCGCTTTCAGCTTGCCCACGTGCGCCTCCCGGTCACGGTTCCACCGCGCGCCAGCGCCGGTCACCGACGACAATCTCCACCGCGGCCGCCGCGTGCATGGGCACCCATGCGGTGCGCCCGCCGTGCGAGCGCGCCACCACCGGCACCGGTGTACGGCCCAGTTCACGGCCGTTGCCGTCCAGAAAGCGCGCCGTGGCCGTCACGCCGGATGAGAAACGCGGCGTCCACGCGGCACCACCCCAGCGCGTCCCACCGTCATCCGCCAGGTGCAGCCGGCGCAGGAGGCGGGGCGGCGCGGTGCGGGGTTGCGCACCGGTGTCCAGCGCCGCCAGGCGCGCGTGCAGCGCCGTCCACGTGTAGTCGCTGACCCAATTCGCGTCGCAGTAGCCCATGAAGTCCGTGGACACCGCGGGGTCCCTGAAGCTGCCGTCCCGGCGGTCCCAGCCCCACACGCCGGTCTTTCCTCCCGCGTAGGGATAGTCCGGGTCCGGGTCGTCCACTTCGCAGGGTGCGTGGTAGCGCCCGTGCATGTGGCCCAGCTCGTGGACCAGTGTGAGCACGCTGTCCTCGCCGGTGAAACCCATGCCGGCGCCCACGCGCAACTCGGCATCTGCCGGGTCATCCGCCACCCAGCTCTGCCCGGTCACGCAGCCCCACCCGCAGTAGTCATCCATGGTGTCCGCGGGAACAATCAGCCCGTAATAGTAGACGTCATCCGCGGGGGCGTCGGCCACGCGCAGATCGTAAAGCGTGTCATTGAGCGCATCAAAGTCCACGTTTCCCCAGAACGTGAGGCCACCGCTCCACGGCAACGGGTCGCCCACCTCCACGGTCACTTCCCCCGCCGGGTAGAACGCGCCCAGGGCCGCGCGGATGCGTGTGAGCTGGACCTCGCCCACGTCTGGGGAACGCGTGACCCCGCCCCGCGTGTAGGCCACCGGTACCAGGTGCACGCGCAGCGGGTGCGCCGCCACCAGCCCCAGGTCCAGCGTCGTCCCGTCGTGCGGTGCGCGCGCCGCGTGCGTGCCGGACGGCCCCACCGCGGTGCCCGTTTCCGTCGTCAGCGCCACGCGCAGGCGTCCCCCGTCCACCAGCAACGCCGCGGGCAGCGGAACGGCCCAGCGGACTTCGCTCCCCGGCGCAGGCCGTCCCACCGTGTCCGTGACCGGCGCGGTGTGCTCAACGCCCGCGCCGTCCACCACCACCACCGCGGCCGTCACGGGCGCGGGCATCCACGCGCTCCCGACGTCGATCATCAGTTCCAACACGCCTTCGCGCCCGCGCAGCAGCGGCGTGCCGCGCGCCGCCGGGGGCACCTCCGCTCCGTCATGGAACAGCGGCACCGCCACGCCCTGGTACGCCGTCACCGCGCGCAGCGTGAGTCCGTCCGCATAGCGTGGCGCAGAGTTCCGCGGCCCCGCATCCGTGGTCCGGCCGGGTCCGCCGTCCTCCACCGTGCCGCCACCGCCCGCTCGTTCGCCACCGCAGGACACAACGACGACGAGCAGGGGCCCAACGCACCGCTGCATCAACATGGATGTCACCGTAGGCCGCCAGCAGCCGGCCTTGCAGCCGCCTACCGTCCGACCCGCTCCAAGCGTGGACATCTGTCCCCAGTTTCCCCGGCGACTCCACTCCACAGGAGCCCTTGTGGGATGTGGTCGCCAGGTGAATACGCAATCAATACAGCGCATTCACGCAGGCACGGGCCGTGCTTTCGTCGGGTCCAGGATCGGGCAGCTCCGGTCCGCGAGCCAGGAGGCAGGTCATGGGAACGATGATGCGGTGGTTGGCGGTGGGCGCGGCGCTGGTGCTGTTGGCTCCGGCGGCGGCAAGCGCGCAGTCCGCAAGCGGCGAGTGCGCCGGTGGTTTCTGCGGAACTCCCAACCAGACCGGCGGTGGCGGCTGCGGTTGCGGCTGCGGCTGCAGCATCCTCATCAACCAGACCGACCTCGGCGACACCTACCAGTATTCGGATGATTTCGACAACGACGGCTGGGAAGACGATTTTGATAACTGCCCATTCTCCAACAACGGTGACCAGGCGGATGGCGACGGCGACGGCTTTGGCGACGCGTGCGACAACTGCCCCGGCTCCGGCAACCCGCTGCAGACCGACGCGGACGGCGACCGCCTGGGCGACCTGTGTGACGATGACGCGGACGGCGACGGCATTCCCAACGTGATGGACAACTGCATCCTCTTCCCCAACCCCATCCAGGGCACGGACGATGACGCCGACGGCGACGGCCTGGGCAACCTGTGCGACGACGACGACGACAACGACGGCTGGCTGGACCCGTCCGACAACTGCCCGCTGGTGCGCAACCCCGAGCAGCTTTCCTCCGACCCCACCACGCTGGGCGCGGCCTGCAACCGTGACGCTGACGGCGACAACATCCCCGACAACCTGGACAACTGCCCCACCCTGGGCGGCCTGGACGTGGGGGACGCAGACCATGACGGCATGGGCGACGCGTGCGACAGCGACCTGGACAACGACGGCGTCTCCAACGAGCTGGACAACTGCCGACTGGCTGTCAACCCCACCCAGACTGACGGTGACCGTGACGGCCTGGGCGACGGGTGCGACCCGAAGTTCTGCTTCACCATTGACTCCCCCGCGGCGGGCCGCTGCCTGGATCCCGAGGCGCCGTTCTTTGCGCGCCCCGGCCCCGACGCCACCGTCCAGACGGGCGAACCGGTGCGCCTGCGCCTGTTCTCCAACCGCGCCAACACGGCCATCAAGTACACGTGGAGCGTGGATGAGTCCCCGGCCGGCAACCGCGGTTGGAGCCTGCGCAACCCGCGCGGTGCGGTGACCTTCTCCAGCCCGTGGGAATACCGCTACACCGTGGACAAGACGCCGTTCTTCACGGCCACGGAGCCGGGCGAATACACCATCCGCCTGGAGAGCGAGCTGGTGTTTGACGACCCCAAGGCGCTGGGCAAGCGGCAGGACGTGCAGACCTTCAGGGTCAAGGTGGAAGGCAACCCCAAGCTGCCCCTCCCCGCCTCGTGCGCGTCGTCGGCCGGTGCTGAGAGCATGCTCGCGGGCCTCGCGCTCCTCGGGCTGCTGATGCGTCGCCGGAAGTGACGGACCCGGAGTAGAACCTCGCTCGCATTGACGGGCGCCGCGCGGAGTTCCCGCCGGCGCCCGTTGAGCTTTTGGAGGTCCTACGCATGTGGGCCATGGCACAGCGGTCCTGGGAGAAGAATCTGCCGCTGGAGCGGGTGGAGCTGCCCGACCCCGTGCCGGTGCGCAATGAAGTGCGCGTGCGCGTGCGTGCCGCCGGCGTGAACCCCGTGGACTGGAAGATGCGCGAGCAGGGCCCGCTGCGCCTGGCCGCGCGGCTGGTCGGGCCGCCTCCGCCGGTCGTCGTCGGGGTGGACTTTGCCGGCACGGTGGACGCGGTGGGGCCGGCGGTGACGGGCGTGCGGGTGGGTGACGCCGTCGTCGGAGGCACGGATTTTTCGCGGGGGCAGCGGGGCAGCACGGCGGACACGGTGCGGGTGCGCGCGGACCAGGTGTGCGTGCTGCCGCCGGGGTTTGACCTGGTCACCGCCGCGGCGCTGCCCGTGGCGGGCGTGACGGCGTGGACCTGCGTGGTGGAGTTGGGGCGCGTGCGTGGGGGTGACCGCGTGCTGGTGCTGGGCGCCTCGGGCGGCGTGGGGCAGCTCGCCGTCCAGGTGGCCAGGCTGCAGGGTGCGCTCGTCACGAGCGTGTGCTCAGCGCGCAATGCGGAGCTGGTGCGGTCACTGGGGGCGGACACGGTGCTGGATTACGGCGCCGGTGACGCCCTGGAACAGGCGCGCGCGCAGGCGCCGTTCCGCGCGGTGATTGACTGTGTGGGCGGTTACAGCGGACCGCGCTGCCGCGCGCTGTTGGGCCCGGGCGGACGGCACGTGCTGGTGGCCGGGGACACGCCCTCCGCGTGGCTGGACCTGCTGCGCGCGCCGTTGACGTCCACAACCGTGCTGGGCCGGCCAACCGGCGCGCGCCTGCGTCCGCTGGTGGACGCGGTGGCGTCCGGCGCACTGCGCGTGAACGTGGTTGAACGCATTCCGCTGGCAGAGGTCGAACGCGCGCACGCGCTCAGTCGCGCGGGCCGCACGGCGGGAAAGATAGTGCTGGTGGTGTGACGCTATTCATCGCGCGCCCACTCCAGGACCAGCCGCGCGTCTTCCCAGCGCACCGCCGCAATGGTTCCCGGCGTCACCGCCATGCCCGCACCGGCTACGCGGCCAATGGCATCCGCCATCTCCGGGTTGTGCCCCACGAACACGTTGCCCGGCCCGTGCCGCCGCACCAGCGCCAGCAGCTGCGCCCCGTCCAGGATGCCGCTGCCCAGCGTGGGTTCCTCCACCAGCGCGGCGGACAGCGCGCGGGCATAGCGCTCCGCCGTCTGGCGCGCGCGCACAAACGGACTGGTCACCACGCGGCCCGCGCTCCACGACGACCCCAGCGCCGCGACCAGCCGCTCCACGCGCGCCTGGCCCTCCGCCGTGAGCGCGCGCGCCCGGTCCCCGCCGGCTGCCGCCGGTTCCGCCAGGCCGTGCCGGCACAGGTAGATGTACCCGCTCATGCCCCGCCCTCCGTGTTGCTGCATAGCAATATCCGTGACCGTATCACGGCCCGCCCGCGCCGCCACGGCTGCGACGTGGGCCGAGCCCCCTCCCGCGTATTTGATGCAGTGCAGCAATGAGGGATGGGAAGCGCGTTGACAAGGGCGTGCCGGGCGTCGAGTGTCCGCGCGCCTTGGCGAGGAGACACCGGTGACGGACGTGCGGCGGCGATGGGCGGTGGTGGTGGCGGTGGCCGCGCTCCCGGCGGCGTTGGCATGCACGCCCACGACGGAGAAGGAGTGCGCGGCGGATGACCAGTGCGCGGTGGGGCTGGTGTGCCGCGGGGGCCGCTGCCTGCGCAATGACACCGGCACGGACGCCGGCAGCCCAGATGCGGGCGGCGCACCGGACGCCGGGGGATCCGTGGACGCCGGGAACACCCCTGATGCTGCAACGCAACATGACGGCGGACAGGCGGACGCCGGTGCCGCGTGCCCGCATGACGAGGACAACACGCTGACCGCCGCGGAGCTGCCGCTGGCACTGGGCGTCCCCGTGCGCTTTCTGGAGGCCGCGGACGCGGGGCCGCTGGCGGTGGACCTGGTGGGCACGGTGGCGTCCGGCGCGGTGCAGTGGGACTTCACCGGCGCCGTGCCGGGAGACCGTCCCATTGAGGTGTCCGCGCTGGCGCTGGACGGGCTGTGGTTCAAGGACCATTACCCGGAGGCTACCTACGTCGTGGCGCTGGACGGCGCGGCCACGCTGTACGCGGTCTACCGGCGCACGGCGACGGAGCTGACGCTGCTGGGCGAGGCGAGCGCGGCGCTGGACGTGACGCGGACGGTGCACACGCCGCCGGTGACCGTGCTGCGCTTCCCGCTGGTGCTGGGTGTATCCTTCAGCACCACCACCCAGACCACCGGCACGCTGGAGGGAAACCCGTTCTATCTGTCCAATGACACCTATGAGCTCACCGTGGATGCCGCGGGACGTGTGTTGGTACCGGCGGGCAGCTTCCACACGCTGCGCGTGCGGTTGGTGCAAGACGTCAGCGTGCCCATCGCGGTGTGGCCATTTGCGCTGAACTACCACTGGGTGCGGTATTCGTTCATGACGCCGTGTTACGGCGTGGTGACCCAGGTGGTCAGCCAGGAGGGCGAGGCCGAGGTGGTCTTCACGCAGGCCGCGGAGCTGCGGCGCCTGGGGCTGCCACCGTGAACCGGGCTGCGTGCGCCGTAGCGCTGTTTGTGGGAGCCAGCGGCTGTGTGCTGATGGCCGGCCCGCATGCGCGCACGGCACCCGCGCTGGAACGCGGCACGCCGCCGACGGACCGCTTCCTGGAGTTGGGTGGCGCGTGGGTGCGCGTGCGCGATTCCGGCGTTGACACCGGCCGCACACCGCTGGTGCTGGTGCACGGGTACGCGTCCCGCCTGGAGAGTTGGGCCGCAGTGCAACCCGCGCTCGCCGAGAACCGCCGCGTGGTGAGCCTTGACCAGCGCGGGTTTGGCATGTCCGAGCGTCCCCGCGGTGCCTACGGACCCGCGGCGCATGCGCGCGACGTCCGCGCCCTGGCCGACAAGCTGGGACTGGTGAAGCCGGTGCTCGTGGGGCACAGCTATGGCGGCGGCGTGGTGCTGCGCGCCGCGCTGGACGACCCGGAGCGGTGGGGTGGGCTGATCCTTGTGGACGCATTCGCCATGGACGAGCAGCTCCCGTCCGCGTTCCGCTGGGCCAAGGTTCCCGTGCTCGGGGAGTTTGTGTTTTCCACGCAATTCAAGGAGGTCATTGGAGAGAAGTACATCCTTGCGTTCCATGACCGCGGCCGGTTTGCCAATGCGGATGCAATAGACGAGTTCCGCGGAAACACGCTCAGACCGGGGAGTCTGTATGCGCTGCTGAACGTGGTACGCGGCATGGACTACGGCCCGGACCAGGTGCGGTACCGGGAACTGGGTCTGCCCTCCGTCATCATCTGGGGCGAGGATGACCGCGTCACGCCGCTGGCGGCGGGGAAGCAACTGGCCGCACTGGTGGATGGCGCGCGGTTTGAGGTGCTCCCCGCGTGCGGGCACGTGCCATTGTGGGAGCGACCCCAGGCCGTCATCCGCATCGTCGAGGAACTGCTCGGAAAGATCGATCGGTCACGGGCGGCGCGCGAGCGGCGCACCACCACGCCCGCCGCCGGGAGCGCCACGCCATGAGCGCCCACCGCGTCACTTCCCCCCGCGTGGGGGAGGTCGCCGAGGCGCGAAGCGCCGAGGCGGGTGGGGGGCTGGACCCACCGAATACCCGTGAATTGACCCGCGCCCGCCACCGCTCGCCGCCCCCCACCGCTCGCCGCCTCCCCCACAAGGTGGGAGGCTACGCGGTGGCAGCGGTGCTCCTCCTTGCACCCAACGCCCATGCGCGCGTTGGGTTCGGTGACCCCGGCGAACCCTTCCGCGATCATAAACCCGGCGAAATGCTGGACCTGCGCGGCAGCCTGCGCGTCCGCGGTGCCCTGTATGGCAACCTGGACCTTGACCGCGGTGTCTCCCCCTCCACGGGAAAACCGCTGTGGCCCAAGGGTGACACCCCGCTGGACCTCACCGCCGGCGCAGACCTGCGCGCGCGTCTCGCTCCCAGCATCTGGTTCAGTGATGACGTCCGCTTCCACCTGGAAGTGGACCTGCTGGACAACCTCACGCTGGGCTCCACGCCGCGCGGCACGCCGTACAACGGTCGTACTGGGATCGTCGCCGGCACCGCGTTCCAGGATCCCGCCAGCGCCGTCCGCGTCCGCACCGCCGTCGGTGAAGTGCTCACGCCGCTCGGCGTGGTCTCCGCCGGCCGCGCCCCCACGCACTTCGGCCTCGGCATCGCCGCCAACGCGGGGGACGATCTTGACGACGACGGCGGCGACCGCGCCGATCGGATCGCCTGGGTGATGCCCTTTCTCGGTCATTTCGTCGCGGCGGCTGCAGACATCTCCGCTTCCGGGCCGCGCGCGCCCGTCGTTGCCGGGGGGCCGCAGCCGTTCAGCCCCGCTGCCGCGCAACAGGCGCTGAGCGTGGCCTTCCTGCGCTACCGCGCACCGTGGGAAGTGGACATGCTGCGCCGCCGCAGCTGGCTGCAGGGCTGGGTGCTGGACTACGGCGCCGCCGTTTCCGTGCAATTCCAGGTGATGGACAGCCCCGTCTTCTACCAGGCGCTCGCCTCCAGCGGATGGAACCGCACTGACCAGGTCCGTCGGCAGTACACAGCGGCCATGGCGGACGGGTGGGTGCGCCTGTGGTGGAAGGAGATCCGCATTGAGGCTGAAGTGGTCGCAAGCGCGCTGCGCATCGGCAATCCGTCGCCGTATCCCGGCGTGGAGCTGCGCCGGCCGGTGTACGGCAACCCGCTGGGCGGCGTTCTCGTCGGTGAATGGCTGCCGTTGGCGGGCCGCCTGGGCATTCTCGGTGAAGCGGGTTTTGCCACGCCGGATCCCGCGCCCGGCTTTCCGCAGCAGGATGCCAGTGCGTTTGTGGGCTCCCGCCCCGGTGACGTGTTTGGTCCGCAGCTGGACGGCGCGCACGACACGCGGTTTGATTCCTTCCGTTTCCACCCCATGTACCGCGTGGACCTCATCCTGTGGCGCACGCTGCTGGGCGGCGTGTCTGAGGCGGCGTACGCGCGCGGTAAACTCGCGCTATCTCCCATCAAGGGCGTGCGCTTTGAGTGGAACGCGGTCTACAGCCACGCGCTCAGCCCGCGGTCTGCGCCCGGCGGCGTGGCGCCGCTGGGACTGGAACTGGACACGGCCATCTCCATGGCCATGGGCGCGTTTTCCGCGCGGGTGGACGGCGGCGTGCTGTTCCCCATGGGCGGGCTCGGCCAACGCGGTGCGCACGCGCCCAACATGGCGCAGATGGTCCTGGTGAGGTTGGCCTATGCAAGGTGAATCCCGGCAATTGGTCTGGTTGTCCACCACGGTGCTCGCAGGCTGCGTGGCGGGCGCGCCCTACGGCTGCGAGCCCGCCCCCGCACGCGAGGACGACTCATACGTCTCACCCGTCAATGCGCCCGATTGCCGCCCCAACAACGACGGCGTGATTGAACGCCAGGAAATGCCGTTTGTCCTGGGCGCGGTGGCGCGCATCCGAGTGGGCTCCGGTCCCATGGACGTGGACGTGGATGGCTACGTGGATGAGACCGGCATCCGGCGCTGGGACTTCTCCACCCCGCTGCCCGATTCCCAGCCGTTGGCGCGGCTGGAGTTGCAGACGCTGGAGAACCAGTGGTTCGCGCCTTCCTTCCCGCAGGCGGACTACGCGGGGCCGCTGACACCGGGCGGCCGGCTGCTGGGCCCGCTTCGCATTGATGACGCGGGCGTGCACCTGCTGGGCAGCGCCTCCGCCGAACAGGACCCCGCGGAGGGCCGCACCCTGCTGGTCTACGACGTGCCGGTGACGCTCTACCCATACCCGCTGCGCGAAGACGCGCACGTCACCACGACGGCGCGCGCCTCCAACGCGGTGCTGCTGGGGCTCACCACCGCGCTGTCCGACATCTACGACGTGCGCGTGACCGGCCGCGGCACCCTGGTGCTCCCGGACATGATCCTGGAGAACACGCTGCGCGTGACGGTGCGGTTGCGGCGCACGCTGGTCGCCGGTGACGCGCAGCAGGTCACGCACGTCTGGGTGCATGAGTGCCTGGGCGAGGTGGCCCGCGTCATTTCGCCCATGGGCCGCCTGGCTGACACCATTCCTGATTCCTTCACTTCCGCGCACGAGGTCTGGCGGCTCTCCCTCTGAGAGGTTCCCCATGGCGTTGCTGCTGAACGATGGTCCGGCTGCGGGTCCCGCGGCCGACGAGAAAATCCCCGCTTCCAGCTGGTACGGTCTGGCGGTGCTGTTCACCGTTTACCTGCTCAACTTCCTGGACCGCACGCTCATCTACATCCTGTTCGGCCCCATCAAGAAGGAGATGGCGCTCACGGAGACGCAGCTCGCGCTGCTGGGATCCACGTCGTTTGTCATCTTCTACACGCTGCTGGGCGTGCCGTTTGGGCGGCTGGCGGACCGCGTGGTGCGCAAGAAGATGATTGCGGTGGGCTTGGTGATTTGGAGCGTGTTCTCCGGTCTCACGGGATTCATGGAGTCCTTCACCGGCATCTTCCTGTGCCGCCTGATGGTCGGCGTGGGCGAAGCCACGCTGGGCCCCGCGGCGCTGTCGCTGCTGGCGGACCTGTTCCCCACGCGCATGCGCGCCACCGCGGCGGCCATCTTCACCGCGGGTGTGCCCATTGGGGCGGGCGTCGCACTCACCGTCGGGGGGCTCATCCAACGGGAGTTCGGCTGGCGCTGGGCGTTCTACCTGCTCGGCTTCCCGGGCCTGCTGTTCGCGGTGCTCGTACTGTTCGTGCGCGAGCCGGTGCGCGGCAGCACCGAGAAGAAGCCGGCCACGGGGGCGCCGCCGGATGCGTGGAAGGTGGTGCTGTCGTCGGGAACGCTGCGGTTCCACTATTTCGGGTACGCGTTCTTCGCCATGGCGGGGCAGGCGCTGTCCATGTGGATTCCGTCGTTCATCCACAAGGTGTTCGCCATGGACCTCGCCGAGGTGGGCGGCTACACCGGCTTCAGCGCAGCGGTGGGCGGCCTCATCGGCAGCGTGCTGGGCGGCTTGGGCGCGGACGCGTTCCGCAAGCGCTGGGCCGGCGGGCGCATGCGCTTCTCGGCCATGTGCGCGGCCATCTGCATCCCGCTGTGGTTCGCCATGCTGGCGGCGGGCAGCTTCTGGATGGTGATCATCCCGTATTTCGTGGCCATGGGTTTTGCCCTCAGCTGGATGGGCGCGGCCGCGGCGGATGTGCAGGACGTCGTCGGTCCGCAGCTGCGCGGGCTCGGAATTGGCGTGTATTATTTCGTGGTGAATGTCATCGGGTACGGCATCGGCCCGGTGGCCATTGGCCGCACCAGCGACGCGCTGGGCGTCACCACCGACCCGAGCATGATGCGCTATTCGCTGCTGCTGTGCCCCGCGGCGTGCGCCGTGGCTGCCGTGCTGTTGTGGACGGGGGCGCGCCGCATGGAGCGCGCCGCCGCGGCCGCCTGACGCGCTCAGCGCGGTGGAAGGTCGCGCGCCAGCAGGTCCATCAGTGAACAGGTATCCCAGCGCTTGCCACCGCGCGCCTGCACCTGCGCGTAGAACTGGTCCACCAGCGCAGTCATCGGCAGACGCGCGCCGTTGCGGGTCGCCTCTTCCAGCACAATGGCCAGGTCCTTGCGCATCCAGTCCACCGCAAAACCAAACCCGTCAAACTTCACCGCGTCCATCGCCTTCCAGCGGTTCTCCATCTGCCAGCTCTGCGCCGCGCCCTTGCTGATGACGCTGACCACCTTCTCCACGTCCAACTGCGCGTGCTTGGCAAAGTTCAACGCCTCGGCCAGCCCCTGCACCACGCCCGCAATGGCCACCTGGTTCACCATCTTGGTCAGCTGCCCGCTGCCCGGTCCCCCAACCAGCACGGTCATCTTCGCGTAGACGTCCAGCACCGGCTTGCCACGCGCGAATACCGCGTCTTCGCCGCCCACCATGATGCCCAACTGCCCGTTCACCGCGCCCGCCTGGCCGCCGCTCACCGGCGCATCCAGGAAACCCACGCCCTGCTTCGCCGCCGCCGCGTGCAGCTCGCGCGCAATCGTGGCGGATGCGGTGGTGTGGTCCACCAGCACCGCGCCGGACGCCATCCCGGCCAGCGCGCCGTCCGGTCCCAGCGCCACCTCGCGCACGTCGTGGTCGTTCCCCACGCACATGCAGACAAACTCCGCTCCGGCCGCCGCCGCGCGCGGCGTGGGCGCGGACCGCCCGCCGTGTTCGGCCACCCATTTCGCGGCCTTTGCGGCGGTGCGGTTGTAGACCGTGACGTCGTGGCCGCCCTTCTTCGCCAAGTGACCCGCCATCGGGTAGCCCATCACGCCCAATCCCAGGAACGCCACCTTTGCCATGCATTTCCTCCGTGTGTCCGCGCGGTCGCGGACGTCGCGGCGCCCTGCTAGCGCCCGGCCGGCGCGCAGTTCAAGCTCCAGGACGGTGTCCCGTCAGGAAGAAGCTCCGGGAACTCCGTTGCCAGGCGGGGCAACGCAACGCGTCATCCCGTCGTGGACCCGTGCGGACCGCCGCCGCTTAGGGGCCCCGCGCGTGCGGCTTGACTTCCCCCGTCGGGCACGTTGGATTGCGCGGCCCCCTGGAAGCGGGGCGCGGGAGTGGCATGGCGACGTTGGACCCGGGAAAGCCGGTGCTGGTGGTGGGCGCAGGGCCGGGCGGGTCGGCCACGGCCATTGCGCTGCGGCGACGTGGCCGCCGCGTGGTGCTGTTGGACCGGCAGCGGTTCCCGCGTGACAAGGTGTGCGGTGACGTGGTGCTGCCCGAGGCGCAGGAAGCAATCCGCGCCCTGGGCCTGCCGTGGGAGGAATTGCGCGCGCGCGGGTACGCGTGCACGGGCAGCCGCTACGTGGCGCCCGGCGGCACCGAAGTGCACGGCATGTTCCGTGACGGCGCGGGGGCCCAACGCCTGTGGTGGATCATCAAGCGTGAGGTGCTGGACCACTGGTTGCTGGAACAGGCGCGCGCCGCGGGCGCGGAGGTGCAGGAAGGTCACGAAGGCTGCAGCGTCATCCGTGACGGCAACGGCGTGGTGGCGGCCGTGGACGTGCGCCGCCCGGGCGGAACGGTAGAGCGCATGGAGGCGTGCGCCGTCGTCGGGGCGGACGGCGCCACCAGCTCGGTGGCGCGCAGCGTGGGCCTGTTCAACCAGCACCCGGACCACCTGTGCCTGGCGGCGCGCGCGTACGTGCACAGCCCGCGGATGCTGCCGGAGCCGTACCTGGAGATCTTCACCACGGAGCGCACGCTGCCCGGTTGCGCATGGATTCTCCCCGTGGGTGACCACGAATGGAACGTGGGAGTGGGCATCATCAAGGCGGACTCCGAGCGCATCGGGAAAGGGCCGGCGCAGTTGTTTGATGAAGTGCGCGAGCAGGTGCCGCTGTTCCGGGAACGCCTGGCAGGCCTGGAGGTGCCGCGGCTCAAGGGCTGGTCTCTGCCGGGCACCAGCGAGAACCGCCGCATTGTTGACGACGGGCTGCTGCTGGTGGGGGACGCGGGGGCGATGGTGGACCCGTTCACGGGCCACGGCATCCACCACGCGTTGATGGCGGGCGGCCACGCGGGGGACGTGCTTCATGACGCGCTCGCCGCCGGTGACGTGTCGCGCGCCGCGCTGGCGGAATATGACACGCGCTGCCGGCGGTCGTTCCTGGGCGAGGCCGCGCTGGGCCAGCGGCTGCAGCGGCTGCACGCGCGCGCCACGTTGATGCGGGCCGCGGTGGCGCTGTGTGGCGCGCACCCGGGGATGCGGTGGGCGTTCCTGGCGTTGCTGGGACACGCGGCACCACGCCATGACGTCGTGGGGGCGGCGGGAATCCTGCGGGCGCTGTTCACGCGCGGGCCGGCCGTGCGCGGCGCGGCGGGCGGTGCGGATGGTGCGGAGGTGACGGCGTGAAGACGCAGTTGAGGCTCCCGGGCGTGGACGCGGCGCGGATGAAGGCCGCCCTGGAGGTGTGTGAGCGGATTGCCGCCAAGGACCGCAGCAACCTGTACGTGACCAGCCAGTTCTTTGAAGACCGCGCCCGCTATGACGCGTTCATTGCCATGTACGCGGTGATGCGGCTGGTGGACGACTTCATTGACAACGTGCCGGACAAGGCGCTGGCGTCTGCCGGCGCGCGCGCCGGGCTGCAGAAGGAACTGGACCGCTGGGAGCAGCGCATCCGCGCGGCGTATGACGGCCACCCGTCTGAGGACCCGGTGGACCTGGCGCTGGCCGCGGCCGCGCACACCTTCCCCGTGCCGTTGCAGGTGTGGCTGAACTTTGTGGACGCCATGCGGTTTGACGTGGACCATCCGCGGTTCAGGGATTTCACGGAATTCCTGCAATACGGCGAAGGCGCCACCGTGGCGCCCACGATCATCTACGTCTACCTGCTCGCCGCCATGCGCGACGACGACGGCGTGTACCGCGTGCACGCCTTTGACTTTCAGACGTGCGGCCGGGAACTCGGGTTGTTTGCGTACCTGGCCCACATCCTGCGTGACGTGAAACAGGACATGGCCGTGGGGCAGTCCGGCTTGGTGTACCTGTCGTTGGCGGACATGGAGAAACACGGCCTTTCCGAATCCACGCTGCGCGACATCCTGCGCCGCGGCGAGGGCACCGCGGCGTGGCGCGCGCTGGTGGTGGACCTGTGTGGACGCGCGCATGAAATGGAAGCGCGCGGCGTGGCCATGGCGGAGGCACGCTACCCGGACATGGCGCGGGACTGCGCATTCATCCTATGCCTCATCATTACCGTGTATTCGGAACTGCTGCGGCGCATTGAGACCCAACCGGACGCCGTGCTGCGCGGCGACCCCATGATGAACAACCACGAGAAGGCGCTGCTGGCGGCGGCGGCGGCGCGGCGGACGGACTACCCGCTGTCACGCGTGATGGAAAAGATGGGCCTGGGGTGACGGAGTGACGGACCGGTGCCACGCGGCGCGGTTGTCCGCCGCGGACCTCCGTGCCAATGCCATCGCCAGTTGCTACGGGAGAAACCATGTCTGACCTCTTTGCCATGATTGCGGATGAACGCCGCATCCTGGGTGACACCGTTGACAGCCTCACCGACGCGCAATGGACGGCGCCCAGCGCCATGGGCGGCTGGCAGATTCGTCACGTTGTTGCGCACCTGGTGTGGCCGCTGGAGGCCAGCCTGGCGGGCACGTTGGCCCGGCTGGTGCGCGCGGGATTTAGCTTCAACCGGATGGCGGACCAGCAGGCGGACGGGGAGAAGCGCCCTGCACGTGCGTTGGCCGCGGTACTGCGCACCCGGGCGGACCACCGGTTCACCCCGCCCGGCATGGGGCCGGAAGCACCGCTCAGTGACATCATTGTCCACGGATTGGACATCCGGCGCCCGCTGGGACTCAAGCGCGCCTTCCCCGCTGAGCGCACCGGGATCGTCCTGGACCACCTGATGCGAACCGGCAACATGAAGTTCTTTGGCACGCCCTTGGGTTTCCGCTTTGTGGCTGAAGACACCGGCTGGGCCTCCCGCGGGGACGGCCCCGTGGTCAGCGGCACCGCGGAGGCGCTGCTGCTGTCCGTCACCGGCCGCAAGATGGCGCTGCCGGAACTCAAGGGCGACGGCGCGGACCCGTTCCGCGCGGCCTTCACGGAATACCGCTGAACTTGCCGGGCCCGGCGCGTAAGAACAACAAAACTCTCAGAGGCGGACCACCGCGCCGCCCCACGTCATCCCGGCGCCCATGCCGGCCAGGATGACCACGTCACCGGCTTTCACGCGGCGCTCCGTGCGGGCCTGGTGCAGCGCCACCGGGATGGACGCCGCCGACGTATTTCCCACCCATTCCAGGTTGGTGAACACCTTCTCACGCGGCCACTGCAGCCGGTCCGCCACCGCCTCCACAATGCGCGCGTTGGACTGGTGCGGGATGCACAGCGCCACCGCTTTTTCGTCCAGCCCGGCCTGCTCCAGGCTCTCGCGCACCGCGCCTTCCAGGCAGCGCACCGCAATCCGGAACACCTCGCGGCCCTTCATCTGCATGAATTGCAGACCTTCCTCCACGTTGGCCGCGGTCAGCGGCGCGCGGCTCCCGCCGCCGGGCACCGTGATGAGGTCCCAGGTGTCACCGTCGGAGTGGATGTGGCTGGCCACCACCCCGCGCGTGCCGGACTCATCCCGGCGCACCACCACCGCACCCGCGCCGTCACCAAACAGGATGGACGTGCCCTTGTCCCGCGCATCCATCAGCCCGCTCATCTTGTCCGCGCCAATGCACAACACCGTGCGGTGCATGCCGGCCTCAACCAGCCCGCGCGCCACGTGCAGCGCGTAGACAAACCCGCTGCACGCCGCGTTGACGTCAAACGCCGCCGCCTTGCGCGCCCCCAGCGCGTGCTGCACCAGGCACGCCGTGGACGGCATCACCATGTCCGGCGTGCAGGTGGCCACCATGATGAGGTCCACCTCGTCCGCAGTGATGCCCGCGTCCTGCAGCGCGGCGCGCGCGGCGGCGGCCGCCATGTCCCCGGTGGACTCCTCGCGCGCGGCCACGCGGCGCTCACGGATGCCGGTGCGCTCAACAATCCACTCATCCGTGGCGTCCAGGCGCGCGGCCAGGGCGGCGTTGGTAAGCCGCGCCTGCGGGAGATAGGCTCCCGTTCCCGCCACCGCTGCCCGAACCTTCTGCTCCACGACGCACTCCCGACGCTGGGTCCGGCGGCATGCAGCAGGCTCTGGGCCAACGGCGGGGCGCGGGTCAGGTCATTGAAAAGTATCGCGTTTGAAATGGGATCCGTTGTGTCCGTCCGGATGCGGTGTGGCGCAACAGCAACACCCACGCGTTCCGGAACAGGCCGCCTGACACCCGCACCGCCCCGGAATCACGGGCAAACTGAGGGAGCCCCTTGGGCCTGGGCGTCCGTGCACTGCGCCGCAAATGGGCGGCGCCCGGTGTCCCATCCCAATCCGCGCCCACCCCGCACTGCAACACCTGCGCGTCCTCACGGCTGCGTGTCCAACAGGTCAATCACCCGCTGCACGGCGGGACGGGCCCTGACCATGTAGACCACGAGATCGCGCGTCAGCGTGTCCTCCACCTGGCCGCTCAGCGTGATCACACCGTCCTCGGCCTGGACGCGGATATCCAGCGCGCTTGACCCGAGCGCCTGCAGCACGTGCAGCTTCACGTCGGTGGCAACCACGGCGTCCTTGCGGTGCGCCTCCAGGTTCTGGTCAACCGGAAGCCCGGGATTCACCACCAGCGTGCTGACCACGTTCCTCACGCCCGGTACGCCCAGCGTCACGGCCATGGCCTGTTCTTCCGCGGCCCGGTCCCGGACGGCGCCGGTCAACTGCGCCGTTGTGCCCACGCAGGACACCATGATGCGCAGGCCGTCGTCGTCGTCGCCCGGCATCTGCCGCAGCAGTTCCAGGGTCACGCTCGTCGCCAGAATGGCCTCCTTCACGCTGTCGCCCGCGGTCAGTACCTGCCAGGCCAGCAGGCTCCTCGCCGCGGGCACCACCCGCGCATCGTCAGCCCCCGCCACCGCCGGCAGCAGCAGGAACGCGGCCGGGAACACCAACGGCACAAACACGAGACATCGCATGGGCCTCCCTCCTCACCGGGCGCCCGCGCGCCGGACGACCAGTCGGCGCCTGGGACCGCTCCCCAGGGCGGGGATTGCAGCAGCGGTCTGACCCGCATGAGCAGTTGCAAGGGCCGGACCCGCGTACCGCGCGGTGACGGCAACGCGGTGGCGGCGTGACAGCCACCGTGAGGTGACCGCACACCGGGCAGGGCTTTGATTTCTTTACTCGCTCCGGAGGACGCGTCTTGTGCTGTTCGCCCACCGCTGCCGTCAGCCCTGACGGTCCTGCGTGCCCGGCCAGCGGACATTCCGCGCGTTTCGCATCAATGGTTCAACTTCCGGCGGAGCGGCACTCACCCCGGCGCAAACTCCACCCGTCCCAGCTCCTCATCCGCGCCGGTCACGCGCACGCGCATGGGCATGCCCACGGCCCACCGTTTGCCCGCTGGCCCGGTCAACGCGGTCTCCCGCGCGTCCACTGTCCACGGCCCTTCGCCCAGCTGCTCGGTGGGCACCAT
>JACRCW010000082.1 GCA_016218805.1 Deltaproteobacteria bacterium | reverse complement strand
GGCGGCCACCGCGGGACCGGCGCCGGTGGCCGCACGTGGCGCCGGCGCGGCGGGGGCGGCAGGCGGCGGCCGCGCCGGCTGCGGCGGGGTGGACGCGGGGCGGGAACCGCCCAGCGGCAGCGGTGCCGGTCCGCCGCCACCCTGGGCGGACATGGACATGGGTGACCCCACGCCAAATGGGGGACTGGGCGTGGCCGGCCGAACCGGCGCCACGCGCGTGGCGTCCGCCTGCACGGAGCGCCTGGCCTCCGCCAGCAGCATGCCCAGCTGGTCCTGCGAAACAATGCCGCACTCCACCAACACCTCGCCAAAGCTGCGGTCGCTCATGTCCTGGAACTGCAGCAAGCTGTCCACCTGCTCCTGGTCGGACAACCCGTTCTGGACGACGAGCTTCGCGAGCGCGATGTCAACCTGCGTGGTGGCCATGGGTATTCACCGTGCCATGGAGACCAGCGACTTCCCGCTGCGGCGGTTGGCCAGGCGCACGGCGCTGACCTGCACCTCCAACCCCTTCACCGGTTCACCGTCCTTCTTCTTGAGCTGCCAGGGGCCCTTGACGGTAAACACGATCTCCACCGTCACCTGCCCGGTCTTCACCAGCCGCTTGAGGTCACCGGGCGTGGCCGTGTCATCCAGCAGCGGACCGCTCACCGGATACTTGGGAACGATGATGGTGCCCTCCTTGTCCAGCTTCTGCGGCTTGTGGAAGGTGAGCGCCACCTCGGCGCCGGCGTCCACCACCGGCGTCAGCAGCACCACCACGTTGTTCCCGTCCGCCTCCGCCACCTCCATCATGTTCTCAAACGCACTGCCCAGGTGCGCGTACAGCGTCTTGCCCTTGTAGTTGGCCTGCGCTCCCTTGGCGCGCTGCGCGCATTCCTGCGCCTCCACGGGATCGGTCGCTTTGCACTTGCCGCCGTACGCTTCCAGCATCCGCGCCAGGTTCTCCACCTCGGTGGCCTTGGCCTTGGACGCCTCAAACGGATCGGCTGAGACCGCGCCCCACGCCAGCACCATCACGACCGCATTGATCATCGCGTCTTCTTCCCAATCCCCGCCCGGGTTTGCAGGCGGCCGTGGCTTCAGAGCAGTTGGTCTTTTCCGCGCTCCTTGAGGACGTCCAGGAGCTTGCCCACATCCTGCGCGCGGTCCTTCGGAATGACAAGCAGGGCGTCCGGCGTATCGACGACGATGAGCCCCTGCACGCCCACCACCGCGCACAGCCGGCCGGCACGCGCATCCACCACGCAGTCACGCGCGTCACGCGCCAGCACGTCCCCGCGCAACAGGTTGCCCGCCGCGTCCACGGGCAACACCTCCGGCAGCGCCGCAAAGCTCCCCACGTCCGACCACGGGAAGGTGGAGGGAACCACGTACAGGCCGGGCTCCTTCTCCATGACGCCGTAATCAATGCTGATGGAGGGCAGCGCCGGGTACACCTCACGCAGCACGTCCGCGTAGCGCGGCGTGCCCAGCACGGCCTGGAGCTTCTGGAGACCGGCGTGCAGCGCCGGGAGATGGCGTTCTATGGCCTCCAGCATGTGCGCCGCGCGGAACACAAAGATGCCCGCGTTCCACAGGTAGCTGCCGTCCGCCAGGTACTTCTCCGCCGTGGCACGGTCCGGCTTCTCCACAAACCGGTCCACGGCGTGCAGCGGCAGCCCACCATGCGCGGACTGCTGCGCCGCCATGCGGATGTACCCGTAACCGGTCTCCGCGCGCGTGGGCCGCAACCCCAGCGTGGTGATGTGCCCGGCCTGCGCGCCGGCTTCCGCCGCTTGCATGTGGCGCCCAAATGCCGCCGCGTCCGGCACAAACGCGTCTGACGGCAGCACGCATGCCACCGCGTCACGGTCCACCGCGCACAGGTGCAGCGCCGCCAGGCCAATGCACGGCGCGGTGTTGCGACCAATGGGCTCAACGAGAATCTGCGCGGCGGGCAGCTCCGGCAGCTCCGCGCGCACCCCCGCCTCGTGCCGCGTGCCGCACACCACCCACTGGCGTGCGGGCGGGGTGACCGCGGCCACGCGCTCGGACGTCTGGCGGAGCATGGTGCGGTCCCCGGTGATGGCCAGCAGCTGCTTGGGCCGGTCACGGCGTGACAGCGGCCAGAACCGGGTGCCGCTGCCGCCGGCCATGATGACGGAATGGAAGGCCATGGGGAGGTCCTCGTGGGGTGGCGTTCAGGTGTTGCGGAAGAAGCGGTGCCCCTGCGCCTGCAGGTCCGGCACAAACAGACGCGCACTGGTGGGTGGCAGTTCAATGGACAGCGTGCCCGACCGCACCGTGGCGCCCTCCCCGCCCATCAGGTCCTTGAGGGGCAACCCGTCAGGCAGGTCCGCCACGGGGATGAACAGCAGCCGCTGCTGCGGGCGGTAGGCGCGGTTGAACAGTGCAATCACCGTTTCGCGCGGGTCCTTGCGCGTGCGCGCAAACGCCAGCACGTCGCTCTCGCCCGTCGGGGTCAGGTCCACAAAGTCCCCGCGGGCCAGCGCCGGCACCTCGCTCTTGAGACGCCCCAGCAGCTGGTGGTGCCGCAGCAGGTCGTGGTCCCAGGCGCTCTCATCCCAGTTGAACGGCAGCAGCGTGTGCGCCGGCGCGCGGCCGCCCAGGCCCACCTCCTCGCCGTAGAAGATCATCGCCGTGCCCGGCAGCGCGTACATGAGCGACACCGCCAGCCGCACTCGCTCCATGTCCCCCTTGAGCGCCGCCGCCACGCGCCGCGTGTCGTGGCTGGACAGGAACGTCCAGCTGCGGTTGAGCGCGTCCCGCCCGTAACGGTGCGCCTGCTCCGCCAGGATGCGGGAGAGCTGCGCCGCGGGGATCTGCCCCTGCATGAACGCCACAATGCCCTCGCGCAGGTAGCGGTTCATCACCCCGTCCAGCAGGCCGTCTTTCACGTAGCGGTCCGCCCAGCCGCCCACGTCGCCAATGATGAAGCTGCCCTCCCCGCCCGTGCGCGCATTCAGCGAAATCTCGCGCAGCACCTGGTAGCCCAGTTCGTCCGCGCGGCTGATGCGCCAGCCCGCCAGTCCCCGCGTGAACCATTCGTGCACCGCGGACCGCTCGCCGGTGAACAGGCGGCGCCGCAGCTCGTGGCTCTGCACGTTGAGTTCCGGGTGCTCGCGCCGCCCCATCCAGCCGGCCCACTGCGTGGCCGCCTCGTCCTCAAAGTGGAAGAACGCGCGCGTGCGCTCAGAGGGGTCCAGCCGCGCCTCGTCCACCGTGTGTGACCGCGCGGACACAAACCACGGGTGGTCCGCACCCACGTAACCAAACGCCCCCCCCAGCACAATGCTCATCCCGCTGGCCTGCGCCGCCACCACCAGCCGGGCAAACGCGGCCTCGTCACCCAGCGCGGGGTCCACCTCCATGAAATCCTGCGCGCCGTCCTTGTCCGCGCGCGTGGCACGGAAGATGGACGACACGCACAGCCCGCTGACCCCCAGCGACCGCAGGTGCGGCAGCGCCTCCACCACCCCGTCCAGGTCACCGCCGTGATGCACCGCCGCGTCCTGCAGGTCCGCCTCCGCGCGCGCCACCAGCACCCCGGGCCGCTGGTACGCCTCCAGCGCCCGCTTCTCGTCGGGCTTGCGCCCGCCGCCAATGCGGAAGCGGTCCGGCACCAGTTCGTAGACAACGGCAGGGACCCGCGGTGCGTACGTCATGGCACGCCTCCGTCGCCGGCGGCGCGGACGGTTGCCCCCGCCGCCTTCTGCTTCTTCCACGTGGCCTCAGAGCGGCTCTTCACCGCCTTCACCGCGGCCATCAGCCCCACCACGTTCACCCCCACGGTGACCGTCTGGCTGTCATCCTCAAACCGCTGCGCCACCGACGAGTAGTTGCGCGTCACCCCACCGTAGTGGATGCGCGTGGTCTCGGGCCCCTGCGCGGTCAGCTTCCAGGCGTATTCGCTGCCACGGATGTCACCGGAGACGTGCCGTGCGTCAATGGTCCGCGCCACGGGGTCCAGCTTGAAGCGCAGCGTGTACGCCGTGTCAGAGAACGGGGTGTCCAGCAGGTAGCTCACCAGCTTCTGGTTGGGACCCTCGTCCACCACGGTGATGCGCTTCACCCGTGGCATGAACTCCTTGTAACGGGACGGCTCCGCAATGACCGCCCACACCACTTCCACGGGCGCGTCCACGTCCGCCAGGCACAACGCGCGGCGGAAACGGTTGTCCTCACCGTGCTCAACCCGGACCAGCGGGCCGCCGCTGAGCAGGTCACCCAGTTCATCCGCGCGCGTGCCACCCGCAGCCAGAAGGAGGACCGCCACCGCGGACAGCCGAGCACGCACGCACGCCATGCACCACCTCCGGGAACGTGTCCCGGCGCGGTCTTACACCCGCGCGCGGGGTGGTGTGCAACCGGGGTGGCGCACGACGCCATGATCCCCTCCGGGTGGCGCCATGCGGCGTCCCGGCTTGTTGCCGCCGCCCGGCCCATCCACTACCAACCTGCGTCGTGCCACGGGGGGAGACCGCCAACGCCAGCAGTGCCGCCGCCGGGCGGCGGACCGGCCACGTCTCCTGGTGGCGGCGCCTGATTGCGTGGTGGTGCTCGCCGGGCTCCGTCGCGGTGGGCCTCACGGGCAAGCACGGCCGCGCCCTGACCCAGTTGCATGACTGCATGCGGCTGGCCCGCAGTCTCGCCATTCTGCGGGGAGACCGCGGCATCCGGCTGGAACACGTGCTGGAAGCGTTGTCCTACGCTCCGGCCATCATGGACTTGTTTGAGGCGTGCGGGATGTCCGCGGCCCTGTTGCGGGATGGCAGTGACCGGGCGGCGGGGGTGGACACATCCCTGATGCGCAACGGGATCAGCACGGCGGTGTGGGAACTGGTGGTGACCGCCGGCACCACGGCGGCGGAACGGGGGGAGAACGCAGACCCCATCCACCTGCTCAGCGCGGCACTGGCGCGCGGCCCCGTCCAAGCCATCCTGCTGGACCTGCTCCCGGACCAATTGGCCGTGATGGAGCGAGCCCAATGGCGGGGAAACCCGCCGCGCAGCGTATTCCATGACAGCGCCACGTCCTACGCCGTGGTGCTGCACAACGACGACTTCACCACCATGCAGTTTGTTGTTTCTACGCTTACCGGGGACCTCGCACTTCCAGAGGACGAGGCCACCGCCCTGATGCTGCAGGTGCACCACCAGGGCCACGCCGTCTGCGCGCACCTGCCCCGTGAGCCGGCTGAGGCGCTTGCCCGGGCGATGATGGCGCGCGCTCGGGCAGGCGGTTTTCCGCTGACCGTGACCGTGCGCCCGGCGGAACCCGTGCAGGCGCCGGCCGGCGCATGACGGCGTGCGGGCGCGCCCGCTGCCTTGGCGTTTTCCGGGGAGATGCTAGGGTCCCGCGCCCCATGGCCAAGAAAGACAAAGCGGTTGAACCATCCCGTGCGGAGGGCGGCGCCCCGGCCCTCCTGGACTTTGAGTCGCGGTTTGAGGCGGGCGATGTGGCGGCGGCACGCCGGTTGGCGCGGGCGGCGCTGGCGGGGCAGCCCGCTGCGGACGTGACCGCGCGCGCGCAGGCGGTGCTGGCCAAGGCGGGCGCGGACCTCCCGTCGGTGGGCGTGTTTGCCGCCATGCTGGTGGTGCTGCTCATTGTGTTTGCGCTGTTCATCCTGCAGCGCAATGAGGGACTGGCCAACGTACCGCAGGTGGACCTCAACAAGACCACCGTACCGGCGGCGCCGCCCGGAGCCACACCGTGAGCCTGCGGGATGACGTCGGGCAGCTGTTCACCATCGGCTTTGAAGGCACGGTGCTCCCGCCGGAAGCGGAGCGCCTGCTGACTGAGGGCCGCGTGGGCGGGGCCATCCTGTTCGTGCGCAACATTGAGGGGATTGACCAGGTGTGCGCGCTCAACGCGTCCATTGCCCGCGCCGCGCGTGACGACGAGGAACACGCCCCACCGCTGCTCAGCGTGGACCAGGAGGGCGGGCGAGTGCAGCGGCTGCGTGCGTTTGCCACGGACGTCCCCTCCATGCGTGAGGTGGGCAACGCCTGCTCCGCGCAGGGCGGCGAACCGGACCTGGCCTACCGCGTGGGCGCGCTGCTGGCGCGCGAGGTGTCCTGCCTGGGGTTTGGGATGGATTTCACTCCCGTTGTGGACGTGGACACCAACCCGGCCAACCCCATCATTGGCGCGCGCAGCTTTGCGCGCGACCCCGCGGTGGTGTCCCGGCTGGCCAGCGCGTTTGTGCGCGGGATGCAGGAGGCGGGCGTGGCGGCGTGCGCCAAGCACTTCCCCGGCCACGGTGACACGGACATGGACAGCCACCTGGCCCTGCCGCGGCTGCCGCACGGGATGGAGCGGCTCAACCGCGTGGAGCTGCCGCCGTTTGAAGCCGCCGTGCGCGCGGGCGTGTCCGCCATCATGACGGCGCACGTGGTGTTTGACGCGTTGGACCCCACGCGGCCCGCCACGCTGTCCACCGCGGTGCTGGGCCCGTTGCTGCGCACGCGCATGGGGTTCACCGGTGTCATCATCAGTGATGACCTGGACATGAAGGCGGTGGCGGACAACTTCCCCACGGAGACCATGGTGCAGCTGGGCCTGGAGGCCGGCGTGGACCACTTCCTGTGCTGCCGCGATCTTGGGCGCGCGGAGGCGGCCATTGCCACGGCCAACCGGCTGGCGGAGCGGGATACCGCCGTGGCCGCGCGCGTGCGCGAGAGCGCCGCGCGCATGCGCGCGCTCAAGAAGCGCTTCCTGGGTGCGTACGCACCGCCCGATCCGCGCGAGGCCCGCCAGGTCCTGCGCGCCCCCGCGCACCTCAAGCTGGTGGACCGGGTGCGCGCCCTGCAGGGCACCGCCTGACGCGGCCGCGGACTGGAGCGCCCGCGGACCCGTGAGCCCTTGCCGGCCCGGACCATCCGACGCACGCTGCTGCCGGTGGGAGGAACCGCAACACCAATCCTGGGGCGTTACCAGGTCCTGCGTCGGCTGGCGGCCGGCGGGATGGGCGAGGTGCACCTGGCGCGTGACCTGCGCGCCACCGGCACCCACCGCCTGGTGATCCTCAAGAGCCTGCTGCCCTCGCTCATTGATGACCCGGCGCTGGTGGACGGGTTTCTTGACGAGGCGCGCGTGGCGTCCTCCGTGCGCCACCCCAACATCGTGCTCGTGCACGAGACCGGGTCCTGGGAGGGTGCCTGGTACATTGTCATGGAGCACATCCACGGCGCGGACCTGGTGCAGCTCATCAAGGCCATGGTCACGCGCCGGGCGTTGGTGCCCTGGCCCATTGCGGCCACCATCATGGCGGATGCGGCGCTGGGGCTGGACCACGCGCACCGCGCCCGGGACCCGCAGGGCCGTCCGCTCAACATTGTCCACCGGGACATCAGCCCGGGGAACATCATGGTGCGCGTGGACGGCGTCACCAAGGTGGTGGACTTTGGGATTGCCAGCGCGGCCAACCGCGTGACGCACACCATGACCGGCCAGATCAAGGGCAAGCTGGCGTACATGGCGCCGGAGCAGCTGTTCATCCAGCCGCTGGATGGACGGTGTGACCAGTTCTCGCTGGGGATTGTCTTCTGGGAGTTGTGCGCGGGGCGGCGGCTGTTCCGCGCGCGCACGGACTCGCAGATGGCCAACAACGTGCTGGCCATGCCCATCCCGCCGCTGTCCAGCGTGCAGCGCGGCGTCCCGCCGGAGGTGGACGCCGTGGTGGCGCGCATGCTGCAGCGGGACCGCGCGTTGCGTTTCCCGTCGTGCCACGAGGTCGCCGTGGCCCTGGACAACTGCCTGGGCGCGTACGCCATGCGCCCGCCGGTGGACCGCTGGGTGCGCGCGCTCGTTGGACCCATGATTGAGGCGGAGCCGCTGCCCGCGCCGGCGGCGGGTACGCCGTTTGCGGACGTGGCCACGCTGGTGCTGCCGCGGCAGGGGTTTGAGGAGATTGCCGCCACGCAGCCGGCAGCCCTGCTGGAAGGCGAAGACGTGGACCTGTCCGACCTGGAGGACAGCGGGATGGGCGGCGTGGCCGCGCAGCCGGAGACCGGCGGCGACGACGACGACCCCTGGCAGATCCCCACCCAGCCGCCCGAGGGCACGCCCCTGCCCGCGCCGCCCCCCATGCCGCGGGAAGAGGACCCCTGGACCATCCACCACGCGCCTCCCGAGGGTGTGCACCTCCCACCCGTGGGCGCACCACCGCCGCGGCGCCGCTGACACGCACAGGCTGTTTTGACGCGCTTACCCGGCACCGCCGGCGCGGTTGTGCCACGCCATTTCCGGCGTCCTGCGGGCCGCATTCGCCGCCGCGCTGCGCAGCGCGTCGAACCCCGCCTTTGCGGGCCGCCCGCGCGGATCTAGCGTTCAGGCCACTTCAACCCCGAATGGAGGGAACCATGTCAGTCAACCGGCCAGGCGGCGCCCCGCGCCCGCAGCAACCCGCGCAGACGGGCAGCACCCAGCAGACCCAACAGACGCAGCAGACCCCGCAGACCACGGAGACCGCCCCCACCCAGGGCACGGCGCCCACGCACACCCCGCGTACCGACCAGTACGCGCGCGGCGGGGCGGCCGTGGCGGCGGGCGCCACCGCGTCGGGCGAGGTCCGCTCGGCGGAGACGCGGCACGCGTCCGGACCGTTTGGCCTCCTGCGCGGCGCGGCGGACCGCCTGGGCGGCGCGCTGGACCGCGCGGGGACGGCGCTGCAGGACGGCGGGCGCGTGCTGCAACAAGCGGGCGTCCCCGGAGGCTCCGCGCTGGTTGACGTGGGGCGCGAAGCGCAATCCGCCGGTCACGCCGTCAGTGGCGCCCCCGACGCCGCGGTCCGGACCGCGGGCGAGTTGCACACGCGCGCGAACGACCTTGCCAACCGCGGCGAGCAGCTGCTGGAGGGCGCGCGCGAGGGCGTGCGCGAAGCGACCCGCCCGGTGATGGACGCGCTGCAGCAGGTCGGGCGCGGCGTCGACACGTTGCGCCAGGCCGCGGATCAATTCGGCCGCACGGTGGGCGACGCGGTGGACCTGCGCCGCAACATCGACGCGCTGGGACCCGGCGACAAGTACACCGTTGGCCTTGGCGGCAACGCTTCCGTGGAGGGCGGCAAGGTCTACGCGCGCGGCAGCATTGAGGTGGAGCGCCGCAGCGACGGCCGCTACACGGTCAGCGCCGGCGGCGAGCTGGGTGGTGGCGTCTACGCGGAACTGGGCGGACGCGCGGGCATGCGCGCCAGCGGCACCGCGGAAGCCACGCTGGGCGCGGGCGGCCGCGTGGAGATGACGTTTGACAACGCGGCCGATGCGGAGCGCGCCTCCCGCATCCTGGCGCGCCAGGCCGCGTCCAGCGCGGTGGGCGCCGCCGGCGCCGCGTCCGGCATCCCGGGCAGCACCCTGGCGGGGACCGCGGCGTCCCAGGCGCTGGCACCGCCGCCCGCGGACATGCAGTGGCTGGCACGCCACACCAGCGCGGTGGAGCTGCGCGGCAACGTCGCGGGGGAGATCGCCGGCGGCCTGGGACTCGCGGACCAGAACACGCGCCTGCTGGGTGCGTTCGGGCGCGGTGCCGTGCGTGCTGAAGAGGCCGTGCGCATCGAGTTCACCGGCGGTCGTCCCAGCTCGCTGGTCACGCGGTCGCAGTTCACGGCGGACCTGCAGGGTGGCGCCGGCGTCGGGCTGCAGACGGGCCGCGCCAACGACGGAGCCGCCACGGGCATCGGCGTCGGCGGCGGTGTGCAGGCCCAGGCAACCATGGAGCGGCGGTACACCATCCCGGCCGGCATAAACGGTGACGACGTCATGCGTGACCCGCGCGTGCTGTTGCGCGCCGGGGATGCCATGCAGCGCACGCGCGAGGATCGCCTCACGCTCACGCTGGACGCGCAGGGCCAGGCGGTGGGCAACGCCGCGGGCACGCGCGCCCAGGTGGTCATGACCGGCAACACCGACCGCATTGCTGAAGCGGCCATCCGCCGCCTGGCCCAGCGTGATCTGCCCGGTGCCATGCGCGCCGCCGGTGACGGCGTCCGCGTGGAGGCCAATGCCACGCCGTACACGCAGACCGGCATCAGCGTGTCCCCGTCCATCAGCGTGATGGGCTTCGGCGTGGGCATTGAGGCGCAGGCCATCCGCCAGGACGTGGCGGACCGTCCCACCTGGCAGGCCAGCGGCACCGCCACCCAGGCGGCGGACGAATTCGCGCGCTTTGTCCGCGAGCACCCCGAGCTGCTCTACGCGGCCACCGCCGCCCGCTGACCCCCCCGCAGAATCACGACGCACGCCGCCTGCAGCTGCGTGCGTTTGCCGACGACGCACGCCCCTCCCGCGCCGGGGTCAGCCCGCGCGGAAACGTTCTGGCGCTGAGGAACGCGTGGTAGCGTCCCACCCGACGATGGGACGCCCACCACCCGCCCTCCGCCGCCGGCTGCGCCGCGTCCACGCCGCCATCCGCGACGCACGCCTGCTCGCGGCGCAGTTCCGCGGGTCCATTGCCGTGTTCCTGCTGGTCATCTTTGGCGGCGGCACCGTGCTTTGGAGCAGTTACGAGGCGAAAACACTCACCTGGCCGCAGGCCGTGTACGCCGCCTACCAGATGGTGTTCTTTCAGAGCAGCCTGGATTTCCCGTCGGCGTGGCACCTGCAGCTGATGTTCTTTGCCATCCCGCTGCTGGGGTTGGTGGTGCTGGTGGACGGCATCGCGCGGTTTGGCGCGCTGCTGGTGGACAAGAGCAAGCGCGGAGAGGAGTGGCAGAAGGTCATGGCGGGAACCTACCGGGACCACCTCGTGCTGTGCGGGCTCGGACACGTGGGCTACCGCGTGGCCGAACAGCTCATGAAGCTCGGCGAGGAGTTCGTCGCCGTTGGACATGACACCAAGTTCGCCACCACGCTGCGGGAGGCGGGCGTGCCCGTCCTCATCGGTGATGTGCGGCAGGAGTCACTGCTGCGCGCGGCCAATGTCCCGCTCGCGCGCTCCATCGTCATCGCCACCGACGATGATCTCGCCAACCTGGACGTCGCCATTACGGCGCGCAACCTGAGCCCGGCCATCCGCGTGGTTGCGCGGATGTTTGACTCCGAGCTGGCCACCAAGGTGCAGCAGGCCTTTGGCATCCACATGGTGTTCTCCACCTCCGCGCTGGCGGCGCCGGACATCGCACTGGCCGCGCTGGACAAGCATGTGCGCCACAGCTTCTACGTCGGGGACGCGCTGCTGAACGTGGCTGAACTGGAAGTGGCGGCCACCTCGCGGTTCACCAACCGCACGCTGGAAGAACTGGAGCGCGAGATGGACGTCACCGTCGTGGTGCACCGCCGCGGCACGGCGCTGTCCCTGCACCCCACGGCGGACACGCGCCTGCAGCCCGGTGACCGCATCCTCCTGCTGGGCACGCTGGAGCGCCTGGGCGAACTCGCCCGCGCGGGCCTCGCCTTCCACGGCCGCTGAGCCGCTCCCGTCTCGTCGGAAAGTGACGCTGCGTCATCTGGGCGGGACGCGCCCGCTGTGACATGGAGCGCGCCTCAACCCGGAGGTCGCCCATGAAGACGCTCATCCGCAACGGCACGCTTGTCACCGCCTCGGACACCTATCCCGCGGACCTGCTTATCGACGGGGAGAAGATCGCGCTCGTCGGAACGGACCTGCCTGCGGGGGACGCGCGCGTCATTGACGCCAAGGGCAAGTTTGTGCTGCCCGGCGGCATTGATGCCCACACGCACCTGGACCTGCCGTTCGGCGGCACGGTGGCGTCGGATGACTTCTACACGGGGCACAAGGCGGCGGCGTTCGGCGGGACCACCTGCCACATTGATTTTGTCATTCAGGGCAAGGGCGAAACGCTGCACCAGGCCGTGGAGAACTGGCACAAGAAGTCCGACAGGAAGGCGGCGGTGGACTACGGGTTCCACCTGGCCATCACGGACCTCAACGACAAGGTGCTGGATGAGATCCCGTCCATGGGACGCGAGGGCGTGACGTCGTTGAAGCTGTTCATGGCGTACAAGGGGTCGTTGCAGGTGGATGACACCACGCTGTTCAAGGCGCTGGTGAAGAGCGCGGACGCGGGCATGCTGGTGATGGTGCACGCCGAGAACGGCGACGCGATTGACGTGCTGGTGAAGGACGCGGTGAGCAAGGGCCGGCTGACACCGGAGTGGCACGCGTTGACGCGGCCGGACTGGGCGGAGGCTGAAGCGACGATGCGCGCGGTGTCATTGGCGGGCGTGGCGGGGGCGCCGCTGTATGTGGTGCACGTGACGTGTGCCAAGGCGGTGGACCAGATTGCGTACGGGCGCGCGCGGGGCCTGAAGGTGATGGGCGAGACGTGCACGCAGTACTTCTTCTTCTCGGTGGATGACCTGCGGCGGCCGGATGGGGCCAAGTGGGTGTGTTCGCCGCCGGTGCGGTCACACGCGGACAACGAGGCGTTGTGGGCGGCGGTGAAGAACGACACGCTGCAGACGGTGGCGACGGACCACTGCCCGTTCTTCTTCGATGGGACGCGGGAGATGATGTACGAGGGCAAGCCGGTGAAATTTGCGGGCAAGGAACTGGGCGGCGGTAACTTCTCCAAGATCCCCAACGGCGTGCCGGGCATTGAGGACCGCATGCCCATTCTGTGGACGCACGGCGTGGGCAAGGGGCGGATGAGCATGAACCGGCTGGTGGAGTTGTGCTGCACCAACCCGGCAAAGATTTTCGGTCTTTACCCGCGCAAGGGGACGTTGGCGGCGGGGGCGGACGCGGACGTGGTGATCTGGGATCCCAATCTCCGTCGGAAGATGGGGGTGCAGACGTCGCACCAGCGGACGGATTACAACCTGTATGAAGGCTGGGACGTGACGGGGATGCCGGAGAAGGTGTTTGTCCGGGGCCGGCTGCTGGTTGACGGTGAAACGTGGCACGGTGAGCCGGGCAGTGGCGCGTGGCTGAAGCGTTCCACCAACGGCGCGGTGCTCTAGCCAAGCCTCCCCCCGCTTGCGGCCGCTTGCGGGGGGAGGTCGGGCGATGCGGAGCATCGCCCGGGTGGGGGGCCCTTACTTCTTCAGTGCGTGTTCCGTGGCGCGGAGCAGTGGACCTGCGCTCACGGGGTCACCGGTGGCATGCACCATCCAGTGGTCCGGCGTAACCATTCCAAACCGGGTCATCCGTTCAATCTCCGGCCCCACGCTGCCGGCCTTATGGACCTGTTCCTCAATCTGAAACGCAATGAAATGCCCCAGCGGGTAGTTGAACAGGTACAGGGGATAACTGATCATATGTGAGTAAATCCCCAGCAGCGGCGTATCCTTCACGCCGAGCACGGGTGCATAGAACTGGTTCCACATCTGCTTCGCGATTCCCACGACGGCATCGCGCAGCTGGGCGGGTGTTGCATCCGGGTGGTCATACATCCAGTGCCAAGTCTCAATATCCACCAGCGCGACGCCGGCGATCTCCCACACGGCCCAGAAGTCATTGAGCACGCGCAGCCGTTCCTGTTCCGCGTCCGGCTTTCCCATTCCCAGCAATTCCAGGTCACGCGCCTGGAACACAAACGCCACCGCCTCGGTGAACGCGGTATTCGGCGTACCCTGCAGGAGCGTGTGGTCCACGTCATACAGGGAGAACACCTGTTCCACGTTGTGACCCAGCTCATGCACGGCAATGTTGTAGCCCTTGTAGTTCATGCCGTCCTTTTCCACGCGGGTGCGCAATCGCGGGAAATCGCCGCGGCGGGCGGACTGTTGGGCGTGGCCGGCGCCGCGGGACGGGTCAACGCGGATGTTGGCGGACAGGTAGGCGGCGCGCTCGGCGGAGAACCCCATGCCCTGGAGGATGCGTGGGATGTCCTTCGCAAACGCGTCGGCGGTGGGGTAACGCGCGCGGGTCTTGGCATCCAACTCAGGTTCCGGGATCTTTCCGCGCGGGAGGAAACCGTTGAACCACAGGTCCGCGGGTTCCAGCTTCCTCTTGAGGCGCGTCTGGATCTCCCTGGCCACGCGCGGGACCAGCGGGCTCTGCAGCACTTCCAGCAGCAGCGCCTTGACGCGCGCTTCCGGCATCTCCGCGCCCAGTGAGAACGCGCGGTCAATGGCGGTGGGCGTGATGGGTGAAAACGGGTCGGCCTTCTTGTGGGCGGCGTAGTTCGCCAGCAGCATCCTGTAGCGCGTGTCCGGTTCAGGCTTCCCGTCCGTGACGACGTCACGCGCCGGGGCGTCCGGCTCCACTTCTGCCGCCGGGGCCGCGGTGACCTTGTTGGTGAACGGGTTCCAGTCCACGCGCGGATTGTTGATGACGGCCGCTGGGATGGCCTGGCTGACAATGCGCTCCATCACCTTCACAATGACGCGCTGCCGGTCCAATCCCTTGGGATCGGCATAGGCGGCTTTGAGCTCGTCGCGCAGGTTCCAGTGGCTGATGAGGCGCTTCCCGGAGGGAAACAGGCGCTGTCCCTTCTCGGTGAGCACGTGGTGCATCCACAGGTTGTACTCGGCAATATAGAGGTCAGACGCCGCGGAGGCGGCGGTGATTTCCTGCTGCACGCTGGCGGGGACGCGGCGCGCAAAGCGCGAGGTCAGGCGGGCTTCGGCCCATTGGCGGCGGGACCAGGCTGGCCCGTCCTTGAGGCGCTGTTCCAGGGTGGTGAGGGGAAAGTTGAGCAGCGCCACAAAGGCCAGCTTGGAGGCAAACATGTCCTCCACAACGTGCGCGGACGGATCCCACGCGGCAAACAGCGGGTCGACCGGCAGCATGGGTCCGATGTCCGTCTCGACGGGGCGGCGGAGTTCGCGGCCGACCTCCAGGAAGTGCCCATCCACGATCTCCATCCCCGTCTCAAACCGGGCAAACGTGGTGTCCAGCTTCTGTGCATCCGCGAGGAAATGCTCCTTGGCAAACGCCTCCATGTCGCCGTCCTCGGCGCGCCAGAGCGCGGCCACCTGGGCGCGACCGCGTTCCAGGCGGGCGCGTTGTTCAGCGTTGAGGGCGGGCGGGTTATCGGCCATGGCGAGGAGTGAAGCGATCGCGAGTGCGCTGTGCATGCGGTGACGCTTGGACCGTGCACCCGCGGCCGGTCAAGCGCCAGCGTCGCCTCCCCCCTCGTGGGCCTCGTGGGGGGAGGCCGGCGATGCGGAGCATCGCCGGGTGGGGGGTTGCATCAGCGCGTGGGTTTGTCACCTCTACGCGCGCCGTTCCAGGTAGTGGTTCCCAATCACCAGCGCATCCATCCGCGTGCGGGCGAAACACGCGAGCGCCTGGGGCGGGTCCATGACGATGGGCTCCTGTTCATTGAACGAGGTATTCAGCAGGACCGGCACGCTGGTGAGTTCACGGAACGCGCCGATGAGCGCATGGAATCGCGGGTTATCCCGCGCGTTCACGGTCTGCACGCGGGCGCCGTGGTCCACGTGGGTGACGGCGGGAATGCGCGCGCGCCAGGGCTCGGCCACGGTGAACACGCGCAGCATGAACGGTGAGGTCTCCGCACGCTGCAGCACGTCCGGCGCCGCCTCCTCCAGCACGGACAACGCAAACGGCCGGAACGCCTCGCGCTGCTTGATGCGCCGGTTGAGTGTGTCCTTGACGTCGGCGCGGCGCGGATCGGCCAGGATGGAGCGGTTGCCCAGCGCGCGCGGCCCGAATTCCATCCGTCCCTGGAACCACCCGAGAATGCGCCCATCTGCGAGCGCCTGCGCGGTGCGGCGGCACAGCGCGTCGTCCTGCAGGCGCGTGACGGTGACCGCACTCCCCAGGTCCGCCGCCGTGAGCGCCGCGGCCACGGCCTCCTCCCCGTATTCCGGCCCGGTGAACGCGTGTTCCATCCGCTCCTGGCGTGGCAGTGACAGCAGGTTGAACGCGACATACGCGGCGGCGCCCAGCGCGGTCCCATCGTCACCGGGGGCGGGCGGAATGAACACGTCACGGAATGGTGTGCACTCCGGGATCTTCCCGTTGGCCACGCAGTTGAGGGCGCAGCCCCCGGCCAGGCACAGGCGCGGGAGGCCGGTGACGTCATGGAGATGGGCCAGGACGTGAAACAGTGTTTCCTCGTAGACGGCCTGCGCGCTGGCGGCGATATCCGCCCAGTGTCCCAGGTAATCCCCGGAGGCCGGGTCCCGCGGTGGCCCCAGCAGGTCCATGAGCCGGTCCGACCACGTGCGTCCCAGCGTGGGCGCGCCCTCCTCCCAGCTCATCCGCGCCCCGTCCACGTAGTGCGTGAAGTACTGCAGGTCCAGCTCAAAACGCCCGCGCGGCAGCAGGCGCACCAGCCGCCACAGCTGCTCGCGGAACACGGGCTGGCCGTACGGCGCCAGGCCCATCAGTTTCCATTCGTCACCCCACGCCGGAAAGCCCAGGAATTGCGTCACCGCCGTGTAGAACAGCCCCGCCGAATGCGGGAACGGCACGCGGTCCAGCACCTCCAAGCCGTGGCGCCGTCCCACCGCGGTCATCGTCGAGGTGAAATCGCCAAACCCGTCAATCGACAGGCACGCTGCGTCCTCCATGCCGCCCATGAAGAACGCCGATGCGAGGTGTGCGCGATGGTGCTCCACGTGGTGGAAACGCGCGCGCAGGCTGGCGGTGGGCACGCCCAGCGCGGCCGCCAGCGTCTCTGGGAGCCCGCGCACGCGGGAGGCGGTTTGCAGCCGGTGCAGGACCAGCTGCGCTGAGTCAGCGCCGCGGCCCAGCACAAACGCCACCTTGCGTCCCAGCGACGCCAGCGGGTCACGCGAGACCGCCACATGGTCCAGCTCCGCGGCCCCAATGCCGGCCTTCTCCAGCAGCAGCTTGATGGCCCGCCCCGGGAAACCGGCGCAGTGCTTGCGCCGGTCCAGCCGTTCCTCGGCCACGGCGCCCAGCAGGTGGCCGTCCTTGAACAGGGCCGCTGCGGCATCCGCGTGGTAGGCGTTGAGACCCAGGATGTACACCGTGCCTCCCGGTGTCGCGTCCTACCGCGTGGCCGCGCGCCCGTCGACAGGAGCGCTGCGCGCCGCGGGCCGGCCCAGCACGCCGTGGTTGATGAGTGCCATGATCTGCTGGCGCTGCTTGAGCCGTTCCGCCTCGGTGCGGCAGTCACGCTCCAGCACCGCGTCAATGAGCGGCGTGTGCGTGTGCCACACGGCAATCATGCCCAGGATGTTGACCACCAGGAACCCGGGGTCCACGCCGCTGCCGCCGCGCACGCCGTCCAGCGCCTCCAGCGTGCCCTGGAACAGCGGCCCCAGCGTCTCCACCAACAGCTTGCGAACACGCCGCGGGTTCCCCATCGCCTCACGCGTGACCAGGAACAGGATGTCCTGGTGCTTCTCAAAGTACGTGCTCAGCACTTCCACCCACGCCGCCAGCAGAAGGTCCACCGGCAGCCCGCGCACCAGCAGGCGCTGACCCAGCACGCGGATGGGGCGCAACGCGTCCACCAGCACCGTCTGGTACAGGTCGTCCTTGTCGCCAAAGTAGTGGTGCACCAGCGCCGCGTTGACTTCCGCCTTGAGCGCCACGTCCTTCACGCGCGTGGCGTCGTACCCCCACTGGCTGAACAGCGCGCGCGCGGCGTCCAGGATCGTCCGCCGCGTGGCGGCCGCGGACGCGCCGGCCGGCCGGCCAGAGCGGGGCTTGTTGGACGCGCGGGCCGGCACCCGGCGCCCCCGCGCCACCGTCACGGCGTCACCCGCGGTGACAGCAACGCGTGGAGCATGCGCACCAGCTCGGTGCGGCGCCGCTCCACGGCCTCCGGCGTGAACGGGTCCTCGCCGGTCACCTGTGCCACCAGGGACCCGTGGACAAAGTACACCGCCACCGCCCCCACCACGGTGAACACCATCTGCGCGGGGTCCAGGTCCGGCACGTCCCCGCGCGCGCGCGCCGCGCCAAAGAACGCCAGCGCCCCCTGGAACAGCGGACGCACCGTCTCTTCCATGACCAGGCGCAGCTGTTCGCCGCCGGCCAGGCTCTCGCGCGCCATCAGCGTGGCAATGTCCCGGCGCTCATTGAAGAACTGCACCAGCAGCGTGACAAAGCCCTCCATCACCATCCGCACGTCCAGGTCCGGACTGAGCAGCGTCACGCCGCTCTCCTTGAGCGGCGCCAGCGCGCGCTCCAGCACGGCCGCGTACAGGTTCCCCTTGTCGCCAAAGTAGTGGTGCACCAGCGCGGTATGGACGCCCGCCCCGTCGGCAATGTCCTTGAGGCGTGCGCCCGCAAACCCCGCCCGCGCAAACGACGACAGCGCGGCGTCCAGGATGCGCGCGCGCGTCTCCTCGCTGCTGGCCTGCGGCGGTCGTCCGGGGCGGCGCGCAACGCGTGGCGGGGCTTGTTCCGTCATGGGACCCGGGACGCTACCGCCTCCGGCGGACCGGCGTCACCCCGCGCGTCCACCACGTGCGCGTGCGCCACCACGGACGGCAGCACGCCGCGCGCGCGCCGCAGGACCCGGCGCACCCCGCGCACCAGCGCCGCCTCCACGCTCTCCGCGTCCATGCGCGCGGCCGCGTCCAGCGCGTTGAGGCTCACGTGCGCCTCGTGCGCCGCTTCGGCCAGCACCACCTCGCGCACGCTGCCGCCCAGGCCGCGCTGGCTGACCCGCGGCGCCCCCAGCACCGCGCCTCCGGCGGAAGACAGGCTCGCGCTCACCACCACCAGCCCCGCGCCCAGGTCCCGCCGCTCGGACAGCGCCGGCTCGGCGGGGAACACCGTCCCGTCGTCACACAGCAGCACGTCCGGCACGTCCACGTGGCCCACCCGCAAGGGCGGCGCGTGCGGCGCCACCGCCAGGATGTCTCCGCTGTCACACACCGGCGTCAGCTCGTCTGACCAGCCGGCGCTGCGCGCCAGCTCCGCCATGGCGTGCAGGTGGCGGTGGCCCCCGTGCACCGGCACCACCGCGCGCGGCCGCGCCGCCTGCAGCAGCAGCCGCAGGTCCTCGCGGTGGCCGTGCCCGGAGACGTGCAGCCCGTCCCGCCCGTCCAGCACCCGCGCCCCGCGGCGCGCGCACAAATCCAGCAGCTCGGCCACGTTGTGCTCATTGCCCGGCACCGCCCGCGCCGAGTGGATCACCACGTCCCCCTCGTCCACCGGGGGCAGCCGCCCGTCGCCGTGCGCCAGCCGCCAGAACGCGCTGTATTCCTCACCCTGGCACCCGGACAGCACCACCGCCAACCGCTCTGGCGGCAACGCCGCGGCGTCCGCCGGGTTCACGCCCACCCCGTCCAGCCCCGTCAACCGCCCCAGCCCCTGCGCAATGCGCGCGTGCGTGAGCGCGCCGCGGCCGGCCAGCAGCAGGCGCCGCCCGGTCCGCTCGGCCAGGCGCAGCAGCCCCTCCACGCGCGCCACGTGGCTGGCAAACGTGGTCACAAACACGCGCCCCCGCGCTTCCTCCACCGCACGGCCCAGCGCGGGCAGCACCGCGCGCTCACCCGGGTTGCGCCCGTCGGACACCGCGCCGGTGCTGTCGCACAGCAGCACGTCCACCCCGTCGTCACCCAGGGTGCGCAGCCCGTCCAGGTCCGTGGCCGCGCCGGGCAGCGGGTGCTCCTCCGCGCGGAAATCCCCGCTGTGCAGCACCGCCACCCCACCCGCGCGCAGCAGCAGACACAGCGAATCCGGAATGGAGTGCCCCACCGCCAGCGCGGTCACCTGGAAGTTGCCCACCGTCACCTCCCCCGGCGCGGTGAGCTCGTGCATGGGGGGTTGGGCAATGCCGTACTCGTCCAGCCGGTGGCGGATCAGCGCCAGCGTCGTGGCGGACGCGTACAGCGGCGCGGGCAGGCGGGCCAGGAAGCTGGGGATCGCGCCAATGTGGTCCTCGTGCCCGTGCGTGCACAGGTAGCCCTTGAGGCGCCCGCGGTAGCCGTCCAGGAACGCCGGGTCGGGGATCAGCCGCTCATGCCCCAGGCCGCTCTCGCGCGGGAAGCCGGCGCCGGCGTCCACCACCACCGCGTCACCCGACGCGCGGTCCTCCACAAGGAGGCAGTTGCGCCCGAAGGCGCCCAGGCCCCCCACCAGGTGCAGGTGGAGCATGTTCCTCTCAGACCGCCCTCACGGGGGCGTCTTCTTGCGCAGGTCCTTGGTCCACGAGACGCCTTCCACCTCCAGCGTCACCGTTTCCACCGTGAAATCAATCTCCGGGCGGAACCCCACCTTGTCCTTGAAGTTGTCCGCAAACAGCGTCTTGCGCTCACCCTTGCGGAACCGCTCGTTGCCCGTCCACGGACCGCGCACCGGCTGCCCGTTCCGCTCGCACACGCCGGTGATGGTGATGCTGGCGGACTCCCACATGGACTTGCTGTCGTTGCCAATCTCAATGAACGTCTTCTCACGTGACCCAAACGAGATCTTCCCCACCTTGATGCGCGCGTCCAGCGGGTTCTTCTCCACCGGCGGCGGGAGGACAATGACGCTCAGCACCACCACCAGGATGTACCCGGCAATGACCCCCGCCTTGGCCTTGAAGAAGACCGTCTGCTCCTTGAAATCCTCGTAGAAGCGCCGCGCCTGCTCCTGCAGGTTGTCCCGCAGGTCCAACAGCTTCTCCTTGAACTCAGCACCGGCCACGTGGGGCACCCTCCGTGCTTGCCTGCGGGAAATGACCTGCGGATGGTGGCGCCCGGCAGCCTAGCGCGCCGGGGTGGTGCGCGCGCAAGCCCGGCTCACTGCAGCATCGTCTGGCCAAAGACCGCGGGCTCCTCAATCGGTTGCCGCCCGGAGAACCCCGTCTCGGTGGAGTGGAAGTGCGTGATGGCCGCCTCACCCTCCCGCCAGCACAACAGCACCGTGCGCCCGTCCAGCAGCGCGGGGAAGTCCACCAGGAACGGGTTGAGCCCCTTGAGGTGCACGCCCATCTCCAGCAGGTCCTCCACCTCGGTGGCCAGCCGCTCCGCCACCCCCCGCAGCACCTCGCGCTCCGCCCCCGGATCGGCACCGCCCTCCAGGTGCCGGCGCGCCAGGATCCGCACGCGCTCCCGGGCCAGCTTCTCCTCGCGCGCCAGGCCGCGGATGCGCTCGCAGGTCTCCACCACCACGGGGAGCAGCGCGTGCGCCTCGTCCAGCGTGAAGTGCCTCACGAAGTGGCTCATTGCGCCAATGTACGCGCGCCACAGCCACCCGCAAGCGCCTCACACGCGCTCAACGAGCGTCGTCACACCCTGTCCCACGCCCACGCACAGGCTCGACATCCCGCGCCGGCCGCCGCGCCGCCGCAACTCGTGCAGCAGCGTGGCCAGGATGCGCGCGCCGGAACACCCCAGCGGGTGCCCCAGCGCAATGGCGCCCCCGTTGACGTTCACCTTCGCGCGCGCCGCCTCGTCGGACAGCCCCAGCAGGCGGGTGCACGCCAGGCTCTGGGCCGCGAACGCCTCGTTCAGCTCCACCAGGTCCACCTGGTCCAGGGTCCAGCCGGCGCGAGCCAGCGCCTTGCGCGTTGCCGGGACCGGCCCCAGGCCCATGGTCCGCGGGCTGACGCCGGCCGCCGCCGCCCCCACCCACCGCGCCAGCGGCGTGAGGCCCATTGCCTTGCAGCGCGCCGCGCTCATCAGCAGCAGCGCCGCCGCGCCGTCATTGAGCGTGCTGGCGTTGCCCGCCGTCACGCTGCCACCCTTGCGGAAGGCCGGCGCCAGCTTCCCCAGCGCCGCCAGCGAACTGTCCGGCCGCGGGCCCTCGTCCCGCGCCACCACGGTGGGCGCGCCCTTCTTCTCGGGGATCTCCACGGGCACCACCTCGTCGGAGAACCGGCCGGCCTCCCACGCGGCCACCGCCTGCTGGTGGCTGCGCAGCGCCCACGCATCCTGGTCCGCGCGGCTCACCTGCTCCTGCTCGGCCACGTTCTCCGCGGTCTCGCCCATGGGCTCCAGCGGGAACAGCGCCTCCATGGCCGGGTTGGGATACCGCCAGCCCAGCGTCGTGTCGTACGCGGTGAGGTTCCCGTTGGGCCAGCCGCCGTCCGCCTTGGGCAGGCTGAAGGGCGCGCGGGTCATGCTCTCCACCCCCCCGGCAATGACCACGTCCGCCTCGCCCGTGGCGATCATGCGCGCGGCCGCATTCACCGCCTCCAGGCCGGATGCGCACAGCCGGTTGATGGTGAAGGCGGGCACCGTGTCGGGGAAGCGCGCCAGCAGCACGGCCATGCGCGCCACGTTGCGGTTGTCCTCACCCGCCTGGTTGGCGCAGCCCAGGATCACCTCGTCCACGGCGGAAACGTCCAGTTTGGACCGCTCCGCAATGGCGCGCAGCGCCTTGGCCGCCAGGTCATCCGGCCGCACCCGTGCCAGGCCCCCGCGGTGCTTGCCTATGGGCGTCCGGCACGCATCCACCACCACAACTTCCTGCATGGTCCACCTCCTTGAAGATGCCGGCCCATCACCGGCGCGGCTTGAGCGCGCGCACCAGCAGCCACGCCGCCAGGCCCATGGCCACCAGGTACACCACGGACGGCAGGGCCACCGCCTTGAGTGATTTGCCAATGATCGAATTGCCGATGTTCAGGCTCAACACCGGTGCGCGCGGATAGGGCGACTTCAGCTCACAGTCGAACCGGTGCTCGCCCGGCGCCGTCACGTCGAATTCCAGCAATTCGATTCCGGTGGTCCCGCCGATGCGGTAGGTGCTCTGCGCGGCGTTGCGCACGGGCGCCGCGGCGCCCGCGGCGTCGGTGACCTTGCAGGCCAGTTCCGGCATGGGGATCGGGTTGATCCGCGAGGGCGGCGCCCCGGTGTACTCCCAGTAGATGGACCAGGTGCCGCCTTCATCCAGCGTGAACGCCCCCAAGCCGGGCGCCGCCATCTTCCGTTCATTGCCCTTGCTGGCCACGGTCTCCTGGTAGACCACAAAGCCGTACGCGCCGGTGCCTCCCAGCAGCAGGGTCACGGCCAAGATAAGCTGGACGAGCTTCCCGGTCTCCATCGGCGCCACCTCCGTCGTTGTCCGCCCCCTTAGCAGTCCGCGGGACACTCCCCCCAGCGGCCCGCACCCCAGTTGACGCAGCCCGCCACCCCGGGGCGCGGCCCAATCCGGCAACTTCGCGTTGAATCTCGCATGGTTGCCCGCGGACACCTACATCCACTCACCACAAACCACCTTTTGATTCAACCACTTGCGCGGCGATCCGTCGCAACCCTGGGGGCGCCTGTGCGATAACGGTTGCGTCCCGGCCGCATCCCATGCGGCCCTACCGTTTCGAGGCTGAAGATGAGCACCCCCACCGTCCGTGGCAGCGGCAGTTCGAACCTCCAGCGCACCCCGCAGCAGAACCAGGACAACCAGGTGACCGTGCGCAAGGGCGATACCCTGTCGGGGATTGCGCACGCCGCCGGCGTCCCGCTGCAGCAGCTCATTGATGCCAACCCCCAGATCAAGAACCCGGATCTGATCTTCCCGGGCCAGCAGATCAACGTTCCCGCCGCCGCGCAGCAGTCCGCGCCCGCGCCCGCCGGCCAGAACCAGGGCGGCCAGCCCCGGTCAGACGGCTTCCAGCCCGGCGCCGCGCCCACCCAGACCGCGCGTCCCCAGACCTCCACGCCCAGCCTGCCGCAGCAGCCCGCGGATCCCGCGCTGCAGAGCCAGCTGCAGAACCAGCGCCTGCAGGCCAACACCGCGCGCCCCGGCGCCACCGGCCAGCCGCAACCCCAGCCGCAGGCCGCCGCGGACAGTGACACCAAGCACGCCATCAATGAGGGCGCGCTGGAAGTGAACGGCGCCAACCTGAACGGGTCACTGGGAGACAGCCTGCCGGAGGTGATGTCCGGCCGCCGCGGCTCCACCAGCTACCAGCGCAGCCAGGAATGGAACCTGTCACGCGGCAGCAACTCCACCACCAACACCACCACCACCCGCAACGGCAACGGCACGGTCACCAACCAGAACCGCGTGGCCAATGACGGGAACGGGCGCAACACCAGCTCGCAGAGCACGTCGTTTGACCGCACCGCGTCAGACGGGTCCCAGCGCAACACCACCGTGCGCAACGGCCAGGGCACGGACGCGCAGGGCAACCGCGTCAGTTCCACCACCGTCTCCTCCAGCCGCACCGCGGACGGCGAAACGGTGACCGAGACCACCCGCCGCACCAACACGCAGCGCGCCAACGGTGACGAGCGCAACCGCACCGAGCGCGACGCGCAGACCGCGCCGGCCACCCGCAACGGACCGGAGGTGGAAGCCACCGCCACGCTGGCCGCCGTGGAACGCACGTTTGTGGACCCCAAGACGGCCAACCTGTACCGCGCGGGCAACGCGGACATTGGCAACACCACCGGCGCCGGCGCCGAGGTCCGCGTGGGCAGCGTGGAAGTGAAGGGTGGCGCCGCCGCCACGGTGGACCTCAAGACGGGCAACGTGAACGTCGGCGCGCAGATTGCCGCGCAGGTGGACGTGGTGGCCGTGACGGGCCGCGCGCAGCTGGGTGACTCCACCAGCCGCACCGGGCAGGCCTACGTCAAGGGTGACGCCGGCGTGCGCGCCCGCGGCGAGGTGGGCGGCGGGGCCACGGTCAACCTGGCCACCGGCACGGCCAAGGTGGGCGTGGGCGCGGAGGGGTTTGCCGGCGCCGAGGCCAAGGGCAGCGTGGGCTACCAGAGCCGCTACTTCGGGGCCGAGGTGGAAGGCACCGCGCAGGCCGGCATTGGCGGCGCGGCCCGGGCCGAGATCGGGTTTGACCGCGGGAACTTCAAGGCCAATGTGGATCTGGGCGCCTGCGTGGGCCTGGGCGGCCGCGTGAAGGTCAACGTCAACGTCAACGTCGGGGCCATTGCCAAGGACGGCTACAACTGGGTGAAGAGCTGGTTCTGACCGACACGACCAGGGGTTGACGACGTGCCCGCTCCGCCCTTTTGATGGCGGTGCGGGCACGCGCAATTTCCAGGCACGCGGGGAAACTCCCCGGGGAGCGTTTTGACCATGGCGAGCGTGGAGGAAGTCCTCAGGACCGTTGAGGAGGCGTTTGACGCGGGCGACGTGGAAGCCGTCCGCAAGGCGCTGGTGTCCGCGGGCGACGACGTGGGCTTCCAGATTGCGCGGGCCCGGCTCAAGGCGGCAGACGGGGACCCGCAGGCTGCCACGGCGCAGCTGCAGATGCTGGCCAAGAAGCACGGCAAGGACGTGGGCGTGCAGGCGTACCTGGGCGCCCTGATGGTGGGGCAGCACCGTTACAAGGACGCCAAGAAGCACCTGGAGGCAGCCCGGGAGGGCGGCGCGGACTTCCCGGCGTTCCACCACGCCTACGGCGTGTACAACGCCGCCATCGGCAAGTTCCGGGAGGCCGTGCTGCACCTGTCCCAGGCGGGGCAGGTGTGGACGTCCTCCGCGCCCACGTTCTTCTACCTGGGCGTCAGCCTCATGGAGCTGGGTGAGCTGGGGCGCGCGGAACAGGCCCTGCGCGCAGTGACCGAAATGCAGCCGCGCTACGTGGACGCGTGGGACGCGCTGGCACAGGTCTACCAGCGCCAGGGCAAGACGGAGGAGGCGTCCCGCGTGGTGGACGCAGGGCTGCAGGCCAACCCCGGGGAAGCCGCACTGGTGCGCACGCGCGTGGGCCTGCTGGCACGCGCGGGGCGCCACAAGGAGGCCGCGGCCACGCTGAACACCATCCCGGAGAGCGCGCGCAGCGCGGAAGACCTGGTGAACCTTGCCATGCTGTCGCTGGAGACGGGCGACGCCAAGAGCGCGGTGGCCCAGGCGCGCGCCGCCACCGAGCGGGCCCCAAAGTTTGGCCGCGGGCATTACGTGCTGGGCATGGCGTTGGAAAACAGCGGGGACAACGCGGGGGCCATCACCGCGCTGGAGAAGGCGGTGGCCGTGGGGGACCCGGACGGCAGCGCCGGCACGCGGTTGGGGTTCCTGCTCACCGCCGAGGGCCGGCTGGACAAGGCCATCAAGGCGTTGGAGACCGCCCTCAAGCGCAGCGACAACGCGCCCGGCACGCTGCTGAACCTGGCACTGGCGCACGCCAAGGCGGACCGCAAGGACAAGGCCCGGCAACTCGCCACCACCATCCTTGCTGACGAGCGCGCGTCCGCTTCCGACCGGGACCAGGCCACCCGGCTGCAGAAGGCACTGCAGGCCTGAGGCTCACTCGCCCAGGATGTGCCGCACGGTCTTGACCAGCTCCAGCGCGTTGATGGGCTTGCTGATCAGCGCGCGGGCGCCGCCGCGGCCCAGCAACTCCTTGTCCTTCTCCCGTCCCAGCGTGGTGACAAACACAATGGGGATGGACCGCGTGCTGTCATGCTGTTGCAGGAAGGCCAGCACCTGCACGCCGTCCATGTACGGCATCTGCACGTCCAGCAGGATGAGGTCCGGCTTCTCCTCCATGGCCAGCTTCATGCACTGCACGCCGTTTTCCGCGTGCAGCAGCTGGTAGTGGTACGGCGCCAGGATGGTGCCCTCCAGGTTCCGGAAGGCCGCCGAGTCATCCGCGATGAGAACCTTCTTGACCATGGGCCCGGAACATGGCGCAGGCCTCGGGAGTGCACAAGCCGCGCACGGCACGGCGCCACACCACACGGGGCCGGCGGGTCAGCGCGACAGTGTGCGCACGTCCGCCAGCACGTGACCGGACTTCAGCCGCGGCTCCGCGCCCAGCGCTCCCACCAGGGTGAGCAGTCCCCGCGCCGCCGCGCGGACGCGCGCGGGAGCCACCGCGGGCGAGGGAAACCCCTGGGCGGCCCGCCACAACCGCCACGCCGGCACGTGCGCCGCACCCACAGGCAGCGCGGACAGCGAGGCACGCAGCACCATCAGCGCATCCTCTGTCCGGCCAACGCGCAGCATGCGCCGGAAGTCCGCGGGGTGCGGCACCGGCGGCGGCCAGGTGCGCGCCGCGGTGGACGGCCCCGCGGCGGGCCAGGTCTCCACCAGGGTGGCGAGCACGGACGCAAGCGCGCGGTCTCCGCGCGGCAGGGCCTGCAGGGCAGCCAGCGCGCGCAACGCCCGCGGCGGGAGACCGCGCTGGAAGTGGCGCCACTTGGGAACGCGCCAGCCGCGGGTGTCATACACGTGCAGCGCCGCCACGCGGCGGCCGGCTTCCCGCAGATGCGCCACCGCAAGCCCCGGCGCCGTGGGCGCCACGCGCAGCGCCTCCCGCACCAGCAGGCGGATGAAGCCCGTGGTTCCCGCCCTGATGCGCCGCCGGGTCTGGCTGCGCCGGGCCCACGCCTCCGCGCGCACGCGGGCGAGAATCCCGCGCGGGTCAAACAGCACCCAGGCATCCGCCACCTCGTACAGCAGGCGCGTCTCCGCGGAGAGCGCGGTGTGCGGGCGCTGCCACAACAGCGTCACCGGGACGCCGCGGCGCCGGAAGTGCTCGCGGTCATCTCGCGCGCCGATCACCCAGAGGTCCACGTCAGAGCCCCGGTCAGGATCCCCGCGCGCCAGTGACCCGGTGAGGGCCACCGCCAGCACGTCGGGCCGGAGCACCAGTTCATCCGCCACCTGCAGCGCGCAGCGGTGCAGTGCGAAAGGCGTCATGCCCGCCCTCTAGCATGCGGCGGGGCGTCAGATCTGGACGGGGTGCCCCACGCGGCCGCTCACCAGGCGGGTCAGCGTGTCAATGAGCTCCTCGTGGGTCTTGTGCGTGACCCAGCGGCCATCCGCGCCGGGAGCCGAAAAGTGCCAAGCGGTGGCGTCGTGCGCCATCCAGATCTCGCGCACCGGGCGTTGCGTGCTGATCACGCAGCGCGTCTTGTCGCGGAAGATGAGCGTCAGGTACCCGCCACCCTTGTCCACTTCCACATCGTCGGGATCCAGGCGATCCAGCGCCGTGGTGATGCGCCCGAAGAGGCTCTCCACCAGCTCGTTGTACGCGCGGTCATCCATCATGGCGCCGCTGCTTTAGCGCCCGTGGTGCCTGATGCAAGCGCTGCGTCCGCCACCACGAGCCCGACGGGTGCCGTAGGGTCACCCAGCAGGTTGTACAGGCCGCGGTGCGCCCGCCGCAGGCGCGGGGGCGCGCACAGGCGCAACGCGGCATAGATGGGATCCTCCGCGGCGCCATCCAGCGCGCGCCGCGCGGCCAGGACCGCATCCCCAACGGTGGCGCCGGGCAGCAGCGCGGCGCGCACAAACGCGTCGGCCAGTGCGGGATTGAGGCGCGGGTCACTCACGTTGCTGGCCGCCAGGATGGCGCGCGGGCCGCCGGGGGTGAGCAGCCAGCGTTCCGCCAATGACGGAGCATCCGCGGCGAACCCGCCCGCGTGGCAGCACGCGAGCACCACCACGCCCACGCTGCCGCCGTCAACGGGCAGCGCGTGGGCGTGGATGCCGTCCACGTGGTCCGGTTGGCCGTGCCCCACGTACACCAGCAGGCGTGCCCCCTGGGCAATCCAGGCGACGACGTCAGCGCGCAGCGCCGCCGGGGCCACCGGGTTGAAACTGGCGCGCGTGGACGCAAGCCCCGCCGGCCACGCCCGCCGCGCGGCGCGCCCCGCCAGCAGGTGACACGCGCGGTTGATGGCGCTGCCCCAGCGGGGGTCCCCGTCGACAAACCGCACCACCGCAGGCTCCGCGGGCAGGGGCCGGAGGTAGCGGGCAAGCACCCGCTCCAGTTCGGCGTCGTCGTGGACGGGCAGGCGGCCCACGGCGTGGCGCGGGGGTTCGGCCAGGGAGCCGTGCACCACGGCGTGGTCACCGTGGAACGCGGTGGCCATGTGCCGGCAGGGCGGTGGGTGCTCGGCGGTGGGCAGCAGGTAGGCGCCGGCGGCGCGGGGATGTCCCACCAGCAACACGTGGGAGGGCGGCGCCTGCTGGAGGCGCCCCGCGTCCGCCGGGTCCAGGACCTGGACGTCAAAGCCCTGTTGGCGACGGAGCGTGGCCCAGCCGGCCATCCTCCGCCAGGCCGGGCGGCGCACCACCACCCACACCGTTGGATGCAACACACCTACACCATACCGCTGCGCGTCACGCGGCGCCCGACGGAGTGATCCGGGTTGCGCGTGGCGGCGGCGGTCATCATGCTCTGTGGGTCGGAGGTGCTCATGCGTCGAAGGGCTGCAGGCAACAGGAGCGGGATGCGTCGGTCGCACGCTCGCGTGGCGGTGATGGCGGTTCCCGTGGAGCCATGGCGCGTGGTGTACGAGTTGCTCGACGAGCTGCGGCGCTTCCTGCGCCGGTTCATCTGACGCTCCTCCTCTTCTGACCACCACCTGTCTGTGCTAACCGCACGCGGTCATGTGCGGTATTGCCGGGTTTCTCGCGGATTCGGGCGGCGTGGCGCCGGGCCGGCTGGCGCGGATGCTGGCCGCACTGCGGCACCGCGGGCCTGACGGCGAGGGAACGCGCCTGTTCTCCCGCCGGGGTGAGACGGCGCTGGTGGACGGCGCCAGCGAGCGGGACCCGGCCGCGGGGCTGGCGCACGCGCGGCTGGCGGTGCTGGACCTGTCAGCGGACGGCGCGGAACCCATGTCCAACGAGGACGGGTCCTGGTGGCTCACCTTCAACGGTGAAATCTACAACCACCTGGCGCTGCGCAATGAGCTCACGGCCGCGGGGCACACGTTCCGGTCGCGTTGCGACGCGGAGGTGATCCTGCACGGGCTGGAGGCGTGGGGCGTGGGGCTGCCGGCGCGGCTGCGCGGGATGTACGCGTGGGCTGCGCTGCACCTCCCCTCGTCGTCACTGTGGCTGGCCCGGGACCCGTGGGGGATCAAGCCGGTGTACCTGGCGCTGACCGGCAGCGTGACGGCGTTTGCCAGTGAGCTGACGGCGCTGGAGGCAGGCGGTTTCACCGGCGGGTTGTCCCGGCAGGCACTGGAGGCTTACGTGGGCCTGGGCTTTGTGCCGTCCCCGCTGTGCCTGCTGGAGGGCGTGCGCAAGCTCCGGCCCGGCGAGCTGGTCCGCGTACAGGGCGGCCGCGCGGAGACCCTGGGCATGGTGGCACCGCCGATGCCACCCCAACACCGCACCCACCAGGGCGCGCTCAACGCGGTGGAATCCGAGGTGCAGGAGGTGCTCAAGGACAGC
>JACRCW010000083.1 GCA_016218805.1 Deltaproteobacteria bacterium | reverse complement strand
CGGGACCCATACCGGGACGCCCCGCCGACCGTCTCTTCCTGTTCCCGGGTGGGGAGGAAAACGCCGCCGCGCCGCCCACCTCACATGAGGGCGAACATCCGTTCTTCACCGGATTTCCGCGCTCTCACGCCCCCGTCAACACCCCCTCTACGTTGCTGCGATCTTGCACCACCAGGAGGCACAGCGACGCGTGTCCCACGATGAGTACCCGCTGGCATTGCCGGAATACGAGAAGGCGGCCACGGCGTACACCGAGTACCTGGCGCGCCGCCCCGACGACCCGAACGCGCTGGAAGTGCGCTGGTATCTCGCCGACGCGTTGTACTGCTCGCAACAATTCCGGAGGGCGGCCGACGAATACGCTCAGATTCGGGATTCCAAGACAACGACGCAGTACCGCGAGGAAGCCGCGGCCGGAGTCTTCTTTGCGCTGTCCAAACTCATCGAGGCCGAGGCGCAGCGCAAGCCGCCGGTCGCACTTCCGCGGCTTGAGGCCGACGCCATACTGCCGGCCACCGTCGCCGTCCCGCCCCTCCAGCAGGAACTCATCCGAGCGTGTGACCGCTTTGTGGAAGCAGCGCCGGCTGATGAGAGGGTGCCAGCGGTGAAGACAGCAGCGGCGGAGGTCCTCGTACGGCACGGGCACTTCAACGAGGCACTGCCAAGGCTGCTCAATGTCGTGGAGAATGCGCCCCAATCGGATGCGGCTGTCGTTTGCGCCCACCACGTGATGCTGATCCTGGTTGGCCAACGCGACTGCGACGACGCTGCGAAGTTCGCACGCAACGTGGAGGTCCTGGGTGTCGGCCATGGAGAAAACGAGCGGCACGGCGCCGTCTTTCAGCCGGCCAAGTGGCGAACGGACAAAGGAGAAGAACTGATCAGCATCGGCGAGAAGGTGGAAGCTCACGCCTGGCTGCGTGGCGCCGCCCGCGAGTACATCCGAGTCGTTGACAGGTCGCCGGAGCACCCGTTTGCGGACAAGGCACTCTTCCAGGCGGCGTTCCTGTACTCCAAGGCTGGCAACGTCGCGTTGGCCGCGTCGGTCTATGCACGGATGGTGGAGAGGTATCCCAAGAGCGAACTCAGGGAACCGGCGCAATGGAGAGCCGCAGAATCGCTCCGGGCGGCGTTCGAATTCGAGCGGGCCATTGACGCGTACGCCGCTTTCATCAGGCAGTACCCCAAGAGTGAGAACCGCGCTGCCGCGATGATCAACATGGCGGAAATCCTGGAGGCAACGCTTCAACATCTTCCTGCCGCGCAGGCGTACGAGAGGTACTCCACGTCGTATCCGGAGCGCCCGGATGCTGCGTCCGTCGGGTTCCGCGCCGTGGCGCCGCTGGAGAAACTCGGCGAAAAGCGGCGCCTTGCGGACACCCTCAAACGCTTCATTGCCCGCTTCCGAGGGGATCCGGTGCACGCCGAATACGTCCGGCTGGCCGTCGAAAGGTTGAGCGCGCTGAAATCAGGGCAGCGGGCGCCGGCACCAGCGCGAAACAACCGCTCGCCATTTCTCGACGACATGCACGCGGGGCTTGCGGCACCTCATGTGGTGACACCCGAGAAGCCGGTCCAGCCGTCGGCACCGCCGTGCGACGGGGCGCTGCGGAAGTTCAACGAAGCAATGGCGGGGGGGCTTGCACGCCGCCAGGGGATTCTTGAACCGGAGGTCCAAGTCACGTCGTGTCTTGCCAACCTGGCGGTCGCCGTCAAGGCGGAGCACGCCGACGGCCCGGCGAAGGGCCGCCGGGAGTACCGTAGAGCGCTTGCGGAGGACCCCGGTTGCGGCCGCGCGCTGGTCAACCTGGTTCTGCTTGACGTGCGCACGCACGCGCTTGCCGACGCGGTGGAGGCAGTAGAACAAGCGGGAATGACGGACGCGTACGCCCACGCCGCCGCGGGCCACCTGGCGTTGGCGCTGCGCGACGGTGCGACCGCGGAGAAGCGCGCGCGTGCGGGGCTGTCGCTGGACGAGACCAACGTGGAAGCGATGCGTGTGCTGGCGCGGGCATACGTGGCTGGCGGAAAGGTCCGGTTGGCGGCGTGGGTGCTCAGGCGGGCGACAGACCTGGAGCCTGACGACGGGCTCGTCCAGCAGGACCTTGCGGACATTTTCCTTCAGTCGGTGCCGCCACGAGTTGAAGAAGCGCGCGCCGCCTTGCGTCGCGCGGTCACATCGCGGCCGGACCTGGTGCAGAGCTGGAACAATCTATGCGTCCTTGAGCACGAGCGCGGCGACGACGAGGCGGCCACGAACGCGTGCTCCGCGGCGGTTCTGCTGCGTTCGGACCTTGCGGTCGTGTGGCTCAATCACGGGCGCGCGCTGCGAGGCCGCAAGGAAGACGCCGCCGCCCGGGAAGCCCTGGACCGCGCGCTTTCGTTGGACCCGACCATCGGCGACGACGCGTCCGGCTTGCGATGAGGTCATCCGGCGTTCCGCATCCCCTGCGCATGGACGTTCCTGCCTACTCGCGCGTCCTCAGCCGGCGTCCGCAGTCAACCATCACCCTGATGGAGTGCCGGGCCAGGCAAACCGGCGGCGCGGATGGGGCCCGGGGAAAACGGCGGAATTCACTGCCCAGCGGAGGCCCTGTCTCCGCACCAGGTTCCGGAGGGCTCGTTCAGATTGACTGCCCGCCGTACGCGCACACTCTGCGGCTTCGCAACGTGTCGCCGTGGCCGTCGTGTCCGTCGCCCCTGGCGGCGTCTCAATCTCGGACGCCTGGGACGCCTGCAGCGCCTTGAAACACCGCTGGACTTTTGCGGGATAACCCTTCAGCCAGCGGGCGCGCCGGTCCGGATCCGAGAGAATCGCCCGGGCTGCGGTGGGGCCCGCGTTGTACGCCAGCAACGCATGCTCCATGGACCCGAATTGACTCCGCAGTTCTGCGAGATACCGGGTCGCGAGGAGCACGTTGAGGTCAACGTCATACAACTCGTCCGTCGACGGCAGTGGTTGGCCCAGCCGGTCGGCCAGCCACTTTCCCGTGGCGGGCATGATCTGCATCAGGCCCCTGGCGCCCCGCTTGCTGAGCGCCATGACGTCAAACTCGCTCTCCACCTGGATGATGGCCACCAGCAGCAGCGGGTCCAGACCGTTGGCGTGAGCTGCCCGCATGATGGTCGCGCCCAGGCGTTGCGCCGCCGTCCCGCGGTGGCCGGAGTCCGTCACCGCTGTCATCACGGCACGTTGCGCAGCCCGCTCGGTGCTCGTGTGCCGCAGCGTCGCCGCCAGGGGAACCGTTGCAGCGTGCGCATTCCGCGCCGGCCGGGAAGCCACCGCAGCGTCCAGTGCGGACGATGCCGCCGCGGGCATTCGGGCAATCAGGAACAACGCAGTCACGAGCAAAGACGATGCTGTCCTCGTCGGCGCGGTCTTCATGATGTCCCCCCCGGGACGTTGTGTCCGCGAGTCGCCCAGCCCAGGCCCGACGACTCGCTGACATCTGGACACCCGCACCTGAAGCAAATCACGTGCCCGCAGCCGCGGCTGTCCGCCGTGCAGAACGGCTCCTTCCACCCGGTGAAGCTGAGGTTTGTGCGCATTCACCGCAGTTCTGCAGTCTGCGCACCGGTGCAAGGCCGCGTTTCCTCGCCGCGCTCAAGGTGCAGCGTGGTCAATTGGCATGTCTGCCGGATTTCCGCCGCAACGTGGAAGGGCGTGGAGGAACGCTGGTGACCGCAGCGCCGCGCGTTCCGCTCTGCCGGTGTCGAGCTGTATGTCGTCGACACCACGCTGTTCCGGCTTGCCGCGGGTGACGGGATGCCTACGAATTCCCGGATATCCAGCGGACTGACGATGCCGCGCTGGTGCCGCCGCTGGAGGTTGATCCCGCGGTGCTGGTGTTCCGCCGCCGCGCGGTCATATGACTCTGCGTCGCACGCCCTTTCCATTCGCGCCATCCTCCGTGCTCGAGGTGAACAACGATGCATGACCGGAAGCGCCTGGTTCCCTGGTTCGTCATGCTGCTGGTCACCGGTTGCGGCGCGCGGTCCACTCCGCCCCGCCCGTCGGCGGGCGTACTGGCGGACGCGGAGCTCGGGCTGCGCGTTGCTGCGCGCGTCGCGCGCGTAGCCTGGCCAGATTGGGTGCCTGGAAAGGTGCCGTTTGTCGTCGTGGGGCGCCACGAGCAGTGGCAATTCCGCGCCGACGCGCCGCCGCCCGGGTATGCGCCGCACGCGTTTCCGTCATCGCTGGGTCCCATGTTCCGTGCGCCGTCCCTGACCCGTCCAGATGGCACCCGCGAATCCTTCCTTTCCCCACGGTTCTTTGCGTCCGCCGACCGCATCAACGGGTCCATCACGTTCACCATTGTGGAGCCAGGGCTGGCGCCGTTCCCCCGCGTGGTGTGGGCCGCCATCTTCACGCATGAGTATTTCCACGCATTTCAGATGCAGGATCCCCGCTGGGAGGAGGACCTGCTTGCGGCTACGCAGGCGGCGCGGCGGTCCCTGATGGACGCCTACAACAGCGGTGCACTCCGCAGCAGCGTCGACGCCGAGCGTGCGCGGGTGAAGGCGCTGTTGCAGCGGTTGGCCGACGGCCATGCGCTGGAAGTCGCGGACGTGGAACCGCTGGTGGCGTTGCGTGCGGCCCGCCTCCACGGTGCGCGGGACGCGGAGCGTGCCCTGGAGCGCATGGAAGGCACCGCCCGCCTGGTTGAGGAAACGCTGGACGACCATGCCGGGATTCTGGCGGACCTGATTCCGCACTGGCAGCCGGAACCCGCGGCGGCGCGCATGGACCGTTGGCTGGGCGTGACGGACGGCGAGTTCTACTACGCCACCGGGCATGGTCTTGCCCGGCTGCTGGAAGCCACCGGCTGCCCGTGGCGGGAGCAGCTGCGCGGGCGTGATCTCGGCGAATTGCTGTTGGAGTGCGTCCGTCGGCGGTGAACGGCAGACGCGCGGGTGTGGCAACACGCAACGGGGCCCATGGGCGCGTGTCGCCCAGGTTGCCATCGCCGGCAGCCGCTGCGATGTTCGCCGCCATGCTCATTTCGCTGCTTTCATTGCTCATTGCTGCGCCGCAGGAGTCCGCGGTTGCCGTGGCGCCCGCGCGCGGCACCATGCCCCAGGCTGCGCGCGGCCAGCTTGACGACGCTGCGGTGGCCGCCGCGCGGTCCGCCGTCTCGGGAAGCCGCATGAAGGTGGTGGCGCCTGAGGAGCTCGGCGTCTTCTCCACCGCGATGGGGCAGGACGCGGCCTGCCGCGACACCAGTTGTGACGCCGACGTGGCGAAGCAGGCGGGGGTGTCACTGCTGCTCCAGACCGAAGCGATGAGCGTGGGCGATACCGCGTACATCACCATCCAACTGGTGGAGTTGGGGACGCAGAAGGTCCTCGCATCAGAGACCATCCAGCGGCCGGTGAGCGACCCCGGCGCAGGTCTCGCCGCCGTGTACCGGAAGGTCGCGGGGAGCATTACCCGCAGTTCCGCGTTTCTGTCGGCGGAGCCACCGGCTCGCGCGCAGGGCGTGGTGGTCGCATCGCTGGTGCGGGACGGCGCCGGGCAGGCGTGGCAGGTGGGCCGGCTGACAAAACCCACCCGCTTGGACCCGTATGCGGATGTGCTGCTGCAGCGCACCACAAAGGCGCTCGGGCGCCGCGGCCTTGGGCCGCCGAAGCCACCGGGCGATTCCATCACGGAGCGCCTGCTGAAGCACGACGGGTCTCTGGACGAGAACGTGGCGCGCGAGCTGCTGCGCTCCTCCACGGCGCTTGAGCTTCTCGTCGTGGTGGTGGACCTCAGGATGGGCCTGCCTGGCGGTGCCACGGCGGCAACGGCGGACATCCGCGTGGATCGGTTCGCGTTCCGCACGGGTCTTGTCGCATCGCGGAAGAAGGCCATGCGCTACGCATGTACGGAAACACTGCAGTCCGACTCCTGTGAGGCGCACACGTTCAACGCCGCAGCGGACCTGGCAGCCGAGGTCATGGCGTCGGGGAAGTGAGCGGGTCGGCCGCCGGCGCGGTCGGCGTGGCGCAAACGACGACTTCATGGCGAGGCCTGCAGCTGGCTGGTGAACAAGGAACCCGCGTATTACTTTCACGTCACTCACGCAGTGCTTCAACGTCGAGTTGTTGGGCTGGGACAACGCGGAGGGAGAGAACGAGCATGAACGCGACGCTCCAAGGGTCCTGCTTGTGCGGCAAGGTGACGTTGGCGGTCACGGGTGAGCTTGCCCCGCCCGATGCCTGCCACTGCCGCGAATGCCGGAAATTCTCCGGCCATTACTTTGTTTCCACAGACGTGCCCCGGACCGCGGTCACCGTGCGGGGCGCCGAACACGTGTCCTGGTTCTTCACGGAGCGGGTGCGCCGCGGGTTCTGTGCCACGTGCGGCTCATCGCTGTTCTGGGACCACGTGGACAAGGACTGGATAGGGATTGCCATGGGGGCCTTTGACGGACCTACCGGCACGCGGACGTGCATCCACGTCCACGCTGCCGACAAGGGCGACTACTACGACATCACCGACGGCCTTCCGCAGCGAGCACACGGCGTCTGACGAGCCGTCTTCTATCCAGCCGGATCACAAGCGCGTCACTCGCGGGCGAACGGTCGCCCGGCTCACGGTGCGGGCGGATTGGGCCGCACCGGATAAGTCCGCCCTGACGTCACGGCTTCGCGCGGGCTCTTGCGGCCAGGCGCTGCTCCGGTGTCCAGACGGTGTTGTCCATTCGCCGCGCGCGGCGTTGCTCCCACGGGCTGCGACCGCCTTTCCTCAACCACGGCACCGCCACCACCGCCACGACGGCGGCGGCCACCAACAACAGTGTGCCCGCCAGCGCGACGGACGACCACATGGCGCCACCGACCAGGCCGCCCATGGAAAACGGGTCTGGTGATGCCTGCGCGAATGCTGAGACCGGCGGCAGCAGGATGGCCGCGAAGACCCCTACGGCACCTCTGATGCGCGAACTCATGACAACCTCCCTTCGGATCGCAGAATAGGCATCCGGCGCCCGGGCGGCCGCCATGCTCGTGCAGCAGTTGAAGTTGTTGCTGGCGCGCGGCCCGGAGTGCTGCGGCGCTGCGCGGCTTGCGTCACTGGCGTGGCATGGCGCCCTCACCGGGAAGGACCCGCGCGAACAGGATCTCATTCCATTCTCCATCATTGCGGCGGATGCCGACCGCTGCCGCGAGCTGCGCCTCCGCTCCGCCCGCATCCGGGTGTTGAAGAACGACTGGGTCAACGTTGCGTCCCGGAACTTTGGCGGCGTGGACCTGGCGGCAGCGGAGGAGACCGCGGGCATGTTTGTGGCGGAGCTCCGCCGCTTCACCGGCAATGAAGGGATGGCGGCTGATGGCGAACTCATCACGCCCCGGCGGGTCTGGGGTGCTGACGCCACGGGGAGGGACCTGGATTTCCGGTGGATCTCCATGCGGACGGCTGCGAGCGCAACCCGCACTACGTCGTCCGCCTGCGCGTCCACGTGGGGAGGCGCCGCTCCCCCAGGGGCGTGGCCAATTCGGGGCGTGGTACGCCGGAGACGCGCACTCGCACACGCTGTACACCAACAACTGGGCGGAGTTTGGCCTGCCGCACCGGAGCATGGCCAACGCCGGCGAAGCCCTGGGGCTGGATGGGCAATCACCACGAATCACTCCTGTGACTTGGATGATCCCTGCTATTCGGCACCGGGGTTCGAGAAGACGTCGTCGCGCGTGGCGCGGTTCACGCACTGTGAAGCCACCGGCGGTGGCCTGTCTTGTGTGGTGCGTGACCACTCCGCCGGGCAGGGTGATTTCAACGACCCCTGGCACGCCATGACCAGCGACGCCGAAGATGCGATGTCCTGGGTGGCTGCGCGCCGGCCGTTTGTCATCGTCACCGGTGAAGAAATCAACGTGAAATCGGCCGACGAGAAGACCATCCATATGCTCGAGTTCGGCGGCGGATACGTGGAATCCTCCGCGTCAGGGGGCGCCTGGCCGATGGAGTGCCTTGGCGCGTTCATGCCGTCCGTGGCCCGGGCCAATGACCTGGTTACCCGCCTTGGTGCCATCAGCTACGCGGCACATCCCAGAGGTGCGCTGTCCACGTTCATCAACGGCGGCACGTGGCAGGCGGCGGACGTTGAGATGGCCTGGCGGTTTCCTTCGTTCATGGGCTTTGAACTCTGGAACAACCGGCGCACGCTGAAGCACACCACACAGGCCGATTTGACCCCCAACGGGCGCGGTCTGGACCCGTTCGCCGTCTGGCACCCGTGTGACACGTCCATGCCGTTCTGATTCCCGGGCTACCTCCGACGATGCGGGCGGCGCGGAAGGGAGCGATCCTGGTCCCCATGGAGGCCCAACCGTTCGCGCGGGGGTATCCGGACAATTCTCACGACGAGCGACCATGGGCGGGCTGCGGGTGCGCCGCCAGCGGTGTTCTGTCTGGAGGAATCTTGCCGATTTGCGCCGGCCTTGCGTTTCTGGCGGGTTTCCGGCGGCGGCGTTGAACCGCGGGATCTCGCCCCCCCAGTCGGGCCGCTCAGCAACACCCGGATGGTTTGTCGACGGAGCAGCCGCAACTGGGTTCGCTGCCGCCCACCAGGCCCGCCAAGACGCCGGCGGCGCAACCCACGCCCGCGCGAACGCGGATGGCGCCCTGCTCGCAGTTGCGGGCGCAGGCGCCGCACTCCATGCATGCCCCGCGGTCATGCAGGACGGCGCGTTTGCCGCTCATCTGGAACACGGCGTGGGGGCACACGCGCAGGCACATGCGGCAGCCATTGCACCGGTCCACGTCCAGTTCCAGCGTGACAACGTCCTCGATGTACCTCACGTGGTCGGCCCTCCATCCAGCCAAAGACCCGCGACCCACAAGCCCAGGCCCACCACGGCCGCGGTCACCTGCACGGGCACGGCCCGCCGCATCTCCGCCAGCACGCCGCTGAGCGAGGTGAACGTGGTGGCACCCGTGAAGTTCATCAGCGCAAAGCTGGCCAGGGCTGGGATGAGCAACGCCCACGCGGCCGTGTGCCACGGGGAACCTGCCCCACCCGTCAGCGGCAGCAGCGCAGCAAACGCCACGCCCAGCATTGCGCCTTTGACCGAAAAGGCCCGGCCGGGAAGCCAAGGCAACAGCGCGGGACCCAGCACTGCGGCACCGGTAAAAGCAGCAAAGAGCAGCAGCGCCGCCAATCCGCCCGTCTGGCGGGCCGCGTCCCAGGACCACCCGCTGGACCGCAGGCCGCCGAGCAGCAGCAATACCGCGGCAACCGGCAGGACGACCTTGTATCCCTGCATCAACTCCACGGGGCTCAACGTCATCCGGTCGCGCAGGTTGAAGCGCACCTGCCGCATCTCCGGCGACGCCTTCATCCCGGCGTCCAGGAACGCGGCCAGGTCCTCCGCCCGAACAGGTCCGTACATGACTCGGAACCCGCAACGCTGGCGCACCTCATGCGCGGCCACGCCGGGTGCACCCAATTGCGGCACCACCAGTTTGCGGTGGGACACCACGCGGTCCAGCCCGGTATCCGCCACCCGCCGCACCAACTCGTCCGTGCCAAACGTGCCCTTGCCCGCGGCACACCACACATTGATGCCCGCCGTGTCCAGGACAAGGAGCCACGCGTGGCGGCCCGCGAGCGCCGACCGGACGCAGTCAAAGCTCATCTTGTAGTTGGCTGAGACGAGCACCGGTGACGTCGCATCCGGCGTTCCCGCTGCGTACAACCCCGGGGCCACGCGGTAGTCCATGCGGTGGATGGCCCAGCGCGCCAGCAGCGTGCCCCAGTGGTCCCTCCACGTCAGCGCCGTGCGCACGCGCGGCACCTGGACGCCCGCCGCGTCCACCGCGCCGTCCGTGAAGTGCGTGCTGAGCGCGCTACCGCTTGGAACGACCATGGCCGCCTCCCGTCGCTGCGGGGTGCATGGAGACCGCCCCGGCCAGGAACGCGGTCAGCTGGCCAAGCGCCGCGGGGTTGATCCAGCACTCCACCCGCTGTCCGCACCGCTGCACCTCCATGATGCCGCACTGGCGCAGTTCCTTGAGGTGATGGGACACCGTGGATGCGGCCAACCCCAGGTCCGCGCCCAGGTCCCCGGCGCAACAGCGCAACCCGTCTGCCCGGGTGGTGCACGCGGCCCCCGGTGCGCAGCACCCGCACAGCTTCTGGATGATCTTCAGGCGCTGCGGGTGAGACAGCGCCTTGAACATGGCCGCCAGCCGGTCCAGGGGCATGGTTCGATGTTTCGACATGTATCGAAACATAGGCGCGGTCCGCGGCCCCGTCAATGGCCACGGCACGCGCGGGAAACCATGTGGACCGTGGCGGCTTGCTGCCGGTGTGCGCGGCCCGGCGTCACGGGGTCGCGCGCAACCGGTCCTCAAAGGCGCCCAGTGCCGCGCGTGCGCCGTCCCCCATCGCCATGACGATCTGTTTGAACGGAATCGTGGTCACGTCCCCGGCGGCGTAGATACCGGGTACGGAGGTGCGGCCGCACCCGTCCACCATGATTTCCCCCGTGGGCGCCAGCTGGACGTCATCCTTGAGGAACTGGGAATTGGGCAACAACCCGATCTGCACGAACACCCCGTCCGCGGCGAGCGTGGTTCGCACGCTGGTCTGGCGGTCCTCGTATTCCAGGCCCACCACCTGCTTGCCGTCACCCAACACCTGGGTGCTCCGGGCGTGGGTGATGATGCGGGTGTTGGGCAATTCCGTCAGTTTCTGTACCAGCACGCTGTCCGCCCTCAACTGCCCGGCGAATTCCACCAGTGTCACCTCCCGCGCGATGCCCGCGAGGTCCACCGCCGCTTCCACCCCGGAATTGCCGCCGCCCACGACGACGACGTTCTTGCCCTTGTAGAAGGGCCCGTCGCAGTGTGCACAGAACGCGACGCCCCGCCCGATGTACTCCTGCTCTCCCGGAATGCCGAGTTGCCGCCAGCGCGCGCCCGTTGCGACAATCACCGTCCGGGCACGCAGGGTTTCCCCGCTCTCCAATTCAATGCGTTTCTCCGTGTCGCCGGTAATGCGTGAGACGCGGCGGTGCTCAAACACCTCCACCGGGTAACGCGCCACGTGTTCGGACAGCTGAGCCGCCAGCTGTGCGCCCTCCGTGTAAGCCACGGAAATCATGTTTTCTATTCCGCGCGTTTCCCGCAGTTGGCCGCCCAGCCGCTCCGCCACCATGGCGGTCCGCAGTCCCTTGCGTGAACTGTAGATTGCGGAGGATGCCCCGGCGGGGCCACCTCCAACGACGACAACGTCAAACAGCCCGAGGTCCGCCGCGGCAGGGCCGGCGGTGGTGCCGAACGAGCGCTCCATGACCGCGAGCAGCTCCGCGAGCGACGCCTTGCCCGCGTGGAGCAGTGTGTCCTGGTGAATCACGGACGGCACACCCTGGATGGCCAACGCTTCCACCTCGGACCGGGCCACCGCGCCGTCCACGGTTTCGTGGTGGAAGTCCGGGTGCACCGTAGCCATCAGGTTCAAGGCTTGCACCACGTCCGGGCAGTTCTCGCAGGACAAGGACACGTAGGTGCGCAGCCGGATGGGCCCCTTCAGTGCCCGGATGCGTCCCAGGATGCCCGGGTCCGGAAGTCGGCCTTTTCCGCCGGCGCACAGGATGCCCAGGATCAACGATGAGAACTCGTGACCACCGGGAACACCGCGGAACCGGATGGCGCCATTGCTCGCCGGCCCGTGCAGGACCACCACCGGCGCGTCGGTCCCCCCGCCGGTGATCTGGTCCACGCGCACCTTCGCGGAGGTGGACGCCACGTCGTGGAGCATGGCCAGCAACTCACCGTGCTCGGAATGCGCGCTCTCCGGCACGCGCAGCGCCACCTCCTCCTCCAGGCGCCCCAACACCTCCGCGAGTTGTTCTTTGATGCCGTCATCCAACATGGCGTCCACCTCCGTGTTCCGTGCGTTCAGATCTTTCCCACCAGGTCCAACCCCGGCTTCAGCGTCTTGGCGCCGGGCGTCCACCGGGCCGGGCACACCTCGTTGGGATGGGACGCCACAAACTGCGCGGCCTGCACCTTCCGCAGCAGTTCGTCGGCGTTGCGGCCAATGCCGTTGTCGTTGACCTCGGCAATCTTGATGCGCCCCTCCGGGTCAACCACAAACGTGCCGCGGTACGCGAGCCCCTCCTCTTCAATGTAGACCCCCAACGCGCGGCTCAGGTGGCCCGTGGGGTCCGCAAGCATGGGGTAGCGGATCTTCTTGATGGTCTCCGACGCGTCATGCCAGGCCTTGTGCGTGAAGTGCGTGTCGGTGCTGACGGAATACACCTCCACGCCCAGCTTCTTGAACGCTTCGTACTTGTCCGCCATGTCGCCCAGCTCCGTCGGGCACACGAACGTGAAGTCCGCCGGGTAGAAGAAGAAGATGGACCATTTCCCGCGCAGGTCCTCCCGGGTGACCGTGCGGAATGCGTCGTCGTGATAGGCCTGCACCTTGAAATCGGGGATGGAAGTGTTGATGAGCGTGTTCATGGGTCCTGCCTCCTTGGTGACCGCAGGATGCGCCCGGGCACGCCATAAGTGAAATCACTTGTTGTGATGGGTCGATAGCGTTAGCCTATCACACGATGCCCACGCTCCTCCAGCTCCAGTACGCCCTCGCCGTCGACGAACAGCGGCACTTTGGCAAGGCGGCATTGGCCTGCCACGTGAGTCAGCCCACGCTTTCCCAGCAACTCCAGAAACTGGAGGACGACGTCCGCCTGGTCCTGTTTGACCGCGCGCGGAAACCCATCCTGGTGACGCCGGAGGGCCGCCAGTTCCTTGAGCAGGCACGCACGGTCCTGCGCGAATACGAGCGCCTCCTGCAGGTGGCCCAACAGGCACCGGACGGGTCCGCCAGCGGTGACTTCAAACTTGCCATCATCCCCACGGTGGCCAGCCACCTGCTGCCGTACCTCCTCAAGCCTTTCACGCGCGCGCATCCGCGGGTGCGCCTGCTGATTGAAGAGGCCAAGACGGAGACCATCCTGGACGAGCTGGCCAGGGACCGCCTTGACGGCGCCGTGCTGGCCACGCCGGTGGCGGCCACCGGGCTGAAGGTGCACCCGCTGTATTACGAGCCTTTCCTTGCGTACTTTGCTGCCGGGCACGCGCTGCTGCGTCACGACCGCATCACGCGGGACCAGCTGGATCCCGCCGAGATGTGGCTGTTGCAGGACGGTCACTGTTTCAAGGACCAGGTGCTGAACTTCTGCGCGGTGCCCGGTCAGGGTGATGTGGTGCCGGGAAACGTGCGTTTTGAAAGCGGCAGCCTGGACACGCTGCGCCGCCTGGTGCGGGGCAGCCAGGGTCACACGCTCATTCCTGCGCTGATGGCGCAGGGGCTGCCCCGGGAAGAGCGTGATGCGCACGTCCGCCCGTTCCGCGCGCCGGTGCCGGCGCGGGAAATCAGCATCGTCTATCGACGCGATCACTGGAAGCTCGCGATCCTGCGCGCGCTGGAGGAATGCGTGGCCCAGTGCATTCCCGCATCCGTTCCCCGCCGCCCGGAGCGGAACTTAGCGGTGCTGGATGCGTGTTGAACCCGCCGGCCCTGTGCGTCCATCCCTTTCGTCTTGGCGATTCAACCCGCGTCGCGGTGCCGGACCGGCGCGCGCTCACGCCGCGGCGCGCCGGAAGGCGCCCGGCGCGCGGCCGCGAATGCGCTTGAACGCGCGGCTGAACGCGAACTCGGATTCGTAACCCACGCGCGTGGCCACCTCGGCCAGGGATGCGTCTGACTCAACGAGCAGGCGCGCCGCCAGACCCATCCGCCAGCGCGCCAGGTATGTGAGCGGAGGTTCACCCATGGCCCCGGCAAAGCGCCGCGCGAACGCCGCGCGTGAGAGCCCGGCCACGCGCGCCAGTCCTTGCACCGTCCAGTTCCGGGCCGGCTCCGCGTGCATGCGGGACAGCGCGTTGGCCACCGGCTGGTCCCGCAGCGCGGCCAGCCAACTGGTTGGACCGGCGGCATCCTCCGCCAGCCACGCACGCACCACGTAGATGAACAGCGCGTCCAGCAGGTGGCGCACCAGGACGTCCCCACCGGGTTGGGGCTGGTCCACCTCACGGGTCAGCAGCGCCAGCAGCGCACCCAGCGGCGGATGGGCGCGCACGCGCTCCGCGCTGAAAACCACCACGCGCGGCAGCGAGCGCAACAAAGGCCGCGCGATCCGATCCTCCAACGAATAGGTCCCGCACAGCAGCGTGGTGGCGGGCGCGGCGCGGGCAGGTGGGGCGCGCCCCAGGACGGCGGGGAGCGCCACGGCCGGTGTCTCCGCCTCATCCGCCAGCTCATGGCCATCACCGTGGGGCAGCAGCACCATGTCGCCCTGGTGGAGACGCCGGGGTTTCACGGACGGCGTCCGCACCCAGCAACTGCCGCCCACCACCACGTGGAACATCACCTCGCCGTGTGGCTCCAGCTTCATGCCCCACGGCAGCGCCAGGCGCGCCCGCACCAGCATTCCCAAACTGGTTCCCGCGCTGGCCAGCCAGTCCGTTAGAAGGTCCATGCCATTTCGTATCTGTCGGCGAGACGATCTGCAATACAAGCGGGATGGCCCGTCATGGCCGGCGGGGGTGCGGCGCCGTACGTTCACGGCCCACCATGATCCCGATGCCGCCCGCCCCGCTCCCCACCGTCACCGCCGAATCGCTCGTCAGCCGAATCCGCCGCGTGTTGGGAGACGTCCAAGTCCTGCCCGCCGCGGCGGCGCGGGAGCGGTTGCGCACCGTACTGACGCGCACGGCGTGGGACGCCATACCGGCGGAAGCCTGGCCGCTGCTGGACGCGCTGTGGGCGGCCGAATCCGCCGGGCGCACCGCTACGCGGGCCGCTGACCTGGCGCGCCTGGGTGAGGCGGGGTGGGCGTCACGGGTCAGTCTCTGGCACGGGGACATCACCGCGCTGGAGGTGGATGCCGTGGTCAATGCGGCCAATTCCGGGCTGACCGGCTGTTATCAGCCCCGGCACGGATGCGTGGACAACGCCATCCACACGGCGGCCGGGCCGCGCCTCCGTGAGGAGTGCGGCCGGATCATGGTTGCGCGCGGGCGGCCGGAGCCGTGTGGCACCGCCACCGTCACCCGCGGTTACTTCCTGCCAGCGCGGCACGTGGTGCACACCGTGGGCCCCGCCCTTGCCGGACGGGACCCCACGGCCGGTGACGCGGAACTGCTTTGGCGTTGTTACGCGTCGTGTCTTGCGGCGGCGGCGGGGCTGGGGACCCGAGTCGCATTCTGCGGGATTTCCACCGGGGTGTTTGGCTACCCGGTGGCCAGCGCGGCGCCGGCGGCGTTGGCGGCGGTCCGCTCCTACCTCCAAGACCACGCGGCCCCGCACCACGTGGTCCTGGTCACCTTCACCGAGCACGAACGTGCCACCTACGCGGTGGCCGCCGAGGAGGCATGTCATGCGTGAACGACGCACCAAGGGCACGGCCCTTTCGCGGGAGGTGGTGGAGCGGGTGGACCGGCTGCTGACGGAGGCGGACCACGTCCTCATCACGGCGGGCGCCGGCATGAGCGTGGATGCCGGGTTTGACTACACGGATGAGCGCCAGTTCGGGCGGCGCTACCCGCGGATGGCGGAGCGCGGGCCGCGTTGCCGTTACCACGTGTTCGGCTACCCCTGGCCAAGTGAGGCGGTGCAATGGGGCCACCTGGCCCGTCACCTTCAAGAACTGCGCTTCCAGCCACCACCAAACCCCACGCCGTACCTGCAGCTGTGCGCACTCACCGCGCACCGTGACCGGTTTGTGCTCACCAGCAACGCGGATGACCTGTTTGAGCGCAGCGGGTTTGACCCAAGCCGCATCTGGACACGGCAGGGAAGCTACAGCCGCCTGCAATGCCTGGCGCGGTGCCATGACGACGCCACGTGGCCTGCGGAGCAGTGGGTGCGCGCGGCCTTGCCGTGCGTGGACCTGGCAACGGAGGAACTGGTGGACGCCACGCTGGTACCGCGGTGCCCGCGCTGTGGTGGGCGCGCAATGCTCAACGTGCGCGGGGGTGACTGGTTCATTGACAAACCGTACCAGCCACAGGCGCACCGCCTGCGCGCGTGGCTGGACCAGGCGGCGTCTGGACGGCTGCTCGTTCTTGACGTCGGCTCGGGGTTCAACACGCCGCCGGTGGTCCGGTGGCCGGCCGAAGAGATTGCCCACCGCCACGCGGACGCCCACCTGGTGCGCGTGAACCGCGACCACCCGGCAGTCCCCGCGGAGTTGGGCGCACGGGCGCTGTCCCTGGCCTGCGCGGGTGCGCCGCTGTGGGCCGCGTTGACGGAGCGGGCGGCGGTGGCGGCCTGACGGATGGCCGTTGAATGCGCGCCGTTGTCTTGCGTCAGTGGTGCTGCGCCCGTAGCGTTTCGCGGGGAGGGAGGAGCAGCATGCGTCCACCGTCGCTCCACGCCCTGTTGCTGGGGATTGTCCTGTTTTCCGGCTGCGCCACCGCCCGCCACGGCGATTCCGGCGTGAAACTTGTGGACCGTGACGGGGCCGCCACGTGCAAGGAACTGGGGAAGGTGAAGGCTTCCGCGGCCGCCGGTATTCCCACCTATTACGACGAGGCGCTGGCCCAGGCGAAGCGCCAGGTGGCGACGCTCGGGGGCAACGCGCTGCTCATCGAGTCGTCCGAGAATGACCAGCTTTTCACGGGGCAGACTGTCGCGGGGCGCGCGTTTCGTTGCGGAGGGTGACATGAAGTGGTCCGCGGTGGTGATGGTGGCGGTGGGGCTGGTGGGGGCGTGGGCGGTGCACCGCGCCACCGGTGATGACCGCGAGCTGATGAAGAACCGCCTCTGGGTGGAGCGCATGCCGCGTCATGAACGCGACCTGGTGCTGCACGCCGTGGCGCTGGACATGGACGACACCCGCTTCGGTGCGGCCGTGGTCGCCTCGCGCTGGCGCAGCGTGCTGGAGGGGTTTGAGTGGGAATCTGACGACATCACCCTCAAGCTCAGCTTTCCGCAGGACCGCAAGAAGCTCGCGGTGGGCTACCGCGCGTGGAAGTGCTCCGGCAAAGCGCCGGAGCCGTTTGAGCTCTGCCTGGAACTCAGCAAGGCCGGTCGTAAACTCGTGCTTTACAGCATGCATGATTGGGAGATTGATCCCAATACGCGTGAAATCCACGGTCTGCCTTTTGCGCCGCCGCCGCTACCCACCCCGCGGGCCGCGGAAGCGGACGGTGCGCCGTGGTCCGAGGGCGGTCCCGCGCTGCTGTTGGAACGCCTGGAGTAGCGGGCGGGCCCGTCAACGCCACGTCTGGATGAGCAGCAGCGGGGTGGCCAGGTCTTCGCGGTTGCCCACCATGGCAAACGGAATGGACAGGCGGCTGGTGGGAAAGGTGAACGCAAAGCCGCGCACGCGCACGTGGAAGTTGGCGCGTTGCAGCTCCTGCACGTGGGCCAGGTTCACCAGGGCGTACTGCGGCCGGCCGTACACCATGTGGAGCATCTTGGCGGTGGAGGAATCCTCCAGCCGGACGTGTGCATAGAAGACCACAGACATGCGCGAGATTTCCGTGAACGTGTGCACCATGGTCTGCAGCCCGCGCGGCGGCTGATCCTCGTCCAGCACGGTGGCAACCGTCCGCGCCGGATTGAAGCGCGCCAGCTCCGGCCGCGCCGCCCCGTTGTGCAGGCTCACCGCAAGAATCGCCGCGAGGCACGGAGCCATAACCCAGGGAAGCACCTGCCCGCGCCACACGCCCACGCCCAGGACCACCACCACCGACGCTCCGACGAGAAACAGCGTCAGCAGGCGCGCGCCCTCCCGTTCCGGGAAGGTGAACGTGACCATGGCTCCCGCAAAGACCACCAGCAGCAGGCAGACCAGCAGCGTCCCCGCGCGCAACGCGCGCGAAAGCCACACGCCCCCGCCGCGCGTCACCCATTGCACCACGGCGCTGGCGGCCAGCACACACAGCCCGGGCAGAACCGGGAAGATGTAATGCGGGAGTTTCATGGAGCTGAAGGACATCACTGCCAGCGGGACCAGCAGCCACACCAGGTCAAGGGTGGCAAACGGCGGCCTGCGCCACTGCCCGCGCACGTCCTTGGCGCGGTACAGCAGGCTCAGCAGGCCAAACGGCACCGCCGGGGCGGCGGCCCACAACAGCGTGTGCAGGAAATACAGCGGCGTGGTGGTTTCCGTGTGCGCCGTGGTCACCCCAAAGCGGCGCACCGTGCTCTCCAAGTACAACGCTTCAAACCAGCGCGCGCCGTGTTCGCCCCACATGAACAGGTTCCACGGCAACACCGTGGCAACAAACGCCGCCAGGCCCAGCGCCATCCACACCACGCCCCGGCCCAGTTCCCGGCCGCGGCCCGCCCACAGGGTGGCCAGCAGGGCCACCGCGCCGGGCAGCAGCAGACCAATAGGTCCCTTGGTGAGCACGCCCAGCCCCGCGGCCACGCCGGACACCACCCACCACGGCGGGCGTTCCAGTGCTTCCCATGCGGCCATGATGGTGAGGCCCATGACGAGAATCAGGTTGAGGTCCGTTTTGACGTTGTGGCCCATCAGGCTCATGGCGGGGAGCGCCGCACCCAACGCCACGCTCAGGTCCGCCACGGCGCGGCCGTGCAGCCGTCGGCCCAGCCACCACGTCAACGCCAGCACCAGGATCACCTCAAGTGCCGCGGGAATCCGCACCGCCAGTTCAGAGACGCCCAGCAGCTTGAAGGACGCCGCCAGCACCCACATGCTCAGCACCGGGTGGCCAAACCAGTCCATGTAGTTGCATTGCAGGTCCCAGTATTCGCCACGCTCCACCATTTCCCGGGCGAGTTCGGCATACGTGGACTCATCATGGTCCTGGACGTCCACGCCCAGCCCCAGCGGCCACAACAACGCTGAGCACAGGCAGGACACCACCATGGCGCCACGCGCGGCCCGCAACAACGGAAGGGACCCGGTTTCCGACGTCAGCATGATGGGCGTGGCCGCTAACACGCACCGGCGCGCACCGCCAAGGCGCCCCCGCCCCGTTGCATTCCGCGCGGTGCAATGGCATCCGGCGTCCACCTCATGACGCCGTCGGGAGAACACAACGCGCGGGTGCCGCGGCAGGTGTGGTGGGCGCTGCTCGCCGGTGGCCTGTTGCGCCTGGTGGCGGCGTGGTGGTGCGACGGGTACTTCGCCAGCGACTGCTACTTTCACGTGTTGGACCCGGCGTGGCGCTGGCTGTTTGAGCCGGACGCGCCCATGCCGTCCAACTTCCGCTCCGCGTTCCTCCCGTTGCTGCTCCATGGCGTCATGAAAGCGGGGCGCGCGGTGGGAATGGAAGCCCCCACCACGCTGCTGCACCTGAGCTACACGGCGCTGGGGGCCTGGTCGTTGCTGTCAGTGGTGTTCACCTACCGGTTGGCCCGGATTCACCTGTCAGAGGCGGTCTCCGTGGTGGCCGCGTGGCTGGTGGCGGTGCAGTTCATGATGCCGCACGTGAGCACGCAGGCGCTGGTGGAGTCCGCCGCGGCACCGCCCATGGTGGCCGGCCTGTGGTTGTTTGAACGCATGCGCACGGCTGCGCACCCGCGCGTTGCCGACGGAGTGGCGGCGGGCGCGTGCCTGGGACTGGCCGCGTTGTTCCGCTTCCACGTGGGGCTGGTGTTCGTGGTTGCCGTGGTGCTGGCGGCGCGCCAGCACAACCGTTCCCGGCTGATCCTGTCCCTGTGCGCGGGCGGTGTGCTGCCTGCGCTGCTGCAGGGGTTTGTGGATCTCCACACGCAGGGTGGCTTCTTTGTCGTCCTGTTCCGGTACGTGGACTACCAGCTCCAATGGGCCAACTCCTACGGCGTGATGCCCTGGCATGTGTTCCTGGCGTTTTTTGTGGGGCTCACGTTTCCGCCGCTCACCGCGGCCATCTGGCGCGGCATGCTGGACGCCGCACGGGGGATGGTGACGCTCACCAGCGCGCTGGTGGTGTTCGCGGTGGTGCATTCGCTGGTGGGGCACAAGGAGGAGCGCTTCATGTTCACGGTGCTCCCGCTGTTCATGGTGCTGCTGGCGGCCGGGCTGGTGGACGCGTGGGACAGCGGGGCACGGTGGCGGCGCGCAGGTGTGCTCATGTTTGCGGTGGGCAACGCCGTCCTGCTGGGGGTGTTCACGCTGGCGGACCCGCGGCGCAATGTGAATGAGCCGCTGAAGGAACTGGCGTCACAACAGCCACCGGCCGCGGTGCTGGGCCTGGGGGTGGGTGTGCGGCTGGCCCCCCTGTACGCCGGTTGGGGTGCGCAGGTGATGGAAGCGTTTGCCGACGAGGAATTGTTCCAGAAGAAATGGCGGGAAGAGCTGCGCGGGGACCAGGTCCGCGTGGTGCTGGGCGCGTCGCATGTCAATGTGGCCATTCCGGAAGGGTGGACCTGCAGCGAGGGCCGGGAGTTTGCCGGTGACCACCTGGATCGGTTCCTCATCCTGGTGAACCCGCAGGCCAACCGCAGCCGCGCACCCACGCGCGTGCGCGATTGCGTGCGGTCCGCACGCTGAGTTGCGTCCTCGTCCGCGTGGACACGCATCCCGCGCCCAACAGGCGTTTGCACGTCGTGGCACTGACTCTCAACCCGTCGAGATCGTTGAGCATCGGCCGCCCACCCCTTCGCACGGGTCCCGCCTGGTCGCACCCAATCAGGGGCCAATCGCTGCGCCGGCGCTGCGGCCCGCGGCGCTCAAACTCGTCCCGGGCAGGGGCGCGTCCCTCCTCTCGGTGCCTGCGGTCGCCGCCCGCCAGGGCGTCTGCAAGGCCACCGTCTACGCCTCTGCGAGGAGGGGCGCCTGCCGCACGTCCGCGTTCTCAACGCGATCCGCGTGCGCGAGGAGGATCTCGCGCTGTTCAGCGGCGCAAGCGGCGTTCGTGGGCCGCAGCGCCCTCCGATGCAGTCGCCGCGGCAAGACCCTCGTCCGGTTGCGGTCGGCGCCCGCACCGAGGGCCACGAATCGGAGGACGAGCGATAGCCGCTGCCGACCGGGAGCCGCGCGCTGCAAGAAGGGGCGGCGACGCGATGGACGCCGATGCTGTCGACGAGCGGGCGTCTCCAGCCACGGCCGGCTGAAAGGAGCCTGGGACGGTGGTACACTCCGGGTATGAGCCAGCCCGTCCCAGCAACCTCGAAGGAACTGACGCTTCACCTGCCAGCGGAGGCGCTGGAGCGCCTGCGGGCACGCGCTGCCGAGGAGCACTGCAGCGAGGCGGAGCTGGCCGCGGAAGCCGTGGTGGCGTTCCTGGACGACGACGCGTGGGTCGCGGCGGTGAACGAAGGCCTGCGCGCCGCGGATGAAGGACGCACGGTGAACTGGGACGAGGCGAAGGCCTACCTGCGCAACAAGGCGGCGGGTCGCCCGGCGGAGAAACCGCGTTGCGGCTGATTCTCGCCGAGACCGCACTCAACGATCTCGACGACATCCTCGGATACATCCAGCAACACAACCCGGCCGCGGCGGTGGAGACCGTGGACCGCGTGCTGTCAGCCATCGAAGGGCAGATGGAGTTTCCCAAGATGGGTCGCCCCGGCCGGGCCAAGGGCACGCGCGAGCTTGTGGTGTCCGGCTTGCCGTACGTGGTGGCCTATCGCGTGGGCGCAGACCGCGTGGAGATCGCGCGCGTGCTCCACGGCGCTCGACGGTGGCCGCGGCGATTGTGAAGCCGCCTGCGGTGCACGTCCTTTTCGCGCAGCAGCCGCGCGCGAGGGGCGCGAGCTCGATCGCCACCGTCCACCGCGTGCTGCGCCACACCGATCCGCGGTTCACGTCGCAGGTCTACGGGCACCTCGAGTTGAGCGACCTGCGCACGGCGGTGAACCGCCTGCCGTCCATCGACCCCCGATCCGAGGAGTCCGCCTCGCTCGCCGCCGTGGTGGGCATCGATCCCGGGCCAATCGCTGCGCCGGCGCTGCGGAGTCTCGCGGACGCCTCAAACACCACCGCCGCGCCCCCCGGATTTCTCCGTGAAAGCGCGGCGGTGGACTGGTCGGGGCGACAGGATTTGAACCTACGACCTCTTGGACCCGAACCAAGCGCTCTACCAGGCTGAGCTACGCCCCGGTGCCAAGTGGGGCCGCGCACCTAGCAGGGGTACCCGATGGCGTCAACCCCCTTGTTCGCGCGCCCACGCCGTGGCACCGACGTCAGGTGCTCACCCACGCGTCTCTGGTGGCGCTGCTGGACCGCCACGCGCCCTACCTTCCGCTGGCGCTGTGCCCCGCCGTGCACGCGTGGCAGGCGCACACGGAGTTGGACGCGTGGGAGGCGCTGGAGGCCGCCGCGGGCACGCGCCTGCCGCCGCCGTTTTACGCGTGCGCATGGCCCGGTTCGCACGCGCTGGCCGCAGCGCTGGAGCGCGGCGTGCTCAACGTGCGTGGTCAGGTGGTGGCGGACGTGGGCTGCGGCTCCGGCGTGGCGTCCGTGGCCGCGGCACGGCAGGGAGCGGCGCGCGTGCAGGCGCTGGACGTGGATCCGCTGGCGGGTGCCGCGGCGCTGGAGTTGGCGCGCCGGCACGGCGTGGTGCTTTCCGCGCGCGCCGGGGACGTGCTGGCGGACCCGGCGCTGGTTGGGGACGCGCGCACCATCCTTGCCGGTGATTTCCTCTACGGCAGCGCCGCGGTGGACCGCGGGCGGGACGTGGTGGCGGCCTGGAAGGGGCAGGGGCGCCGTGTGGTGATTGCGGATGCGGGCCGCCCGTTCTTCCGTCCGGACGGCCTGGCGCTGGCGTGGGAAGGGGAGGTGGAATGCGCCGGCAGCATTGAGGGCACCACGCGCCGACGCGTCCGCATCTGGGAGGGGTGACGCTCAGCGCGCGGTGGTGGTGGCGGCGGTCCTGCGGGGCGGGCGGGGTGCGCCCTTGACGCCGCACGCCGTGGCCAGCGCGCCCAGCAGCAGCAGCGCCACCACGGCGAGCAGGCGCGTCCGCATCAGCGCATGTTCCGCACGCTGGTCATGATCATGTCGTGCATGGCCTTCATCATGTTGGAGAGCATCTCAAAGATGCGGTTGCGCTCGTTCATGATGCGCTGCAGTTCGTTCTGGTTGGTCGCGTCGGACTTGGCGGGCTCGTCGGGCAGCGTGCCGGGCTGCGGCTCGCCCGCGGGACCCTGCGGTGCCTGCATGGCGGCGGGGGCGGGGGGCGGCGCGGCCTCCTCGGCGGCCATCTTGGGCTTGCCCTTGTGGGTCTTCTTGGCGGGCGCAGCGTCCGCCGGCGGCTCAGCCATCTGCGGAATGACCTGCTGGGCCATCGGGCCCATGGTCTTGTCCACCTCGTCACGCAGCGCCTTGAAGGGCTTGAACTTCTCCTTCAGGGTCATGGTGTCGCTGGTCAGCGTGTCCACCAGGAACGCGGCCAGCTTGTCCTCCAGCTTCCCGCTCTTGGCCAGCTGCTCGCCAATCTTGCCGTGTTCCGGCGGCGGGGGCGGCGGCTCGGCGGTCTTCTGGATGTCAAACGCGTCACCGCGCACGCCCTTGCCCCACTTCACCAGCGCTTCCTGCGCCTCGGGCTGCATGTTCATCGTGGCTGAACGCATGGCCGCAGCAATGGAGCCGGCCAGCAGGTCCTGCACCTTGGGGGGCAGGGTCTCCAGGCGGGCCACCAGCTTGTCCGCCTCGGCCTGCGTCACCTGCGCGCCGCCGGCGCTGTCCGCCTGCACCATGGAATGGACGGACTGCACCAGCGCATCCAGCTGCGAACTGACCTTGCCCACCCCTCCGCCCGCCGCCCCGGGCGTGGCGCCGGGCGCGGTGGCGCCGGGCTCACCCAGCAGCTCCTTGATGCGCGCATCCGCCTGGCCGGTCTTGGCCTGGAGCTTCTCGGTGCGCTCCATCTCCTTCATCTTCTCCATCAGCTTCTTGTCGGCCTTGTCGGCCAGCTGCATGAGGAAGGCAAACAGGATGTCCTCAAAGCTGCCGCCGTGCATGGCCACGTATTGCGCGTAGCTCATGGGCTGCGCGCCCAATGACAGGCTGCGGTCCAGCGCGTCCAGGCCGCCGCGGCCCTCCACGCGGTTGACCACCTCGGCCAGCATGTGGCGCGGTGCGTTCATCATCTGGCCGCGCACCACGCGGTCCAGCGCGGCGGCGCCGGACTGCAGGTCGGTGGCCAGCCGCGCGCCCTCCGTCATGGACATCCCGTTGCCGTTGCCGCCCGCCTGCGCCACAAAACGCGTCAGCATGGCCCGCGCGTCAGCGTCCAGCTTGTAGTTGCCCGCCTGCAGTTGCCCCATCAGCGCGTTGCCCACCAGCTCCTTGAGGTTGGGCGGCAGGGCCTCCGCGTTCTTCACAAAGTCCCGCACCTCCTTGCTGGACACCTTGCTGCGGTGTTCGCTCTCATTGGCCACGCGCGTCTGCTGGGCGCTGTTGACCTGGGAGCGCGCGGTGGACGTGACGGGGATGGACTCCGCCGGCACCTTGAAGAACTCCGCAAACACCTTCTGCGCGTCCGGCGCCACGGTGAACGTGTTGGCCTGGATGGACGCCAGGAACGCCTTCTTGAGGTTCTCCAGCTCGCCCGCTGGCAGCCCCTTGGCCTGCGCCAGCAGCGCGTTGGCCTCCCGCTTGGAAACGGTGGTGCCCTTGACGGACTCCGACCCCGTGGCCGTCTTGAGCCACGCGTCCAGCATGGTGTTTGCCCGGTTCTGCAGTTGCGCTGCCTGGAGGCCGTTCATGTGCCAACTCCGTCGGGCGGCGCGTTCCACCGCCCCCGTATGTTCCCGGCTTCACGTCGCAGCCAGGGCGATCGCGGGATCCCGGGAAACTGGGACGCGGCATTATCCACGCCGGGATGCCCAACGTCCACCTACATCAGCCCCCTTTTGCTGCACGGACCGGAATGCCGCGCTGCGGCATCCGCACGCGCAGTGGCACGGGCCGCCTGCGTCGTGTAAGAGTACCCAACCCCGCGTGGGGCTTGGCGTTTTGGACACGGTCGCAAGTTGGAGGTGGCATGAGGCCAAGGCTGGGGCACGCCGCGTGGGCGGGGTGCTGGCTCGCGGGTTGGGCGCTGTCCGGGTGCGCCGGCTGTGAGGCCATTGATCTGCAGGGTGACGAGGGCAGCAGCGGGACTCCCGCGGGCCCCAGTTGTGACGTGGCCACCGAGTGCCCGGACCTGCAGAGCTACCGGGACGGCAAATGCCAGATCACGTTCTGTGAGGCTGACGCGGAGTGCTGTCCCGGCACGCGGTGTGACCTGGCCATCAACACCTGCCGCAGCCGCTCCAATGACACGCAGTGCACCACGGAGGCGGACTGCACGCTGCGCGGGCAGAAGTGCGTGGAGCCTGCCGGCTTCAAGATCTGCGAATTCCCCTCCTGCGTCGGCGACGCGCCGTGCGAAGCCGGGCTGCACTGCTACAAGGGCTCGTGCGTGGGGACCAGCCCGTGCGGCAGCGGCTGCCCCGCCGGTCAGGTGTGTGACGTGGGCACCGCGTCCTGTCACCCGGCGCTGGACCACGCCGGCTGCGCGCAGTCCTGCGGGCTGGGCAGCCTGTTGGTCCTCAAGGATCCGCAGACCATGCGCGGGGAGATCTGCTGCGCCTGGGAGTGTGAGTGCCTCCCGCTCCCGCCGCTCAGCCCCGGCGTGTTGGGCAACTACGCGTCCGTGGTGGCGGGCGGGATGTTTGTGGACGTGGCCGCGTATGACATGAGCTACGGCGACCTGGTGGTGGTGCACCATTGGCGGACCGGGGAGCGGGTGGACGTGGAGTACGTGGACGGCTTCCCCGCCACCGGCACGCTGGGCGGTGCGGTGACCGGCCCACGGCGCGGCATCACGGAGCCGGGGGACGACGTGGGGAAGTTTGCCTCCGCCGCGCTGGACGCCCTGGGGCGGCTGCACATTGCGTATTTTGACGCCACGCACGGCGCGCTCAAGTACGCCCTCAACGTGGCGCCCGGGCAGTGGAGCATCCACACGGTGGATGATGACGGGGTGGCCGGGCAGTTCGCGTCACTGGCGTTCCGCCCCTCAGACGGCGTGCCCGTCCTGGCATACTTTGCCACCGGGCTCACCGGCGCGGACGGACGCCCCGCCAGCGCGGCGCGCCTGGCCCTGGCGCGGACGCCCAGCCCGTCCTCCGCGGCGGATTGGACCACCTCCGTGCTGGAACAGGCGCCGGACTTTGATCCGTGCAACGGCGCATGCAGTGCCAACTCCACGTGCGTGCTGGCCAGCGGCACTGACGGTGGCTCCGGCGCAGCGTGCCGGCCCAACGCTTCCACCTGCACACCGTCATGTTCGTCCAGCCAGGCGTGCGTGGACACCGGCAGCGGAGTGGAGTGCGCGGGCCTGGGGTCACCGCCCATTGAGGGCCTGCCGCGCGCCATGGGGTTGTTCACGTCCGTGGCTGCGTTTGCCGACGCGGTGGTGGCCGCCTGGTACGACGGGGTGGGCGGCAACCTGCGCGCGGTCCGCGTGCAGGGAACGGGGACGCCCGTCACGGTGACCATTGACGGGGACGGCCAGGCGGGGCGGGCGGATTCGGACGTGGGACAGTACGTGTCCGTGGCGGTGGACCCCAACGGGAAGGTGGGCATGGTGTACGTGGACCAGGGCCGCCAGGAGCTGCGCTACTACGCATCCGCCACGCTGGCCTCCGGGCAGTTTCACGTCGTGGAGAGCGGGCGCGGCAGCCCGCCGGGCTATCACCTGTTGGGCGCGGGGGCCTCGCTGGTGTTTGGCCAGGACGCCACCGCGTACGTGGTCTACCAGGAGCAGACGGACCTGGACCTGCGCGTGGCCCAGCGCGAACCCAGCGGGGAGTGGACCGTCTGGGATCCGCTGGAGGGCAGCACGCCGGGGCCGTACGGCTTCTACACGGATGTCGCCGTGGCTGGGGGGCACGCGTACCTGGCGTCGGTGAAACCGGAGTTGGACCTCAACCGCCAGGTTGCCAGCAAGCTGGCCGTGGACCCGCTGGTGGTGCCGCACTGACAAGGAGGGCAGCTCCCGCTTGGCCGCGCGCGCAAAGGCCCGCCCCACCGTGCTGGTGCCGCTGCGGCACCGGCAGAGCTTCCTTGACCAGTACATCCCCGGGGACGGGCACGGCGGCCTGGTGGTCCCGGGCGCCCTGCGGTACCGCCCCGGTGAAACGTTGGACCTGGAACTGAACTTCCTGCAGGAGCAGCGCACGTTCCGCCTGCGCGGCCTGGTCCGCTGGCGGGACGAGCCGGGTGGGCCGCCCGGGCAGTTTCCCGGCATGGGCGTGGAGTTCCTGGAGAGCGAGCGCGACACGCGCGACCTGGTGCTGGACTTTGCGCACGGCAAGGACATTGCGTTCACCGAACGCTCCGACCACCGCTTCCCGGTGAGCCTGCAGATTGCCTACCGCAGCGACAGCGCGTTCATCACGGACTGGACCGACGACGTCAGCCAGGGCGGCGCGTTCATTGTGACGGACCGGCTGGTGCCGCTGGGGACCATCATGCCGCTGAAGGTGGACGTCCCCGGTGCGCTGCTGCCGCTCAGGCTGCGCGGCGTGGTGTGCTGGACGCGCAGGGCGCAGCCGGCGGGAATGGGCGTGAAGTTCCTGTTTGAGAGCGAGCGCCAGAAGAAGAAGATGGCGGCGCTGGTGGCCCAACTCAAGAGCGAGATCATCCAGCAGGTGAAGGACCGGATCCGCTCGCGGCCGCCCGAGGCGTGAGGCCTACAGCAGGCCGATGACCAGCTCCGCCATGACGCTGGAGCCATCCCGCGGGCGGGTGCCGCCGGTGGGCTGCTGTTCAAAGGTGCGCCACTGCCGGCCCACCAGGTTGAGCGGCCCCAGGTTGAGGCGCGCCTCACCCAGGTACATGGACGAGGCATCACCGCGGAACATGCGGCCGTAGTCATTGAAGCCGCGGTTCACGTACGCGCCCAAGAAGTCCAGCACACCAAACAGGTGCAGCACGCCGCCCAGCCGCATGGTGCCGTCATTCTTGCCAAAGCGCGGGTCCACCTGGACCAGGTCCGCCATCTCCCAGAACACGCCCAGCGTCTTGAGCAGCTGCGCGCCGATTTGCAGGTTGTACCCGTGGCGGCCCATGGACCGCTCCGTGATCTTGGGGCCGCCGCCCAGGCCGTACAGGCGGTCGCCCTCGTAATAGCGGTCAAACCATGACGGGGTGAAGTTGGGGCCGGCCAGGCGGTATTCCAGCGCGCCGCCGATCTTGAGCACCTCCAGGAAGATGTTGAACCGCGCGCCCACGGTGGCCCCGGCGCCAAACAGCGAGGCCTGCGTGAGCCCGGTGCCCAGCCGCCCGTCCGGCCCCACGGTGACCTCTTCAAACGTGCGGCCCAGGCCCGTCAGGTTGCCGTAGATGTGCGCGGCCAGCACGGAGTGGTTGATGCCCACGTCCACCTCGCCGGACAGGCCGCCCACCGTGCCGGGGATGGCCTGGGGCAGGCTGCTCCCGTTGACCACGGACTGGCCCACCACGGATGGCGCGCTGGTGTCCACCGCGCCGGAGATGCCCACGGTGAGCGCGCTCATCAGCAGCGAGTACATGTCAAAGTTGCTGGCGGCCTCAGGCTGGAAGTTGGAGTACGTACCGGCGAACCACTGGATGGGCCGCCCGTGCACGTTGAAGCCCACCAGCTTCCCGGGCTCCAGCAGGTTGGCGATCATCAGGTTGCCGCCCACCGCCTTGGCGTTGGCGCCGATGACCAGGCCCAGCCGGCTCATGTCAAACCCGCCGTTGGGGTTGTTGGTGTAGCGCTGCACCAGCGCGCCGTGCCCCAGCGTGTGCTCCACGGCGCCGAACTCCGCGTTGAAGGTGCTGCCCTCGCCGCCAACGGTGAGACGGAAGGGGGGCAGCTCATTGATGACGGCGTCCCGGATGGCGGTGCCTTCGCCGGCCAGGTGCAGCCGCTGCAGCACGGGCCGGGTGCGCTGGCGCAGGAAGCCCGCCACGGGGGCCTCTTCGTACGCCCAGCGCGCCAGCGGGATGCGCAGGGTCAGCAACCGCCCCTCCACGCCAAAGTCCGACCCCCACGTTGTGGTGCGGGCGTCCTGCAGCAGCAGGAACTCGGCGCGGATGCGCTGGCGGTGGACCTCCTCCGACGTGGCGGTATCCGGTGGGGCCGTGTTGGCCAGCGCAGTGCTGCCGGACAGCAGGGTGGCGAGGACGCCCAGGACGCAACGGTGCAGACTCATGGCCTACCTCCGGGGCCGCGCCAAAATGCCCGCGGCCGGGGAACACCGGGAATGAACCACGCTCCCCGGCGCTTTTCCAGTTGCTGGCCGTGTGCACGCGCCGGGCCGGGGCGGTTCACACGCCCCCCGGGACGGGGGCGCCGGCCCACGTGTGTCAGGGTGTGAACGGCAGTGCACGCCCCGTGGATGGGGGGCGGCCCCCACACATGTTCCGTCGGGCGCGGCGCTGTGGCATGAGCACCCCCGTGCACCCACGGACCACATCCCCGCGGCGGTGGTCCACGGGTCTGGCCGCGGCCGCCCTGGTGGCCTGTGGAGGTGCAGGTCACCCGGCGCCCTACATGGAGCCCAACACCGGGACGGGGGACGGCGGCGCGTGCGGGACCCTGGAGGGCGCACGAGCGGCGGTGACTGGCGCGGCCAGCCGGGAGGACCTGCAGCCGCTGGGGGAGTTGGTGCGGGACAAGCTGGTGCGGACCGGCAAGTGGCGGCAGGCGGTGCGGGTGGGGCTGGAACTGTTCAGGGAAGCGCCGCCGCGGGGCCTGGTCCCGGCGCTGGAGGACCTGCGGGCGGGGGACAGCCTGGCGCGGCTGGCGCCGCACGCGCGGGCGATCATCTGGTACGTGGTGGGGTCACCCAAGCTGGGGCTTCTGCCCGGCGAGGAGTTTGCCGCGGGGCCGCACGCCGGGCCCGTGCGCGTGACGGCGGACGCGCTGCGCGTCTGTCAGCCGCGGGCGGTGATGCAGCTGGCGAACCGCGTGCTGTCCGTGCGCGTGCCGTGCGCGGGCTGCCCGTCAGGGACCCGGTTGTTTGCCAGCGCGCTGCTGGACGCGCTGGCCGCGCTCATTGCTGACCCCGCGCTGTCCCAGGCGCTGGACGGCCTGGAGTTCTCTGACGAGCCCGGGCGGCCCGCGGCCATCGGGCGGGCCGCGTTCCAGTTGTTCGCGGACCTGCTGGTGGACGGGATTGTCTCACCGTCCTTCACGCTGCAGTACTATGAGAGCAACCTGCGCGTGCAGGTGGATGACGTTGTGGGACGGCGGCTGGCGGCGGAGACCCGCGCACGGCTGGACGCGTTTCTGGATGCGCTGGGCCTGGGTTTGGCGCCGGAGCTGGGCCTGCTGCAGCCGCTGCAACAGGTGCTGGGGTGCGTGCGGCGCCAGGACCCGGGGCATGAGATGGCGGGGATGTTGTTCGACTACATCCGGCTGGAGAGCCTGCAGTGGCGGGACTTTGTTCCCAACCTGGCGGCGACGGTGGATTCGCGGTCCGGCGCGGAGCTCAACGCGTACCTGGCGCGCGTCACCGGGCGCCTGGCGCTGGACGAGACGCTGGCGCGTGACGTGGTGGGGTCTGTGCTGCCTCTGTTGGTGGACGGCGCGGGGATGGAGTTGTTTGCCGCGCTGGAGCGGTTGCAGGGCACGGGCGTGACGACGGGGATGCTGGACTTCCTGGTGCGGCTGCTGGGCGCCTGTGCCCAGCGGTGACCGCCGCCGGTTGCGCCCACGCCGCCAAGGAGGCTTGCCCGTCCCGGGGGTGTCCCGTAACAGTCGCCGGGGTCCTCGCGGACGGCGGAGGCGGGTCGGCGTGGTGGAGACACGGGTGCACGGTGGGCGGTGGTTGGCGGTGCTGGCCACGCTGGCGGCGCTGCAGGTGCCGGGCTGCTGGTGCGAACCGGTGCTGCCCGAGCCGTTCAACACCTTCCCCGAGCCGCAGCCTGGCACGGCCGCGGACTTCTGCGCGGCGTGGGCCGGCGCCGCCTGCGCGCACGCGCAGCGCTGTGACCCGGCCACGTACGCCGCGGTGGACGTGGAGGGCTGCGAGCCCGCCATGACCGCGCGCTGCGAGCGCGAGCGCGCCCCGCAGCGGGCCGCCGAACAGCAGGGGCGCATGCATTACGACAAGCGCCACGCACGCGGTTGCATTGAGTTTGAGCGCGACCGGGCGTGCGACCAGGCTCCGTCTCCCTCCTGCGTGGATGTGTTCAGCGGGCGCGTGACGGCGGACCAGCCGTGCACCATGGAGGCGGAGTGCGCACCGGGGCTGTACTGCAGCGGCGGACCGGACACCTGCGGTCTGTGCGTGGCGCGCTATCCGTTGGGCGGTCCGTGCTGGGGTCCCACGGGCTGCCAGGTGGGGCTGCTGTGCACGGACGGGCGCTGCACGGGCACGCTCCGGTTGGGCCAGGGGTGCACCGGCACGACGACACCGTGCCCCGCCGGCAGCATGTGTTTCCCGCCGTTCCCGCCCCTGGGCGTGTGCACGGCGCTGGGCGTGGAGGGCGCGGACTGTCAGGCGGGCGGCGGGTTCTCCCTTCCGTGCGCGCCGGGCCTGGTGTGCTCCGCCACGGACGGCGGCACGCATTGCCTGGGCCCCGGCGAGGAGGGCGCCGCGTGCGACTCCGCCGGCCAGCGCGCGCCGCGCTGCCACGACGACGGTGTCCGCCTGTACTGCGACGCCACCACGCAGCGCTGTGCGGCCGTGCGCGTCTCCCCGGCGGGCGGCGCGTGTGGCGCCTCCTCCATCTGCCGCGCGGATGAGCGCTGCGTGTCAGGCACGTGCACGCCGCGGCCGCGCGCGGGGGATGCGTGCAGCGCGGGGGCGGCGGAGGCGTGCTTTGACAGCGCGTGCACCGGTGGCCGCTGCGTGGCCGCGGCACGCCTGGGTGAACCGTGTGACGCCGGGTGCCCCGGGCTCCATTGCGTGGCCGCCGCCTGCGGCGCGGAGGCGTGTGACGGGGGACGCGCGTGGGACGCGGGCGGGTGGGCGCCTGACGCCGGCGCGCTGGTGGCCCCGTGACGGCGGCGCGTGCCCTCGGGTGCGCGCTCAAGTCCGTGATAGTGCTGGTGCGGCGAAACACTTGGACCGGGTGGGTGGCATGCGCATCGGGTTGGCGGCGGACAGCGGCGGGGACATCGCGGCGCTGACGCGTGCCATCCGGCTGCTGGTGGACACGCTGCACTGTGAACGGGTGTTCTTCCTGGGCGGCAACTGGGCGGATGTGGACGCGTGCCAGGAGGCCACCGCGGAAGCGGCCGCCCCGCCGCCGCCGCCGAGCACGGAGGGGGACCTGGTCTCCCTGATGCTGGGCGCGCTGGCCGCGGACGCCGCCGCGGGGCAGGCGCACGCGGCCCCGCGTGATGACGTGGTGCGCGTGGCCGAGAAGGGCACCGGCGCGCCGGCTGACGAGCAGAAGGTGATGGAGATGCTGGGCAACACGTTGTGCCTGCTGGTGCACAACAAGGGGGACCTCAACCGGGAGGACATTGCCAACGCGCACCTGATCCTGCACGGACGCAGCCGCAAGGCCGCGGTGGTGCGCATTGGGCCGCGCGCGTTTGTCACCCCCGGCAGCGTGACCGGTGACGAGCCCACCGTGGGCGTGCTGGACCTGCAGGGCCCGTCCATCACGGTGGCGTTCCATGATCTGGACGGGCGCGAGCGGTCCCGCGAAGGGCTCACCGTGGGCGGCGGCACCAAGTTCTCCGTCAAGTGAGGCAGGGGTACAGTGCCGCCCGCCATGCGCATTGCCGTCTACGGTGGCAGCTTCAACCCGCCGCACGTTGCCCACCAGCTGGCGGTGACGTGGGTGCTGGCCACGCAGCCGGTGGATGAGGTGTGGGTCATGCCGGTGCCGGAGCATGCGTTTGGCAAGCCGCTGGCGGACTTCCACCACCGCGTGGCCATGGCGGAGCTGGCCGTGCGCCACTTTGGCGGGCGGGCCAAGGTGAGCACGCTGGAGGCGGAGCTGCCGCGCCCCACCCGGACGGTGGAGACGTTGCGCGCGTTGCGGGCACGCATCCAGGGCGTGGAACTGTCCCTGGTGATCGGCGCGGACATCCTGCCGGAGACCGTCCGGTGGAAGGGCTGGGAGGAGATCCGGGCCACCACCGGCCTGGTGGTCATGGGCCGCGGCGGCTTCCCTGACGTGGGCGGGCTGGTGCTGCCGGAGGTCTCATCCACGCAGGTGCGCGCGCTGCTTGAAACGGGCGGCGCCGTGGACCACCTTCTGGACCGCGCCGTGGTGGACTACGTCACCCGCCACGGTCTCTATCGCCGGGCTGGCTGAGCGCCCGGGGAGGTCCACGCGCAGTGCGGCGGGTGCTGGTGGGAATCGCGGGTGGCACGGGCTCCGGCAAGACCACCGTGGCACGCAAGATCATGGCGCACCTGCCGCGTGATTCCGCCGTCATCATGGACCTGGACAGCTACTACCTGGACAACAGCGACGTCCCGCCGGACGAGCGCAAGCAGTTCAACTTTGACCACCCGGACGCGTTTGACTGGCCGCTGGTCAACCGCCACGTGGACGCACTGCTGGCCGGCCACGCCGTGGACAAGCCGCTGTACAACTTTGTGGAGAGCGTGCGGATGGTGGAGGTGACGCCGTTGCCCAGCGCACCCATCATCATCCTGGAAGGCATCATGGCCCTGCATGACGCCGCGCTGCGGGACCGCATGACCGCCAAGGTGTTTGTGGACAATGACGCGGACGTGCGCCTGGGCCGCCGCCTGGTTCGTGACATCCATGAGCGCGGCCGCTCCGTGGACCAGGTGCTGGACCAGTACTTCCGCACCGTGCGGCCCATGCACCTGCAGTACGTGTGGCCCTCCCGCCGCCACGCGGACGTGGTCATCCCCAACGAAGGCCTCAACGACGTGGCCGTGGCGATGGTGGCCGCCGGCCTGCGCGCCGCCGTGGAAGGCCGCGCCGAGCCGGGGATGGGGAGCCTGCCGCCGGTGGAAGGCTAGCCGGCACGGGGTTGCGCAGGTTGGCGGAGAAATCGCGGCAATCGCCGCGCCTTCACCTGGCCAATGCGAGGTTGGGCCCCAGGAGGAGAGCAGGAGCGCCCCTGTGCGGACGGCCTGCCGGCGCTGATCGCTCTGCTGCACCATGACGCCGCGGCGGTCACCGTGGAGCGCGGAACAACGGCCGAGGAACCGGACCGGTCCATGACTCCGCTCATGCGCCGGGATGGCGCGGTGGCACGCCGTGCGGGCAGACCCTGCGCGTGACTCTGGCAGGGGGCGTCAGGCGCATTTCTGAGACAGTCCCCAGAGCGGAACTCCTCCGGGGTGCGTCCGTGTTGGCCCGACGGGATCTTGGCGCTCCCCTCCTGAAAAGGACTGGTCGTCGGTTCCGCAACCGTTGTCTGTTGCCGCACTCGCACACAACCCGAAAGACATGGAGGCACACCATGAAACGGCTGTCCCTGGTCATGATGTCGGCACTGTTCTCCGCCTGGGGTTGCACCGGTGAGTCCGGTGACAACTCATCCAGCAGCTCCACCGGAGGGGCGTCCAACAGCAGCTCCACCACAGGCTCCTCAGGCCAGAGCGCATCGGCCGCCACCACCACAAGCGCACCCTCGTCCTCCTCGTCACCCGCCAGCCTTGCTGCGTCATCCAGCAGCACCGGCGGTTCGGGTGGCACCAGCACGTCCAACACCGTGGCCAGCAGCACCGGCGGTTCGGTTGGCACCAGCTCGTCCAGCACCGTGGCCAGCAGCACCGGCGGTTCGGTTGGCACCAGCGCGTCCAACACCGTGGCCAGCAGCACCGGCGCGTCCAGCGGAAACGGTGCATCCAGCAACGGCGGCTCCGGCAGCTCCAGCGCTGGACCGAGCTATGCCCCCACCACCGTGAACGCTGCCATCACGGCGCAGTTGAGCCCGCTGGGGATCAACGACCCGGTGACCTTCCAGCTTGGAACCCTGTCCTATTACCCGGTGTTGCTCACCAACCCCCAGGTCACCATCCCGCCCGGGTTTGTGCTCATTGACGTGTCCGAAGACCTCACCCAGCGGGTATGCCCCACCGGCACCAACAACACCCGTTGCCGGCAGTACTTTGATGTCCGCATGCATGACGCGGGCGCCTGCCGGTTCAACGGCGAGTACCCCATGACGTTTGACGTCTCCTGTGCATCGGGCGGTGACTGCGCGCGCATCAACCCCACATTCACCACCTTCCAGGTGACGCCCAGCCTCTCCTCGGAGAACTTCTGCGGCACCTTTGACGTCCAGATTGCCCCGTTCCGCGTGAACGCGGCCATCACCCAGCAGGTCTCCCCGGCCAACACCGGTGACCCGGCCTTTGTTCAGCTGGGGACGCTCTCCGCGCTGCCCTACGTCCTCACGCCGGATACGGTGGATTTCAGCGCGGTGTTCACGCTCAACAGTTTTGTGGAAGAGCCCAATGGCCGCATCTGCCCGGACGCCAACAACAAGTGCCGGCAGTATTTCAATCTCACCATGACGCCGGCCGGCTCGTGCCGCTTTGACGGCGACTACGTGTTCCGCTTCAACGTGACCTGCCCCGTGCCGCCGCCCGCCGGTCAGCCTGGGTGTGACCCCAACCTGACCACGCACGCCATCCACGCCTACCTCAGGTCTGAGAACTTCTGCCCGTAGGCGCAATGGCCGGAGAACGGCTCTACGCCCCGTGGGCCGGCTTGCGTCCGGCGCCGCGACGGCGGGGAGGGACCTCCGGGGGGCGCGGCGCGGCACCGGTGAGCCAGAGGGCCATCAACTCCGGACGGCTGGTCACCTGGAACTTCCCGTAGACCTCCTTCACCCGCTCGTGGAGCGCGCTCGGCGTCATGCCCAGCGCGTGGGCCACATCCCGCTCGCGCTGACCCGTCAGCAACAGGCGCACAACGTCGCGCTCGCGCGGGGTCAGCGGCGCCACCGCATCCAGGTAGCCGCACGCACGCGCCAGGCTGCGCAGACAGGCCACCGCGTAGCGCTGGAGCGTGAAGGCCAGCCAGGCATCCTGGGGCGAAAAGACCGGTGCACGTTTCCGGTCCACCATCAGGACGCCTTCCACGTGCGGAGCCAGCGGAATGTGGACGGTCATGCGGTCCGCCAGCCGCAACCGCCGGAGAATGGCGCCCTCCAACCCGTCCGGCAGCGGCGAATGTTGGTTGTACCCGCGGCACACATACACGCGGACCCGGCCGGCGGCGCGCATCCGGTCGCGGGTGACATCATCCTCGACAAAATCACGCTGGCGCAGGATGTCCAGCGTCATCTCCACGCGGTGCGCCACCTCATCGCCATGAACAAACAGCCCGGGTGACCAGCCGAACACGCGTCCTGGCGCCCGGGTGGTGGTCTCTTCACCGTGCCGTACCGCGAACCCGACGGAGGCGCCGACCCCATGGAACACCTGGTCCATTTGGGCCATCAGCCAGCGGCACGCGCGGTAGGGGTCGCCGGGCGGCTGCAACGCAAGGCCTTCCAGCACCGCCGCCAGTTGCTGCTCTGCGCGTGGAGACAGGGGCCCGGGTACCGGGCCAAAGAAGGGTTCCACCGCGCACACGCTACCAAACGGGGCCCGGGCAACAGAACGTCTGACCCGGCGGATGGACGCCACCTGCGGGGGCCGCTGAATCGTCCCGCTGCACGTCACCCACAACCTGGGAGAGCAACCATGGCAACACGTTTGGATACGCAGACGCTGGGGCCGCGGGAGCGCTGACCCACCTGCAGAAGGCAGAAACGCTCCTCAAGGCGTACCTGGTCCTGTTGACCGACGGCGAACGCGCCGCCACGCCGCACGCGCGGGAGGGTTCCCCTCCGCCGCCACGTCGCTGATTCGCGCGGTGGAGTTGGGCCGTGGGGGCGCGGGGTCCCCTGACTGAACCGCTGCGGTACCGGCACCACGGCGCTGACTACGGTGTGGAGCCCAGCTTCCAGCCCGGCAGTGCGGCCGCCTGCCGGACCCACGTCGTCATCTGGGCTTCGTTGAAGCCGTCCTCATGGATGTCAATCCAGCGCGCGTCCTTGGCCGTGCCTCCGGGCGGAACGGGACGCATCAGCGCGCCCTGAAAGAAGGTCACCTTCACGTAGCGGGTGAAGGTGTGGAGGCTGAGGAACCAGCCCTGGCCCTCAACGCCATAAAAGGGCGAGTTCCATTTGACGGCCTTCCGCACGCCGGGGACCGCGCGCGCAATGATCGCGTCGAGGCGGCGGCCCACGTCGCTCTTCCACCCCGGCATGGCTGCGATGTAGGCCTGCACGGGGGTGTCGCCGTCGGCCTTGGCGATTTGAGGGTTGCCGCCGGTGAGGAGCGCCGGCTTGGTGGACCTTGGGGGTCCCTTGGTCCTGGCCGCGCGCTTGGACGGTGGCGTCGTCATCTTGGTCTTCCCCATGGACTTCCCTCCTACGGTGTTGCCAGGTGGGCGCGGTCCTGCTGTCGCTCCACGTCCCGTTCATCCGGTGCTCCGTGAGCTGGCGCGTCATCCGCCCGGTGAGCGTCATCAAAGTCACAAAGGACGCCTATCAGGAAACCAGGCGCCCTCCCGTCAGGCGTGCTCCGGGAGGCCTCCTGGGCGCTGCCTGCGCTGCCAGCCCACCCATGCGGCGAGGCCAATCAGCACCACAAAGTTGATCCCGCCCAGGGCGCGCCACGGTGCTTGCCACAACACCAACTCCCCAGACGGCGCGGCGAGGAACGCCCTGCCGGCCTCCGCCCCCTTGGCGAGCACCGCACACGGCCTGGGCGAGCCGGCCTTGCGGAGCACCGCCCGTCCCCCGGGCCCATCTGCCGCCAGCACGCAACCGGGCTCGAAGTGCAGCGCGGTGATGCGCTCCTTCCGCTCGCTCCCCACCACAGACTGGTGCACGGCGAGGACGCCGTCCGCGTCCTGGCGGAGCAGGAGGCGCGACTCAATGGTGACGAAGAAGACAGCGGCGGCGAGAATGATGCCACCGAAAGCGACCAGAGCGCGTTGCATGGAAGCCGTCCGTTGCGGGAGTGACGCGCGGACAACTGACCGCGCGGGCACCGAACGTACTGCGTGACGCCGAGGCTCACAATACGGAGCACTGGGGAAGGTGCGGTCGCACGCGCTGCCGGACCTCAGGGCGCCTTCGATGGTCGCGCGTTCGCCGCCGGGCCTGCCTTTTCGCATGGGCGGTTGGGGCCCGCAGACACTGACGTACGGCCCCGCCCGTCGGCACCGCTTGCATCACCGGGCAGCGGGAACCAGTGTGAGCGCTTTGAACCGGAGGGAAGGCATGACTCGATTGGCGACGGCGGCCGTGTTGGGAGCCGCATTCCTGTCAGCGTGTCCGAAGAACGCAACGGACACCGAGACCTGCAATGCGACCTACGACTGCGGCGGGGGCCGCGCGTGCATTGATGGAGCCTGCGTGGCCGTGGGCGGCGGGTCTTCCGGGGTCACCGGCGGTTCGGGTTCCACCTCGCGGTCCGGCCACAGTCAGGTCAGCACCAGCGGGTCCTCGGCCCTGGTGACGTCGGGCGCAACCAGCACCGCAACGGGGAGCGGCGGCGTTTCCTTCTCGGGCAGCACGGGCGGCGGGAGCAGCGGCAACGGCGCATCAACCGGAGGCAGCAGCGGCGGTGCCACATGCACCTCCGGCCACATCCGGTGCGACGGCAACTGCGTGGACCCCGCCACGGACACCACGTTCTGCGGCGCGTCCCAGGACTGCATGGGTGTCCACCGGGGGACCGCGTGCCTGGGCAAGGACTGCGTCAACGGCACGTGCACGGACAGCTGCCCGCCGGGTTTGTTGTCCTGCACCGACGCGGTCTCCGGCCAGGCGTTCTGTGTGGACCCCGCCACGTCGCTGCAGTTCTGCGGCGCTGCGGAGGATTGCGCGGGCTCCCATGCGGGCGCCACGTGCCCTGAAGGCGGTGAGTGCACCGGTGGGCAGTGCGGCTGCCCGCCCGGCGGGAAGGAGTGCGCGGGGGTCTGCATTCCGGCCGCATCCTGCTGCGACAACACGGAGTGCACGGCCGGTCACCTGTGTCTGACGCCGTCCGCCGGAGGCGACAAGACCTGCGCCTGCCAGCCCGGTGACGCCGAATGCAACGGCACGTGCGTGGCGTCCGGGAGCTGTTGCCTGGACACGGACTGCACCGGCGGCCAGCTGTGCTCCCCGCCGTTTGCGCGCGGCGGCGGCCTGGCGCGCGTGTGCGAATGCCCCGCGGGACAATCCCTGTGCAACGGGGCCTGCGCGGCCGGTGCGGGGTGTTGCGCCGACGGAGATTGCGCGGCGGGCCAGCAGTGCGTGCCACCGGGCGACGGCGGGTCCGCGCGCGTGTGCGCGTGCCCGGCTGACCAGGCGCTGTGCGCGGCGTTTTCGCGATGCGTCCCCACCAGCGGCGCGTGTTGCCTGGACACGGACTGTGCGTCCGGACGCGTGTGCGTGAATGGAACGGGTGCCAACGCGCCCACGTGTGAGTGCGCGCCGGGCACGCGCGCCTGTGGTGCGGACTGCGTGGCCACGGAGGGCTGCTGCGACGACGTGGACTGCAACGGAGGCCGCACGTGCCAGGCTCACACGTGCCTGTGTCCGTCGGGGACGCGGCTGTGCGGCGCCGTGTGCCTCGCGCTGGACCTGTGCTGTACGCAACCTGACGAATGCCCGCCCGGCCAGGCGTGCCCCGCCGACGGCGCCACGTGCGCATGTGCCGCCGGCGTGACGTGTGGGACCGGGTGCATTGCCGCGGGAACGTGCTGCACCACCGCGCTGAGCTGCACGGGCGGCCACCAGTGCCCCGCACCGGGCAGCGCCTGCGAATGCCCCTCCGGTACCAACGATTGCAGCGGGACCTGCATTGCCGACGGGAGTTGCTGCCCCGCCACCACCACGTGCACGGGCGGCATGGTGTGCGCAGCGCCAGGTGCTACCTGCGCGTGCCCGTCCAACCAGTACGACTGCGGCGGCAGCTGCGTTCCCGACGGGACCTGTTGTCCGGCCACGACGACCTGTCCCTGTGCGGCCGGCACGTATGATTGCGGTGGCACGTGCATCAACAACGGGACCTGCTGCAGCACGGCGGCCAGTTGCACCGGGGGAAAGCTGTGCACCGGCGTGGGCGGTTCCTGCGAGTGCCCCGGCGGCCAGCACGACTGCAACGGTGCGTGCATTGCCGACGGTACTTGCTGCAGCGATGCCGACTGTACGGCGGGTGGTCACGTGTGCAGCCTCCCGGGTGGCGCCTGTGTGTGCCCGGCCGGAACGACGGACTGCGGCGGTTGCAGTGCCACGTGCCCGGTTGATGGCGCGTGCAACAACGCGGTGGCGGACGGCTGCACCGCCGGGACGGTGACCGGGAGCAACGGTCTGTCGTCGTGCGGGACCACGCGCACGTGGAGCTGCGCGGGACTCTACGGAGGAACAACCGCCACCGGGTGCTCGCGCTTCAACGGGGACTGCCCGGTTGATGGCGTGTGCAACAACGCGGCGGCGGACGGCTGCACCGCCGGGACGGTGACCGGGAGCAATGGTCTGTCGTCGTGCGGGACCACGCG
>JACRCW010000077.1 GCA_016218805.1 Deltaproteobacteria bacterium | reverse complement strand
GGGAACATCGGGTCTGAATGATCCTGTGACTCACTCGGGCGGGGGACAAGCCCGGACAAGCCCCCGCCCTACGACGCACGGGGCAGGCAGCCTGTCGCCTGGACAGCGGTCCAGACCCGGCGCGATCAGGATCGCATCCGCATGGAGCGCGCAAGGGAAAGGCCGTGTTTCATCCCGCGCATCATGCTCCGGGGGCCTTGACGGGGACCAGCGCGGTGTCCTTGACCGGCTCCCGCGGGCCCCGCAGCATCCGCGCACCATGTCCCGCTCCCTCCTCCTGGCCACCCTGGTGGTGCTGTCCGCCCCGGGCGCACGGGCCGCCGCCGAAGACGATGACGTCCTGGAATCCCCGCGCCGGGGACCGGCCACCGCGGACGACGAAGCCGACGACGACGACGCGGGCGAGCTGGAGGAGGAGGATGACCGGCCGCGGCGCCGTGTGCGCCGCGAGCCGGAGGAGGGCGGTGCTGCCCGCGGCCCGCGCGACCTGTTGTTGTGGGGCGCAGGCGGGGCAACGGTGGGGTCCGTGTTGGGCTGCGCCGCCGGCGCCGTGGGGTGCCTGGCGGTGGAGGCGGTGGGCTGTGTCGCGCTGATGGGCAGCTACGCGGCCCTGCTGTGTCTGTTCTCGGGCTGCCTGTGGAACCAGGCCGGGCCGCTGATGCTGCCCGGTACAGGCCCGGCGGTGCTGGGTGGCCAGGTGATCACGCTGTCCCTGGCGGCGGGCGGGTTTGCGGCGGCGCTGGCCGGGGCCGCCACGGTGGCGGGCCTTGCCGGGGCGTTTGTGGGCGGGCTGGTGGCCGTGGCGGCGGGTACGCCGGCGCAGTGAGGGCCTCAGCGGATGCGCCCGGCCCGCTCCGCCAGCGAACCGATTCCCAGCCGCCGCACCTCGTCCTGGTAGGCGCGCACCTTGGCCTGGGCGGCGCCGGGCTTCCCCTTGCGCGCGTCAATGTCCAGCAGCGCGAGCCGCGCATCCAACGCGGTCAGCACGTTGTTGCGGTCCTTGGCCTGCGCGGCTACGCGCTCCGCGGTGCGCCGCGCCTCGGTGAGCTTCCCCTGCGCGGCTTTCACGCGCGCGTCCGCCAGGTCCACGGACATGCGGGTGGACGGGTTCTGCACGCCCTTGGCACACAGTGCCAGCGCGGCATCCGCCGCCTTGCGCGCCTCCGCGGGGGCCCCGCGGGCTGCCAGCGTCTCGGCCACGTACGCCTGCGCCAGCGCCTGGTCCTCCAGCATGCCTTCCTCCTGGAACGTCTCCAGCGCGTCCGTGAAGAGCACCAGCGCCCTGTCGGCCTGCCCGCTCCACAACTCCACCTGCCCCATGCTCACGCGAAGCTGCGCCAGCGGGCCCTTCTCCTTGAGTTCGGTGCGCGTCTGCATCACGGCGGCCAGTTCCCGGCGCGCGTCATCCCAGCGGCCCTGCAGACCCAGGATGTCCCCGCGCGCCGCACGCGCGTACGCCGCAAAGCTGCGGTTGCCAGCCTCATCAAAGATGGCCCCCGCCTCTGCAAACCCCTTGAGCGCGCCGGCCAGGTCCCCCAGCGCCACCTGCACCGCGGCTATGTTCATGATGTCCACCGCCACGCCAAAGCGGTTGCCCGCCTGGCGGTCCAACTGCAGCGCGCGCTCATAGTTCTGGCGCGCGCGCGGCAGGTCTCCCAGCGCCTGCAGTGAATTGGCCGCCGCATTGAGCGCCACCGTCATCACGGCGTTGTCATTGAGGTCCTGGCCGATCTTGAGCGCGCGCTCCGCCATGCGCGCCGCTTCGCGGTGGTTGCCCTGCTGGCCCAGCACCAGGCCGATGTTGTTCACCACCATGGCCTGGCCGCGCTTGTTGCCAATGGCCTCCAGCACGCCCAGGGCGGACTCGTACTTGGTGCGCGCCTCCTGCAGCCGCCCCTGGGTTAGCAACACGTTGGCGGCGACGTTGATCACCTCCGCCGCGGCGCGGCTGTCGCCCGCCTCCTGCAGCACCACGCGGGCCTCCTCGGCAATGCGCAGCGCCTCGTCGGGCTCGCCCAGCCGTCCCTTGGCGGAGGCCACCAGGTGCCGCGCCTGCGCGGCCTGCAGGCGCGCGCCCGCCTCCGCCGCTTTCTTCTCCGCGCGTGACGCCGCCGCCAGCTGGCGGCGGAAATCCCCCGTCTCGGCGGCGGCAAACGCCTCAGCCAGGTCCACGCGCGGGTCCTGCTCCGCATCTTCCAGCTTGCGCAGCTCCTCCAGCGTGGCCAGCGAATCCGCCGGACGCCCGGCGGACAGCTGCGCGTCGGCCAGGCGCAGGCGGCGGTCCAGGTCGTCGGGCGTCTCGCGGGACAGCTCGCCGTACAGGCGCACCGCGTCGTCCCACTGCTGGTTGAGCGCGCGCACGCGCGCCTCCAGGGCCTTGCGCTCGCCGGGCGGCAGCGCGCTGGCACGCTCCAACGCGCGCAGCGCCTCGCCGCGGGCCAGCTCGTCATAACCCAGGGCGGACCACGCGTTGGCCAGCTGCCAGCGCACGCGCGGGCTGTCCGGGTCCGCCTCCACCGCCTTCTGCAGCAGCTGCGTGGCCCCCAGCGCGTCAAACTGCCGGAGCCGCTCCAGCCCCTGCGCGTACCACGGCGCCGCGCGCGCGTTGGGCAGCGCGCTGACCAGCGCCGGCGCACCGGGCCGAGCGCCACCCCCCTCCACGGGCACGCGCAGCGCCAGGCCCACGCGCTCCACCACGGAGAACAGCTCGGACTCCACGCCGGTGTCCGCCACTGCGGCCAGCTCGTCCCCGCTGGTGGAGTCCAGCAGGCGCGCGTCCACCCGAACGCGCCGCTCGCCCTCCTTGCCCGCCAGCAGCAGGTAGCCGCCGGTGACCACCAGCTCAGCGCCCACATTCCGGCGCACCCGCTGCAGTGACTCGCGCGTGGGCGGCTGGTCCCCGGACAGCCCCAGCTCAATGCGCATGCGCGCCACGTCCTCCTGCGACACCACGCGCAGCCGCTTGGCGGCGGCCAGCTCGGTGGACATCATTTCGCCCAGCGCCACGCCCAGCCACGCGGTCTCCGGCTGCGCCGCCAGGTTGCGGAACCCCAGCACCGCCACGCGGCGCACGCGGTCCTGCGGCGCCGCGCCCCACCGGCTGGACAGCGCGCGCCACCCCAGCCCCCCCAGCAGACCCGCCACCAGCAGCGCCGCGGCGGGCCGCGCCCAACGTCGCCACGGCAGCGCCGCGGGCGTTGGCGCCGGTGGCGCGGGGGCCTGTGCCGCCGCCGCGTCACGCAACGGCTGCAGCGCATCCACCACGTCACGCACCGCGGCGAACCGCTCCTCCGGCAGCAGGGCCATGCAGCGCAGGATCACCCCGTCCCACGCGGGGTCCACGCCGGGCCGGCGCCGGGACGGCGGCGTGGGCTCCCCGCTCATGCGCGCGGTGGCCTCAATGAACGCGTTGTCGTGCGCAAACGGCCGCTGCCCGCACAGCATGTCGTACATGACGACGCCCAGCGCGTAGATGTCCATGGCCGGCGTGGGGTCCTCGCCGCGCACCTGTTCGGGCGCCATGTAGCCGGGCGTGCCCACCGCCACGTTCTGCGTGAGGGCCTCGCGCGCCTCCCCGTGCCCCTGCGCCAGCCCAAAGTCCGTCACCACCGCGCGCCGCCGGCCGTCCGGCGTGGGCACCAGCATCACGTTGGCGCTCTTGAAGTCCCGGTGGATGACGCCGGCGCGGTGCGCCGCCTCCAGGGCGTCCACCACCTCGTCAATGATCCGCAGCGCCTCCGCCGTGCCCAGCGGGCCGTCACGCCGCACGCGCTGGCTGAGCGTCTCGCCCTGCAGCAGCTCCATGGTGAGGAACACCACCGGACCCGCGCCGCCGTCATGGCGCGCCACGTCAAACACGCGGCACACGTTGGGGTGCGTCACGCGCCGCGCCAGCTGGATCTCGCGCCGGAAGCGCTCCAGCATCTGCGCGTCCCGGGCCACGTCGGGAAGCAGCATCTTGAGCGCCACGCGCTCGCGCAGTTCCTGGTCCAGCGCTTCGTAGACTTCACCCATGCCGCCCTTGGCGATGAAGCGCTCAATCCGGTAGCGGCCCGCCAGCACGGTGCCGGGCGCAATCTGCCCGCCCCGCTTCACCGGACGGGAGCCGGAGTCCCGGTCCGCGCGCGTGCCCGGGTCCGGCTCGGACATGGGACGGGCCCGCCCGGACGGGGAGGACGCCGGCCTGTCCGGCGGGCGGGACGGCACGGACGGCGGCCGCGAAACCGGCGCCTGCTGGGCCAGCGGCTTGGTGGGCAACAGGCCCGGGGCGGTCACTTCGTCCGGCGGCCGGCCCGGGGACGGCCCGCGCACCGGGTGGCCGGGCAGCGTGGGGCCGTCATCAAGGTGGGGTCCCGTTGCAGCGTCCCGGGGGCGTCCACCCTTCCCTCCGCCAGGTGCCACGTGTGCCGGACCTCCCTCCCGCAGACTGCGCCCCGGATCCACGGGGTCACAAGCCGCACCCGCTGCGGCGGCGTGCGCCATCCCACACAGGCCTACTCCGTCTCACCGGATCTTCGTCGTAGCACCATCCGCCGTGCCGCACCGAACTAGTACTAGTGCATGATGCGCCCCCAAGGGGTGCAGGGAGGCCAACATGGCAATCGGCGTGCGAGGTGGCGGCATCAGGACGCCCGGTCCCGTCAACCGGCCCGGCGAGGTCATGCGCGCCAAGTCGGCGGAGCGGCTGCCCGCGGAGGAGCCACAGGTCCAGCCCCAGGCCCCCGTCCGTGAGCCGGCCTCGCAAGCAGCGGTGGAGGGAAGCCGCCAGGTGAACCGTGCCAGCGAGGCCGCGCTGCGCCAGCGCCTGGATACCGCGCAGGCGCACCGCGACGAGACCGTGAAGGCGGCCGAGGCCGATGGCCGGGTCACCACGCAGGAGACCGCAGGGATCCACCGCGCGGACGCGGATGTGGCGCACGCGCAGTTGGAGTTGGACCAGGCGCGCCAGGCCAACCGGGTGGACGCGGCCCACGCGGACGGCAGGGTCACGGCCGCCGAGCGGAGTTCCATTGACGGAGGCCAGCGCGAGGTGGCCCTGGCACAGGACCGCGCGGCGCTGGCGGATGCGCGCGTCAACCTGGATGAGGTGCGCGCCCGCGTGGGCAACCGGCCCACGGGGATGGAGCGGTTGGAGCTGCGCGCCGCCCGGGCGGATACGCGCGCCCTGGAGGCCAAGGTGGCCCTGGGGACGCGGACGCCCACGGCACAGGAAACCAGTCAGCTGCACCGCCTGGAGGCCAGGGCAGCGCACGCCACGCAGGCCCTGGAGCAGGCGCGGTTTGACCGGACGGTGGGCGGGGCCGTGGCCGACGGGAAGGTGTCCGACACCGAGCAGGCCGGCATCAACAGCGCCGGGCGCACGCTCAACCTGGCCAACCGGGAAGCGGAGCTGGCGGACGCGCGCGTGACCCTGGACCGCGCCCGCACACACGCCGCCGAATCCCCGTCCATGTTGGCCAAGATGGACGTGCGCTCGGCGGAGATTCGTGTGCGATCGCTGGAGGCGGTGGTGGACCAGCTGCGGGGCCAGCAGGCGGGTGTGGAACCCGCCACCCAGGGCGCGCCGCAGCCCCTGACCCGACCGGAGGACCCGGACGCCCCCCGCGTCGTAGCGGCGGCGGCCAAACGCCACCCGGTGGGCTCGGGCGTGCGGATGCCCAAGACGCCACCCCGCACGGGCGGCACGTTGGCCTGAGCCCGCTGGGACGGCGGGGTAGTAGAGGAAACCCCCGTCATCCGGGCGGTACTCAACGGACGCATCCAGCCAACCGGCGCCACCGTCAAGTTGGACCGGCGCGCGCGGGCCGACCAGACCGTCCTCCTCCTCATGGTCCGGCCGGCGATAGAGATTCACCAACGTGCCAGGACGAGTGCCCACCAGGTCTTTGAATCCGTCGCCATCAACGTCCCAGACCAGCGACGGATCATCCCATGGGCCCCCGGGATGGCCGCGCCAATCTTCGCGGAATACCTCCAGTTCAGGTGTTACACGGAAGGTCGCCGCGCCCGACTCAATGCCGCCCTCGGACACGATGATGAATGCGTCGCGGTCTGACGGTCGCACCCGTATCGCCGACGAAATACCGAGTGCCCCCCTCCGGGTCTCGTCCACAGCGAAGTCAAAACGACGGTCGAACCTCACGCCGCCGTCCGGCTCGGGGTGCAGAAACGCCACGTCAACGGAGTTGGGTGTGCCGGTGACAATGAGATCCTTCAGACCATTGCCATCAATGTCCTCAATTGCAGGTATTCGCTGATCGCCCCAGAACAAGCCGCCCCCTAGAGACATGATCCCGCGCGGTACGAACCCGTCTTCCGGGGTGCCGGAGTACACAGTGATCAACCCAGTATCCCGCCGGCTTAGAACCAGTTCATCAGCGGCTTGCCCGGTGTCAAACAGGTCCAGCACGCTCATCCGTGAGCAACCGGCTTCGCTGAGCGTCGGTGTGCTGACGGCAAAGAAGGTTGCGGGCTCCATTCGTGCGGCATCCCAGCGGCTGGCCTGAAGGCCAACGGCTGGATCCAGGGCCAGCAAGTAGGTTCCGCTGGCACCGCGCCAGAAGGCCAGGTCGCAGGGCGGCCAAGGCAGTTGGCCCACCCGAACCAGCGGCATCTGCTCGGTGGTCCAAGTGGAGACGCGCGCGGCGTAGAGCGGGACCGGCCCTGGACTCGTGGATTCAACAGCGAAGACCGCTTCCTGGCCGGTGGCATCCTGGTGGGGGGAAAGCGCCAGCCCCACCTGGGCAGCGTACGCCGTTGAGTGGTTTCCGAAGTTGGCAATGCGCACGCTGCCCGTGGGCCTGTCCACAGACCCCGCGAACACGGTCAGTGCGACATTCATGGCCCCCGGGCTGGTCACCAGGCAGACCATCCCGGTTCCCCGCGGGCGGGTGACCGGCCCTACGCACCGCGCCGGTAGGTTGCCCATGGCTTTGACCGCCATGCCAGCCCATCCGTAGAACCCCTCGTCGTGAAAGTACGTGTTTGCCATTTCCGGACGGCGGCCGTGGCCATCCTCTTCCGCACGGCGGCCCTGGCCGTCCTCCACCGCCACGCTGTAGGAACCCGGCGCCAGGTCCGCAGGGGGAAGGAAGACCAGGTTACCTCCTGAGTTGAAGATGGAAACCACTGTTCCAGGTCTTCCGCCGACAAATACACGCGTATCCGGAGGGAACTCGCCCAAGAGCGTGTACTCTCGCCTCAGGCTTCCGGTCGGGTAGAAATCTCCGCCGCTTCGCACGATGGCCGGCGGCCTACCCGGAGCGGGATCAGCCTCGGTGCAGGCGAGGCACAGCCCCCCCACCATGCAGGCTGCCGCTACGGCCGCGCGGGCCACGGCGCCCTCCGCGAGTAGAACATGAGATTTCCGGCCGACACCTGGTCCAGACCCACCGCAAACTCCGGGGTAACGAGTTCCACACCGGGGTCGGAGGCACTCGTCGCGGGCGCCTGGTCATCATGAACAATCACCGCGCGCAACGTCGGCGCTTGGCCGCCATGCAACAACAGATGTCGTCCTGCGGCGTAAGCGCGCGTGTTCTCAAACCAATACAGCGCACCCCGCTCCTCTATCAGCTCCACTGGAACAGCGATGCCCTGCAGCCCTTCTGCAGCCGCCTCGCGCGCCTGCGCCCCGACCATGGGATGTCGCAACAACTCGCGAGCCAACAATGCGGCGATTGTTGGTGTTGCCAGGCTTGCCTCGATTATCCGTTGGATGATGCGCTGATGCGGTCCCACAAGTGTGGGGACCACCGCCACGTCAGACGCAACATCGTCCTCTGTCACCTGCAGCACCGCGTAGAGGTCACCCCGAACCCAGTCTGCGCGACGCTCCGGTGGTCGTGCACTTCTGCCGGCACACCCCCGGGCACGGTCCGGACGAGCATTCCCTCCGCGCGCACCCAAACGGCTCAACGCAGTTGTCCACGCATTGGCCGGCAATGACGCCTGCAGCGACCCGCAACTCAGCGTGCTCTCCTCGTCGAATTGTCGGTCTTTGCGCGGCGGGCATCCGGCGAAACTGGCGACGATGACGAGGATCAGCATGGGTCTCATGGCAGCCTCACCGTGTTGTGGAACACCGCGTGCCAGTACGCCAGGAGGAACCCGTACCCGTAGGGCTCCAGGATCCCGCCACGGGAGTTGTCGTCACAGGTATCGCCTTCCTGCAACATGTAGCTCCGGTTTCCGTCCGCAATGTCCAGTGGCATGGCGAGTCCCTGTCCCAGCGCCCAGATCGAGTCCACAGCGTTTTCGTCGGGAACGAGCCGGCGGTCCAACGCGCCAAGCGCCGTCACAAACTGATTCCGCATGTTGTCACATCCCCGGAACGACAGCTTGTTGAGGTTCTCGCACAGCGGCGTGGTGCAGAACGGGGCCCGCGGGCGCAAGGTGGCGCACGCGGGGGCGGCCAGACGCGGCGCCACAAAGGTGCTCGGAGAAACGCGGTCGTTCGGCGCCAGCGGCCGATAGCGTGGAGACGGGTATTGCCGCAGGATGGCGCCAACGCGGGCGCGAGTGGAGTCGCCGTCGGACGGCTCGAAATCACCCGGTTCGACATCACCCCCATTGGCGAATACGGTCAGCGTGTCGAAGAACGGAACACGCCGGAATGAGAACATCCGCGTTCCGAATTGCTTCCAGAAGTCGGCGATGATGTGTGTTCCGAGCATCTCCTCGGGCAAAGTGTCCATGCGCACATCCCTCTCGAGCAGCGTCTGGACGGCCAGCGCAATCAGGAAGGGCCGGTGGTGGCCGCCGGTCGTCCCCGCGTGGAGGACCTCGCGCAAGCTAAAGAGCACGCTCCCGGCCGCAACGTACGACGGGAACCCGCCTCCACCTTGTTGATTCGGGAGAATCACCCATTGCCGCATGACCCTGGCGTACTCGTCCCGGCAACGCTGCCGCTCCCACGGTCCGGGAGCCACGCGCGCGCACGTGCGGAGCCATGCCAGCACCTCAAAGGCTTGCGTCGGGTCACCGAACTCGGCGCCCTCATCGGGCACCGGGGGCAACATCCGACCGAAAGGCGTCGGCTGGTCATCGATGTCAATCATCGTGTAGCCATGGTCAATCAACGCCATCATGAAATCGCCGACCGCGCCGCCCACGTCCGTCATCCAACCATCAAGGTCATCATCAGGGCCCAGGGCGGTGCGTGCGGCGCTCACCGCGAACATCATCGTGTCCACGATGTCACGGCTTGCGCGCAGGATGAAACGATACCGGTTGATCTCGGGATGCTGGGGTGAGCTTTGCAAAGTGTTAAACGCGGGCAGCCCCCCCTGAAACCCATAGGTCGTTTCCGCAATTACCGCGATATCCTCCGGGTTCACCTTCTGGCCCTCCTCAAACATGTCCCGCACGAACTCCGGCCGGAGTTCACGTTCGTACCATCCCGGAACCAAAGAGCGCGGCCAGATGCCCCGCCGAACCACGCCGGGGCGACATGCGCAGTCGGCCGCCACGGCACCCGCGTCAGTAATGTCCGGTGGATCAAACAGTACGGGTCCGCCATCAGGGAACCTCAGGACGGTGCCGTCCGGCAGCAGCGTGGGGGTCGGGCTTCCCTCCGGATTGTCACAGTGGTCGCGTTCCACGAACGAGGCGTAACCCACTTGCGTTGACGGACCGCCGTCGCGGGTCTCACGCGTGACGTTGCACTGAGGATCATTCGGGTCAATCACGTGGCCGTCCGGCGGATGCTGGTCCGCTCCGCCTCCGTCCCAAGTGATGGGGTCATTGGCCACCGTCATCATGGCGTGCAGCGCCACCATGCTCTGCCGCAGCTTCTCGCGGTCCTGCGCGGAATGCGTCACGCCGAACTTGTATGCCCGTGCAGCCGCCACCTCCGCCGTGACGCCCGTTGAGTTCCGGCGGTCGTGGTATCGCGTCATCGAGAAGAAGCCGAGGTTCTCGCCCAATCTCGGGTCAATCTCGCCGCCCAGGTACTGTCCATCGATGATGTGGCGCTCCGTGAATTCCTCCCATTCTTCGGCAGCATGTGCGAGCTGTACCCGCTCATTCCCGTCATTCTCGCGTGCCACGGGCGCATACCCTGTTTCGACGGGGCGCGGCTCGTTACAATCGAGTTCCGGCATCTGGATGTCGCAGTCCCCGCAGGCGCCAGGAGGAGCCCCTTGGTCGCACGTAGCGCCACAGACCCACGGACCGGGGACCCTGCCTATTTCGTGGCACCCCGTTGGACGGCACGTCCACTCCAGCCGCACCATCACCGTCACCCAGCCGCACGAACATCTCCAGCCGCTGCAGTGGCATTGCCAATCTGGGCGCGGCACTTCCTCGCATGTTTCGCCGGTACAGTCCGTCCAGTCGACGAGCACGATGTCGTCCGGTTCCGGCCCGCGATCGACGTCCACGCGACAGCCCGCGGGAACGCCGCAGGCACGAAGGTCCAGCTCGCAGTGCACCGCAGGCGTCTGCCGTTGGCACAACCGTGTGTCCAGATGCTGGCCGAAAGTCCGGACGAACCGGAGGTCCGCCAGCGCGATGACGGGTTCCACGAAGAGGTTCAACTGCGCCTGCGGCCGTCCCCGCCCCACCTGGGGCAGCGGGTCCGGCGGAAAGCGCTCCGTCGGAAGGGGCGCATTCAGGTCCCATCCCCACCGGTCGGCAAACCGCTGCAGGTCCGCTGACGCGCGTTTGAGCTGTGACAGCCACCCTTCAGGCGACTCGGCAATCCCGATCACCACCACCAGGTCACCCAGGTCGATGCGGCTCGTCTGCTTTGCCACGCAATAGGACAACTGCTGCCCCGGCCGCCGCAATTGCGTGAAATCAACACCCTGGAAAGCCCGCACCAGGGGCGGCGAATCCGCCAGCGCCGTGCAGCTCGCCGCGGGAGTGTTGGTCACGTACGCCGTCTCCACCCAACTCACCCGCCGCAGCCGCCGCACCTCAAACGGATACCCGTCCGTATCTCCCCGCCCGTCGTACGCCATGATCGCGTCGTAGTCTTCCTGGGCGTTCGCCACCGAACCGTGCTCCTGGACCGCGGCCACATTCGCAAAGACCTCGCCGGTGTCCAGGTCCGTGTAGCTCTCGCGCATGACCGTGAACGCACGGCGCTGCTGCGTGTTGGCGGGCATGGCCCGGAACTTCACCCCGTACACCGTGGTGGACTTCTGCTGATCCACAAGGTCAATCACCGGCTGGCCAACGCTCTTCACGCTGAAGCCCACCTTGCCCGAACTGTCCTCAATCACCTGCGCCGGATCCGGCGCCGCCACCACCGTGAATTCCACCGGGCTCGTCGTGGGGCTTCCCATGTTCCGCAAGGTAGCAGACGCCGTCAGCCGGTGCGTCCCAGGCGTCACGCCGGACAACACTCCCGCCCACCGCCCGTCGGGCTGCACCGTCAGCTTCGCTTTCACCTCGCCATCCAGCGCAATCAGCAGCGTTGCTCCGGGGGCCGCCTCGCCGGAGGCCGCCACCAGCGGGGCCAGGCTGGTCTGGCCCGCCACGGGCTGCTTCACCACTGGAACGTCCAGCTCATTGGGAATCACGGAGAACTTCACAAACGTGGGCGCGGAGAACATCCGCCCCACCGGCGTCTCCACGTGCGCAATGGCCTCCAGCGTGTGAATGCCTTTCCCCAGTGACGGCGAAAGGAACACCACGAACCTCCCCTCAATGACTCCCGCCTCGGCAATCTGCGTGGTTCCTTCAAACAGAGTCACTCCGGTGCCCGTCGTGATGCCGCTTACCCGGGCGACGGGTGTCGCGTGGATGGACCCCGGCGCTGGGTCCGTGATCACCGGGCGGCTTGGCGTGGGGTCAACGCGGAACGCCACCGGCAGCGACGAGTCCGACAGGACACCGTCAGGCTCCCGCACCAGCCACGCCCGCAACACGTGGGCCCCGGGGAGCAGCGGCGCCGGGAACGCAATGGTGTGCGGCCCCGCGGGAAGCGCGTTGCTGCTGGTGGGCACCGGCGCGTTGTTGTCCGTGACGGCGATGACGCCGGCTTCAGCCGTGCGGATGGAGACAAAGGTGACCACGGCATGCGTGGTTCCGCCGGCGGGAGATTCAATGACCGGCGCCGGCGGAGGCGGTGAAACGTATTGCAGCAACACGGCGCGCTGCACTTCCGGGGACAGGTTCATGGCACAATCGGCCACCTGCACGTGCAGCGTGTGTGCTCCGTTGGCCGCCGGCCCCACCAGCGCGGGACCGAACAACCCCGACACATCCGCCTGGGCCGCCGCCGTGGTGGGCCGAGGGTCGGCGTCCAACCAGGCCAGCACGTAGCTTCCTGGCTCCGCCGACCCGGTCAACTCAAGCGCCGGCAGCGTGGCGTGCGGGCCGGCGGTGAACACCACCGGGCCGGCAGGCGGGCCCTGGTCAATGACGAGGGAAACGGCCTCAGAAAGAGGAGACTCCATGCCGAGCACAACCACGGACGCCGTGAGTTCATGGGCGCCTTCACCCAGCGGTTCGTTTAGCGCAACGTTGAACGTGGTCCCTGACACCGGGCCATCCGCCATGGGAAAGCCGAAGTCAAAGACCCGCACGGTTCCCGTCACCGCCGTCGGGAGGACGCCCGAGACCATCTCTATGGTGGCGGAGTAACAGTGCCCGCCGCCGCCTGGATCCTGGATGGTGGGCGCAGGCGGAGCGGTGACCGCTGTGCATGATCCAGGCGAATACCCGGTATTCCAGCCGTCTTGCGCGCAGTACGCGTGGCTATCCACTACAGCAATGTCGTTGGAATCCACGCCGGGAACGAACAGCGGCAGCGCCGTCCGCCCCCAGAAGTTGCCCTCCCCGCCGAAACTCGCGTCAAACGGGACGGGCAACTCACTTCCATTCCAGGACACCAAACTGCCGTGGACGTTGTTGTGGAGCACGCGCGGGCCCGGGCCCGGACCCAGCCAGTTGATCCGCATGCCGAGCCCCGTGAGCGTGTTGCCCTCCACGCGCACGGGTAACTGTCCAGGCGGGGGCGCGGAAATGATCTGGAGCTCCATCCCATGCGCCGTGCTCGCGATGGTGTTCCCAGCAATCCGCGCCTGGGTCACCTCCCAGGACGGAACTGACCCCGTGGCGGCGAAACTGCTGTCCCCGAAGAACACGCCCCCATGCCCGTTGGTGATGGTGTTGCCGGTGATCTCTGCGACGGGACCACCCTGGGGGCCGAAAACGATGACGGGGAAGACCGCGTCGGCGATGCTGTTGTCTCGCACCGCAATCTGGCGCGCCCAGGAGGACTGGATCCCCACTGAACCGGGGCCCAGCGCGCTCAGGATCCTGTTCTGTTCCAGGCGGACCTGCTCAGCGAATACCTGGATGCCGATCCCGAACCGGATGGTGCAGCGCTTGACGCCGGCGCCGGTGGCACGCGGTCCGATTGCCAGGCCCTGGTTGTCGTAGTTTCCGCCAAGGATCTCGTGCCCAGCGCAGTCGAGCGTCTGGCCGGGATCGTCCAGTTCCACCGTCTCCGCCGCGTCAGCGCTCAACGTGCACACCCCCGCCGTTGCGCTGTACGTGCCCGGAAGCGCGGCAGTGCCGCACAGGCTCGCGAGTTGTCCTGGTGCAATGACAATGGTCCCCTGCGTGGCGCTCACGAGAATCACCGCATCGTCCGTGGCAGGGACGGAGTTCAGGCCCGTGCCACCACCAGGACTCATGTGACCGCGCTGCGCAGCCTCCCCGATGACCCGCCAGTACATCGCTCGATCCGGGTTGAGGCCCTCCCACGTGACGGTCACCGGGGAGGGTGCGGTGGTGATCCGGCGCAGCACGGCACGGTCTCCGTCGCCGCTCAACTCCAGCACGGCATCGGGACCTTCCACGGTGACGGTCACGCCGTTGTGCTCCACCCGACGTCCGAAGACCCGCGTCGGCAGGATGCGATCCGCAACCACGGCGTACGTGCTGAAGTGGCGCACCTCCGACGTGACGCGGTCGCGCGCACGCATCGTGGGAAGGCGGTGCGCATAGCCGTCTATCACGTGACTCCAGGTGAGGACGGCCCCTTGTCCCGCGCAATCGGCCGGAGCTTCCAGCGCAAGAGTGGCCGGAGGGTCAAACCGCAAGCCCTCCGGACCGAAGACCACCTGGGGGAGGCATGCGTCGTTGTTCGCCCAGCGAGCGGTGATCACGGTGCCGGCGGGCGCGCTTCCTGGCGCCACGTTCAGCGAGACCCCGCCCACCCGGACGCTGCCACCCTCATCGGTGACAACAACGTTGGGCTCTCCTGACCCCAAAGTGGGTCCCGGAGGGGTAGGATGACCTGCATCCGTTCCTGTGCCAGTGTGGTGTTTGTCGACGACAACACAGAAGCGAGGAACGAATGCAGAAGCGCAGCATATGGCTGAAGGTATTGGGTG
>JACRCW010000013.1 GCA_016218805.1 Deltaproteobacteria bacterium | reverse complement strand
GCCGCCGTGAGGCGGCGAGCGGTGGGGGGTGGGACGTCCTCAGTTGATCTTGGCGATGGTGGTGACGCCGGCGCCCCAGAACCGCACGCTGTTCTCCGTGCGGATCACGGTCCCAATCCCATTGCTGCGGTTGACCTGGAGCACCTTTCCGCCGTTGCCGGTGCCCTCGTCGGTGAACGCGTACAGCACGCCGCCCCAGTAACCCAGGCCAAACGTCTTGAGCGCGCCAATCCCCTGCGTCCCGATGATCGTCGCCACACCGGTGGTGGGCTCAATGCGCGCGAGGAAATCCGTGGTTTCACCCGTGCGCTTCACCGTGGCGTACATCCCGTCGTTGGTGATGGCCACAATATCGCCGGAGGTGGCCCAGTTGTCGCCGTAAGAGCCAATCAGCGTCGTGGTCCCGTCAGTCCGGTCAATCTTGTACAGCGATCCGTCTGACTGTGTGGCACCCACCAGCACTTCGTTGGCCTCCAGCATGCCGGCCGGGACAAACGTGAGTCCCGTGAAGCTCTCCACCAGGTCCGCCACCTTGATGGCGCGCCACGTGGGACTTTCAATCCGCCACAGCGTGTGCAGGCTGCAGCCCCACATCTGGCCGCCGGCGGTCACGGCAAAGTCCGTCATCGTCGCGTTGGTGATGGGCGTGCCGGCGGCATCCTCAAACGTGAACGCTCCCAGTTCAGTGAGGTTCAGCGTGTCCGCGTCCAGCCGGTACAGCACGGTATCCGAATGCGCGAACACGTACGCCGGCCGCGACACCGCGGGGGCCGAACTGGACCCGCCCAACGAGCTCCCGCCGCCCACGGACGAACCGGTGCCCGACGATCCCGCCATGGACGACGACGACACGGCCACACCGCTGGAACCCGCTGCCTGGGATGAACTGCCCGCGGCCCCGGAGGACCCGCCGCCGCTGCCGCCGCTGCTGCTGCTGGCAGTCCCGCCGCTGCTGCTGGTGCCGCTGTCGTCGTCATCAGTGGTGTTGCAGGCCGGGCAGCCGGCCAGCGCCAGGCTGGCCAGGACGCAGGCCGCGGTCAGGGGAATGGAAGGCGTGCTCATTGGGGACCTCGGTGTCACGGGCGCACTTCAACGTGCGCCTGGTTGCGGAGTTCGGACACGTACCGTTTGAAGGCCCGTTCCAGTTCCTCACCCATCAGCTGCTCGCGCATTTCGCGCTCCACCTCGTCGCGCGGGCGCTCGTCCAGGCTCTTGCGCTCCACCACGTGGATCACGTGCCAGCCCAGCGGTGAGCGCACCGGCGCGGCCGTCCCGCCCGGGGGCGTGCTGAATGCCGCGTCTTCAAACGCCCGGTTCATTTCGCCGCGTTTGAAGAACCCCAGGTCGCCGCCACCGCGGGACGGCTCGTCGGACTCGGTCTTCACCAGCGCGTCAAAGCTCGCCCCGGCCACCACCTTCCCGTGGAACGCCAGCGCGCGCTGCCGGGCCGCCTCCACCTGGTCCGGGGGGGCGCCTTCCGGGACCAGGAACGCCGCGTGCCGCGCGTGGACCTTGTAGTCCACCTTGCGCGTCTTCATCCGCCGCGCCACGCCCGCCTGCAGGTCCCGCTCCGTCGCCGTCACGCGGTTGCGCACCTTGATGTTGATGATCTTGGCCTTCAGCAACTGCTTGCGGAGGTTGTCGCGGTACACGGCCATGGTCATGCCCTGTTGCGCCAGCGCCTGGCGGAACTGCGTGTCGTCCAGGCCGTTCTGCGCCTTGACCTCCTTGATCGCCCGTTCCAGTTCCTCCGTCGTGACCTCCAGGTGCAACTCATCAATCTGCTGCTGCAGCAGCTTGTCCGCCACCAGGTCCTCCAGGGCGTCATGCCGCAGGTGCTCCACGCGCGCCTGCCGCTCTGCGCCCTTGAGTGATGCCGGCAGGGTGTTGAGGGCCGGGAGCAGCCGCTCCTCCACTTCGGACTGGAGGATCACGTCCTCATTGACCACGGCCACCACGCGCTCCACTTCCCGGTAGCCGGGCGCGGTGGTCTCCACCGCCAGCGCGTCCGCCGCGGACAACAGCACGGCCCAGGCCCACCACGTGCGCATCACCCACCTCCCGGCGCGGCCACGGCGCCGTCCTGCGCCACCCCTTCTGCATCCGCCGCCCAGCGGAGCGCGTCGTCGTCGCGCACCACCACGGCCTTCATCCGCAACTCGCGGATCAACCGGTCCTCCACGTCCTGCCGCCGCGCCTGCCGCAGCACGTCCCGTATCTCCGCGTCCACCACGGACAGCGGCCTGAGTTGCTCGGCGCGCTTCTCGGTGACCTGGAAGATGTGCTGGCCGTACTCGGAGGTGATCACGTCGGACACCTGGCCCACTTCCAGCGCAAAACACGTCCGGTCAAACACCTCCGGCATCACACCGCGGGGAAAGAACCCCAGGTCTCCCCCGCGGTCCTTTTCCGGCGCCACGGAGTGCTCGCGCGCCAGCCGGGCAAAGTCCTCGCCTTTGTGGAGCCGTTCCAGCAGCGGCCGGGCCTCCTCCACCGTGCGCACCACGATCTGCCGCGCACGCACCTGTTGGGGTACGCGCCAGCGCGCGGGTTGCGCCTCGTAGTAGCGCTTCACCTCGTCATCCGTGATCTTGGGCTGGTCCCGCGTGCGCTCCTCCAGGAACTTCTCCACCAACAGGCGGTCCCGCAGGCGCGCCTTGACCAGTTCCGGCGTCTGCATCTGCGCGTACAGCGTCGCCTGGAAGTCCTCCATGCGGTAGCCGTCACGCGCGGATTCCCACTGCGCTTCCAACTGCTGCGGCGTCACCGTGATGCCGGCCGCCACCGCCGCCGCCGCCAGCACCTTCTCCTCAATCATGTGGTCCAGCAGCGCTTCCGCCAACGGCTGGCGGGAGGCATCCCCGGGCTCCGGCTTGCCGTGCACGCGCCACAGCTCGCGGCGGAGATCCAACGCGCTGATGGGCTGGCCGTCCACCGTGGCCACGGCGCGCGCGGGCGCGGCGGGCGGGGGAGGGCGCGGGCAGCCGGCCATGGCCGACGCCAGCACCACGCCCACCGCCCACACGCGCTCAGTGGCCATGCGGTTCCTTGGACGGCTCGTCCGTGATCACGGGGTCTCCGCCCGGCGGCTGCAGCGCAGGCGGCGCACCGGGCATGGGCGGGGGCTGTTGCGTGGCCCCGGCAATCTGCATGGCGGCCAGCTTCTGGTCATCCACGCGCACGCCCAGCTTCTGGCGCAGCCCGTCCACGTAGCGGTTGAACGCCTCGGTGCGCTTCTCGCGGAACAGCCGGTTGCGGATCTGCGTCTCCACCTGCTCCAGCGTGCGGTCAATGGGCTTGCGGCGCCCGGTGTTCTTCAGCACCAGCATCCCGGTCTTGCCCTCCACCACGCCGGACAGGTCGTTCACCTCGGCCAGCCCAAAGCACGCCTCGCCCACCTTCTCGCCCCACTTCCCGTCCAGCTCCTTGCGGGACAGGTAGCGAAGGTCCCCGCGCAACTGCTTGGTCTCCGGGTCCTCGCTCACCTGCGCGGCCAGGTCTCCAAACGCGTCCGGGACAAACTTGCCCGGCTCCGGCTTCCTGGCCGCCGCCTCTTTGACCTGCTTGAGGAAGCCCTCCGCCTTCTTGCGGGCCGCCGCCGGGTCGGCGCCGTTCTGGACCACAATGGCGGCGCAGCGCACCATCTCGGGCTTGTGGAACTCGTCGGGGTTGGCGTCGTAATACTTCTTGACGTCTTCAGCCTTGATGTCCTCCTGCTTGACCTGGCTGTCATACTCCTGGCGCGTCAGCTTCTGGACCAGCACCTTCTTGAGGGCGTCCTGGACCTCCGGGTCATCCAGCATCCCGCGGCGGACCGCCTCCTGCGCCAGCACCTCCTGGCGGATGAGCCCGTCCAGGAATTCACGCCGCTTGGCCACGTCCGCAAAGCGCGGCCGCGCAAACGGCCCCTGCTGGTTGATGCGGTCCTGGAAGTCCTCCACGGTGATGGCCGTGTCCCCCACGGTGGCCACCGGCGTGCCGGGCTTGCCCGGCTTGAAGCGGAAGCTGGTGTTGGCGCCGCCTCCACCGCCCGCGGCTCCGCCCTGGGATGGGCAGCCGGTGCCCAACGCCAGCCCCGCCACCATGCCCGCCACCACCAGCCCCGGATGCCCGTCACGACGCATGTTCCACGCTCCCGAAGGTGCCCCCGCAAAGGGGGGTGCATGTACGCCGGCCTCCCGGGTGGCGCAAGGCGGATTGCGCCGCCACGGCGAGAGGAGTACCGCCCCGCCCATGGACGCCCCGCCAGACGGACGTACGCGCGCGTTCTGGTGGCCCATGCGCGGCCAGAGCATGGCGCCCGCGCTGCTGCCCGGGGATGAGATTCTGCTGGCGCCGTGGGACCGCGCCCCGGCACCGGGGGACATTGTGCTGGCGCGCGTGCAGGGCTCCTTCGTGGTGCACCGCGTGGTCTGGGCCGGGCCCACGCGCCTGGTCACCCGGGGGGACGGCTGCATCCGCGCGGACCCGCCGGTGCCGCGCTCAGCCGTCCCCTACCGCGTGGCCGCCGTGCGCCGCAGCGGGGTGGAGCAGCCCCCGCCGCCGCCGCAGCTGGCGGATGCGGTCCGCAGGGGCAGGCGGCGTGACGCCTGGGTGCGCGCCGTTCGGGGCGTCCTCGGCTTGGAGCGTCCCGCGGAGTAGGAAGGGGGAGTGGCAACCCCCGTGACAAGTGTCCGATAATGTGATCCCGGTAGGGCCTGCCAAGGGCCCGCCAACGTGGAGCGGCCCATGGCCATAAGTCCCGGCGCAGTCTCAAGATTTTCGGTGGGTTCCCTGGTCACGCGGATGCTGGGCGCCATCACCGGCCGGCCGCCGCTGGACCGCCTGGATGAAGGCGCCGCCATCCGCGCCCGCATGGGTGACGGGACCGAACCCTCCAGCGCGTTGCTGCTGGGAACGCTCAACCGGATGTTCGGGCGGCAATTTGCGCTGGAGGGGTTTGTTCCGGGCCCGGCGGACTACTACCAGCAGCGGGGCGGGATCCCCCAGGCGCGCGGCTTCACGGCGCTGGGCGGCATGGGCGGGGATGCGGCCTTTGCGCAGACGCAGGTGGGCCGGTCGCTCTCCATGGCGCTGCTGACGGACCCGGATTTCCGCGGCCAGCTGGAGAGCGCGCTGGGCGGTTCCGTGCTCAACACCGGCTCATCCACCGGCGGCCTGCTGTGCTTCCGCGCCCCCGCCACCCAGCCGGCTGAAGTGGGCGGTGTCGTCGGAGGCCAGGGCGGAACGTCGCTGCAGAACATGGCGGTGATGCATGCCGCCGCCGTGGCCAACGCGGTGCCCGGCGTGCCGTCCTCCATGGGCCCCATCCTGCAGGGACTCATGCAGATGGAGCAGAACGTCAAGAACGTCGCGCTGTCGTTGTCAGGCGGTGGCGCGCAGCAGGCGCAGCCCAACGGCAACTTCCAGGACTTCCAGGCGCAGCTGTTCCAGTCCGCTGCGGCGCTGGGGTCACCGGGCGGCGGTGACGAGATGTCCGCCATGCCCGTGGGCAACGGCATGCTGGGCAACATGGCCGGCGGGCAGGGCAGCGGTGGGCGCCCGCTCATGCAGCAGAACGTTCCCGGCGCCATTGCCGGCGCGCAGCAGCCCATGTCGGACACCATGAAGCAGCAGCTGCTGCAGCAGATGACCAACCAGCTGCGCAAGTTCTACGAAATGCTCACCAACGTCATCAAACAGATGCACGACATGCAGAAGTCCGCCATCGACAACATCAAGGCGTGATGGCGTCGTCGCCGCGGCCGGAGGAGACCCGGGCCGCCCTGGAAGCGCTCTCGGCCGTGCTCACCATGCAGACGCGCGCGGAGCCCGCGCTGCGCGCCGTGCTGCGCGCGCACCCGCACTGGGACAACGCGGCGCGGTCGCGTGTGGCGCGCATGGTGAATGGCCCCGCGTGCCTGCGCGCCCGCCTGGCGTACCGCGGCGGTTCGGACGCGCCGGCGGCCGTGCTTGCGGCCTACCTCGTTGAAGAGATGGCGCTGCCGCCCGGCGCCGCGGCGGAGGCGGCGGGGGTAGAGGCGGCGGTGCTCGAACGCGCGTTCGGGGACGCGCGTCCCTGGCCGGCGGACCCGGTGGAACGGCTGGCGGCGGAGCGGTCCCTGCCACCGTGGCTGGCGGCCCGCTGGGTGGCGGAGTTGGGCGCCGCGGAGGCGGATGCGCTGGCGGCGGCATTGAACCGGCCCGGGCCGCTCACGCTGCGCGTGAACACGCTGAAGACCACGCGCGCGGACCTGGCGGTCCGGCTGGCTGCCGGCGGGTGGCGCGTTGAGCCCACGCGGGCGTCAACGTGGGGATTGACGGTGGCGGGACCCGTGAATGTCACCGGCAATGCGGCCTGGCGGGACGGCTGCTTTGAGGTGCAGGACGAGGCCAGCCAGCTGGCGGCGCTCTGGACTGGCGCGCGCCCGGGTGACGTGGTGCTGGACGCGTGCGCCGGGTCCGGCGGCAAGACGCTGGCACTGGCCGCCATGATGGAAGACCGCGGGGAGCTGTGGGTGACGGACGCGGACCCCGCGCGCCTGGCGGACCTGCGAGGGCGCACGCGCCGCCTGGGCCTGCGCTGTGTGCGGGAGACCGCGGTGGATGCGCCCCCGGCGGCGGCAGACGTTGTCCTGGTGGATGCGCCGTGCTCGTCCACGGGTGCGTTGCGCCGGGGCCCGGATGCCCGCTGGTGGCTGGATGAGACGGCGGTGACGCGGCTGCCCACACTGCAGGCGGCCATCCTGTCCCGCGCGGCCCGCTGCGTGAGGCCCGGCGGACGGCTCATGTACGTGACCTGTTCCCTGCTGCGCGCGGAGAATGAGGACGTGGTGGCACGCTTCCTGGGGGAACACCGGGATTTCCGCGCGGCACCGCTGTATGCCGGCGGCCCGGCGGCACGCACGCTGTTGCCCCATCGCGATGGCACGGATGGATTCCACCTGGCAGCGCTGGTCAGGGTTGGACCACCCGCAGCGTCGTGAAGCCGCCGTCCGCGGCCTCCCATACCTGCACGGCGGCCGGCGCTTCGCCCGTGGCGTTGTCAAAGTCCAGCGGCCCAGACGTTCCCTGCACGTCCAGGTCACCGCCCGCCGCCAGCCGCGACACCGCCGTGTTGAACGAGGGCACGTCCAGGTTCACCGCCGTTCCGCCATCCACCGCGGAGAGGTGGCGCAGGCCTTCCGCCAGCGCCGCGCCGTTGAGCGTCCGCCCGGGTTGCAGCGCCCAGGCCGCGGCCAGCGCAATGAGCATCATGGCGTCGTACGTGTTGGGGACAAAGCTCGCCGACAGCGGGTCTTCACCAAATTTCTGCTGGTACTGCTGGCCGAACCAGTCGTACGCGGCCGACGTCGTGTCGGCAGGGGCGGGGGCCGTGCCGCACGCGCCCGCCAGGCGCTCCGGATGGGCCAGCGTGAACAATGCGGGATTGCGCGCGCTGTCGGTGAGGAACAGGGGAACGGCCCCCAGGGACGTGCCAACGGTCGCATCCAGGATGCGCGTGACGTCGTCCGGGAAGCCAATGACCACCAGCGCCGCGGGGTTGGCCGCGGCCGCCGCGGCCAGCGCTGTGTCAATGGAGCCTGCGCGCGCGTAGAGGAACCCGGCTTCGGTCCGCGTGAAGTGGCGCGAGAACACCGTGTACAGCCCCTGACCGTACGGATCATCCAGGTAGATGACGGCGGCGCTGGCCGCGCCCGTCCCGCCCAGCCCGCACAGGTTCCCGTCCGTCAGCAGGGAGGACAGCACCGCGCCCTGGAACGCGTCCGAGGCCGCGGTGCGCCACACCAGCCCGGCTCCGCCGCCGGCGGGGAGGTCCGGCAGATCCGTGAGCTCCGGTGTGGTGGCGCTGGAGCTGATGAGCAGCACGCCCGCGGGAATGGTCACTGCGGATGCCGCCAGCGTCTCCGCGCTTCCCGCGCTGATGATCGCCAGCGCGCCCAGCTCCACCAGGTCCCCCGCCAGCGCCGCCGCCGTGGTGGCATCCCCCGCCGTGTCACAGCTCACCAGCGCCAGCGAACGTCCCGCCACGCCCTGCCGTTGCGGCGGATTGAGCTCCTCCACCACCAGGCGCGCGGCCTGTTCGCGCAGGCGCCCGCGCGGGTCCTCCGCGCCGTCCGCGCGCGTGCGGGGCAGCAGCGCCCCCACAACCAGCGCCGCCCCGGCGGCGGAGCTGCTCCCGGGCTGCGCGCCGTAGACCGTGCAGCGCGCCGGGATGCTCCCGCCCGGGCGGCCGGCCAGCGGCTGGCACGTCCCATTGGCGGCGCAGTAACGCACCGTCGTGTCGCAGTCGCCGTCGTTACGGCAGCGCGTATCCGGCGGCTGGCACGCCGCCGCGGCAAGGACGGCCATCACGGACAACCGGAGGCGAACCATGCCCCCGCATCACAGGGGCCGGTGTCACCCGGTGTCAAGCGGGCTTTCCCGACGTGACGGGCCCTCCGGGTGCCTGCTACAAGGCCCGCCCATGTCACGCCCGACGCCCGTCCCGCGCGCGCGCCTGCTGCTGGCCGCGCTTGCCTGCTCCCTGTTGCTTCCGCTGAGCACCCGCGCTGACGAGGGCGGCCTCAGCCTCCTGGTGCTCAGCGTCGGCAAGGACAGCGCCAGCCAGAAGTCCGCGGCGGTGGGCGCGTTTGTGGCGCGGGGCGTGTTTGCCCGCAACCCCCGCTACAGCCTGCTGGACGTGGAACAGTTCCTGGACCAGGCGGCGGAAGCTCCGGGCCGCGCGCTCATCACCAAGGGACTGGCGGCGCTGGAGAAGGGCGGTCACGCCCTGGATGAGAATGAACTGGACACCGCCATTTCATCCCTCAACGACGCGGCGGTGAGCCTGGAGCAGGGCGCCGCCTACGTGGAGGACATCAAGCCGTACGTGGACGCGCTGCTGCGTCTTGGGAGCGCCTACGCGCTCAACGCGGAGCATAAGCCCGCCACTGAGGCGTTCCGGCGCGCGCTGCTGGTGGACCGCGCGGCCGCCTGGGACAAGCTGCCGCCGCAGGCGCAGAAGGCGTTTGATGACGCGGGCCGCAAGGTGGACGAAGGCGACCGCTACTCCATCAACGTGTTCTCCACGCCGTCCGCCGCGGAGGTGTACGTGGACGGCGTATTCCGCGGCGCCACACCGCTGGTGGTGGAGCGCCTGGCGGCGGGACCGCACGTGCTGCGGGTGGTTCGCGCCGGGCACCGCTCCGCGGGCAAGGTGGTGAAGGTGTCCAGCGCGGACGAGACCGTGCAGTTCCCCCTCAAGCCCACCCTCAAGGCCTCCGAGCTGGAGACCATCCTCAACCGGGTCCACACCGACGTGGTGGCCGGGCAGGGACCCGTGCTGGGCGAACTGGCCCGCTTTGCCAAGGTGGACCAGGTCTACGTGCAGAGCGTGCAGAGCACCGCCACGGACGTGCGCGTGGCCGCCGTCCTGGTGGACAACACCGGCTCCCCGCTGGGCCAGGGTGAGCGCGGCTTCACCGGCGACCGTTACCGCGACGAGCTGGACCGCTGGATTGAGGGCGGCTTCCGCACCGGCCAGGCGGGCGCCAAGGACGCCGTCAACAAGGACATCTCCACCAAGACGTCATCCAACTACACCGCGCCCAAGGGCGGCGGCGGTGGCGCGGGCATGGGCAAGATTGTGGGCGGCGCGCTGCTGCTGCCCGTGCTGCCGCTGGCGCTGGTCATTGGGCTGGTGCTGCTGCTGCTGGCGGCGCTGTGCTGGTACCTGGTGGCCGGCTTCCGCCTCCCCGGCACCGGCTTCTACATCTCCGCGTTCCAGCAGACGGAGCGCACCATCACATTCATTGCGGGCATTGCCCTGCCCATTGTGGCGGTGGTGGGCGCGCTGGTGGGCGCGGGGTTTCTGGCGCTGGGGATTGCGCTGATGGCGTGGGGCTTCTCAGAAAAGCAGAGCATGGACGCCATCCTTGCGGGTGGCGGCGGGGACGCCGCGGTGTCACAATGCGTCAGTGACCCCAAGGGTTGCAGGGAGTGAAGACCATGCGTTCATGGCGTGTGGCGGGCGTGTTGCTGGGACTGCTGATCGTCGGATGCGGGCCGGACAACGCGCCCTGCCAGGACGCGGAACCGCGCTGCCCGGGTGGCTACATCTGCGTCAAGGACCGCGTGTTCATCATGGAGCGCGAGGTCTGCAGGAAGACGGACGCCACCAAGCTGGGCGGCCGGTGCGACGTGGATGAGGAGTGCGAGGGGTATTCGGCGCGCACAGCCGTGTGCCAGGACATGCAGCGCACCTGCACCTCCCGCGATGACCCGGACTGCGACTTCCGCTGCCGCCCGGTGTGCCTGTTCCACGAGCAATGCGGCCCCGACCAGATCTGCTGGCCCGGGGGCGGTGACATCTCCGGCGTCTGCCAGGAGGGTGAGTGCGGTGAAACCGCGGTGGACTGCCCCAACAACACGCGCTGCCTGTGGTTCAAGCCCGGGGCCAGCGCCGGCGTCTGCTACGCCGAATGCGACGTGCTGCTGCAGAACGACTGCAACGCCAATCCCCCGCCGGTGGGTGCCCGCTGCTGTGCGCCGCAGGAGGCGTGCGTCCACTTTGCCGCCAACCCGGCCACGGCCACCTGCCTCCCCGTGGGGACGGGAGCGCCGGGCGAAACGTGCGACACCGAGCAGACCCAGGGCCTGCCCGCCTGCGGCGAGGGGTACTTCTGCAGCGACCAACTGGGGTGCCCCTCCGGCGGCAACTGCACCGGGACCTGCACGCAATATTGCCGGCGGCTAGGAAGCGGCGGCCCGGCGTGTGACCGCGCAGGCGCAACGTGCAAAGCATTCACCAATGGGACCGCCCTGGAATGGGGCTTCTGCGATTGAACCCTGCTACCGCCGAGAACCGGGGATCCAGCTCGACGCATGGCTGACACTGCCGTCACATTCCAGAAGTTCTTTGCCGCCGACGACGTGGCGGGCAACGAGGATTTTGCCGCCCGCCTGCGGGACCGGGCGGTGGTGCTGCGCTCCCCGGAAGGCCTGGAGACCGCCGTGGCGTGGGCGGAACTGCCGGACGAGGCGCGCGCGTTCCTGACGCTGCTGCGGCTGCCGCGGCGGTTCAAGGACCTGGAGGGGACCGGCCTGCTGCCGCCGCCCAAGGCGCAGGGCGCACTGCGCGGGCTGCACTCAGCGGAGTTGCTGGACACGCTGGGGCCGGACAAGGCGCGCGCGCTGGTCCCCGTGGAGATCCGTAAGGCGCTGGCGGACCAGAAGGGCCAGCAGCTGGTGCGCAAGAAGCTGGTGGCCAACATCTACCGCCCCGGCGTGGACGAAGACCCCGCCGCCGCCTCCACGTCGTCACCCGCGGCGGAACCCGCACCCCCGCCGCCGCCCCCCAAGCCGGCCACCGCCATGGATGATCCGCAGTTCCGGGACCTCAAGAAGGAGGTGGACGCGGCGCACGGATCGCTGGGGAAGGGGAACCACTTTGAGGTGCTGGGCCTGCAGCGCACGGACGGGGATGACGCGGTGAAGAAGGCGTACCTGGGCCTGGTTCGCAAGTGGCACCCGGACCGGCTGGGCGGCTGGACGGGCCCGGAGGTGGAGGAGGTGCGCACGCGCATGGCCGCGCTGTTTGCCGCGGTGGGAGACGCGCACCGCGTCCTGGGGGATACCAAGACGCGCACCGCGTACCTGGAGGACCTCAAGAAGCGCGAAGCGTCCGGCCCTGCGGGAGACAACCGGCGCGCCCCGGTCCGTGCGGAGGAGGCCAAGCTGTACGCGCAGAAGGGCCGGTTCTTCCTCAAGCAGAAGGACTACGCGCAGGCGGAGGGGGAGATGAAGCGCGCGGTGGACTGCGACCCCGCGCTGGCGGAGTACAAGGTGGACTGGGCGTGGGCCATGGCGCTCAACCCCACCAAACCGGAGAAGGAGCGCCGCCAGAAGGCGTTGGAGGTGTTCCGGGAGTTGGCCAAGACCACCCGCTACGCGGACGCGCACTACAAGCTGGGCCTGCTGTTCCGCGTGCTGGGTGAGGGCGACAAATCCGAGGGCTGCTTCCGCCGCTGCCTGGAGCTGGATTCCAAGCACGAGGAGGCCGCGCGCGAGGTGCGCCTGCTGGAGATGCGCGCGGAGAAGGCCCGCCACTCGCCGCCGGAGCCCGGGCCGGATGACGGCAAGGGCGTGCTGGGCAAGCTCAAGAAGGCCCTGGGCGGCTGACGCCGTCCTTCAGTCACGGTCCTGGAGCGCGCGCGTGAGCGGCCGCGGTGGCCGCTTGTTCTTGCCCCGGGATTCCTCCAGCGCGTTGAGCGCATGCAGCGCATCCCGCAGCTCCCGGGCGGTCACCACGCCCCCCGCCTCCCGGCAGAAGAACGTCCGGCAGCCCATGGGACGCGCCGCGTAGATACTGCAACGCGTCCCGTCCGCCGTCAGCAGCGGGCAGGCGCCGTCCTCCCGCGGCGGCGGGACATTGCGGCCCTGCCGGCGCAGCTCCGCGCGGATGGCCGCCAGCTCCGCGTGCGTCACAATGGGCTCGCGCCCTGTCACCGTGAACTGGCAGCACGCGCCGCTGCGCGCGCAGCTCCGCTCCGGCATGGCCTGCTCCACCATCCGGTAGATGCCCGGCAGGTCCGTCACCGGCGCCGCCGCCCCCGCGCGCGCTCCGCCCGCCGCTCCGGCGGCCGCTCCCGGGCAAAGCCCCCCGGAGCCGGACGAGCGCCCGCCAGTGCCAGCGTCACCTGCCGGCGGCCCAGGTTCACGGACGCCACGCGGACCTTCACCGGGTCGCCCAGGCCCCACCGGGCGCCGGCGGCCGTGTGGATCTCAGCGTGTTCGTCATCCACCAGGATCCGCCCCGGTGCCAGCGTGTCCAGCGGGATGAGCCCGTCCGCGCCGTTGTCATCCAGCCGCACAAACAGCCCGGCATCCGCCACGCCGGTGACCGTCCCCGAAAGGTCCCGCCCCACGAGGTGCGTACACGCGCTGGCCGCGTACAGCGCGTCACACTGGCGCTCCAGGTCCGTGGCGCGCCGCTCCGTGCGGCTGGAGGACCCGGCCAGCGTCTCCAGCCGCGCCTCCCGGTCCGCCGGGGTCTTGCCGCCGGTGAGATGGCGGTGCAGTTCGCGGTGGACCAGCAGGTCCGGGTAGCGGCGGATGGGGCTGGTGAAGTGCAGGTACGCTTCTGACGCCAGACCGTAGTGCCCCAGGTTGGCCGCGTCATAGCGGGCCTGCATCATGGCCCGCAGCAGCTGGCCCTGCAGCACGGTGCCGCGGCGGTGGCCGCGCAGCAGCTCCAGGATGGCCGCCACGTGGGACGGGGCGGGGGAGGGCGGGATCTTGGGCAGCTTCACGTGCGCGCTCGCCAGGGCCAGGAAGCGCTTGAGCTTCTCCTCGTCGGGCGGCTCATGCACGCGGTAGACGCAGGGCCACTGGTGCCCTTCAAAGTGGCGCGCCACCGCCTCATTGGCCGCGATCATGAACTCCTCAATGAGCTGGTGTGACTCCCAGCGCGGCGCGGGCTGCATGGCGCGCACATCACCCGATGGGTCCAGGAAGAACCGCGGCTCCGGCAGGTCCAGGTCCAACGCCCCGCGGGCCAGCCGCGCCGCACGCAACCGGCGGAACAGCTCCAGCGCCGCGGCCAGGTCAAACCCCGGTGCCTCCGGCAGGGACGTCAAACCGGCCGCCGCCGCTTCGTGCACGCGCGTGTAGGTGAGGCGCGCGCGGGACTTCATGAGCCCGGCAAACAGTTCCACGTGCCCCGGCACCGCCTGCCCCGGCTCAAAGGTCATCTTCGCCGCCAGGCACAGCCGCGGCACGTTGGGGCGCAGGCTGCACAGGTCGTCGGACAGGCGGTGCGGCAGCATGGGGATGACGCGGCCGGGAAAGTAGATGGACGTTCCGCGTTCCGCGGCGGAGCGGTCCAGCGCGGTGCCTTCGCGCACGTAATGGGCCACGTCCGCAATGGCCACGGTAAGCACCAGGTGCTTTCCTTCGCGCGCCACGTGCACTGCGTCGTCAAAGTCGCGCGCGTCCTCGCCGTCAATGGTGACCAGCGGGAGGGCGGTGAGGTCGCGGCGGCGGTGTTCATGGGCGGCGTCCGCCACCGGGTCCGCGGACAGCGCGGCCACCTCCGCCAGGGCGTCCGCGGGAAAGTCCACCGGCACCTGGCCCAGCAGCACCAGCTTCTCCACCTCCACCGCCAGCGTGCCGGACTCGCCCAGCACGCGTTCCACGTCCACGGTTCCGCGGTGGGTGGCCTCCGGCCGCGTGGTCACCGTCACCATGGCGGCGGCGCCGTCCCGCAGCTCCGCCTCGCCGGTTCCCTCCACCAGGAAGCCGTCCGCGTGGGCGTCCACCTCCACCACCCAGCGCTTGCCCCAGCGCCGCAGCGTGCCAATGGTGCGCGCCCGCTCCGTCAGGACCTTCTCAATCACCGCGCGCGGCTTGCCCGCCCGCCCGGGCTCCAGGCGCGCCCGCACGCGGTCACCCTGCAGCAGGCCCTCCATCTGATCAGGCGGGATGAACGGGTCATTCCCGTCGGGTGCGCCCGTGTCCAACAGCCAGCCGAACCCGCGTTCATGCCGGTGCACCCGCCCCTCCACGCGGACCACCGGACGCGCGGCGCGGTAGCACCGCCCGGCCACACGCTGGACGCGGCCCTCCTCCTCCAACTCGCCCAGCAGTTCGCGCATTTCCCGCCGGTCATCCGGCCCCACGTCCAGGCGGTCGCGCAGCTCCTTGAGGGAGAACTCTTCGCCGGGATGGCGGTCCAGCAGGCCCAGCAGCCGGTCCCGCAGTGGCCCGGCGGGCGTCGGTTTGTGGTGGCGTGGCATGGCGTGGGGTCGGGTCAGCTCTTGTTGAACATCTTGCCAAACATGCCGCCCTTTTCTCCCTTGGCGGCGTCTTTCAGCTTGGTGTCAATGAGCTGCAATTCGCGGACGGCCACCGCCTTGTTGCCCTGCGGGTCCTCAGCCACGCGGCTGAAGTACTTCTTGGCCGCCATCCAGTTTTCGCCCGCCTTGGCCACGTGGCCCAGGAACTCATTGACACGCGGGATGGCGGCAAGTTCCGCCAGACGCTCCAACTCCGTGATGAGGCCCGCCGCGGACGCCTTGGGCCGCCCCGCCGCACAGAACCCGGCAAACAGCTGGTAGGCGCGGTAGAGGTCCTTGGCATCCAGTTCCATGGCGCGGTCAAACAGCTTCTTGGAGGCGTTGAAGTCACCCCGCAGCAGCACCGTCTCGCCCTTGGTGAACTGGCTCTCCGCCTCAAAGATGGCCGCAATATTGGTCTGTGCACCGGCGGCCTGCATCTTCAGCGCGGTCTCGTACTCCGCGCGCTTGTCCGGCTTGGACAGGGTCTCGTTGGCCTCGCTCAGCCGGGCAAACACCGCGTCCAACTTCTCGCGCATGAGGCCCAGCTCCACCCCGCTGAACTTGTCCGCGTGGAACTTGGAGGCCAGCGCAAAATACGCCTTCTTCACCGTGGCCGGGTCATCCGTCTGCTTGACCCCCAGCACCTCAAAGTGCGTGGCGTCCTTCATCCCGGTGTAGCGCTGCTCCACCTCCGCCAGGATGGCCTGCAGCTCAGGCGGGACGTTGGCGGGGGGCCGCGCCGGGGCCGCCGGCACCGCGGACGCGGTGGCGGACGCTGCGGCGGCAGCGGCCTGGGCCATGGCCACCCGCGGCACCGCCACGCTGCTCTGGCTGGCCTGGGGGGCCCGGTGCATGGGCGGGAGGGTGCCGGGGGTGGACACCTCCGCGGGTGCGGCAACGGGGGCGGGCGTGTGCGGGGGCGCTACCACGGCGGCGCCGGGCGCGGCCGCCGGGGAACCCTCGTCCACGGCCAGGGCAGCCTGCGTGCACAACAGCGCGAAGGCCTGCGCCAGGCGCGCCTTGCGCTGTTCCGGCGTGGTGGCCGCACCCACAATCTGCAGCAGGCGCGCGCGGCCGTTGATGGCGCGTCCCACTTCGGGGCCCAGCGTGCCTTCAATGCCGGGACCGTAGCGGTCAAAGTTGGGACCGCGCGCCAGCCGCGAACTCTTCTTCTTCTCCAGCAGCGCCTCCAGCAGCCCCGCGTCCATGGCCTTGAACGCGTCAAACAGCACCGGGAGTGCCGGCACGCTGACGGAGGGAATCAGCTTGGCGAACCCCTCCGTGGCCGTCCACTTGAACCGCCCCTGGAACGCCGCAGCATCCATCAGCACCCGCGGCACCAGCGTCTTGTAGGCCTCCTTGGCGGTGGCCTCGTCCACCAGGGACTCATTGAGCAGCGCCTTGTGCAGGCCGCAGCTGTCCCGTTGCATGGCCTGCAGGGCCAGCTGGAGGCCCTGCGCGGAAACCTGACCCATCTTGATCAGCTCGTTGGCGACGTGCAGGCCGTCCTTGTTGGACTGCGCCATGGCCACCTGGCCCTTGTAGAAGAACACCCTGAGGCGCTCCTTGTCGCTGCCCAGGTCCAGCACACCGGTGTGGCGCTCGTTCTGAGCGCGGAACATCAGCAGCGCGGCCGGAAAGTCACCACAGTGTCCCTTGTCCGGCAGCGGCTCCTGGCTCACCGCGGTCTGCGTCTGCACCGCCACCACCCGCGGCGGTTTGCCCAGCGCAGACTCCACGGCGGCCAGGAACACGTCCGCTTCAAACGGTTTGAGCAGGTACTCCTTGACGTTGAGGCGGTCCTTGGCGTCCTTCATCTGCGCGGCGGTCTTGAACACGCCGGTGATCATCACCACCGGGATGCGTGACCCCGCGCCGCGCAGCCCCTCCACCAGGGCGAACCCCTGCTTCTTGGGGAGCAGCAGGTCCGTCACCAGCAGGTCCGCGCCTGCAGTCACCGCCGCCTCCGCGGACACGCCGTCACCCACGGCGGTCACCTGGTAGCCAGCATCCGTCAGCACCTGCGTCAGCCCCTCGCGGAGCGGCCCCGTGTCTTCCGCCAGCACGATCTTCTCAGCCATGCGGCCTTCGTATCACCGTTGGCCGGCGGCTGCCGCTGTCAAAGCCCGGGGCTTGGCAGCGAAGGGCTGATTCACCCCGCCCGGCGGCGAGCTGTGCGCATCGCCTGGCGACGTGACGCCCGCCGGTGGACCAATGAACGGCGGGTTTCGTCGCGGCTACCCGCCCTTGACGCGATGGAAGTGACCATCGCAAGGTCCGGTCATGACGACAAAGGCCGTCGAAACCCGCCAATCCCTGGAAGCGAGCCTTTGAACCGCTCAAGGCCCGCCCGGCGGCGCTTTTCCCGGCGGGAGTCAGGCGCCCACGGTTGGATGTTGCTACCCGCCCGGAAACGCGCGACCTCCCTGCCCAACTGCCGGTGGCCCCGTTTGCCTCCCGGCGTGGCCGGCAACCGCCCGCGGCCGTTGCGTGGGGCACGTTCCCCAGGCAACACCGCGGAGTGCAGGAGTGGAGGCATCCATGTTGCGGAAGTTGTTTGTGGATGGTGACCGCGGCCTCGTGAACTTCAGCTGGGACGCGGTACCGCCGCTGTCACTTCTGGAAGGACGCAACGGCGCCGGAAAGTCGTCGCTCTTTGAGGCGCTGGGCAAGGTGCGCTCGCTGGTCTGCAAGGGCGAGACTGCGACCAGGGTCTTCCCCGGAGCCCACCTTTCCATCGGGACAGGGCGAGCGCTCCAGACCTACGCGCTGGAGGTGGACATCGGAGGAGAACTGCTGTCCTACCGTCTCCAGATTGACCACCATGTAAAGGGCGGCAATCCGTTCGTGCAGCGGGAGGTGCTTGAGAAGGTCCAAGGCGGGCGGCTGTTTGAATGTACGGAGGGCCATGCACAGCTGTTCCATGACGACGGCAGTGCCGGGCCGAGCTTGTCGGTCGACCGCGCACGTTCAGCGCTGTCACCCATCCCGGAGGGCCCCTCCAACACGAAGCTGACCGCCTTCAAGAACTGGCTCGCGCGGGCTTGGCACATCCAGCCCAATCCGTTCGGCATGAGCAGCGACAGCCAAAAGGAGGCGGATGAACCGGATCCGCGCCTGGCAAACTTCGTCTCCTGGTACCGCGCTGCCAGTGGCGATTCGGAGAAGGTGGCCCGTCTCAATCAGGAGTTGCGCGGCGTTCTCGACGGTTTCGTGTCATTGAACCTGGACAAGGCGGGGCGGGAGACCAAGGCCCTCTTTGCGCGCTTTACGCTTGATGACGGGAAGGTGGCAGAGTTTGCGCTGGAGGAGCTTTCCGAGGGACAGCGGACGCTCATCGCCCTGCATGCGTTGTTGGAATTCGCACCAGAGGGCGCAACGCTCCTCATTGATGAGCCCGACAACTTCCTCGCGCTGACGGAGATCCAGCCGTGGCTGATGAAGGTGGAGGAGGCGACCGAAAAGGGGCGCATCCAGGTCATCGTGGCCTCGCACCATCCGGAGGTGATCAACAGGCTGTGGGCTGTGCATGGATTCATCATCGAGCGAAGCCGGCTTGGCCCGTCCACCATCCGGCGCCCGGACCCCAACGAGGGGATCGCGCCGGCGGACGCCGTGAAACTTGGGATTGAGTGATGGCCACAACGGCGCGCTACTGGATCCTCGCCGAGGATGTCGCCGGGGCGCGGATGATCGAACAGTGGCTCAAGTCGCGCAGCGTCGACATGCGGGAGATCAAGACGATCATCGCACCCAAAGGGCAAGGCTCCGGGAAGCAATGGGTCACGGCCAATGTTGCGGACCACCTGAGGGCGTTCCGTGCCAAGAAGGCCAGCCACCTCATCAAAGGCTTCATTGCCATGACAGACGCTGATGAGTTGTCGGTCCAACAGCGGCGCCAGCAACTGGAGGATGCACTTGTGACGCGCAGGGTCGCCCCGCGCCCGCCCAACGCTCCGGAGGCATTCATCATCCCCAAGTGGGAACACGAGACCTGGGCGCGGCACATCAACCACCAAACGCAGGAGTTGGAGGCCGGGCCAGTGCGTTGGGAGCGGCAGCGGGCGTTGGACGAGGCGGTGGCGGCAGGCGGACGGCTACACACCCACCGGCAGGACGCGCCCGGTTGTTGTCCCCCGTCGCTTCAGGCGGCGGACGCCGAACTGCGTCGGATTTGACGTCGCGGCGGCCCCACCTTCACTGCACCCAACCCTGCCGGTCTTTCACCCCTCCGTGCACCCGTTGGGCGCTGCCGCGCCGCTCCGGCCGTTCCGCCCGCGCGTCCGCCACCGCCGCCTGGGAGGCGTCCCGCGCCGCCGTGGGGCCGGCCAGTTCACGCACCTGCCGGCGGACGTGGTCCCGCAGCTCCTTCTCCCGTCCCACCCAGGCCGCCGGGTCCACGGGTTCACCCACGTGCAGTTCCACGCTGCCTGCCCGGCACATCAGGCTACGCCGCTCCATCAGGTCCCCGGTGCCACGCAGCCCCACCGGGACCAGCGGAACTCCCGCCTGCAGCGCCAGATGGAACGCGCCCATCTTGAACGGCCCCAGTTCGCCCGGGTGGTAGCGAGTGCCTTCCGGGAACATGACCAGGCTGCGGCCGCCGCTCCGGAGGTCCGCAGCCGCCGCCTTGAGGCTCTCAATGGCCCGCGCGCTGTTGGACCGGTCAATGAACACGTAATCCGCCGCGCGCATGCACCAGCCCGTGAAGGGCGCGTTGGCCATCTCCCGCTTGGCCACAAACCGCACGCTGTCCGGCATGCAGCCAATGAGGACCAGGATGTCCAGGCCGCTCTGGTGGTTGGCCGCGTACACCACGGGTCCGTGCACCGGAGCACGCGGGTGGACGGACACGCGGACGCCTGCCAGGCGCAGCACGGTCCGGGCCCAGAGCGGCTGCAGGACCGCCACGCTGCGGCGGAAGAACGGCCGGAGCAGCAGCGCCAGCGTGGCCCACGCGGCGGTGGCCAACAGTCCCAGCATGCTGCGGAAGACCGCGACGCCCACGATGATGACCCCACCCGTCCCGCGTTGGGGACACCGTGAGCATGGCACAGCGGCGCGGTGGGCGGGAGCGGTTTGGAGGCCGGGCGGGGAGCGGCTAGCGTGCGGCGTCCGCGCCGGGGAAGCCCGGTGCCCTGACGGAGCAAGCCGTGATGAATCCGCGTCGCCTCCTCGTCCCGTCCCTGGTTGGCCTTGCCCTGGTGGGTTGCGAGTGCAACCGCGACGTCCTGGGCCTCATCCCGGACGCCGGCAACCCGCCGCCCGAGGACGCGGGCCACGACCCGCCGCCCCCCGAGTTCCCCCTCAAGCCGGGTGACAACCTGCGGTACGCCGTCAACAACGTCACCTACTGCAACGAGACCCTGGAGCCCATGGCGGAGTGCCAGGGCATCACCGAGCAGAGTGTTGTGTGGAATTCCGAATACACGGTGAAGGCGCCCGGCGCGACGCTGGACGATTCCAGTAACTCCTGGAAGGTCTCCGCCGAGTATTACTGGGAGGTCGCCGACAAGAAGGGTGATGACGGCACCGCGTTTCAGTCGCTTTCCAAGCTGTGGTTCACCAAGTACGGCCCGTGGGACCAGCAGTTGGGCGCGCGCCTCAATCCGGCGGCGGTCCGCAGCTTTGACACCACGGAGGCGTTTACCGCCGCGCCCACCGCCACCAGCTACCCGTTCTTTGACTTCACCAAGTGGGACCTGGCGGCCAACCGTTTCCAGGAGTTTGTGCGCACGCTGGATTCCGAGCCCGACTTTGACGTGAGCCAGGCGGAGCGGAAGATGCGTGCGGGCTTCCTGGAGCCATCCGAGCCGACCTATCTGCACGTCGTGCAACTGTACTACCACCCGCTTGGGTTCGTCTGTCAGGTGAGCGAAAGCATTGGCCCATGGCGGCAGGGCGCCCAGAAGGATGCGTCCGGCTTCCTGGACAACAAGATCATCTTCAAATCTGACGTGAGCGCGCCACGCCTGACACGGGTGGGCCAGACCATGAAGGTCTGCAAGTGCAGCCCGCTGTCCGCAGGCAACAGCGACTGCACCTGAGGCATCACTGTGGCCGGCGTCGCCGCGTTTGACCTGGACGGCACGCTGGTGGACACGGCGGCGGACATCTGTCTGCACGTCAACGGCGCGCTGTCTGACGCCGGGCGCGCGCCACTGCCGGAGGAGACCATCCGGCCCTTCATTGGCCGCGGCGCCGCCAACCTGGTGCAGCGCGTGACCCAGGGCGCCGGAGATGACGTGGCCGCGCAGGTGCTGGCCGGCTTCCGGCGGCGGTACCTGGAGCGTCCGGTGGTGTCGTCTTCGGTGTACCCGGGCGCGGCGGACGCGCTGCGGCGGCTGGGAGAGCGCGGTGTGCGCCGCGTGGTGGTCACCAACAAGCCCCACGAAGTCTCCGTGCGCGTGCTGGAACTGCTGGGGCTGGCGCCGCTGTTGGAACGCATCCGCGGCGCCACGGAGGGCGTACCCCACAAGCCGGCGCCGCAGATGCTGGCGGCGGCGGTGGCCCCGGCGGGGCCGTCGTCAACGGTGATGGTGGGTGACAGCGTGGTGGACCTGGAGACGGCGTTGGCTTTTGGGGCGCGGTTTGTGGGGGTGGCGCACGGGATGGACCGCGGGGCGGGGCTGGCCGGGCGGGGGATTGCTCTGGAGCAGACGCTGTCCGGCGTGGCGGAGCGCGTGCTGGGCCTGCTGGGGGCGGCATGACGGGGTGGGTCCCCGCCGCAGCGCTGGCGCTGGGCCTGCTGGGGCAGGTTGCGCCAGATGCACTGGAGCGCCGTGACGGCCCCTCCCGCGGCGAAGCGCTGCTGGGCAACGGTCACCTGGCGGTGAGCCTGGCCGCCGACGGTGCGTTCACCGCGCTTCGCTGGCCCACGCCGGGGCACTTTGACCAGCTCCGCCACGTCACGGCGCGCGGTTCCGCGGCGGGCGCGGACCCGCGGGCGCTTCCCCGGCTGGGCGCCGCGCGTACGGATGGCATGGTGGCGGGGGTGGTGGTTTCCGACGCCATGGGCACGCGCGCCTGGACGCTGGACGATGCTGCGTGGACGCGGGCGGAGGCCGTGTGGCGGTCGGATACTTCGCCCGTGGTGTGCCTGCGGGTGCGCAACGACGACGTGGAGCTGCTGCAGGAGGCCTGGGTGGACCCCGCGCGGGACGTGCTGCTGCTGCGCCTGGAGGTGACCCCGCTGCGCCCGTCCACCAGCGTGGCGGCGTTCCTGCTGGCGCACCCGGCGCCCCACGCCCACCGCACGCCGGGCTGGCCGGTGGATGACGTGGTCAATGACAACCCGGATGCCGCGGAGCCCAATGGATTTGCGGCCGCGGTGGCGCCGGACGCGCGCGCGGTGGTGTCCGTGGCGCCGGCGCCGTGGCACCGCACCCGGGCGGCGGAGATCCTGCGCGCCGCGGCGGGCACACAGACGGCCGGGCCGACGCTGCTGGACGGCATGGACGCGCTGGGCGCCGTGGCTCTGGCGCTGGGATCGGACCGCAGCGCGCAGATCCACGTCGGCGCCTCGGATGACGGCGCCGGCATCCTGCGCCCGCGTGATGCCTGGGCGGACGTTGCGGACGGCGCCCTGTCCGGCAACGGGCTGTGGGGCGGGGACCACACCCTGGCGGTGCTGGCGGCGCTGGCGCCCTCCGGCGTGTCGGAAGTGGCGTTCTATGTGGCGCTGGGGACCACGCCGTCCGCGTCACTGGCCACGCTGTCCGCCGCGCGGGCTGAGCCCATCCAGGTGGCGCGGGACCGCGCCGAACAGGAGGCCTCCGCACTCCTTCCCGACGTGGCCCTGCCGGACACGGAGCTGGCGGCCCCGCGCGCGGCCGCGCTGCGCGCGCTCATCAACCTGGCGGCCCTGACTGACAGGGATACGGGCGCCACCGTTGCCTGGGTGGACACGCAGCCGTTTGGCGGCGTGGCGCGGCCCACCGACGGCGCGCTGGTGGACCTGGCGCTGGGCCAGGCGGCCCAGTTGGGGCGTGCGGTGGACGGGCGGGTGCGCTGGGGGGCCTGGCAGCGGCTGTTCCCGGATGACTCCGGCCGCGCCGGCACCACGGCGGGCGGATTCTACACCGACGGGGAGGATGCCTCGTTTGGCCTGCTGCCCGTGGATGGCCAGGCCTGGGGCCTGTACGCGGATGCCCGCACCGCCGGGCGCGCGCTGACCACGGTGGAGCTGGCGGACCCGGCCTCCGGGCTGCGCGGCGTCCGGCTCACCGCCCCGCGCGCGCTGGACGCGCTGCTGGCCTGCCATGACAGCGCGAGGGGTCTGCCGTGCGCGGGTGATTCGTGGGACCGGCACGGGCCAGTGCAGGACCTGTGGCAGGCGGCCAGCGTGCTGCTGGCCCTCAGTGAAGCCCCGGGGCTGATGCGCGCGCTGGGTGACGGGGACCGCGCCCGCGCCGCGGAGGAGCGTGCCCTGCAGGTGTCCGCCGGGGTGGACGCGCTGCTGCACACCGCTGATCCGGCCGCCATGCGGCTGCATGCGCTGGCGCTGGCGCTGGGGCACGCGGGCGCGTTGCGGGACGACCCGGTGCTCCGGGAGGCGCTGCTGGACCACGCGCTGACCCGCGCGGAAGCGGCGCTGGAGGGCCGGGGTGACACCGTGGCGCTGTTCCCGCTGGTGGCCTGGCAGCTGCTGGTGGCCTCGCGCAGGGATGATGACCGCCGCGCGCGCGCGGAAGCGGTGCTGGACCGCCTGGTGGAGCGCCTGGGACCGCTGGCCGGCGCCGCCATGGCCCACGCACCCCTCATCACGGGCGAACGACCCCGCCTGCTCCCGCGCGCGGGCTGCCCCGGCGCCGCGGCGTCGGCCGCGCTGTACCTGGCGCTGCTGGAGCGGCACGGGCGCCGGCCGCCGTCGTCGCTGCCGGTGCCGGACCTGGCCTCCTGCGCCTGCCCGGGATCCAACCGCGCTGACCCCGACGCGCCCTGGGGGGCCACGCTGCTGGCCGGGACCTGGCTGGCGCGCCGCGTCACGGGCCGGTTCACGACGGCAAGCCGGAAGGTTGCCCCTCGATCCCGGCGCGGGTAGGGTCGCGCCCCACTTTCCCACCCATGTGCCGACCTGTCGTCGGCCGAGGTCTGATCACCATGTCCAAGGCGCAACTGAAGTCCAAGAGCGGTCCCGTTGAGGTCACGCCCCGCCAGGTGCTGGAGGAGGCGCTTCCCAAGGCGCTCAAGGCCAACGAGAAGGCGGCCAAGAGCATTGGCGCCACCTTCCTCATCAACATTGGCGGCGATGACGGCGGCGAGTGGACCGTGGACCTCAAGAAGGTGGAGGTCCGCCGCGGTGGCGCCAAGAACCCGGACGTCATCCTGGAGATGATGGACAATGACTTCTCCGCCATGACCCGCGGCAAGCTGGACGTGGGCCAGGCCACGCGTGAGGGCCGGATCCGCATCAGCGGCAGCCCGGACCTGGTGGTGAGCCTGGGTCACCTGATCAGTGGGTAAATATCGCACAACTTCTGGACGGGTCCTGCCGATGATGCGGGACCTGTTCAGGAGGCTTCCCGGGATCATGGGGATCCCGGAGGCCAACCAAGAAGGGCCGCTCACACTTGAGCCGCCCACCAACAAGGGAGCACAACGATGACGACGATCCGTGGTGGTAGCCTTCCCCCCGCCATTGCCCGCGACCGCGAGCTCAACCGCACCGCAGACGGCCTGGGCCGCGCCGCCGACAAGGAAATCGGCAAGGCTGGCAAGGACATCAAGGAAGCCGGCAAGAACCTTGGCAAGGCCGGCGTGGAGACCCTGGGCGCAGCAGTGAACGTGGCCGAGGCCACCTTTCAGGCCGGCAAGGCCACCGCCAACACCGGTTTGGGCGTGGGCGCGGCGATTGCGGGCGCGGTTGGCAAGGTGGGCGAGGTCATCTCCGACGCGGTGGGCGCGGCCCTGCAGTGGATGGGCAAGGGCATGGTCGGCGCGGGCAACGCGGCGCGTGACGTGGCCGGGCTCGGTGGCCCGCAGATCACCACGTACACCATCCTTGGTGACCCGAAGGCCGACCTGTTCTCCGACCGCATGTTCAAGCTGTCGGGCGAGTCCTTCAAGGTGGCCGGCGACCAGTGGCTCAACTCCCTGGCGCACATTGGCGGCGCCGGCGTGAACGTGGCCGAGGCCGCGATCCACGTCCTGGCGGCGGCGGAGAAGACGGTGGAAGCGGCGGCCCACACGGGCAACGCGGCGGCCCTCAAGGCGGCGCAGGGCGCGGTCATTGTGGCCAAGGAGGCCCTGATGGCGGCCGAGCGCGGCACGGACAAGGCCGGCGAGCTGCTGCAGAACGCGGGCAAGGCCGTCATTGCGGCCGGCAACAAGGTCAACACGGAACGCGCCGCCGACACGGGCATCGCGGGCCGCGGCCGCGAAGGCTGATTCTCGCTGCCGGATAACGGGCGAGAGGTTCGGACCCCGTCCCTTCCCACTGTGGAAGGGGCGGGGTTCGTGTTTTGGGGGAGTGCGGCGGTGTGACGGGGAGCACGCATGCCCGGCGCGCGCAGGCGGCGCACCCGGGAACGGGACGTGCGTGGGACGGGGTGGGACCGCGGCGGAAGTGAGCCGCCGGGCCGCGCACTTCACTTCTTCTTGGCGAACAGCTCCGCGGCGCTGCGCGTGGTGCCCGCGCGGGCAATCTTGTTCTTCCGCTTCTTGCCGCGCGTGTGGATCTTGCGGGTGCGGACGGTCATGGTGTGGCTTGTGGGAGACGGCATGGGAAGCTCCGGAAGGTCACCGCCCCGAGGCGGAGGGGTGGCGCGTGTAGCAGCGCCGTGTGGGACGCGCAACTGCCGTCACGGGGTCACGGGCGCCGGGGCGCCGCCCGCGCGCTGACCTAGCATCCCCGCCCCATGAGCAGCACAGCGACGGAAGCAGCGGGGCGGGTGCGCCGGGCGGTGGCGGACGCGGCCGCCGGCCTGGTGGAGCGCGAAGCCCTGGTGGAGATGGTGCTGCTGGCGGCGGTGGCCCAGGAGCACCTGCTGGTGATTGGCCCGCCGGGCACCGCCAAGAGCGAGGCGGTGCGGCGCGTGTCGCGCGCGCTGGGGGGGAGGTACTTCGAGTACCTGTTGGGGAGATTCACGGAGCCGTCTGAAATCTTTGGGCCCGTGGACCTGCGGCGGCTGCGCGAAGGCGTGGTGGAAACGGCCACCGCGGGCATGCTGCCGGAGGCGGAGGTGGCCTTCCTGGACGAGGTGTTCCAGGGCTCCACGGCCATCCTCAACACGCTTCTGGGGCTGCTCAACGAGAGGCAGTTTGTGCGCGGGCACACGCGGGTGGCCTGCCCGCTGCGTGTGTGCGTGGGGGCGTCCAACGCGCTGCCGGAGGATCCGTCCCTGGCGGCGTTTGCGGACCGCTTCCTGTTGCGCGCGTACGTGGCCAGCCTGCCGGATCCGCGCCTGGACGAACTGCTGGCCGGCGGGTGGGAAGCGGGGCGGCGGACGGCGGCCCCGCCCGCGGCGTCCCTGTCTGACGTGGACGCGCTGGTGGAGGCGAGCCGCAGCATGGATCCGTCCGCGGTGCGCGGCCGGCTGGCGGACGCCATCCGTGCACTGCGCGGGGCGGGCGTGGCGCTGTCCGACCGGCGCGCAGTGAAGATGCAGCGGCTGATGACGGCGGCGGCCGCACTGGCCGGGCGGTCAGCGCCCACCACCGCGGACCTGTGGACGGTGGTGCTGGCGGTGCCCACGCCCGACGAGCAGGCCACCGCGCGCGAGGTGCTGCGGGAGATGCTGGCGGACAGCGGGAACCCGGCGCTGGCCACGCTGGCGGAGGAGGCCAGCGCGGGGCCCACGGCGCGCGCGGCCCGGCTGGCGCACGTGGCAACCGCGTTGCTGGGGTCACGCCCGGCGGCCGGCGACGAAACGGAGTCCCGCAGCTGGCGGCTTCGCCTGGAGGGCGTGGCCCGCGAGGTGGACGCGTCATTCCTGCCGGACAAGCTGCCGCCGGACCTGCGGGCCCTGCGCGAGCGCATCATTGTGGAGGTGACGGGGGGGCGCGCGTGACGGGGGCGTGGCGGGTGGGGTGGGTGGAGCGGGAGGTGCCGGGGGCGCCGTGCGCCGTGTGGGCGGAGGGGGCGGCGGCGCGCGCGCTGGCGGCGCTGCTGCTGGCGGAACCGGCGCGCTGCGCGGGCCTTCGCGGGGTGGGCGGCGGCGGGGCCCTGGTCCTGCTGGGTGAGCCGGAGCGCCTCCCGTGGGTGGACGGCGCGCGCTACCTGGCAAAGTGCGAGGGCGCGGAATCCCTGTACGTGCCCACCCCGCTGCAGCCCGACCTGGCGCCGGCCCTGGTGGCCCACGCGGTGGCGCGCCACGCGGCGCTCCCGGCGGCGGTGGTGCCGGCGGAGGGCGGCGTGCGGGTGTTCCCGTTGGGGCGCGCCTGGACGGTGGAGGCGGACGCGCTGCGCGCCTTCCTGGGCGCCGGGTGACCACGTGGAACTGCCCGTTGCGCTGAAGCCCTGGCGGGGCGTGCTGGACCTGTTCCCGGACGAAATTGTGCTGGGCATGGGGCCGCTGGTGCAGCGCGTGGCCACGGTGCTGGGGCCGCTGGCTGAAACGGGCGAGGCGTGGGACGGCGAGCCGGACGGGTTTGACGGTCTTACGCGGCGCGGGCTGGCGGAGCGGCTGCTGGTCTCCCAGTGGCTGCTGGCTGACGAACTGCCGGAGGAGTTCCTGCGGCGCGCCGCCCAGCAGGAACTGCACTACCTGCGGCTGGCACGGCGGCGCCCGTCAGGGCGGCGGCGGTCCGTGGCGCTGTTTGACGCGGGGCCGGGGCAGATGGGCGCGCCGCGGGTGGCGCAGCTGGCCGTGCTGGTGGCGCTGGCGGCGCGGGCGCGCGCGGCGGGAATCCCGTTTGCCTTTGGCGTGCTGCAGGAGGCAGCGGAGGGGCTGGTCCACGACGTCAATGAGTCCTCCATCCGCGCGCTGCTCCGCGCGCGCGGGCGTCCCCCGGCGACGGAGCGGGACCATGAAGCGTGGCGCGCGGCGCTGGGCGTGCCGGCGGCGGCGGATGACCTGTGGCTGGTGGGTGACCCGCTGGGCGGGGGCGTGCACCGCAGCGCCTCACGCGTGGTGGTGGAGGACGTGCTGGAGCCGGGGAGTCCGTGCGTGGACGTGCACGTGTGGCGCGGCGCGCGCGTGAGGTCGCTCCGGCTGGAGCTTCCCGCGGGGGACGTCACCGCCCGCCTGCTGCGTGACCCGTTTCTCGTTGAGCAGGCCCCCGTGCGCACGGGCCAGGCCGCGCTGGCCATACGCTCCAACCTGGTGTTCTCCAGCAGTGGTCACTGGGTGCTGGCGCGCGGCGCGGACCGGACCGTGGTGGCACATCCCGTCCCCAATTCGCCGCGGCAGGTGCCGGCGCGGCCGCGCGTGCTCACGCCGCCCCCAGGGCCGCCCGTGGTGGCGGCGGGGCACCACGGGCGCCAGTTCCGCACGCTGCAGGTCAGTGACACGGAGGTCACCGTGGCCACCTATTCGCGGCGCGGGGAGCTGCTGGACGTGTCCAAGGCACCCAACGTGGCGCAGGCGTTCTACGTCCCGCCTGACGAGCTCACCGACCTGGAGCCGCTGTACGCCACCCGCATGGAAGGGCGCGTGCGCTGGTGGGTACGGGATGCGTTTGACGGCACGCTGTACGAGCTGGCGCGCGATGGCACGGCCTGGCTGCGCGTGCATGAGCGGCAGGTCAACGCGTGGTTCCTGTGCCGCGGCGCGGTGGTGCTGGGGCTGGCGCTGGCCTCCCGCCCCACGCTGCGGCAGCTGGGCGTGGACGGGGCCGACGAGCTGGACACCGGGGGCACGGGGCGGGTCTTGGCGGCCACGAGCCAGCGGCACGCGAAGCCGTGGCTGGGCGCGTTTGAGCGCGTGGGTGGCGCCTGGCGGGTGGGCGGGGTGCTCCTGAGCCCGTTTTCCGGGGCCCAGGTGGTGGGTGTCTGCGAAGTTCCGTCGACGGGGGAGGGCGCCCTGGTGCAGCTGGACCCGTCCGCGCGCCGCGTGGACCTGACCGGCCGCAACGCGCACGTGCAGTTGCCCGCGGCGCCGGGCCCGGTGGCGTCCGTCGCCGTGGGCCCGGACGCGGTGGCCGCCTACGCCACCGAGCGCGGGGACCTGCTCATCGGGTCGCTGGTGACCGGACAGCAGTTCTACCGGTTTGACGTGGGGGAGGACCCGTGACCGCGGTCCGTCCCCGGCGGCTGGCCCACCGCGGGCGCGTGCAGGCGCGGGCACGCTGGTTTGACCGCGCGCTGGCGGGCGACGACGCGGCCCGGCGCGCCGTGCTGGCGGCGTGGTGCGCGGGTGCCACGGTCACGGAGCTGGCCGGCGGGTACCTGGTGCGCTGGCCGCGCGTGAGCGCCGTGGACGCGGAGCTGGGCGCCGGCGTGCCGCTGGTGGAGCAGGCGGACGTGCTGTGGGGCGCGCCGCTGGCCGCGGCGGAGCGCGCGGACCTGGAGGCGGCGGCGGGTTGCGTGGTGCTGGTGCGCGCCGGGGAGGCCATGGCGCTCCGTCCCGGCGCAGTGGTGGACGTGTCCGGGTGGGTGTCGTTGGGCCGGGTGCACGTTGCCGACGTGGCGCCACTGGCCGCGCCCGCCGCCCCGGAGCCGGAGCGGCCGCCGCCGGCGGTGGACCTGCGCGAAAAGCTGGGCGGGATCCCGCCCATGGCGCCGTCCGCCGTGGAACTGGCCGAGCAGCTCCGCCACCGCGCCGACGGGCCGCGCGTGGTCCAGCTGGGAACGGTGGACCGGCTGCTGCTGTCCGTGGTGCGCGCGCTGCGGTCCCTGCTGCCGGCGCGTACGGGCAAGGCACACCCTGTCCACGTGCAGGCGCTTCCTCCCCCCGCCTGGCTGCAGCGCCTGGGGCGGTGGCTGGATGGCGTGGTGGCGCGCAGCAGCCTGGGAGCGCTGGTGGGGCGGCGCTACGCGGCGTACCTGGCGCGGCTGGCGGAAATGTTTGAGCGCGGGGAACTGGGGGAGGCGCTGCGGCACGCCATCCCGCTGGGCGGTGAGAGCGCCGGCGGGACGGGCTGGAGCTGGGGCCTGCCGTCTCCGCGCGCAGACCTGTCCATTGCGCCGTGGCGCGGGGCCGCGTCGTCCTCCATGGCCCTGGGACCGGACGTGTATGACTACATGCGGCGCATGTACCGCGCCGCGTTTGAGCGCCTGGTGGGGCTGGGGCGGCTGGATGAGGCGGCGTTCATCCTGGCCGAGCTGCTGGGCGACGCGCACGAGGCCGTGGCGTTCCTGGAGAAGCACGGCCGGCTCAAGCTGGCTGCGGAGCTGGCCGAGGCGCGCGGCCTCCCGCCCGGCCTGGTGGTGCGGCAACTGTTCATTGCCGGTGATGTGGAGCGCGCCGTGGACGTGGCCAGGCGCAGTGGGGCGTTTGCCGACGCGGTGGCGCGCCTGGAGAAGACGGACGCCACGCAGGCGGCCGCGCTGCGGGTCCTGTGGGCGTCCGCGCTGGCGGACGCGGGGGACACGCTGCGCGCGGTGGCCGTGGTGTGGGAGGTCCCAACGCTGCGGAGGCTGGCGAAAGACTGGCTGCAACGCGCGGTGGAGGGAGGCGGGGAGGCGGGCGCCACGGCGCTGGGACGCCTGCTGGAGCTGGACCCGGCGCTGTTTGACAGCGTGAAGCTGCGGGTGACCGCCCTGGCTGCGGACGACGATGCCACCGCGCCGGCAGCGCGCGTGGCGGCGCTGGCGACGCTCAAGGAGACGGCTGCGGGCCGGGTGCTGGCGCGCGCACTGGTACGGGCCGCCTGGCAGGACGTGCAGGAGGGGCGGCTGGTGCTGGCCAATTCCGTCTTCCGCGCACTCGTGACGGCCACGGGGGACGCCGCCCTGCGCGCGGATGCCCCGTCCCTGCCGGCGAAGAAAGGCGAGTGGCTGCCGGCCCGCGCTGAGCCACGGGTGTTCAACTGTGCCGCCAGCGACTCTGGCAGCACGCCGGTGCACGACGTGGCGCTGCTGCCGGACGGCCGGGTGGCGGTGGCGCTGGATGCGCTGGGCGTGCGCGTCCTGTCGCGGCGGGGGCGGACCGCGCTGGCGGTGGACGAACCCGCCACGCGTTGGGTGCTTTCCGATCACGGCGACCGGGCGCTGGCCGTGCGGCAGCTGGACAGGGACCGCTGGCGCGCGACGCGGGTGGACTTCCGGACGGGGCGTGCCGCGCCGTGGCTGGAGGAGGCGCTGACGGCGTTTGCCACCACGCATGACGGCGCGTGGTGGATGGTGGGCCGCGGGCACGACCTGTGGGCGCTGGACCTGGGGGCGGACCGCGCGCGTGTGGCGTGGCGCGTGCCCGACGTGGGGGGACGCGGCACGGGCGCGGTGTTGGACGTGGCGCGGAGCAACCTGTCACTGGCGTTCCTGGCGGGACTGGAGTCCACCGTGTGGCGGTACGAACAGCCGGGCATGGTGTTGCGGGACCGGCTGGAGGTTCCGCTGCCAGAGGTCGCGTTGGCGGCGCGGGTGACGGCCAACGCGCAACTGGCGGTGGTGCGGCGCGCGTCTGACGACGACGCCACTGCGCTGGTCCTGCAACTGCGCTGGCTGCGTGGCAGGATGATTGAGCGCACGGTCAGCGCGCCCGGAGCCGGGCTGGTGCTGCTGGAAGCCAATCCGCAGTGGGTGGTGACGGGGGTGAGCGTGGCGGCGGGCGTGCAGGTGACGCTGTGGGATGCGGCGGAGGTGCAACCTCGGGCGGAGTTCTTCCTTGACGGGCGCAAGCGCGCCTGTGCGCGGTTGATGGGCCACGCGCTGTGCCTGGGGGATGACCGCGGGACGGTGCTGGTGCTGGACCTGGTGAGCGGTGTGCTGGTGCGGGACCTGCGGGTCTGACCGTGCCCGCTACCAGCCCAGCGCGCTCTCCACGGCGCTCACCAGGTCCGGAGGCAGGCCGTCGCGCACCGCGGCCCAGCGGTCACGCGCGGGGGTGCGCGGGCCGGAGGTGTCTTCGCGCAGGATGGGGCTGCGGTTGGCCGTGGGCGTGCTCTCCCCGGAGTCCACGCGCCCTTGCACGGCACCGGCCTTGGCGCGGTCCCACGCAACCATCTGCTCCGCGTCGTTGTCATCCACAAAACAGAACTGGAACGCGCCCACCCGGCCGTCCGCATCCCGCCAGACGAACAACTCCGCGCGCGGATGGCAGAACCACTGCTTGGTGAATCCCGGCGCGTCCTGGCGCGGTCCGGGGACTTCGCGCCAATCCGCCGGGCCGGCGGTGGGGCCGGCGTCCGCAACCGGCACGGCCAGGGGCGTGGCAGTGGAACCCTGGGACCGGCGCGGACCCGTCATGCGGATGACTCTAGGCGGTTTTCATCGCGTGCGCCGCGTGGCAGAACCGCCGCCCCATGACGAGCACCACGGCTGACCCGCCCACGCCCGCTCCGCGCGCGCCCATCGCCGCCGCCAACCTGTCGCCCATGATGCGGCAGTACTTTGAGGCCAAGGAGCAGCACCCCGACGCACTGCTGCTGTTCCACATGGGGGACTTCTACGAGACGTTCCACGACGACGCACGGCGGTGTGCGCAGGTGCTGGACCTCACGCTGACGACGCGTGACAAGGACAAGGGCGACGACGCGGTGCCGATGGCGGGCTTCCCCGTGCACGCGCTGGCACCCAACCTGGCGCGCCTGATTGCCGCGGGACTCAAGGTCTCCGTGTGCGACCAGTTGGAGGACCCCAAGGTTGCCAAGGGGATTGTGAAGCGGGGCATCACGCGCGTGGTCACGCCGGGCACGGTGCTGGACGATGAGAGCCTGGACGCGCGCGCGGCGTCCTACGTGGCGGCGCTTCGTCCAGGGGCGGGGCGGGAGCGCTGGGGCCTGGCATTCCTGGACCTGACCTCCGGCAGCTTCCTGGCAACCTCCGCGGCGGACCGCGCCAACGCGCTGGCGGAGCTGTCCCGCCGTGATCCGCGTGAGGTGGTCCTCCCGCCCGGCACCCGCACGGACGTGCTGGGTGCGCCGCGCAGCGGGCGCCGCGTGGAAGAGCGCACGCACCCCGACGAGTGGCGCACGGATCTCCCCGAAGCACTGGGTGACGCGGCGGCGGGTGACGGCGCTGCGCGCGCGGCGGCGCACGGGCTGTGGTCCTACGTCCGCGAACTGGCCCCGACGTCCACGGCGCACGTGCGGGCCATGGCGCACTACGCGCTGGAGGAACAGCTGCTGCTGGACGAACTCACCGTGGGGCATTTGGAGCTTGTACGCACCCAGCGCGATCTCAAACGCCCGGGGAGCCTGCTGAGCGTGGTGGATGCGTCCGTCACCGTGATGGGCAGCCGGCGCGTGGCGTCCTGGCTGCTGGCGCCGTCACGGCAGCTGGCGGTGGTGGAGGAGCGGCACGGGGCGGTGGAGGCGTTCCTGCAGCGCCCGTCATTGCGGGCGCAGGCGCGCGAGGAGCTGGCGCGCGTGGCGGACCTGGAGCGCCTGGTGGCGCGCGCGGCGGCGGGCGTGGCGTCCCCCAAAGACCTGGGCGCGGTGCGGGACAGCCTGCTGGCCCTGCCCGCGGTGGAGGAGACGCTGGCGCGCGACGACGCGGTGGCCGCGCACGGCGCGGGGCTGTCCGCGCTGGAGGAACTGGCGGATGAACTGGCGGGCGCGCTGGTGGACCGCCCGCCGCCGCTGGCACGCGACGGCGGGGTGATCCGGCCCGGGTACCACGCCGGGCTGGATGAGTTGCGTTCCCTGCACGAAAACGCGCGCGACCGCGTGGCCGCGCTGGAAGCCGAAGAGCGGCAGAAGACCGGTATTCCCAGCCTCAAGGTCGGGTACAGCCGGGTGTTTGGGTATTTCCTGGAGGTGACGCGGACGCACCTGGCCAAGGTGCCGCCGCACTACATCCGCAAGCAGACGGTGGCCAACGGCGAGCGGTACTTCACCACGGAACTCAAAGAGCTGGAGGAGAAGCTGGCGCACGCCGAGGAACAGCGGCTGGCGCTGGAGGAGGAGCTGTTTGTGGCGCTGCGGTCCCGGGTGGCAGGGCGCGCGGCGCAGGTGCTGGCGTTGGCGGACCAGGTGGCGCGGCTGGACGCGCTGATGGGCTTTGCGGAGGTGGCCGAGCAGCGCCGCTACGTCCGCCCGCGGATGGTGGACCCGTCATCGTCACCCGGGCTGCCGCTGGTGATTGAGGGAGGCCGCCACCCGGTGCTGGAGACCCGCGAGCGCGAGCTGGGTGAGCCGTTTGTCCCCAACGACATGCACCTGTCTGCCGACGCGCGGCAGGTCCTGCTGGTCACCGGCCCCAACATGGCGGGCAAGAGCACCGCCATGCGCATGGTGGCGCTGCTGCAGGTGCTGGCGCAGGCAGGGTCCTTTGTGCCCGCGGACCGCGCGGAGCTGGCCCTGACCGACCGCATCTTCACGCGCATGGGCGCGTCCGACGACATTCTCTCCGGGCAATCCACGTTCATGGTGGAGATGCTGGAGACATCGCGCATCCTGCGGGACGCCACGCCGCAGTCCCTGGTGCTGCTGGATGAGATCGGCCGCGGCACCAGCACGTACGACGGGCTCGCGCTCGCGTGGGCCATCGTGGAGCACCTGCATGACCAGGTGAAGGCGCGGGCGCTGTTCGCCACGCACTACCATGAGCTCACCGAGCTGAGCCGGCAGCTGCCGCGCGTCCGCAGTGTGCACGCCGCAGCCAAGGAGTGGGAGGACCGCGTCATCTTCCTCCGCAAGATCCTGGAAGGGCCGGCGGAGCGGTCCTACGGCATCCAGGTGGCGCGGCTGGCGGGGCTCCCGGAGAGCGTGTTGCGCCGCGCGCGGGACGTGCTGCAGGGGCTGGAGACCGGGGCGGCGGCGGAAGAGCAAGCGCCCCGGTCCCCGCGGCTCAGAAAGGCGCGCACCACCCCGCAGCTTGGCCTGTTTGATGACGGGAGCGCGCCGGCGGAGGCCGCCGCGGTGGATCCCCGGCTGCAGCGCATCCTGACGGAGTTGCAGTCCGTGGACGTGAACAACGTGACCCCGCTGCAGGCGCTCAACCTGCTGGCAGCGTGGAAAGGCTGGGCGCGCGGCTGACAACGCGGTTGCGCGGCATCCGCCCGTTGACCGAATCCCGGCGTTCCCCAGGCCGCTAGCGTGCGCACACCAAACTGACCCTGGTGGAGCTTCCACGCATGATTCGCGCGCGTGTGGCCGGCTGCGTGCCGGTCCTTCTCTGTGCCCTGTCCGCTTGCACGCCCCGTGCAGCCAGTGACCTGGAGGGCCTGCGCCCTGCCGATCACGGCTGGTTCCCCGTGGGGTCCGACGCCGTGCACGCGCTGGGGCGCACCGCCCATGATGGCCCCCTGACGTGCGCTTCCTGTCACGGCACCGGCGAATCATTCACCGCATTCCGCTGCGTGTCCTGCCACGAACACCGCCGTGACGGCGTGGATCCGGACGGGCGCGCGGGCATGGACGCCGTGCACGCGGGCAACGCGGACTACACGTGGGAATCCCCCGCATGCCTGCGCTGCCACCCGGGCGGCGAAGCCGGCGAAATCTCGCGGAACTCACACGGGTACTTCCCCATCACCACCGGGACGGCGCACGGCGCGCTGGGGTGCGCGGAGTGTCACACCGGCAGTTCGCGCAGCCAGGTGACCTGCACCGGCTGTCACCGCGATGACAACGGCGACCTGCAGCCGGACCACGACGTGGCGCCCATGCTGGCCGTGCACGGCACGGACATGGCGGACCTGGGGTACCGGTGGGACACGGCCGGGTGCCTGGGCTGCCACGCGCAGTCCCAGGTGCCCGGCGCGCTTGATCACGAGCCGGCGTTTCCCATTGGCCCGGGCACGCGCCACGGGGAGGTGGGCACCACGTGCGCGGACTGTCATGAGAACCGGCAGGACCACCGCGCGCTGGCGTGCATCAACTGCCACACGCCGGTGGGCGGCCAGGACGCGCACGGCGAGGCGGCCATGGCCGCGGCGCACCAGGCCGGCGCCGTGGCGGGCTACGTGTGGGAATCCAATGCGTGCTTTGCGTGCCACCAGCGCTCGCAGGTGCCCGGCGTCATGGAGCATGACCGGTTCCTTCCCATTGGCGCGGGAGCCGTCCACGCGCTGGGCCGCCCCCTGGACGACGACCCCGCGGATGCGATTCCCCCGGTCACGGTGGAGTGCGCCACCTGCCACCAGGACCCCGCGTCCCAGCGGAATGTCACCTGCGTCAGCTGCCACGCGCACGCGCGGGACGTGATGCAGCCGACCCATGGCGTGTTTCCCGACTATTCCTGGGACAACGCCGCGTGCGTGTTCTGCCACCTGGGCGGCCAGAAACGGTTGAACCACACGTTCTTCCCCGTGGCGCGGGGACAGACGCACGCGCTGGATAGCCCCACCACGCAGGGCGTTGACGGCCTGCGCTGCGCGGAGTGCCACGTGAGCAAGCTGGACCGGCGGCAATTGGCGTGCGTGTCCTGTCACCGCCATGATTCCACCACGTCCGCGGCGGACCACGGACCGGAGATGAGCCGGCACGGCTATTCGTTTGATTCCAGCGCGTGCTTTGGCTGCCACCGGACGTCCCAGGTGCCGGGCGCATTTGATCATGAGCCCATCTGGCCGCTGCTGCCGCCGTCAGGGAACGGGCAACACCAGGCGCTGCAGTGCGTGGATTGCCACGCTTCCCGGATGGACCGGGTGGGTTCACTGCAGTGCACCGCGTGCCACCAGGCCACCAGCGCGGCGGATCCGCGCGAAGTCCACGGCGAGCCGCGCCTGGCCGACGTGCACGGCAACCTGCCGGGTTACGTGTGGAGCCCACGCGTGTGCATCTCGTGCCATACCGACGGGACGGCGGAGTCCGCGCTGACCAGCCTGGACCACACGTGGTTCCCCATTGGTGCGGGCCGGACCCACGCGCTGGCCAGCAACGGGGGCGCCCTGGCATGTGCGGACTGCCACACGGTGTCCGGGGACTTCACGCGCGGCACGTTGGGTTGCACCGGCTGCCACCAGCAGACGGATGACGGCAACGGCGCCGGCCCGCGTGACGTGCACGGCGAGCCCCGGCTGGCCGCCATCCACACGGGCGTGGATTCGTACGCGTGGAACAGCAGCGCCTGCCTGGACTGCCACCCCAATGGCGAGGCCTCCGCCAACATCGCGCACACGCAGTTCCCCATCGCCACGGGGAGCGCGCACGGATCGGTGGCGTGTTCGGGGTGCCACGGCGCCGGGCCGCGCAATGACGTGAACGGCCTGCAATGCGCGCAGTGTCACAACGCCACGGTGAACACCAACCCCACGCCGGACCAGCTGCACGCGGGCGTTCCCGCGTACGCCAACGCGTCACTGGCCTGCTACCAGTGTCATCCCAATTCGGAACGCGTGGGGCCCATGGACCACGCCGCACTGTTCCCCATTGGGCCGGGCACGGCGCACGGGTCCACCAACTACCTGGCCATGGTGGGCGCCAACCAGACGCAGTGCACGGCGTGCCACGCCAGCCGGACGGACCGCACGCAGAACAACTGCCGCGAATGCCACGCCCAGGTCCCCACCAGCGTCGTGGGCCGGCCGGCGTCCAGCCACGGGCGCGTGCGGGACTACGTGGACGCCAACGCGGACTGCAAGGCGTGCCACGCGGAGGGCACCACGCCCAGCGTGTCCCGCCATTCCGCGTTCTCCACCTCCCATGAGGGCTCCAGCTGCCGCGAGTGCCACAGCGACCTGGACGCCTGCCTGGCGTCCTCAGCGTGCTACGGGCAGAGCGGGTCCGGCAGCGCGCGCAACACGCAGGTGCACACGGCCATGCGGGCGGACAAGCCGTGGGCGGTGGATTGGCAGCAGTACGCGTGCCTCAAGTGCCACAAGCACAAGAAGTCCACGGAGGAGCTGCGCCACATTGCGCGCGGCGGGTTCAACTCCTACGCCAGCCCGGGCTGCGCCACCTGTCATGATGGCTGAGTCCGCCGCAGGCGCGCTGTGTCGGGTCGGACGGACGTCCGACGCGTGCGCGCGCGCGGCGCCCTAAATCCGCTGCCGACATGACCCACAACCTCTGCCTTTCCCGGCCCGCCGCCGCGCTGGTTGCGCTGCTCCTTGCTGTCCCGCACGCGCACGCGGACACCGCGCGCCCGTGGAAGAAGGCCGCCGTCCAGGTGCCCACGGAGGACGGCGGCACGCGGCGTGAGACCCGCGTGCTGCGGGCGGACGGCACGGAAGTCACGGTAGGTGACGGGCTGCGTGACGTGGGCCTGCAGGCGCGGCTCCCCGCGCTGGCGCGCCCTCCCGCCCAGCCGCTGACCATCCTGCGGGATAACGTGGGCCGCGTGGGCGTCCTGGTGGTGGCGGGGGGCATGCTGTTGGGGGGCGGGGTGGCGGCGGTGCTGGGTGGTGCGCTGTGGGGATTGTCCCTGGCGCGGGTGGTGCCGGCGCAGCAGCCCGTGCTGGGGCGCGTGTTTGCGGAGGCGTTGTTCATCCTGTTTGGCGGCGTGGCGGGCATGGTGGTGGGGACCTTCACGCTGCTGGTGGCCGCCGTGCCGTGGGCCTGGCAGGTGTTCCGCCCGGACGCCGTGGACCCGGAAACGCTGCGCGCGGCCGCGGCGTCCCGGGCGTGGGATGACGCCGTGGCCGCGGACGTGGTGGCGCGCCACAATGCGGCGGTGAAGCAGCCGCCGGCCCCGCGGTCCCGCAAGGCCGCCGCCCGCGCCCCGGAGCCCCGGGAGTTTGACGAAGACGACGTGGTGGGGAACGAGCCCGAGGAGGCCCCGCCGCCCGCCCGCAAGCCCGCCCGGCCGCGCGGCCGTTGAGGCGCGCGGGTCACCGCGTCACGGCAGGCGGTCCGTCCCCACAAAGGCACCCAGCTCAATGCCCTTGCCCGCCGTGCCGTAGAGGCCGCGCGTGCGCACCCCGGTCACCAGCACGCCCAGCATCCGGTAGTCCGCGGTGGCGGCCCAGGCGTACGTCCACAGGACGCGGCGCGTGCCGCGGTCCACCAGCACGTCCTCCAGGGCGGGACCGTCCTGGACAATGATCACGCCCCCCTGCTGCCACAAAGACACACGCGCACCGGCCACCGGCTCCGCATCCACCGCAAAGGACGCCAGCTGCGCGCCCGTGGACCCCAACTCGGCGCGGTAGGCCGCGCGCGCGCTCAGGCTCCACAACGGGAGCAGCCGGCCGCGCACCTGCGGCACCAGGTAGATGCGGTCGCGCGCGTGGCTCGGGTCCCAGACGCCGCCGGCATCCAGCTCCACCGCGCCCGCCCAGCGCGTTCCCAGCGCCAGGCTGGAGGACGCGCCCACTTCAAAGAACGGCTGGCCGGGCAGGTACCCGGCGGGCGGGCGTGACAACTCAGACGTCAGGCCGGCGCTTGCGTGGCGGCGCCCATAGCCGCGTACGGACAGCGGCCCCTGCCGCGCGGTGGCCGCCAGGCCCAGCCGCTCCAACGTCACCCCCGGCAGCGCGCCGCCGCGGGGCACCCACGCCACCGCCGCCACATCCCCGTCCACCCACAGCAGGCGCGCCAGCTCCAGCAGGAAGTGCCCGGAGGCCTCCGCTCCCTCCACCGCCACCACGTCCCGCCCCAGCCAGGACAGCGCGGCCCGGTAGCCCAGCGCGCCCCAACCACCGCGGACCACGCCGTCGGCGGAACCGGCCAGCACCGGGCGCTCCAGCCCGGGCAGCAGCGTCACCAGGTCGGCGCGCTCGCCCACGGACACGCGCAGCGCCAGCGCGTCATGGAACCGCCAACCCACAAAGATCCCGTCCACCAGCCCGTAGCGAAGCCCGGGTGCGGGCGCGCGCCCGGCGCCCAGCTCCACGCCCCCGCCGGGGCGCCAGGCCAGCGCGGCTTCGTAGACTTCCGTCCAGAACACGCTGGCGGGCTGCAGCGCGCCGCCTTCCAGCACCAGCGGTTGCGTCACCAGGTGCGCGTGCACCGTGGCGTGCAGGCGGTCCCGGCTGTCCAGCGGGAGGTCCATGCGCAGCAGCAGGCGGGCGCGCCCGGTCACGGCCGGCTGGCTCCCGCCCAGGTACGCCCAGCCGTCCGTGGACAGGAATGCCTGCGCGCGCCGTCGCCACGGCCGCCCCGGGCGCGCGCGGTCACGCACCAGGGGGAACGGGATGCCGGCGGCTGCCACGCGGGCAGGCGCGGGCGCACGCCCCGGCCCGGCCCCGGGCGGAGCAGCAGCGCGCGGCGCCGGCGGTGGCGCGGCGTCCGTGATGCGCACCACGTCACCCCGGCGCGCGCGGAAATCCCCCTCAGGCGCGGCCATGGCGCGGTGCGCGGCAACGGCTTCAATGCGGACGCGCGCCACGCGGCGGCCCTGCCGGATCACCTCACCAATCTGGCCGGGCCGCAGCCCGTCCTCGCGCCCGGCTCCCAGGTACACCGCCTCCGGATGGACAAACCGCACCTCCGTCTTCACCGTCCGTCCGGCCTGTGCCGGCGCCGCCGCGGCGAGCGCAAGCAGCAGGACCATCCACCAGGGCGCGCGTGCGGCCCGTTCAACGACGACGCAGGCCATGGCACTCGTAACATTTCCGGTCGGCACACTGGTAGCCGACGACGTGGCGGGGTTCATGGATGCGGTCCATCTTTTCGCACGCATGGCAATGGGTGCACATGGCGGTGAATGACGTGCAATTGTCCACGCCCAAACCGGCCAGTGACGTGTGGCAGCGGTTGCACGCAATTCCGCGGTGCGGGCCCGTGTAGATGTTGAAGCAGCGGTCATGCTCCGGCAACACGCCCCCGGTGAACGTCACCGTGGTGTGGCACCGGCGACAGTCCGGTTCCGGGCCCAGCGGGGCGTGATCCACACCGCGCCCCGCCGTGCGGGCGGCGTCATCCGCGTGGCAGCGGGCGCAGTCCGGCGTCACCCCGCCGTAGGTGCGGTCCGCGCGGTTCACGTGGCAACGGTCGCACGGGGTGACGGCGTGGCGGCCATACAGTGGGAACCGCGTGGCGGCGTGCGCCTCCACGCCCGCGCCTGACCGGAACGTCCGCTGGTCATGGCAGCGCAGGCACTCGGTCCCCAACCGGCCGCCATGCACGTCCACGTGGCAGGACCCGCATGCGGTGTCGATGGCCAGCCGGGAGGCATCCTGGTGGCACGCGCGGCACGGTTGGCCCGCGTGGGCATCCCGCAGCGGCATGCGCGTGTTGTCGTGGTCAAAGGTCACGCGCTGCCAGTCGGTCTCGTCATGGCAGCCGGCGCACGGCCCGCGTGACGCGGAGGGCACCGCGGCGGCGCCGGCGGCGTGGAAGTCGGCATGGCAGGACTCGCAGCGGCGTGGGACGCCGCGGTACCAGGCGGCGGCGGAGCCGGGGAGGGCGGGGTGGCAGGCCGCGCACCGTGCGGATGCATGGCGCCCCTTGAGGTCAAACACGCCGGCGTGCACAAACGTGGCCGGTTTGAAGGCGTTCTCGTCGTGACACCGGGCGCAGTCCGCCGGGTTCCCTCCGGCGGCGTTGAACTGCCCGCGGTGGACGTCGTCGTGACAGGAGGCGCACCGGGCGGGCGCACCCCGCCAGGTCACCGGCTGCGCCGCGCCGGGCGCCACGTGGCAGGACGTGCAGGCACCGCGCGCGTGCGCGCCCCGCAACGGGAAGGCCGTGTCCCGCGCGTGATCAAACTGAAGCTGCCGCCAGTCATCCGCGGTGTGGCACGCTTCACAGCGGCGCGGCTCGCCGCCGCGGGTGAACTGTCCGGCGTGCGGGTCCTGGTGGCACGAATCGCACCGCTCCGGGTCCTTGTCCGGGAACACCAGCGCCACAAAGCTGACCGCGTCCGTGCGGCGTTCCGGCCGCCCGGCCGGGCGGCGCGGCAGTTCCACCCCGGCAAAGCGCGCGCGGTCCTCCGCGTGGCAGCTGTCACACGCCACCGCGCGGTGTGCGCCGTCCAATGGCAGCCGGGTGTACTCGTGCTCGGCGCGCGGGAAGGTGGTGGGCGCAAACCCCTCCTCGTCGTGGCAACGCTCGCAGTACACCAGGCGGTCCGGTCCGGGTTTGAGCTGGCCCAGGTGTGCGTCCACGTGGCAATTCATGCATTCCTGGTATGGAAAACCCGTCAATTGCAGGCCGCCGCCAGGCTTGCCCGGGTGGCAGTGGTCACACGCCACATTGCGGTGCTTTCCCAGCAGCGGGAAGTTGGTCTTGTCGTGGAAATGCGGCTCGGCCGAGGCAATCCGCGTGGCGTGCCAGTCGGTCTCATTGTGACACCGGCTGCACGCGTTGCCGTAGGCGCCCTTGTGCACGTCCTTGTGGCAGTCCACGCAGCGCTTGGGCGCGCCGTGGTAGCGCACGTAGCCGCGCGGGTCCTTGGGCGCCGGGAACGCCTGCCCGGCGGGCTCCTCCACCCGCGGGTGGCAGCCCCGGCACGCCGTGGTGGCGTGGGCGCCGCGGAGCCGGAAGGACGCGGCGTGGTCAAACCGGGGCGCCGGCTTGAAGGCCTTGGCGCCGTGGCACTTGTCGCACGCCACCTTGAACTGGCCGCGGTGCTCGTCAAAGTGGCAGTCCACGCACCGCCGGCCCAGGCCCAGGTACGTCCCCGGCTTGCCGGCCGCGAACCGCTTCTTCAGCGCGCTCTCGGTCACCCGCCGCGGCTCATGGCAGTCCTTGCAGCGGGCCTCCGCGTGCTTGCCGTCCAGCGGCCACCCCGCCTTGCCGTGGTCCCACTTCTCGCGCGGGCCGCCCCACTCCGTCAGTGACGCGTCCACGCCGCGGTGATCGTGGTGGCACTCCAGGCACGCGCGGTCATCCTTCACCAGGCGCGCGTGCATGCCGCGCGGCGCGGCAATCTCCTTGCGCAGGGAATCATGGCATTCCAGGCAGCGGTCACCGTCCAGCTTCTTGCCGAATTCATGGCATTTGGTGCAGTTGACCACGCCCTCCAGCTCTTCGTGGGAGCGGCCGAGCCGGCCGGGAGACAGCGTCTGCGCCGTCGTCAGCTGGGGAGCCAGGACCAGCAGCAGCGTCGCCGCCGCGCGAAAGGACCGCGCCGCCCGCGGAATCACGGGTGCTGGTGTGGTGTTGTGCACGGCGCCAGCGAAGTTGGGCAATCACGGACTTCCGGTCAAGACGCACGCCTTCGGGCAGTGGGCGGATGCGGCAAAGTGTCCTGTCTCAGCTCCAGCCGTCCGCGCGCGCCCGACGTTGTCAGCCCGACGGCGGTCTGGAAGGGTGCGCGCATGAACGTGCGCATTGGGGTGGTGTTGGGATGGTGGGGGTTGGCTGCGGCGTGTTGGGGCGGAGGCCCCAGTTCCGTCCCCGTGTGCCGGCCGTGGGTGGACCAGTTGCGCCAGCAGGGGGACGCGCTGCGCGTGCTGGCCGCGGCCACGTCCCCGGGCGGCGCGTTGGGAGCCCTGCTGGCGAACGCGGCCAGCCTCCAGCACACCGTGGAGACTGGACAGGGCTGGCAGACCACCGTGGTGCACCCGGCGGCACCCGCCAGCCGGCGCGGCGCGCTCGCAGCGGACGGGGGCGGGTGGATTGCGTTGTATTCGGTGGACGGCCTGCAGGTGGCTCGGTCCCTGGACGGCGCGTCCTGGAGCGGGACCGCGCGCGCGGCGGCCGGGCTGGACGTGGCTGACGTGGCGCACTTCCGTGAAGGCACCGGGCCCGCGCGGGTGGTGTTCATCACGCGCGCCCCCATTGCACTGTGGCTGGCCGAGGAACGCCCGGACGGATCCTGGCAGGTGACATCCCTGGCACTGCCGCCGGAGGCGGCGCGGCACGCCACAACTCCCGCGCGGGTTGCGGTGGCACCGGGCGCGGTGGGCGGCACGTGGGTTTCTGCCAGCGTAGGCGCGTCCGTCTACGCGGGCCGCTGGAGCGCCGCAGGCTGGGCGCCGGTGGACGTGCGGGCCGGTGCGTCTGATGACGTGATGGACCTGGCGGGGCTGGTGGACGGCCAGGGCCGCGCGTGGTTGGTGTACCGCAGCCAGGCGGGCGACCGCGCCAGGCTTCACGCGATGATGCTGACGTCCAACGCCGGCCCGCAGGCGGAGATGCAGTTGGACGCCGCACTGGTGAGCGCCGACGACTCCCGGCTGCTGGTGGCGGGAGTGGATGCGGCGGGGCGCGTCCGCATTCTCCACGCGCGCGCTGCCACCGAGTTGGTGCTGACGGTGCTGGACGCGCCGCACGTTCTCCGGGATGCGGTGGCGCTTCCCGTGGGGGCCCGCATCACCAGCGTGCAGGGAACGCTGCAGGCCGGTTCCCTGACGCTGGTGGAGACGCATTCCATGGAGAACGGGCAGGACCAGGTCCTCACGCACCGCTGCTCAGATCCCTGAGTGCGCGCCGGAACGGGCGGCGGTCCCCGCAGCGGCTTTCCGGGTGGCGGCGTGGAAGAACAGCGCGGACAGCAGCCCCGTCACCGCGCAGGCCCCCCAGACAAAGTTCCCGCCCAGGCGCGCCAACACCACCCCGCCCAGCGGCGTGGCCACCGTGTTGGCCACGGAGAAACTCAGGGAGAACACGCCCAGGTAGCGCCCGCGGAATTGCGTGGGCGCCAGGTCCGCGACAATGGCCTGCATGAACGGCATCTGCAGGACTTCGCCCAGGCTCCACACCGCAATGGTGGCCGCAAACGTCCACGCATCCCACGCAAACGCCGTCAGCCCAAAGCCGGCGCCGACAATGATGGAGGCCGCGGCAACCGTGGCCCCGCGCGGCAGGCGCGCGGCAAACTGGGCCACGGGGAGCTGCAGCAGCACGACGATGGCGCCGTTGAGCGCAATGGTGCGGCCGTACACCTGCGGCGCCATCCCGGAGGCCGTCATGTGCAGCGGCAGGGTGGCAATGTGCTGCATGAAGACAAACCCGGTCAGCAGCGCGCCCGTGCAGAACAGGACAAAGCGGCGGTTGTGGAACATGTCCACCAGCGCATCACGCAGCGGGGCGGCGGGCTCGCGCACGGTGTGGTGGGGCAGCGTGTCCGGCACGGCCACCAGGACCATGAGGCCAAACAGGCACGTGGTGCCCGCGTCACCCCAGAACACCAGGTGCACGTGGGTGGCCAGCAGATAGCCGCCAATGACGGGCGCCATGGTGAACCCCAGGTTCACCGCGGTGTACATCAGGGCGTACGCGGGGCCGCGCTGGTGCTCATCCACCAGGTCCGCGATCATGGCGGATGACGCCGGGCGGAACAGGTCCGCCACCAGCGCCAGCAGGAACGTGCCGGCAATGACGGCGGGCGCGCTGGTCAAATAGGCGTACCCCAGCATGATCCCCGCGGAGCCAAACAGGCTGACCAGCATGGTGCCGCGCCGGCTCCACGCGTCCGCCAGCTGGCCGCCGGCCAGTGACCCGAAGATGGACCCCAGCCCCCACGCGCCCACCGCCAACGTGGCCGCCTCCGTGGACAACCGGAGGTGATCACGCAGGTACACGGCGAGAAACGGGATGAGCAGCGCGCCCGCGCGGTTGATCACCTGCCCCACGGCCAGCAGCCAGACCTGGCGGGGCAGGTTCAGGTAGCCGCGCATCAGCGGGGTGGGCGCGTGCGCGTGAGCCAGAGGGTGGCGGCCACCATGACCGCGCTGGCCAGCATCCAGCCGCCGGCCCAGAACCAGTAGGGCAGCAGGAACAGCTTCTCCATGGACAGCGCATCCGAATGGCCGTCAGACACGGAGAACAGGATGCGGATGTCATACAGCGCGTTGAGCGCCACCTGGACGGCCAGCAGGGACAGCACCCACTGCGCCACCGCCCCGTGGCCCCGGCGCCCCAGCCAGATGAGCGCAGCGCCCCAGGTGAGCACCACGCCCGCGCCAAACAGGTTGCGCACCCAGAACACCAATGACAGCAGCATGAGCACGCCCAGTGTCCAGATGATGAGCCGCGCCAGCCGCTCCAGCCGCGTGGCTACGAGCAGCACGCAGCCGAACACGCTGGCACCCAGGTAGCCGCTGGTGGAGACCAGGCCGCGGACCACCAGCGTGTCCGGCGTCATGGAGCGCGTCAGCCCGGAGGTGTCCGGCTCTATGGTCACACTGGCAACGTCACCGCCCAGCAACGTGGCCATCAGCGCGTGGCCGCATTCATGGACCCAGGTGGTGAACAGGGTGAAGGGGTAGAGCGCCAGCCGTCCCCACGGCGTCAGCGCCACGGCGAGCGACAGCGCCACCGCACCCCACAGGAAGAGGTCGCGGCGGGATTCGGGGCGGGTGGCAGCGGTGGTGTCGGGCATGGCGGTCTCAACGTCCCTCAATGTTGATGGGTTCACGCCGGATGGTGACGGTCAACTCCTGGCCACCGCGCCGGATGCGGAGGTCCACGGTGGACCCGGTTTCACCGCGGATGTTGGCAATGGCCTCCTGCACACCCTTGCCGTGCATGGTCTGGCCGTCTACGGCGAGGATCACGTCCCCCTTCTGCAGCCCGTTGCGCGCCGCCGGGCCGTCACCAATGAGCCCCTCCACGACGACGTTGCCCTTCTCATCCTTCAGGGTGGCACCCACGCCGCCGAATCCCTGGCGGCCCTCGATCTCGCGCAGCGTGCCGCCGATGAGGGGGAGTTCGCCGGCGTCCAGCACGCCGTTGACCTCCACAATCCCGGCGATCACGCGCTTGGCGAAGTACGCCGGGTGCTCCACCCACAGCACGGCAGGCCCGGGCGGAATGCGGACGGAGAAGCGGCCGTCAGCCCCGGTGGTGGCCGGTTCGCCGGCGCGGTCAGCGCGGACGGCAGCACCCGGCACGGGGCGCCCGTCCCGGCGGTCCACCACCTTGCCCATCACGGTGCCGGATCCCAGCAGCTTAACGTCACCCACATCCACGCTGCGGCGGCCGAACACCTGCGTCTCCACCTGGCCCAGCCGCCCCGCGGGATCCACCGCTTCCAGCCGGTAGATACCGCGTGAGACGGGGCCCAGCCGGAAGCGCCCGGTGGGATCATTCACGTCCGCAGCGCGGCGCGCGCCGCGGCGGATCCGGCCGGCTTCACCCGCGGGCGTGGTGTCACGCAGGAAATCCACGCGCACGCGGAACGCGGGCACCGGGCGGCCGTTTTCGTCCACCACGCGGCCCTCCACCATGGCCTGGGAGGCCAGCTGCAGGATCACGGAGCGCTGCCCCGCCTTGACGTCATCCAACACCGCTTCCTGCTGGCCAAACTTCGCAGTCAGGTCGTAACGGCCCTCGGAGAGGTCGCCGAATTCAAACCGCCCGTCGCCGTCGCTGGTGGTGCTGGCCCAGGACTGTTCGCCGCCGTGCCAGGCGGGCGCCAGCTCCACCTGCGCGCCGCCGGTGGGGACACCGTCGTCATCCATCACCATCCCCGCGATGGACAGCCCGCCCTTGGCCAGCACCACGTGGATGCCGGGCGTGGTGCGCCCCGCGCGCAGCGCCAGCAGCTCACTGCGTCCCTGCCGGCCCCCCAACACGGCAAACACCCGTGCCTGGTCCGCCACCGCCAGCCCTTCCAGCAGGAACACGCCGTTGCCCGCCGCGCCACCGCTCCCCAGCGGCGATCCATCCGCGGATTCCACCCAGACGCGCGCACCGTCCGCCGGCCGGCCGTCCGCCTCCACCACGTCACCGGCCACGCTTGCCGCGGGTCCCAGGGTGAGGACCAGCTCCGCGTGCTGCCCCGCGGGGACCGCCACCTCGCCGGCGGCCGCTGCGTGCCCGTCCTCACTGCGCGCACTCACGCGGTAGCCGTCCGCGGGGATGCCGGTGAGCTCCACCAGGCCCCGCGCGTCCGTGGTGGCGGTGCGCGGCGGCGTGGGTGGCGTCACGTCCACCCGCGCGCCGGCAGCCGGCCTGCCCGGCCCGTGCTGGACCAGCACCCGCAGCAGCGTGGTCCGCTTCAGCGTGATCCGCGCGGCCCCGGCACCCGGTGCGGGGACGGCGGCTTCCGCGGATTCGTAGCCGGGCGCCGTGGCGCGCAGCACCCCGGTCCGGGCGCGCAGGCCCAGCGTGAACCGCCCGCCGCTGTCCGTGAGGGCGGACGCGGACTCGCCTGACGCGGTAACCCGGGCCCCCGTGATCCCCCGCCCGTCAGCGCCATCCACCACCAGGCCCTCCACCGTGACCGCGGCTGGGATCGGACGCGGCGGGGACGGGTCGGGTGATGCCGGGGCGGACGGCGTGGCCTCCGGACGCGCCGCCCGGGTCTGGGCGGGCGCAACCGGCTGTTCCGCCGCTGGCGCAGGGCCGGGCAGCAGCAACTCTGCCGCCACCGCCATCCCCAACAGCAGCGCGGCCAGCACGGCAACCCACCACAGCGGCGACGGCACCCGGGACATGTTCACCACGCGGGCGGTGCGTTATCGCTCGCCGGGCGCCCCGTCCAGCCAACTCCCTCCCCGCGGGCCCTTGCGCACGGGGTTGCTGCCTGCGTAAGCGTCCACCGGTCGGGCAGGGCGTGCACCCGGGCCCTTTTGCGGGAGTGCCAGGCATGAAGTCCGTCACCATCGTCGGTGTGTTCGACAGCGCAGAGGTGGCGAGCGCCGCCGCCAAGGCCCTCAACAGCTGGTTTGCGTGGGTCATGGAGGCCAGCGGCGACGAGATGCCGCCGGTGTTTGAGGACTTTGGGCTGGACGGCGAGGAATGGGCCTGGGATCGCGACTCCGACACGGACTGGGAGGAAACGCCCATGGCGCGCGCCAAGGGCACCTCCATCCGCATCCAGGCCTGGACCAACGAAACCACCGACATGCTGCAGGGACTGCTGGAGTCCATGGGCGCGTACGAGGTTGAGGAAGAGGAAGAGGTTGAGGAAGAGGACTGACCCGCGCACCCGGGGCTGCAGGCGTGATGCCGCCCGGTGGTGTCGGAGTCAGACGGTGCGCGCGGCGGGTGACCGGTTTCCGGTCAGTGGTGTCTGAAAAACCGGCCGCACCCGGTTGGCATGGAGAGACAATCTGCGATGGCGCGCGTGGCGCGGAGGTTGCTCCGGCGCCCGCCGTGCCGGGCCACGTTTGTACCCGGGCGGGGGCGCGGCCGCGTCTCAAGTACGCCCGTGGGGTGGGAATCCGAGCTGCCCCGGCCAGCCGATGAGGAGACCAGTGTTCGTCTAGATCGAACCTTGACGGGTGACGCGCGGG
>JACRCW010000076.1 GCA_016218805.1 Deltaproteobacteria bacterium | reverse complement strand
TTGACTCCATGGAGTTCCTGCTCAGCCGCATGAAGCAGACCAAGAGCAACAAGGAATTCCTGGACTCCATGAGCGCGTGATGTCCGGGGACGCCCGCGCCGTGCCGCCCCTGGAGCCGGCGCTGGGCGAATGCCGCACCTATCGACGTGACCGCTGGGACTTCACGTTCTCCGCCGACGGGGAGCGCGTGCTGCTGCGCATCCCCGCCTTGGGGCGGGACCAGGACCTGCCCCAGGACCCGGCGCAGGAGACATGGGTGGACACCGCGGTGCGGGAGGTGGCGGGCGTGCGCAACGCCGGCGGACCGGCGTGGTGGGTGGACGCGGACGCGCTGGCGCCCCTGGTAGCGCGTCTGGACGTCCAGCTTCTGTCGCGGTTGTTCAACCTGAAGGACCGCGGGGCGGTGGCACGGCTGGTGGACATCCTGGCGGACGCGCCGGAGACAGGCAGCGCGTACCTGTCCGCCTGGGCGTCCGGCCCGCGCGGGCACTGGTACGCGTCCGTGGTGCGCGGGTGGAACCACCCGCACCTGGAGGTCCAGGGCAGCCCTGAAGTGGTGGAGGAGATCCTGGCCGGGATGGGCATCACCCCCACGGAGCAGGAGCGGGCGGAGCGGAAGTTTGCGCGCATCCAGCCGCTGGGGCCGGCCGCCGTGGTGCCCGCCTGGCGGTGGCTGGCCGCCTTCCACCCTGACGAGTGGAAGACCGTCACCGCCTACGCCAGCCCCGGGTGAGTCCCGGGCGTGACCGCAGGCATGGCCTTTGGCCGCGCCGTGGGGCAGATTCCCGCTCCGTTTTCGTCTCCTGAACAGGGGTTCCCCATGCGCACGGTGACTTCGCGGCTGGTCCTCTCCCTCTCCCTGCTGGCCCTGGTGGGCTGCCCCAATCCGTCGGATGACGACGACAACGGCAGCTCCAGCTCATCCTCCGGCTCTTCCGGGGCATCCTCGTCGTCGTCCTCCAGCGGGTCGGTGTCCGGGGGAAGCTCGGGTGGCGGCTCCTCCAGCGGCGGGTCCGGCACGGCCAGCTCCCTGGCCGCCTCCAGCGGCGCCTCCTCCGCGGCGGCCACCTCGGGATTGACCGCGTCGTCGGGCAGCGTCGTGTCGTCGGGCAGCGTCGTGTCGTCGGGCAGCGTCGTGTCGTCGGGCAGCGTCGGGTCCTCGGGCAGCATCGTCTCGTCGGGCAGCGTCGCGTCCTCGGGCAGCGTCGCCTCCTCAGGCGCGGCGTCGTCGTCGGGCGGGGCCGCCTCGTCGGGTGCGGTGAGCGCGTCGGGGGCAGGCAGCAGCGGCACGGTCCTCAACGTCACGGTGGCCGTGGAGCCCGCCACCGCGGCGCTGAACCCGGACCAGCAGCAGGCGTTCCTGGCGGTGGTCACCGGGACCGGTGACGCCGCGGTGGACTGGAGCGTGGTGGAGACCGGCGGCGGCACGGTGGATGCCGCGGGCCTGTACACCGCCCCGAGCACCACGGGGACCTACCACGTGCGCGCCACCAGCCGCGTTGCGCCCACCGCGTCTGGCGAGGCCACAATCACCGTGACCTCCACCCCGCAGGTCTCCGTGACGGTGAACCCGCGGCAGGTGGAGCTGCGCCGCGGGGAGAACCAGACGTTCATGGCCACCGTCACCAACGCGTCCAACACCGCCGTGACGTGGAGCGTGGTGGAACCTGACGGCGGGACCATCACCGCCCTGGGCGCCTACACCGCGCCGTACCTGGGCGGCAGCTTCCACGTGCGCGCCACCAGCGAACAGGACCCCTCCAAGAGCGACGTGGCCACCATCCAGGTGGTGCTGCCCTCCGTGTCCGGCACCGTGCAGTTCACCGGGTCAGACACGGGCCGGGTCTTTGTGGTGGTGTTTGACAATGACCGGCGCCGGCCCATGGGCGGCACCGCGCTGGACGCGCCCGGCGCGTTCACCATCCGCGGCGTTGAACGCGGCGGTTTCATGCGCGTGGCGGCGTGGATGGACGTGCAGGACACCGGCGCGTTCAACGAAGCGGTGGACCCGATGGGCGAGGTGCAGTTCGACCTGCAGGGGAACGACGTCAACGGGCTGGTGGTCCAGATGAACGCCCCGCCCAGCGTGGCGCCCGGGGCCGCGGGCCTGGAGATGGTCATCCCGGCGGAGGGCTGCATCATTGCCGGGTGGACCGTGGCGCGGGACAACAACGGGCGCATGCTGGCGGACGAGGTGCTGGTGGAAGCGTCCACCTCGTCGTCGTTTGGCACCATTGCGGCGAGCCGGCGCCTGCCCACCACCGCGCCGTTTGCCGTGCTGGAGCTGGCGGACGGGAGCTATTACGTGCGCGTGCGCGCGTACAACCACGGGACGGAGGGCGCGCCGTCCGCGGCCTCGCCGCCCGTCACCACCGGGCCGCGCACCGGCGGGCACCGCGTGCAGGGCGTGGTGGACCTCACGGGCATCACCGCCACCGGGCCGCTGTACGTCGTGATGTTCATGGAGGCGGCGGGCGCGTTCGTCCAGCGCGTGGTGCAGCCCGCCGGCGCGCAGGCGTTCAGCATCACGGGCGCGTTTGACGGCAACTGGTACGTGTTTGCGTTTGTGGACCAGGACCAGGACGGCACCATGGGCCCCGGTGACCCGACGACCGTGCCCAGCCGGCCCGTGGTGACGGTCTCCGGCGCGGACGCCACCGTGCCCACCCTGCGGCTGCCGGCTGGGGACGCGCTCCCCCTGGCGCAGACCTATCACTGGGCTGACGACGGGACGGAGGGCTACTTTGTCCACCTGGGCGCGGCGTCCAACCTCCAGCGTGTGGTGGCGGCGGTGCTCACCGGCGGCCCGCAGGCGGCGCCACCGCGGGACCTGGGCGTGGCGGATGCGGAGTTTGGGGCGCTGTCGGTGGTCACGGACCTCTACGCCGGCCTGCGGCGCCCCGTGGTGGGTGACGTTTATGACGTGGACGCCACGCTGGCTGACAACACGGTGGTGACGCTGCACCCGCGCGTGTCAGGCGTGCTGGAACTGCCCACGCTGACCTCGCCGCAGGGGACGGTGGCGGCGCCGGTGCAGTTTGCGTGGGCGCCCGCGGCGGGCGCTCCCGGCGCGCTGCACTACGCCATGAGCGTGTCCCGTGATGGCGGCAACGGGGACCTGTGGCGCGTGGACTCGCTGGACCCGTCCATGACCACCTTCACCTACGACTTTGACGGCCGCGCCATGGAACCGCTGGTGGCCGGCGGCCGCTACCGCTGGCGCCTGGAGGCCAGCGACCAGGACGGCAACTACGCCGCCGTGGGCGCGGCGTTCTCCCTGCCGGTGCAGGTCACCGTGGAACCCGCCACCGCCACCGTGAACCGGCTGGGCCAGCAGGTGTTCCTGGCCACCGTCACCGGCGGCGGCGGGGTGGACTGGAGCGTGGAGGAGACCGGCGGCGGGACCGTCACGCCGGAAGGGCTGTACACGGCGCCCAACGTCACCGGGACCTTCCACGTGGTGGCGGCCGCGCGCGTGGATGCCAACCAGGTGGCGCGCGCCACCGTCACCGTCACGGATGCTCCGCAGGTGCAAGTGGTCCTGGCGCCGCTGAATGTGGTCCTGGGCGGCGGCCAGCTGCAGAAGTTCGCCGCCACCGTCACCGGGTCCGGCAACACGGCGGTGACCTGGTCGGTGGTGGAGAGCAGCGGCGGCGTGGTGGCGCTGGACGGGACGTACACCGCACCGCCCACGCCGGGCACCTACCACGTGCGGGCGGTGTCCAGCGCGGACACCAACAAGAGCGCCGTGGCCACGGTGCGCGTGCTGCTGCAGCCGCCGGTGTCCGTGCGGCTTGCCCCGGCGGCCGCCACCCTGGCCCCGGGCGAACCGGCGGACTTCCGCGCCGACATCACCGGCAGCGGCAACACCGCAGTCACCTGGAGCGTGGATGGCACCGGCGGCGGGACGGTGGACGCCAACGGGCACTACGTGGCACCCACCACGCCGGGGGACTACACGGTGCGCGCCACCAGCGCCGCGGACGGCTCCGCCAGCGGCACCGCGGTGGTTCACGTCACCTCCACCATCACCGTTGCCATCCACCCCGCGCTGGCAACCGTGCCGCTGGGTGACACGCAGGCGTTCACCACCCTGGTCACCGGCTCCACGGACAAGACCGTGACCTTCACGGTGACGGAGGGCGCTGCCGGCGGGACGGTGTCCGCGGCGGGCGTGTACACCGCGCCGGCGTCCGGCACGGGCAGCTACCACGTGGTGGCCACGCACGCGGGCGGAGCGGCCACAGCCACCGTCACTGTGGTGGGGACCGTGCGGAGCGTGTCCGGCACGGTGAACTACACGCGCGGGGCCAGCGGGCGCATCTACGTGGGCCTGACGTGGGGCGCCGCCGGTGATGGTTTGATGGCCACCACCAGCCTGGCCGAACCGGGCCCCTACCACCTGCGCGGGCGCTGGGGCCCGGGCAACTACACCGTGGTGGCGTGGGTGGACACGCTGGGCTCGCAGTTCCCCGTGTCCTCCAGCCCCACGGGAACGGCGCAGGTGAACCTGTCCTCCTCCGTCACCGGTGCTGACGTCACCATCACGGACCCGGGGCCGGTGGCGTTCCCCCCGCCGCGCTGGGTGTGGGCCAACTCCGCGCCCGGCGTTGCCATGGTCCGGTTTGAGTCCCCTTTGGACAGCATGCAGCGCGAAATGGCCGACGCGTTCCGCCTCTACGTGGGCCGCGACACGCCCGCGGGACCGGGTGAATCCATTTGGGTCCGCACCGTGCCCGCCGGCCGCGCGCACGCCGCCATGGTGGCCCCGTTGGCGGACGGGGAATATTGGGTCACCGCCGCACCCCTGGTGCAGGGGCGCGAAGGCCCGACCGGCCAGCCGCAGCGCTTCCGCGTGGGCCCCGCACCGGTGGGCAACACCGTCCAGGGCACCGTCACGCTGCCCGGCGGCGCGGGCGGCACGCTGTATGTCCTGCTGCAGGGCGGCCCCAATGGCGACTACTTCACGCGCGTCCCCGGCGCCTCCGGCACCGTGCCGTTCAGCGTGCCTGGCGTGCAGCCGGGGCGGTACTCGGTGGTGGCGCTGTTGGACACCAACCACGACGGCGTGCTGGACCGCGGGGACCTGGTGGGCGCCACCGGCCTGCAGGGACGCACCGTTGCCATCAACGGTGACGCCACGCTGCCCGCGCTGACCATGCCCGGCCCGGACACCCGCGCCGCCGTGATGACGCGCCACAACGCGGAGTACACCGGCACGGCGTTCATCAATGAGGGGTTTGGTCTCCAGCTGGAGGTGGCCGGGCAGGCCCGCCAGCCGGTGGCGGTCAGCCAGCAGGCGGGCGGATTGGGCGGGCTGCCGGTGGACCTCTCCCTGGCCCGCGGGCCGCAGGACTGGGCGCCACCCACGTGGATGGCCTCTTCCTGGGATGGAAGCCAGACCGCCTCGGGCGCCACGTTGGAGTTCAACGTGCTGTATGACGACGGCACGGTGGAGCGGGTCACGGGGACCGTGGGAGAGACGCTGGTTCTGCCCCGGCCCGTTTCCCCGCTGGGCAACGCGGCCGGCACGCTGGTGCCCACCTTCACCTGGCTGGCGCCCAACCCGGTGCCCACGGTGCATACGTATTACGTCCATTTGTCGCCGGACGCCGGATACCCGCGGTTCTGGGACGCGTGGGACCTCGCCGCGGGCACGCTGTCGGTGACGTACAACTATGACGGCCGCGCCTCACCGCCGGCGCTCACGTCCGGAACGGGCTACCAATGGCAGGTGGAGATCATGGATGACGTCGGGAACTCGGCCACGGCCGGGGCGCGGTTCGTTGCCATGCCGTGACCGCCGGGGGAATGCAGCCAAATGGGAGGGGGCGCGCTGAAGCGTTGGAAACGCGGCCTCCCCTATCCGGTGCGCTTCCGCGCGGTCTGCCCGGTCACGCCGGTTCGGGCGTGGCGGCATCCGGGTTGACCGGGAGAGTGATGCTCTCCGGGATCTCCTCCTCAGTCGCCTTCTTGCGCGCCTCCACCTTGGCCTGACCCTCGGCGGCGTCCAGCAGGTTCAGCAACGCGTTGGCCCTGGCCAATGCCTCCTTGTCCTCCTCAAGCGCCGCATCGGCGCTGGCACTCTGCGCGGCGTGGTCCACCAGGCGCAGTTGGGTGATCATCGCGTCGTATTGGGTGCGCACTGCTTCCCGCGCAGTCCGGGCTTCTGCCACCTCCTTGACAACCTTGGCACCGGCCGTGTCCAGCGCCACGCTCATCGTCCCCGGGAACGCCAGCGCCTTGGGAGACGCGCCCAGCTTGCGGAAGCGGGCTTCATGCACCTTCAACTTGGGACCCACGATCACCAGGAAATCCTTGAACTCCTTGGTGCTGCGGGGGGTCCCGTCACCGTAGCCCGCTGCCTTCAGCAGCCGGTCCACCTCGGTCTGCACGCCCGCCCGCCTGGCACAGTTCTCCAAAAGGCGCCGCCATGACGTGAACTTGCCGCGAAGCGCCGCCTGCTCCCCCACCGCAGCATTTGCCTCCGTCTCCTCTTTGATGGCCGAATCCACGGACGCCCGGAAGTCACGGGTGCCGGCGTTGTAGGCATCCAACCAGTGCTCGCCGTGTTCCTCCTTGATGAAGCGGTGGATGACGCCGTGGTGGTCCTTCAGGGCGCTGCCGACGAGTTGAGCAAGGAAGTACAGGTCCAACTGACTGATCTCTGCGAGCTGCATGGTGGCGACCCTCCCGTGGTCTGTGGTGCTTCCTGATTTGGGCGGGGGAAGCTGCCAGCCAGGCTCACCCGCGCACAACCCGGAATTGCTCCGTCATCCGGCGGATGGGGGTCGGGATGGGTTTGCAGGCCAATCGGCGGGCGGTTTTCCACCCGAAATCGCCCATCGACCCCTCTGAAATGTAGGTCCGACGGCTCCGCAGCGGCCTTCCGGGGGGTCTGCAGAGCGCTTCCGGAGGGTCTGCAACGGGGCGCCGGAGGGTCCTGCAGACCACTTCCGGGCACCCTGCATTGGGCGTCCGGGTGGGCTGCAGAGCGGCTCCGGGCACCCGGCAGTGGGGTTCCGAGCGGCCTCGCGCGCGCTCCGGGGTGCCGGCGGTGGGGGGCCGGAGGGCAGGTGATCGGTGTTCGATGGGCCGGAGTCGCTGTTCGACCGGCCTACGGTTGCGCGCCGACCGCCCGCCGTCTGCCTCTGTGCCGTCAGATGTGGGTAGTGGTCCGCCTTTGCCGCCGGCGGGAGCGGGTGACAGCCTGTTCAGGAAAGGCGCGGGATGGGGGCTGGTTCAGCGACAGAAACCGCCACTCGGATCCAAGCCGCCCCTCGTTGGGACTCTCGCTGCAGAAGCGGACAAATCCCCCTCCACCACCGACACAGGCAACGTGCACCACGGATTGCCTTCCACCAGTTCTCGAAGTGTGCGGCCCTCTTCGTTCACTCCCCCATCGCCAATATTGCGCGCTTGGCTGGTGATGCAGCTGGAGTCCACCGCCATTTGTCCGTTTGGGGACAGCACCCAGGGAGGTGCGTCATTCTGCCTGCTGATAATCCCATCGGTGCTGACACCACAGACCGTGCCGGGAACGGATGCGTCTAGCGAGATGGGGCTAGCCGTCAACACAAAATAAACCCGCACGTCCTCGGAACCGGTGTACATGCGCAGCGCCCGATAGAAATCGCCAGCCGGATGGTACGTCGAGGTGGATGGGACCCCGAAATAGACCTCGACGGGCTCAATGTTGACCCGTTCGCCGATCCAGACACACGAGGGGTCTGAAGTCGGCTGCTCGGCGCAGGCGACTGCCTTGCTGACAGAGAAGAGACCGCCGAAGTTCGCGCTGTCTGCGAACTCGGCAAGGAATGCGTGCTCAGGCGGAACCGCCATGTCGTTTCCAAATGGCCCCGCCGGGTCGCAATCGCAGCGGCAGCCAGACAGCACAGCCAAGACCGCGGCGGTCAAAGTGCACCTCACCATCGCGTGCCCCCTTTCAACTGGATACAGACAAACCGCTGCCCCCACTCCACCCAATCGCAGGAAGCACCACCCCATACACCAAATATGGTCTACATCCGTTGGATCGATGTTGTCCCAACGCGACCCAATACCGGGGCCTCCACCAGTCTGACACATCTTGGATTCCGAACCGAATGCACAGTACTCTCGACGGCGTGAAGCGCTGTAGTGTGCCTACGGCCGCTGTGCCACGCACGGGGGCGGCGGCGGCTTATCCTGCGGCGTTGCCACAATCCGGTAGTACGCCACAAAGCTCCGCCCCCGCACCAGCTTGGGCAACCGCGGCGGCCGTTTGAGCAAACAGGTCTGCACCGGCAGCGCCCACGCCTCGGGGGGGACGGTGACGGTGTGGCTCTTCTCGCTCACCGCCTCCACTTTGAAGCCCACCCACCGCGGCGGGCGCACGGGCGCCACGGCCTCGGTCTCCTCCAGGCAGTGGTTCACCGCCAGGTACACGGCCTCCTTGGCGGCCTCCACCACGTCATCCTCCAGCGTGCCCAGGCCGCAGACCTCCGGGACCGAATGCAGCCCCGTCAGCTCCATGGAGCCGCTGCCCACCACGGTGGTGCGGACCGGGCCCTCCTGCACCACCACGTGCTCCGCCGGGGCTGGCGCGGGTTCCGCCGGGGCCGGGGCGGTCTTGGGCTTGCACAGGACGGTGGTTTCGCTCTCCAGCACGGCGCGGGTACCGGATGGGCACTGGATACGGAGGTCCTGGGCGTGGGCGGCGCCGGCGGCCAGCAGCAGGAGGGCGGGGGGGAGGATGGGTCGCATGGGGCCATGATGCCACAGCGGGGACGGCCGGCGCTTCCCCGCGGGCCCCGTCGCCACTACAGGGAGCGGCATGGAGCCCGTCAACCAGGTCCTCGCGCAGATACCCCCGTCATTCATACGGGCCCTGAATGACCGCAAACGTCCCACGTCCCTCAACCTGGGCCTGGGGGAACCGTCCATCCACCCGGACGCGGACCTGGTGGATGACGGGTTCAAGCGCTTCCGTAGCGGGCCGCAGGGCTACACGCGCAACGCGGGGCTGGCGGAGCTGCGCGAGCACATTGCGGCGTTCCGCTCCGACGTGGAGGCCGCGCCGGAGCGCATCCTGGTGACGCAGGGCAGCCAGGAGGCGGTGTTCATCAGCCTGGCGGCGCTGCTCAACCCCGGTGACGAAGTGGTGGTGCTGGACCCCGCGTTCAACATCTACGGGCCCATTGCGCGGCTGTTCGGCGCGCGGGTGGTGAGCGTGCCCATGGACCCCGCGGACGGTTTTGCGCTGCGAGCGGACGCGGTGCGCGCGGCGCTCACACCCGCCACGCGGATGCTGTGCGTGGTGTCCCCGGGCAACCCCACGGGGCGGGCCCTGTCTGAGCCGGTGGCGCGGGAACTGGCGGCCATTGCGGAGGACAACGGCGTGACGCTGCTGGTGGACGAGGTCTACCGCGAGTTGCACCACGGCGACACGCCAGCGCCTTCCCCGGCGCGGTGGACGCGGCGCGCCATCACGGTGGGGAGCATGTCCAAGAACTGCGCCATGACGGGCCTGCGCGTGGGCTGGACCATCCTGCCTGAGTACGCGTACTCGCCGGCCCTCAAGCTGCACCAGCTGTGCGCCACGTGTGCGGCGTCCATGTCTCAGTACATTGCGCTGGCGGCGTTTGAGCGGCGGGCGCTGTTCCGCCACCGGGACATCTACCGGCGGCGGCTGGACGTGACGCTGGCGGCGGTGAAGGAGCACCTGGGGCTTACCCCGCCGCGGCCGGAGGGCGCGTTCTACGTGATGCTGGACCTGCGCAAGCTGCCGGTGACAACCAAAGAGCTGTCCGAGACGCTGCTGGACGAGGAGGACGTGGTGATGGTGCCGGGGGAGGCATTTGGTCCGTCAGCGCACGGGTTCTTCCGCATCAGCTTTGCGCAGGACGACGCGGTGGTGGTGGAGGGGATCCGCCGGCTGGGCGGGCTGCTGCGCCGCAAGGGCTGGGCGGTGGCATGAGCGGGCGGGTGTTGCACCACGTGGCGCTGGGCGCGCGGGACGTGGAGCGCGTGGTGGCGTTCTACCGGGACGTGCTGGGGTTCACTGAACAGCAGCGGCACTTCCGCGACGACGGGAGCCTGCGCAGCGTGTGGCTGGACCTGGGGGCGGGAGCGGCGCTGATGGTGGAGCACACGGACGAAGCGCCGCACCGGGTGTGGGGCGTGGGCGCGGGGCCGTTTCTCATTGCGGTGCGCGTGGACCAGGCGGAGCGCGCGCGCCTGGAGGCGGCCTTGGAGGCGGCGGGGGCGCCGGTGGAGGGCCGCACGGACCACACCTCGTACGCGCGCGACCCGGAGGGGAACCGCGTGGCCATTTCGCACCACCCGTTGATGGGGCGGGGCTGAGCGCCATGTCCGCGCCCGCACCGGCACCGCTGCCCGAGTTGCGCATCCCGCTGTGGAGCCGCGCGCCGCAGCGCCCCCTCCTGTGGCTGCTGCTCATCACGGCCGGCTCCATCCTCACGCAGGGCTACCTGGTGGGGTTCATCAACCACGGGCTGCAAATCCCGCTCATCCGCCACTGGGCGGGGGATGACGCCTTTGACCGCGACCCGTTCATCTCCGACCTGGTGAACACGTACACGACGGCGTTCTTCCCCGCGGTGGGTTACGCGGCGCGCTACGTGCCGCTGCCGGTGCTGATGTTCGCGCTGTTTCTCGCGTTCCGGTTTGCCACCTGCTGGCTGGGGTGGCGGTTGGGGATGGTGCTGTTTGACGACGGGGTGGCGGCGCTTTGGACGGCCGCGGTGCTGGCGGTGCAGTCCACCACGTTCGGCTGGGACATTGTCAGCGAGATCTACCTCACGCATGGCGCGCTGGCGCAGGTGATGGCGCTGTGGGCGCTGCTGCTGGTGGCGCGGCGGCGCATTGTGGCGGCGTGGGTGGTGCTGGGCGTGCTGTTCAACTTCCACGGCATGCACGCGGTGCACCTGATGCTGGTGTTGGGTTTGGTGCAGCTGCCATTGCTGCGGGACCGCGCGCTGCGCGGGCAGGTGATCCTGGGCGGCGTGGTGGCCGTGCTGTTGAGCCTGCCCACGCTGTGGTGGATGCGCGAAGTGGGCGCGCTGGGCGGCACGCCGCCGGCAGGCTACGCGCAGGCCATCAAGGATTGGTTCCCGTCCCATTTCTGGCCGTCCACCTGGGGCATGCTGGACTGGCTGATGTTGCTGTTCCCCGTCGCCACGGCGTGGCCGTTGTGGGCGCTGGCGCAGCCGACGCAGCCGGTGGCCGACGCGGGCACGCTGGCGCGGATGGTGTGGCTGTCCATCCTGGTGGCCATGGTGGGCGGCGTGCTGGTGGAGATTCACCCGCACCCGTTCATCCTGCGTCTGCACCTCATGCGCCTCAGTTGGATCATGGCGCTGGCCGGGGCGCCGTTCCTGGCGCGCGCATGCGTGCAGTTGGTGCGTGCGGTGGACCGGCCGGACCTCCCGGATGCGCGCATGGCGGCGGCCACCGGCGTGATGATGCTGATGGGCCTGGGCGTGGCGGCGCTGTACCGCCCCGCGTACTGGCTGACGCTGGCCCCGGCGCTGTGGATGGTGCTGCGTTACCGCGGCGGCCAGCCGGGCGGGCGGATGGTGGCATTGATGACGGCGTTGGCGGTGGCCATCCCCGGAGCGCTGACTCTGTCAGGCGTGCGCGAACTGCCGGTGGCCAGCGCAGAGGCGGCACCGCGGGGCTTCTACTTCATTGAGGGTCTGTTCGGTCTGTTTGCGGCGGTGGCGGTGCTGTCGGCGTGGATCCGGCGGGCGGAGGGCCCGCACCGCGGCTTCACGCGGCGGATGCTGTTCCAGGCGGCATGTCTGCTGGCGGCGCTGCACCTGGGTGCGCGCGGCGTGGTGATGACCTACGGGCCGCGCAAGGGCGCCATGTCCGAATGGCGCGACGTGCAGGAATGGTGTGCGCGCACGCTGCCGCGCGGCGACGTGGTGATGGTGCCGCTGACGCAGATGGGGCTGCGGGTGTTCTCCAACCAGATTCCGGCGGTGGACTTCCAGGAGGGGGACGCCGCGTTCCACCACCCGGCGTACGTGGAGACGTTCCAGCGCAAGCTGCGCCTGTACGGGTGGGAGCCGGCGCCCATTGTGGGCTTCACGCACTTCTCGCGGCTGGACCCGCTGGACGAACGCCTCACCGACGACGACGCGCGCCGCCTGGGCCGCGAGTTCGGCGCGCACGTGGCCATCCGCCGCACGCGGCACCCGCCGTGGAACCTGCCGGAGCTGTACCGGACGCCGTCGTTTGTCATCTACCGGCTGGACGACGTGCCGCCCCCGTCCTGACCACCGAGGCCCGCGATGCCGCGCAAAGACCCGAAGGCGGACCGGACGGTCGACGCCATCCTGCGCGGGCGGGTGCGACCGCCGATTGAGGAGTTGGCCGCGGTCATCCGCGCGGTCAACCCGACGGAGCGCGGCCTGCCCGAGCCCGAGGCGCGGCGCCGCTACGAGCTCAAGTCGCGTCTCATTGGCGTGCTCATCCGGGATCACCGGGACGTGCTGGAACCCGTGCTTGATGAGGGCGCCGTGCTGCTGCGGCATGTTCCCACCGGGCGCGGGTTGTGCCACGCGGTGCTGGACGCACTGGATGACGAATCGCGCTCATGGGCGCGCTTCCATCTGGATGCGGGACCCGCGGCGGTGCCGGTGGCCGCCCCGCCGCGCGCCGTCGTGGAGACCGCACCGGCGGCGGATGCGGTACCCGCGGAGGACCCGGCCTCGCTCACCCGCGCGGCTGAGAACGCGCTGGCCGCGTACGACTACGACACCGCCCGCGACTGCCTGCGCCGCGCCTGGGCGGCCGCGCCTTCGCCGGCGCGGCTGCGGGCGCTGCTGGAATTGCTCGTGGACACGTTGGCCGCGGACGCGGATGCGCTGGCGCTCCCCGTCGCGGCAGTGGCGGCGGCGGACGCGGACGTCCGCCTGCTGCTCGCACTGGCCGCGGCGCGCAGCGGGGACGCTGAACGGGCACGTAGCGGGTTGCGTGACCTGGAGCATCCGCGCGCGGGAGAGGTGCACGCGCGCCTGGTGGAACGCGCGCTGGCGGCGGGCAACCACGCGGACGCGCGCGCGCAGCTCGCCGAGGCACGGCGCCGTGGTGCCGTGCACGCGGACCTGTTGGCGCTGGAGAAACGCCTGGCGGACGACGACCGCCGCGAGCGGGAACCGCTGGAAGCGGACCTGCAGCGCCGGATGGATGACGGCCCTGAGGACGCGGCGCGCGCGGCCGCGACGTCGTTACTGGCGCGGTGGCCGGATTCGCGCGTGGCCCGCGGCGTGTTGGCTGAGGTGGATGCGCGAACGGTCCGGCGGCGCCTGGCGGACGCGCATGCGCGTGCGTTGCTGGTGGCGCCCGCCGTGGAACAACTGTTGGAGCGCGATCCCGTCGCCGCCGCCGCGCTGCTGCGTGATGCCACCCGCGACCACGTGGTGGATCCCGCGCTGGAGACGCTGCGTGCGCGCGTGGCCGCGGCCCTGCAGGCGAAGGAGCGCGCGGACACCGTGGCGCGGCTGGTGCGCGCATGGCGCGCGGCCGCTCCCGCGGACGGACTGGTCGCGCTCGCCGCGCTGGACGATGACGAGCTGCTGACTGAGGTGGGCCGGCAGGCCGGGTCCGACGAGATTGCGTGGCTGGCCGAGTTCCCGCGCGCGGGATCACGGCGTGCAGCAGCGGTCCCCGCGCTGCGGGCCCTGGCCGAGGCGCGCCGCCTGCTCGCGGAGGACCGAGCGCAGGAAGCGCAGACCGCGCTGGCACCACATCTGGAGGTGGCCCGGTCGTTCCGGGCGGGCCGCCAGGTGACCGCATCCGTGGACGACGCCGTGGCCGCGCTCCACGGCCGCGCGGTGCAGGCCGCGCTGGACGCCGCCGCCGCACTGGCCGCGCGGGGTGACCATGAAGCCGCGCTGGACGCGCTGCGCACCGCGCCGTCCCACGACGTCACGCCGGCCCTCCGGGACGAACTGAGCGCGCGGACGGGTGCCCTGGAGGCCGAGCGGAACGCGGCGCGCCGCCTGGGGCTCGTGCGCGAGGCGCTCGCCGAGGGGCGGGCGTACGACGCGCTTGCCGCGCTGGGCGAGATCCGGCGGGAGAACGATGCGCGGGTGCCGGCCGCGCTGGCGGAGCAGGTCACCCGCGCCGTCCGCGGCCACGCGCGCACGGCCACCGAAGCGGTCGCGGACCCGGCGGCGCGGATGCCGTTCTTCCCGGAGCACCTGGAGCCGGACTCCGTGAACGCGTGCGTGGACGACGATGGGCGGGCGTATTTCGCGTGCGCCTGGGGCGCGCACCTGTTTGTGTGGTGCCTGGACGCAGCGGACGGGACGGTCCGCGCGCGCGCACACCTGCGGCTGCCGCCCGGTTTCACGCTCCTGGCCCTGGCCGCATCCGGCAGGTCCCTGTGGCTGTGCTCCCGTACGGGCCACGTGCTGGTGCTCTCCGCCACCACGTGGGACGTGCTTGCGTGGGATCTGCTTCCCGCCCCGCCCAGCGGCGAGAGCCTGGACCGCGTGCTCTTCCTGGGGGACGCCGGCTGCACGTGGCGGTGCGACAGCGCGGGGCCGGACACGGTGACCACCATCGTGGACAGCCGGACGCTCAAGGTGGTGCGGCGCATGAAGATGAACCGCCTGCCGGTGCGGCTTGCCAGCCGGGCGCGCGGCCGGGTGCTGGAGCCGGCCGGCAGCGAAGGCGGGGTCACGCGGGTGCTCGCCGCCGACGGGGCGGAGGTTGCCGCATGGTCCGCGCCGTCCGCGTTTGTGGAAGCGGTGGTGGCCCGGCCGGACGGCGGGCCATCCGCCCTGGTGGAGATGGACGCCTACAACGCCCGCCCGCGCGAACTGCGGATCGTCCGCGCGCACGGCGGACGGTCGCGCACCGGCACCGTCCTGGGCGACGCGGCGGACACGCACATCGGCCAGGTTGCCGCGTGCGCCCTGCCCGAATCCGGGGACCTCGTGGTCCGGTGGGGTCCGGAAACCCGCACGTCGCTCACGCTCACCGACGGAGACCTCAAGGTGCGTGATCGGCTCGTGTTTGCCGGGCGCGCGTGCCTGGTTGGCCATAACGACGGAACGCGTGTTGCGGTGGCCGCCTTCACGGACCAGGGCGTGGAGTTGCACGCGTCGGCTGCGCACCTGCCCGCGCTACGCGCGCGCGGGGCCGTGTGGCGTTCCACCGTCGTCGCCATCAAGGATCCGTTCACGTGCGGGCGGCCCGCCAACACGGACCTGGCGGAGCTGCGTGACTGGGCGCGTGCTGACGCGGCCACCCGCCGCCGGTTGGAAGACCGGTGGTCCGCAACACCGGAGCGGCTGGAGGCCATTGCATGGTACGCGCTGGCTGACGACGACGTGGAGCCCCTGCTCGGCCGCATTGACGCGGTCCGCGCGTATGCCGCCACCCGCCCCATGCGTGTGGAACGTCTGCTGCGACGTGGCGAGACCACCGCCGCCCTCGCGCTGGCCGGGGACATTCCGCCGGGGCAGCGCTCCTGCCACGACGTCCACGTGCTGGCCCACGCGCTGGCGCTTACCGGGCGCCTTGACGAGGCGCGCGCCCTGCTGGCCGCCGCCCCCGCCGCCGCGCCGGCCACCCTGGCGTGTGACCTGGAGCCGCTGGGCCTGCTGCTGGCGCCCCTGCCGGATGACCCCACACCCACCTCACCCCTACTCCTGCGGTTCCGCTGCCAACTGCGTGACGCGGACCGGGCCGCCGCCGCGGGCCAGGTGGCCCAGGCGCTGCGCCTGCTGGAGGAGCCCCTCGTCGTTGACGCGGCTGAGGTCCAGTCCGCGGCCCGCCACGTTGACCTGCTGCTCGGTGCCGGCGCCGCGCTACGCGGTGGGGTGGAGACGGCGGCGTGGCTCGCCCGCTTCCTGGCGGTGGTGGAAGGCGCCGCGTCCCCGTTCAGACTGGAGTGGAGCCTGCCGGGTCCGGGGACGTGGGACGCGGCACGGGTGAGGGACGTGGTGGACCGCGCTCAGCGGTGGCTGAACGCGCATTGCTGATGACGGGTGCTGCACCATGAAGCTGTAACGCGGGCCGGCCACCGGGGCTCGTCCGTCAACTCGGACAAAGGATTACTGGACGACGCGCCCCTCAAACATGATGCTCCTCCCCGGAGCGTGGATGAAGCGCGTGCTGACGCTGCTGGTGCTGGTGGGCCTCGTCGGTGTCCCGGCGTGGTGGCTCACGCGTCCGCGCCCTCCGGTGGACGTCACGGTGATTGCGCTGGAGAAGGGTGACGTCCGGATTGTCATCAACGGCAGCAGCGCGGGTGAAGTGACGCCTGACCAGCGCACGCTGGTCCGCGGCGAACTGCCGGGCACCGTGGAGCGCGTGCTGCGCCGCCGGGGTGACCGCGTGGCGCGCGGGGACCTGGTGCTGGCGTTGGACCCGCGGGATGCGCGCGCGCGCCTGGCGCAGGCGGAAGCGGCCGTGGAGGTGGCCCGTGCCGGCGTGGCCGCCGCGCGGACGCGCCAGGACGGCGCCCGGCGGATGCAGGAGCGCACGGCCCAACTGGTAGAGCGCGGCGGTGCGCCCAAGGTGGAACTGGAACGCCTGGAAGTGGAGACCGCCGCCGCGGGTGACGGCGTGCGCCTGGCCGAGGCGCAGGTCCGGCAGGCGGAAGCGGCCATCACGCAGGCGCGGCTGGCGCTGGCGCGCATGGAGCTGCGCGCACCGTTTGGTGGCGTGCTGCAGGACGTGTTTGTCGCCGTGGGGACGCAGGTGACGCCGGGCGTTCCGCTGTTTGACCTGGTGGATGACACGCACGTGTACGTGACCGCGCCCATTGACGAGGTGGATGCGCCGCGCGTCCGCGTGGGCCAGCCGGTGCTGGTCACGTTTGACTCGCTGCGGACAGAGGAACTGCCCGGCGTGGTGCGCGCGGTGGCGCCCGCCATTGGCCGGGACGAGCGCCTCTCGCGCATGCTGCGCATTGAGGTGGAACTCCAGGGCGCACCGCCGTTGCGCGTGGGGGCCGCGGCCAACGTGGCGGTGGTGGAGCGGGTGGTATCCGGCGCCACCATCCTCCCCACCATGTCCGTGCAGGGGCGCGGCGTGGAGCGCACCGTGATGGTGGTGGCGGACGTGGACGCGCAGGGCGCGGGTACGCTGCGCCGCCGGAAGATCCGCACCGGCGCGAACAACGACGACGTCACCGAGGTCCTGTCCGGCGTGGACCCGCAGGACCGCGTGGTGCATGCGCCCAACGACCCGGCCATTCGCGAGGGCGTGCGCGCGCGCCCCGTGCCCCTGGCACGCGCGGCCACGCTCCCGGGCGGCCTGGCGGGCCTGCAGGACGGCCGCCCACCCCGGCCGGCGGCACCGGACACGTCCACGCCGGACGCCGCGGCCCGGCCATGAGCGCACCGGCACCACCGCCCGTCATCGCCATGCGCGGCATCCGCAAGGAGTACGGCCAGGCGGACAGCCGGGTGGTGGCACTGGCCGGGGTGGACCTCGTGGTGCTGCGCGGCGAGTACGTGGCCATCATTGGGCCGTCCGGCAGTGGCAAGAGCACGCTGATGAACATCATTGGCTGCCTGGACCGCCCGTCCGCGGGCACCTACGCGCTGGACGGTGAAGAGGCCTCCGCGCTGCCGGACCACCGTCTCGCCAACGTGCGCAACCGCAAGATCGGTTTCATCTTCCAGAACTTCAACCTGCTGTCGCGCGCCAACGCGCTGGAGAACGTGGAGCTGCCACTGCGCTACCGCGGCCTGTCCGCGCGTGAACGCCGCCGCCTGGCGCTGCAGTCCCTGGACCGCGTGGGCCTGGCCAACCGCGTCACGCACCGCCCCAATGAACTCTCCGGCGGGCAGCGTCAGCGCGTGGCCATTGCGCGCGCGCTGGTCACGCAGCCCGCGCTGCTGCTGGCGGACGAACCCACCGGCGCGCTGGACCGGCGCACCGGCCGCGAGATCATCACGCTGTTTGATGAACTCCACGCCGCGGGGTCCACCATTGTGGTGGTCACGCATGACCCGGAGGTGGCCGCGTACACCCGCCGCCGCGTGTCATTGGTGGACGGCGCCGTCGTGGAGGACGGGCCGGTGCCGCGCGCGGAGGCCGCCGGATGAACACGCTGGACCACGTGGTCGCGGCGTTCGGCGCGCTGCGCGCCAACCCGGTGCGCGGGTTCCTCACCACACTGGGCGTGATCATCGGTGTGCTGAGCATCATCCTGCTCGTCGGCCTGGGTGACGGCGTGCGCACCTACCTGGCCGAGGCGTTCTCCGGGCTGGGCAGCAGCCTCATTGAGGTCATTCCCGGCAAGACCGAGCGCAAGGGCATGGGTCCGCCGCCGCTGAACAACCCGCGCAAGATCACGCTGGAGGACGCCCGCGCCATCGAGCGGCGCGCGCGCACGCTCGACGCGGTCAGCCCCATCGTCTTCGGCGGCGGGACGTTGCGCTACCTGGATCGCCGGCGGGATGTCGCGGTGTTCGGCACCAGCGCCATGTACCCGGACATGCGCAACCTGCACGTGCAGTCCGGCCGCTTCTTTGATGACGAGGACGCGCTGGCGGGCCGCCATGTCGTGGTGGTGGGCACCACCATCGTGCGCGAGTTGTTCGGCGAGGAGAACCCGCTGGGGCGCACAGTCAAGATCACGGACGTGCCCTTCCGCATCGTCGGTGTGATGGCGCCCAAGGGGCAGACGTTCGGGTTTGACTGGGATGACATTGCGTACGTCCCCGCCCAGACGGCCATGGACCTGTTCCAACTGGACGGCGTCACGCAGGTGCTGTGCCGCAGCCGTGACCGCCGCAGCACCGCCGCGGCCATGGACGACATCCGCGAGGTGCTTTCCGCGCGTCACAACTTCCAGGAGGACTTCACCATCCGCAGCCAGGATGACCTGCTGGAGACCGTCAACGACCTGCTGCGCACCATGACGCTGGTGATCCTCGCCATCGCCTCCATCTCGCTCGTGGTGGGTGGCATTGGCATCATGAACATCATGCTGGTGAGCGTGAAGGAGCGCACGCGGGAGATCGGCATCCGGCGCGCCGTGGGCGCCACGCGCACGGACATCCTGCTGCAGTTCCTCGTTGAGGCGGTGGTCATCAGCCTGGTGGGCGGGCTCGTCGGGCTGGGGCTGGGCGCGGGCATCATCGCCATCGCGCGTAACGTGGTGCCTGACCTCCCGGTGGAGCTCTCCGCCTGGATCGTGGCCGTGGCCATGGGTTTCTCCGCGCTGGTGGGCGTGCTCAGTGGCGTGCTGCCCGCGCGCAACGCCGCGCTCGTCGATCCGGTGGAGGCGCTCCGGTACGAGTGAGCGCACCGCCCGGTGCAGGCGCAGATCCAGCCCGGCCTTCCCGGGCGTGAGGTTGTTCCCGTCGACACCGGGGCGTACCCGGGAGGCGTGAACCCTCCGCGCCGCCGGGGGCTCCCACACGGCGGATTCCCTGGAGAGCCATCATGTCCTGTTGTCCCGCCCCCAGAACGCTCGAGGACGCCGTGGAAGCCCGCTACGGCGCGCTGGCCACCTCCTGCTGCGCCGGTTCGCTGTCCTGCGGGAGTGCATTTGACATTTCCGCGCCCCAGCGCGGCGAGGTGCTGGTGGACCTGGGTTGCGGCCGCGGGCGTGACGTCATCCGCGCGGCGGATCGCGTTGGGGACAAGGGTGCCGCCATTGGCGTGGACCGCACGGACGCCATGCTGGCCGCCGCGCGCGCTGCGGTGCCGCCCTACCAGCGCAACGTGCGCTTTGTGCGCAGTGACCTGGCGTCCCTGGACCTGCCTGACGCCGCGGCGGACGTGGTCATCTCCAACTGCACCATCAACCACGCGCGCGACAAGGAAGCCGTCTACCGCGAGGTCCACCGCGTGCTGCGCCCGGGTGGCCGCTTTGTGGTGTCTGACGTGATTGCCGAACAGGAGTTGCCCCAGGCGGTGCGCGAGGACCCCGCCGCGTGGGCGGCCTGCTACGGCGGCGCCGTCCCAGAGGCCGAGTACCTGGGCGCCATCTCCCGCGCGGGGTTTGCGCGCGTGGACGTGGTGGAGCGTTCCGAGCCGTACGAGAAAGGCGGCGTGGTGGTGCGAAGCCTCACGCTGCGGGGCTTCAAGCAGAGTCCCCCTGTCGGGGAAGGAGGTGGAAGCACGTGAAGATGCTGACCAGGAAGAAAGCCTGTTGTAGCGCCGGTCCGGAGAAGACGGCGCAGTGCTGCGCGAAGTCGTCGCGCATCGTGTCCGGCTGCCACGACTGAAGATGTGGCCGAAACCCCCGGAGCGCGCCGCGGTGGCGCGCCTCCCGGGGGCCCCATCCGCCTTGAGGAAGACCCATGAGTGACCACGTCAAGACCATCGACCAGGCCCAGTTTGAATCCGAGGTGCTCGCCTCGCCGCAGCCCGTGCTGTTGGATTTCTTCTCCACGGAGTGCGCCCCGTGCGAAGCGCTGGCGCCCAAGTACGACGCGCTGGCGGAGCAGTACGCGGGGCGCGCGCGTTTCCTGAAGATTTTCCGACAGGGGAGCCGCGAGCTGGCCACCAAGCTGGGCGTCAGCGGCAGCCCCACCGTCCTGTTCTTCAAGGGCGGCAAGGAGGTCGGGTCACGCTTCAGCGGTGACATCAAGCGCAGCGAGCTGAAGGCAGCCATTGAAGCGGTTCTTGCGTGACGGGGAGGCAACATGGAAACCACGCATGACGTTGTGATTGTGGGAGGCGGACCCGCGGGCCTGGCCGCCGCCATCTACGCGGCGCGCGCGCGGCTGCGCACGCTGGTGCTGGATGAGAGCGTGCCCGGTGGGCAGGTGAAGACCACCCACAAGGTGTCCAACTACCCGGGCTTTCCTGAGGACATCAAAGGAACGGAATTGGCGGCGGCGTTTGCCAAGCAGGCGGAGCGCTTTGGCACCAAGGTCCGCCGCGCCGTGGAAATCACGGACATGGACCTGCGCGCGGACGTCAAGCGGTTTGTCCTGGACGACGAGGACACCGTTACGGCTCCCGTCGCAATTGTGGCCACCGGCGCGCGGCCGCGTCACCTGGGCCTGGAGGGTGAGGCCCGCTTCCGCGGGGCCGGCATCTCGTACTGCGCCACGTGCGACGGCGCGTACTTTGAGGGCAAGGACATCCACGTCATCGGTGGTGGGAACTCGGCCGTCGAGGAATCGCTGTTCCTCACGCAGTTTGCGAGGACCGTGACGATTGTGCACCAGTTTGACCAGTTCCAGGCAGAGGCATCCACCGCGGAGGAGGCGCTGCACAACCCGAAGATCAAGGTGTTGTGGAGCCATGAGCCGCGCGGGTTCCACGGCGAGAAGACGTTGGAGACCCTGGTGGTGGAGAACGTGAAGACCCACGAGCGCAGGATGCTCAGCACGGACGGTGTGTTCATCTTCATCGGCATGGTGCCGCAGACGGAGCTGCTCAAGGGCGTGGTGCCGCTGGACAAGTGGGGCTACGTGGAAACGGCCGACGACATGAGCACGCCGGTGCCGGGCCTGTACGTGGCGGGCGACGTGCGCGCCAAGAAGTTCCGGCAGATCACCACCGCGGTGGCGGACGGCACCATCGCCGCGCTGGCTGCGCAGAAGTACGTGCGCGAGCGTCACTGACCGTTCCGCACCCAATGGCGCATCGGGAGGGCGAGGCTCCTGCCGAGCCACGTTGACGGGTTGCGTGGCCGCCGACGACGACCCTCGACCAGCCTCCACTCGGGCAAGGCCAGGCGTCCTGACGCGGGCGCTCTTGCGAGCACGGAATGCCCGTTGGAGGAACGCGTGACGTGGCTCGGCAGGAGCCTCGCCCTCCCAGGTGGCTTCTTGCGCCAACCAATGCCAAACAACTCCGCCACCGGAAGACAATCCGCGCCGCGGATGGCTGCGCAGAAGTACATGCGCGAGCGTCACTGACTGTTCCGCACCCAATGGCGCATCGGGAGGGTGAGGCTCCTGCCGAGCCACGTTGACGGGTTGCGTGGCCGCCAACGCCGCCGCCACCCCTTGGGCAAGGCAGGCGTCCGCAGCAGCCCGTGGCAAAGCGGGAGTCCCTGCGTCAGCCCAACCCGTAGAACCTTGCCCCAATGCCAAACAACTCCGCCACCGGACGACAATCCGCGCCGCGGATGTCCCCCGTGCGGTTGGCCGCAATCGCGCCGCATCCGCCGCCGCACACCGCCGCCACCGAGCAGTCCTTGCATTTCTCAATGGTGAACACGCTGCGCTCCCGCCACCGCCCAATGGCCGTTTCATCCCGCACAACCTCCGGCGCGTACGTGCCGAGGCGATACGCCGGATTCCCCACCGTGGCGGTGCACCCATACAACCCGCCATCCGGCGCAAACGCCCATTCCTTCTTGGCGGCGGGACACGCGTCAAAGTTGGCCACCGGGAACTCCCCCGTGTCCGCAAGGTGCCGGATGCCGTGGAACCGCGGCGAATGAAACTTCCGCAGCACCGGGTCCTTCTCCGCCAGCGCCACGTAATCCGCCCACAGCTCCACGCGGTCATACAGCTGGTCGCGGCGCTGGCCGCTCGCGCAGCCGAACAGTTCGTAATTCCTACCCACCTGCGTCTTGAACAGGCTACCCGGCAGGTCCAGCCACCCGTGCTCCTGCGCCACACGCGCCAGCGCCGGCAGTGACGGGAGGTTGTCCCGGTCCGCCACCACGCGCAGGTTCACCGGCACGCCGTTCCTCAACAGTTGATCCACGCCGCGTTCCGCGCGCTGGAACGTCCCCGCCCCGCTGGCGTGCGGACGCCGCAGGTCCTGCACCGGCTCCGGGCCATCCAGCGTTACCTGCACCTCGCGGATGCCGCCGGCGGAGAGCAGCGGCACGTACGCTTCCAGGTCGTACCCATTGGTCACCACCGCCACGCCAATGCCGCGCGCACGCGCGCGCGCCAGGATGCGCTCCACGCGGTCCTTGTGTGTCGGCGTGTCCCGCAACGGCTCGCCGCCAAACAGCGTCAGGTACGGGCGCGGGTCATCCTCGCCGTGGAAGCGGTCCACGTAGCGGAACAGCGCGTCAATGGTGTCCGCCGCAATAAGCCCGCCGCCTGTCGGGTCAAACACTTCCTGGTAGCAGTAGGTGCACTTGAGGTTGCAGCCAAAGCTCGGCACCACAATGAGCTGCGTGGGCGTGCGCAGCACCTCCTCCACGTACTCCGCGTACGCGGCCGACCGCAGGTCCGCTTCCTCCTCGTCCGAGGACACCGCAAACCCGGCTTCCCGCATGTCCACCAGCGGCAGACAGGCCGGCAACTCCGCGCCGCGGTCCACCGCGGCCACCCGGCGCGCGTCTTCCCCTTCCCACAGCGCCACCTGCCCGGTGAGCGGCTGCACCATCAACAGCTTTTCGCTCCCGGGCACGGGCGCCACAACGGTGGAACGGGCCAGCTTCATGACACCTCCGGGTGCGGGACTCCGTGAACTGAGAGCCCGCCGCCGCGCAGAGGATTCCCTCAGAACCCCAGCAGCGCGCGCGCAATGATCTCGCGTTGAATCTCACTCGCGCCCTCGCCAATGGGACCTAGCCGCGCATCGCGCCAGTACCGCTCCACGGGGAAGTCCTCCGTGTAGCCCCAGCCGCCGTGGATCTGCAGCGCCTGGTCGGTCACGCGCACCGCCATCTCGGTGGCAAACAGCTTGGCCACGCTGGCCATCTCACGCAGGCCGGTGTCGCCTTCGCCACCGTCCAGGGCCACGCGCCAGGTCATCCAGCGCGCGCCTTCAATCTGCACCTGCATGTCGGCAATCTTGAAGTGGATGGCCTGGTGCTGCTGCAGCTTCTTGCCAAACGTCTCCCGCTCCGAGGCGTACTTGATGGCCGCCGCCATGGCCGCGCGCGCCAGCCCAATGCCAAAGCACGCCATTCCCACGCGGCCCTTGTCCAGCGTCTGCATGGCCTGGAGGAAACCCGCGCCCTCGGCGCCCACCAGTGCGTCGGCGGGGAGTTCCACGTCGTCAAACGTCAGCCCACCGGTGGGTGAACCGCGCAGGCCCGTCTTGCGGTACGGCGCGGACCGCTTCACGCCCCTGGCCGCCAGGTCCACCACAAAGGTGGACACGCCGCCGTAGCCGGCCCCGGGGTCCGTCACCGCAAACACCAGCGCCCAGTCCGCCACCGGCGCGTTGGTGATGAGCGCCTTTTCGCCGGACAGTTGCCAACCGCTGCCGTGTTTCCTGGCGCGCGTGCGGATGCGCGCCACGTCGCTGCCGGCACCGGGCTCCGTGAGCGCCATGCAACCCACCTTGTCACCCGCCGCAATGCCCGGCAGGTAGCGCTTCTTCTGCTCCTCCGTGCCAAACCGCACCAGGGGCGTGCCAAACAGGTCCCGCGATGCGCCCGCGGCCAGGAACGTGGACGCGCACGCCGCCGCCAGTGATTCCGCGGCAAAGCAGTTGCAGAGCGGGTCCACCGGCGTGCCGCCCACGTCTTCGGGGTAGCCCAGCCCCAGGAACCCGTGCTCGGCCAGCGCGCGGTAGTTCTCGCGCGGGAATTCACCGGCGCGGTCCACCGCGGCTGCCCGCGGCGCAATCTTGTCCTGGCAGAACTTCTCAAACGCATCCCGGAACGCCTGCTGCTCCGCGCTGAGTCCAAAGTCCATGCGTTCCTCCGCTCAGTATCCCAGGTTCATGATCGACCGCGCGATGATGCTGCGCTGCACTTCGCTGGTGCCGCCGCCGATGGTGGCGAGCATGCAGTCGCGGTACATGCGTTCCAGCTCGTATTCCGTCGTGAAGCCGTTGCCGCCGTGGATCTGGATCGCCTCGCGCGCAAAGTGCTGGCCCATCTCGCTGATGTACAGCTTGGCCACCGCCGCTTCGACGAGCGGCTCCTCGCCCTGGTCAATCATCCACGCCGCCTTGTGGACCAGGTTGCGGCCAATCTCCAGCCACACCTTCATGTCCGCCAGTTTGTGCCGGATGGCCTGGAACTTCCCAATGGGCCGCCCGAACTGCTGCCGCGTCTTGGCGTACTCCACGCACGCCTCCAGCGCGCCTTCCATGGAACCCACAAATGGCGCCAGCAGGCACGTGCGCTCCCAGCCCAGGATCAGCTTGGCCGTCGTCACAAAACCAAAGTTCTCCTGGCCCAGCAGCGCCTCCTCGGGGACCTCGCAGTCCTCAAAGATGATCTCGGAGGTCATGGAGGTGCGCATGCCCAGCTTGTCAATGTGCTGGCCCACGCGGAAACCCTTGCAATCCGCGTCCACAATGAAAGTGCTGATGCCAAACGCCTTCTGCGTGGGGTCGGTCACCGCCGTCACAATCATGTGGTGCGCCAGCGGCCCGTTGGTGATCCACATCTTGGTGCCATTGAGGATGTAGCGGTCACCCTTCTTCTCGGCGCGGGTCTTCATGGAGGCCGCGTCGCTGCCGCTGCCGGGCTCGGACAGGCAGAACGCTCCCAGCCATTCGCCCGTCGTCATCTTCGGGAGGTAACGCTTGCGCTGCTCTTCGCTGCCCAGCTTCCAGATGGGTACGCCGCACAGGATCATGGACGCTCCCAGGGCCAGCGTCACACCGCCGTCATGCGCGCCCTTGGAGAACGCCTCCTTCACCAGGCAGGTGTCCAGGCAGCTGAGCCCGGACCCGCCGTATTCCTCGGGATACGGCAGTCCCAGCAGGCCCGCCTCCCCCATGCCCTTCCAGAGGGCGGGGTCCCAGCGCCCGGTGCGGTCACGCTCGCGCACGCTGGGGTACACCAGCCGGCGGCCCACCTTCTCCGCGTTGTCCATCAGCGCCCGTTGCTCGTCGTTCAAGCGGAAATCCATGTGTTCACCTCCCGCCGTTCCCCCGTGGTGCCACGCCCTCAACAAACGTGGACACAATCGCGCGCTTCATCTCCTCCAGCATCGCGTCGTCGCGCTGCATCATGCGCGTCACAAACGCCGCCAGCCCCGTCTCCACCATGCCCAGGAACAGCGTCGTCAGCAGGCGCGCGTCGGTATCCGTGCGCACTTCGCCGTCCGCCTGGCCCGCTTCCAGGATGTGCTGCAGCACCGTCCAACTTCGGTCCACCTGCGGGTGCCGCACCGTCTGCGCCAGCCGGCTGCTGCGGCCAAACTCCAGCACCAGCAGGTCCACCGTCTCCGGCGAGATCTTGTAGACGTTCATCATGAAGTCCACGATGGCCGTGAGGCGCGCCTTGAGACCGCGGTGCTGCTGCTCCACCGACTCCATCATTTTCACCACGACACTCCAGTTGCGCTGGAAGATGGAGTTGAGCACTTCCTCCTTGTTGGTGAAGTAGTGGTACACCAGCCCGTAGGCCACGCCGGCTTCCTTGGCGATGTCCGAGATTCGCGCCGCGTGAAACCCCTTGCGCGCAAACACACGCACCGCCGCGTCCAGGATCTGCCGCTGCTTGTCCCGCGCGCGGTCATCCGCCGCGTCCTTGCCGGCGCTCCGCCCCGGGGACTTCTGCGCCCGCACCACCGCCCTGCCCATGCCCATGCCTCCGCGCCAATTGACTGATGCGTCAATGCAAACGTAGGGGCGGGCCGATGTGAACGTCAACCGCCCAGCCAGCGTGCTGACTGGCGTGTCAACGGAGTTCCAGTTGGAGCGGGCCTCAGACGTCGGCCGCGGTGTCCGCCACCAGGTCGCGCAGGCGTGCGGCGGAGCGCGCGTCCAGGTTGCTGAAGCGGACGCCAAAGCCGCCCTCGCCCTCGGAGCGGCGGACAACAATGCCACCCAGCATCAGCGGTTCGGACTCGTTCTCAATGAGGAGCAGCAGTTGCACCGGTTCACCGAGGGCGGGCGGCGGACTGGCCTTAAGGAACAACCCGCCCATGGAGATGTCCCGGGCAAGGCAGAATTCCTGCCGGCCCGCGCGCACCACGTTCACCCAGGCTCCATAGGGAACCCGCAGGTGTTCGCGGCGTTCTGACGCGGGCGGCGGCGTGGGACGCGGCGCCGGCGCAGGAGGGGGCGCGGAGGGCCTGGGCGCGCTCGCCGGCTTTGGACGGGTGCTGGCCACGCGTTGCTGCACGGCCCGGATGGCCGCATCGGCCAGCGCTTTCACCGGATCCTTCACTGGCGTGCGCTCGCGGTCCGGGGCCACCTTGGCCTTGATGGCAACGACGGGCGCAGCCTTCTTCGTTGGCGCGGGCACCTTCTTCGGTGCAGCCTTCTTCTTCGGTGCAGCCTTCTTCTTCGGCGCAGCCTTCTTCTTCGGCGCAGCCTTCTTCTTCGGCGCAGCCTTCTTCTTCGGCGTGGCGCGCTTGCTGGATGCCGCGGGCTTCCGCGCGGACTTGGACTTCGCGGCGGTGGTGCGCGCCTTGCCTGTCTTCTTCTTCGTCGCCATTCGTGTCCCCTGTGCCCGGATCAACGCTTCATTTCCCGACGGGGGCCCTCGCGTCAACCCCGCCGCCGACAAGCCGCCGCGCCAGCGCCTCCACCGTGCGCGGCGCGGAGCCCTCCGCCTTGTTGTTGACGACGACCAGAACCTCCCGCCCCGCCGCCAGCGCGGCCCGCACCAGCGCTTCCACGTCGTCACGCATGCTGGGGTCTGTGTCCACCAGCTGGGCAAACGGCGTGCACTGGGCCAGGCGCTCCGCGTAGGTCCGGCCCGGCGGCAGCAGCAGGCGGAGGATCACCGGGCCGCGGCCGGGGAGCCCGGTCACCGCCCACTGCCGGGCCAGGGGCGGCATCCGGCTCCAGCGGTTGCAGACGTGCCCGGAACCGGTCTCCTGCAGGGCGGTCACGTATTCAGGCGTCAGCAACTCCGGGTTGCGCAGTTCCACGGACACCGGCACCGGTGCTGCAGCCGCGGCCAGGAAGCGCCCTAGCTGCGTGGCAAAGCCCACCGGACCGTTCACCCGCGCGGGATCCATGGGTGAGAACTCCAGCACCACCGCGCCCAGCAAGGGTCCCAGGCCAGCGACGAGCGGCGCCAGCACCTCGTCACGGAACACCGTGGCGTCCAGGAACCGGGGATTGGGCTGGCCCGCCCGGCGGCCGTAGCGCGGGTGATCCGGGAACGCGGGCAGCGTCACCTCTTCCCATCCCTTGGCCACAAACCGGAACGCGGCGGGCACCTGCCCCGCCCACGCCTGCAGCTGCTCAACGGGAACGGGGCCGTAGTACGTCCGGTCCAGGCCCACGCAGCCCAGCAGCGGGTGCCGCGCGTACGCGCGCAGTCCCTCACGCGCCAGCAGCTCCTGCGGATGGTCCCGCGCGTACACCAGGCCCGCCCACCCGGGAAACGCCCATGACGACGTCCCCAACCGGACCCCGGGCGGCAGCCGCGCGGCCAGTTCCACCACGCCCTCACCCGGCGGCGCGGGTTCCACCGGTTCCGGAGCGGTCACCGCCGCCGTCCACAGGGTCAGCTGCCCGGGGTGCGGCCGCGCCGCCATCAATCCAGCTCTTTGAGCGCGGCCAGCACCTTGTCCACGTGACCGTCCACCTTCACCTTGTCAAACACCTTCCGCACCACGCCCTTCCCGTCGACAATGAACGTGGACCGCACAATCCCAAGCGACTTCTTCCCGTACAGGACCTTCTCCCGGTACACGCCCCACTCCGTCGACACCTGGCGCTCCGGGTCCGCCAGCAGCAGGTGCCGCAGCCCCTGTTTCTCAATGAAGCCCAGGTGGCTCTTCACGCTGTCCGGACTGATGCCCACCACTTCCGCGCCCGCACGGCGGAACGCGGTGAGTCCCGCGGTGAAATCGCATGATTCACGGGTGCAGCCCGGCGTGTTGTCCCGGGGGTAGAAGTACACCACCAGCGGCTTGCCCTTGAAATCCTTGAGCGTGTGCTTCTTGCCGTCAGAGCCTTCCAGCTCAAAGCCCGGCGCCTCTTCGCCTTCCTTCATGGTTCAGCCTCCCCTGCGTTGGGTTGTTCCCCGACGGATGCCGCGGGACGCGGGGAGATTCACACCAGGTGGCGCTCGATCTCCTTGAGCACGTCCAGCCGGTGCACCAGGTCGCTGAGGTAGTCCATGCGGTCGGTCTCTATGACGACCTTGGGCGCGGAATCAAAACGCGCGAACCACTCCTCATACAGCGTGCCCAGGCGCTTGAGGTACGCCGTGGGGATGGACTGCTCCATGTCGCGGCCGCGTTCGCGGATGCGTTGGCGCTGCGTGCGCGGGTTGCAGCGCAGGTAGATCATCAGGTCCGGCGGCCGCAGGCTGCGCAGGATGGTGCGGTACAGCTCCTGGTAGACAGCCCAGTCGCGCGCGTCGATGTGCTTGGACAGGTGCAGGTTGCGCGCGAAGATCTCCGCGTCCTCGTAGATGGTGCGGTCCTGCACCACCGTGCCGGGATTGCGGTCCAGTTCCTGGTGGATGCGGAACTTGTGCGTGAGGAAGAACAACTGGCTGCGGAAGGCCCAGGTCCGCATGTCCGCGTAGAAGTCCGCCAGGTAGGGGTTCTCGTCGTTGGGCTCAAAGAACGGCGTCACCTTGTAGGTGCGGCACAGGAAGTCCGTCAGCGTGCTCTTCCCCACGCCAATGCTGCCGGTGATGGCAATGTAGTGGCGGTGCCCGGCGCCGTTGGCAGCGCGCGGGCGTTCGGCGCGGCGGTCGGGTCCCGACGGAACGGCGGCGGCGAACGTTTCCATGGGATCCCTCCGGGTGGCGGCGCTGGCCCTGTTAGCAGAAGGAGAAAACGTTGTGGCGCGGGCGGACGGCGGACACGCGGATTGACAAGCGGCGGGCCGGCGCGGCAGGCACAAGCCGGTTGGCCAGGCGCGCGGCGCCCTCACGGCCCGTTGGAACAGCCCGCCGGGTCCTGGTCCGCCGGCGTGAGCCGCTGCGTGAGGTCCGCGTTCACCTCAGACCAGGTCCCCCGCCACACGGCGTCTCCACCGGAGCACTGCCCGCTGGCATCCAGGTCCAGGTAGAAGCGGTACGCATAGGAGTGCCTGAGCAGCAGTTCGTCACCAAGCCGCTGTGTGGTGGGATTCAGCGTGTAGCCGAAATACGGGATTTCCCCCTGCACGGTGCTGTTCACGTCACTGATGAAACCGCGGAGTTCAGCGGTCCCCACTTGCGGCTGGGGTGGCGTGTAGCCGGACACGGTCAACGTGATGCTGAAGGGACCGGCAAATGACGCGCACGCGCCCGGGTCACCGTTGCCATCCAAGTCCACCCGCACATCCATGCGTGCGGCCGTGGACACGTGGTAGCGACGCACCGTCTCCGTCACTCCGCACCCGCGGTCACCGTCAACATCCAAATAGTGGTCCAACTCATAGGAGTGGCCATCCAGCAGGCGCCCCTCCATCACCCCCACAACGCGGCCCGCCTGCGTGGCCGTGAGCTGCCGGGTGGCAACCACGTCCGCCGTCTGGGTGTCCCACAACGCCGCGTAGCTGGTCTGGCCCGGCGCACCGGTGCCGACAAGCGTCAGGGTGTACGGGCCGGTGTGCGAGAAGTGCTGGCAGGCAATCTCCACGGGGCCCTGCTGCGCGTCCATGGTCAGGTCAAGCGCCTGGTCAGCGGCCACGTGGGTGGGCAGGACCGCGAGCGACGCCCAGTCACCCAGGCGGAACGGGTCACACAGCGCGTCTTCGGTGGCGTCGAGGTACCAGGAGACAAAGAGCCCGGCGTTCTGGCCTGCGGGCAGCACGGTCCCCAGGTCCAAAGTGGCCTGGCGGTTCACCACAACGGCCTGCCCGGACGCCAGCAGGCGCCAACCGCTCACAGGATTGTCCTCAAGGCGCGCGTACAACGTCTTGCCGTCATAGCCCTCGGCAAGATCACTCCACCGGAGCGTGAGCCGGAAGAAAGCGCCTCCGCCCGACGAGGAACCGGGGGCGGAGGAACTGGCGGCCGGGGCACTGGACGACCACCGTGAAGCGGAGGACACAGCGCCGCCGGAGGAGGATGGGCCGCCGTCGGCGTCGGCACCGCTGCCGGGAGCGACCGTGCAGCCGGCCCAGGCGACGAGAACGGCGAGAGAACGCGCGGCGTGCCAGGAAAAGTCAGTCATGGGACCTCAAGAACAGTTCAAAGGTTGAAGGTTGGCGGCATGAGTGACCTGAGGTCATCCCGCTGTTTCCACCGCCAGCAAGGATACGCGGTGCCAACCGGGCGCGCGCGGGCCTGGCGACTGCGCCGCACCGCTGGTGCCCATCCCTGCCCATCTGTTATCTGCCTCGGGCGCCGGAAGAGACCGGGATGAATTCATGACTTTCTCCGCACCTCGCGCAGGCCGAGCGGCGGCCATCCTGGCGGCGTTGGGGTTCATTGGGCTCAGCGTGTTGTTGAAGGTGGTTTGCTGGGAGGCCCTGGCCTTCCTGGGGGAGCGCTCGGTGGCGCGCGGAACCCTGGCTGGCGCGGCGGCCCTGGGAGCCACCATGGCCGTGACCCGCCTGCTGTGGCGACGTCAGCGCCCGCTGGCGGATGACCGCATCAATCTGTTTCCCGCCGGGCGCGCGGACCTGCGCGCCGGTCTCACGGCAACGTTGGCGGGCGGCGCGCTGTTTGCCAGCGCCTTTGGCCTGGTGGTGCTGACTGGGGGCCTGGCGGACTTCACGCTGAAACTGGAAGGAACCGAGCTGATCCTGTGGCTCCTTGGCGTGTTGGTGGCCACCATCCTCAATGCGGCCTGGGAGGAATACACCTTCCGGGGCTGGCCCTTTCTCGTCGGAGTCCGCGCCCTGGGCCCGCATGCGGTGGCGCTGGCGGTGGGCACCGTGTTCGGCCTGGCGCATACGCTCAACCCGCACTGGACGGTGTGGGCCGTGCTCAGCGTTTCTCTCGCGGGATGGCTTCTGGGTTACACGCTGCTGGCGTCCCGTTCCCTGGCCGCCGTGATTGGATTGCACGTGGGATGGAACCTGGTGCAGTCCCTGCTCACCTCCCAGTCGCTGTGGTCCTACACAAAAGCGCCGGAGGCCCTGCGCTCAGGTGGAGCCTACGGGGTGGAAGCCAGCGCGCCCGGCATCCTGGTGACTGCCTGCGCCGCCGCCTTCTGCGTGCGGTGGTTCGTGCGCGGCCAACGGGAGACCCCGGGTACATCCGCGTAAGACCGCCCGGATGACGACGTGAGAGGACGTTGGCAGCGCACGGCGGATCCGCGCGGTTGACGGGAGGTGCCCTGTTCCGTACATAACCACCAGGTTATGAAACACTCCCGCCCCATTCCGTCTGATGTGCTGAGCCGGACGCTGGCCGCGCTGGCGGACCCAACCCGGCGCTCCATCCTGGAGCAGCTCAGCCTGGGTCCGGCCACGGTGAGTGAACTGGCGCGCCCGTACCGGATGAGCCAACCGGCCGTTTCCAAGCACCTCAAGGTGCTGGAGGCCGCGGGCCTCATTTCGCGAGAGCCCGGCAACCGCCTGGGGCCCCGCCGGATGGAATTGGCCACTTTCACCAAGGCCGCGGAATGGATGGACGCGTATGCGCGCATCTGGGCCACGCGGTTGAAGGCGTTTGCGCCGGCGGAGCGCGGGAACAACCCTCGGAGAAAGCAACCATGAAACTCAGGAGCGTCGGTGCGGTGGTGGCCGGAGTCGGGGCCAATTTCCTCGCGGTTGTGTTGGACGGCATCATGCACGCCAGCGGCGTGTTTCCTCCGCTTGGCCAGGACATGGGTGACGGGCTGTTTGCCCTGGCCCTGGCGTACCGGACGGTGTGCGCCGTGGGTGGCGGCTGGGTCACGGCCCGGCTGGCTCCCTTCTCGCCCGTGAAACATGCCCTGATCCTCGGCGGGGTGGGGATGCTGCTCAGCAGCCTTGGCGCCGCCGCGCAGTGGAACCTCGGCCATCACTGGTACCCGTTGTCCCTCATCGCCATCTGCCTGCCCGCCAGTTGGGCCGGCGCCACACTCGCCAACAGGAGCTGACCATGCCCATCAAGACCCAGCGCGTCACCCCGTTTCTCTGGTTTGACGGCACCGCCGAAGAGGCCGCCCGTTACTACGTCTCCGTGTTCAAGAAGGGCTCACGCGTGACGAGCGCATCTCCCATGTCCGTCAGCTTTGAACTGGAAGGACAACCGTTCATGGCCCTCAATGGTGGTCCCATTCACACGTTCACGGAGGCCGTTTCGCTCTACGTGGACTGCAAGGACCAGCGCGAGGTGGACTACTACTGGCGCAAGCTGTCTGACGGCGGCGAGCCGGGCCGGTGTGGGTGGCTCAAGGACCGCTGGGGACTGAGCTGGCAGGTGATTCCCCGCGCCCTGGGTGAGTGCCTGAGCGGCAAGGACCAGGATGGAGCCCAGCGGGCCATGGCAGCCATGCTGAAGATGAACAAGCTGGACGTGAAGAAGCTGAAAGCCGCATACAAGGGGAAGTGACGGCCGGCGTCACACGGACCTTTGCGGCAGACGGCGCGCGTCACACCCGCTCAAGGTCCGCCACCCCCAGCCCCACCAGCGAATCCACCACGCGGTGCGCGCGCCCCAGTTGCGCCGCCGCGCGTGACGTGGTCACCGCCAGCACGCGCATGCCCGCGGCGCGCGCGGCCTCCACGCCCTCCGGCGCATCCTCCACGACGACGCACCCTTCCGGCTCCACGCCCAGCCGCTGCGCCGCCAGCAGGAACACCTCCGGGTCCGGCTTGCCGTGGCGGATGTCATCCCCGGTGCACAGCGCGCGGAACCGCCCGCGCATGCCCAGCTCCTCCACGGCCAGCTCCACGTTGGCGCGCGGTCCGGACGATCCCACCGCCAGGGGGATGCCCGCCGCCGCCAGCGCGTCCACCAGCGCGCGCGCCCCGGGGACCTCCCGCAGCCGCCCGCGCGCCAGGCGGCGGTAGAGCGCCTCTTTCTCGTCGGCCAGGCGCGCGCGCTCGTCGGCAGGCAGGGGGCGGCCCAGCAGCATGGGAAGAATGTCGCGGTTGTGCATGCCAAACGTGCGCCGCAGCAGCGTCTCGTCGACAGTGGCGCCGTGCTCGCGCACGAACTGCCGGAACGCCTCCAGGTGCGCCGCCTGCGAGTCCAGCAGCACACCGTCCATGTCAAACACCACCGCGAGGAGCGCATGCCCGGGCATGAGTGCAACCTTGCCGCCCGGGCCGTGGCGGTCACAAGGGCTGGGTCAGGCTGGAACCTGCGGTATGGTCCCACGCCGTGGCGAACCCGGACACCTCGCCCCTGCCCTACCTGCCCCGCCTTGTGGTGGAGCACCACGTTGCGCGTGCCGGGTTGGAGCCCGGCGCGGCGGAACAGCGCTTCCAGGGCGCGGTGATGCTGGCGGACATCTCGGGATTCACGCGGCTGGCGGAGCGGCTGGCGCGCGGCGGCGCGGCGGCGGGTGCGGAGCGCCTCACCACCATCCTCAACACCCATTTCGGCGCCTTCATTGACATCCTGCTCGCCCGCGGTGGTGACGTCGTAAAATTCGCGGGCGACGCACTGGTGGTGGCGTTCCCCGTAGGTGCGGACACCCTGGCAGCGGCCGCGGCCCGCGCGGTGGACGCCGGGCTGCGCATGCAGGAATGGCTCTCCGGGCGCGAAGCACCCGACGGGGAGCGGCTGGCGGTCAAGATCAGCCTCGCCGGTGGCGAGGTGCGGTTGGCGCACATCGGGGGGATCCGCGGGCGCTGGGACCTGCTGGTCACCGGGCCTCCGCTCAAGGAGATCGCCACGTTCAGCGGTGCGGTGGAGCCGGGCCAGGTCGTCATCGGTCCCGGCCTGGCGCCATGGTTGACCGGGACCCGCCTGGCGCCCGGTCCCGGCGACGCGCGCGTGGTGCTGGGGCAGGACGCCGTCCCCCCCGCGGCGCTGCCCCCGGAGCTGGAGGTGGGCCCTGCGGCGGAGCGCGCACTGCGCGGCTACGTGGGTGAGAGCGTGCTGGCGCGCCTGGACGCAGGCCTCCCTGGCTGGGTGGGCGAGCTGCGCACGGTGAGCGTGCTGTTCATCAACTTCCCCAACGCCACGCACGAGACGCCGCTGGTGCGCGCGGACATCATCATGCGCGGCATCCAGGCGCAGGTGGACCGCACGGAGGGGACGGTCAACAAGATCAGCGTGGACGAGAAAGGCGTGAGCATGGTGGTGGCCTGGGGGCTGCCGCCGCTGGCCCACGAGGACGACGCGGAGCGCGCGGTGCGTTGCGCGCTGGCGCTGCAGGACGTGATGCGCCGTCACCAGGTCCGCCACGCCATGGGCATTGCCACCGGGCACGCGTTCTGCGGCGTGGTGGGGAGCACCCGCCGGCGCGAGTACACGGTGATGGGCGACGTGGTGAACCTGGCCGCGCGGCTGATGCAGGCCGCACCGGAGGACATCCTGTGTGACGGCGTCACGGCGGCCTACGCGGGCGCGCGCGTACGCCTGCTGGACCTGCCACCCGTCAAGGTGAAGGGGAAGGCGGAACCCATTGCGGTGTGGCGGCCGCAGGCAGAGGTGACGCGGCACGTGATTGCCACGGCGCTCATGGTGGGACGGGAGCGCGAGCGCGAGGCGCTGCGGGAAGTGGTCACCGCGGCGCTGGAGGGCCGCGCGCAGGGTCCGGTGGTGCTGGAGGGCGACGCGGGCCTGGGCAAGAGCCGCCTGGTGGGTTGGCTGCTGGAGCGCGCGCGCGCGGCGGGTCTTCCGTGCCTGGTGGGCGCGGCGGACGCGGTGGAGCGCCATGCACCGCACCACGCGTGGCGCCCCGTGCTGCGCGAGGTGCTGCAGATCCCATCCGGCGCCTCCGCGGAGGTGCGGCGCGCGCGCGTGCTGGAATGGGTTGCCGGGGACGCGTGGGCGGTGGAACGCGTGCCGCTGCTGGGCCCGGTGCTCGCGGTGGATCTGCCGGACACGCCCATCACGGCGGCCATGAGTGTGGAGGCCCGGTCACATTCCACGCGCGAGATGCTGCTGGGGGTGGTGCGCCGCGCCTGCCGCCGCAGCCCCATGCTGCTGGTGCTGGAGGATGCGCATTGGCTGGACTCCGCCAGCTGGGAGTTGGCCATGCGCGTGCACGGCGCACTGCCGCAGGTGCAGCTCGTCGTGGCCACGCGGCCCCCGGGCACCCCCGCACCCGCAGAACTGCGCGCCCTGCTGGGCGAAGCGGGGGCGGTGCACCTGGTGCTGGATGCGCTGGGCGCGGCGGAGACGCGCGAACTGGTGGGCCAGCGCCTGGCGTGCCGCTCCATTGGTGACGACGTGCTGGGCGCGGTGATGCAGCGGTCCGCCGGGCACCCGTTCTTCTCCGAGGAGGTGGCACTGGCGCTGCGGGACGCCGGCGCGCTGGTCATGGAAGACGGCGTCTGTCACCTGGCCGCGCACGGTGACGACGCGCTGGCCCTGCCGCGCACGGTCCAGGGCGTCATCACGGCGCGCGTGGACCGCCTGCCTGAGGAACAGCAACTGGTGCTGAAGGTGGCCAGCGCGGTGGGCCGGGTGTTTGACGCTGACACGGTGGGCGACCTGCTGCCGCCGGCAACGGGCCGCGCGCGCCTGGAGGAACACGTGGCGGGCCTGCGCGAGGCCGGGCTGATTGTCGCCGAGGGCGACGCCGGCGCGGGGACCCACGCCTTCCGTCACGCGCTGGTGCACCAGGCGGTGTACGAGCAGATGCTCGTCTCCCAGCGGCGTGAGCTGCACCGCGCCGTGGGGGAACGGGTACTGGCGCATCTGGCGGACGGCGCCGCGCCGCCGCACGCGCTGCTGGCGTTTCACTTTGGGCGCGCGGGGGACGCACCGCGGGCCACGCTGCACCTGGGCCACGCCGCGCAGGTCTCCCTGCTGGCCGGGGCCTACCGTGAAACCCTGGGCTTCCTGGATGAGGCCGAAGCGCTGTCCCCGCCGACGACGACACCCGGGCGGCCGGAGCACGCGCGCTGGGCGCGCCTGCGCGGCGAGGCGCTGCTCAACCTGGGCGCCATTGAGCAGGCGCGCGACCACCTGGAGCGGGCGCTGCGGCTGATGGGACACCGGGTGCCGCGCTCCACGCCGGCCACCACCCTGGCGGTGCTGGGCGCCACGGCGGTCCACCTGGCCCGGCGCCTGGTCCGCCCGGCCGAGAACAACGCCGCCCGCCTGGCCGTGCGCATGGAGGCCGCGCGCGCCTTTGAACGCCTGGGGCCGGTGTGCTTCTTCCTCAACGACCCCGCGCACACCCTCCACGCCACGCTGGCCTGCCTCAACCTCGCGGACACCGGGGTTGACTCCGGTGAGCTCGCGCGCGCGTACGGGAACATGGCGGTGGGCACGTCGCTGCTGGGGCCGGGCGCCATCCCGCGGGACTTCCTGCGCCGCGCCGCGGCGGTGGCGGCGCGCGTGGAGGACCGCGCCGCGCGCGGGTGGGTGAAGCTGACCGCGTCGCTGGTGCTGCTGGGCTGGGGTGAGCTGGCGCGCGCGGAGGCGCTGGCGCGCGACGGCGACGACCTGTACCGCGCGCTCGGCGACGTGCGCCGGTGCGATGAGGCCACCACGGTGCTCATTGCCTCACTCACGGCGCGCGGCGCCCTGCCCGAGGCGCTGGACATTGCACGGCGGACGCTGGACGCGGGCACCCGGCGCGGAGACGTGCATACGCGCGCGGGGGCCGGGTCCCTGGTGGCCGCGGTGTTGCAGCGTGCGGGCCGCCAGGCGGAGGCCCGCGCCATTGTGGAGACGGCCATTGCGTGCGCGCAGGAAGCCCACGTGGAGGCCGAACACCTGCACGGCCTGGGCATCCGTGCGCTGTGCCGCGCGCACGCGGGCGATGTGCGGGGCGCCGTGGACGACGCCACGGCGGCCGTGGCCCTGATGGAACGCAACCGCCCCACCGCCGCGTACACCATGGAGGGCTGGGCCTGCGCCCTGGAGGCGCTGCTCCATCCCGCGGTCCGCCCGACGACACCCCCGGCGCTGGTGGCAGCCGCCACGCGCGCGCTGCAGCGCTTCTGCGCGGTGTTCCCCGTCGCCCGCCCGCGCGCGCTTGCCCTGGCCGCGGCCGCCCTGCCCGCCGGGTCACCGCGCCGGGCGCGCCTGGAGGCGGACGCGCTGCGCGGAGAGCGCGCGCTGGGTCCGTCGACGGCACCGTCCGCGCCGGAGAACTGAGGGACGCCCCAGCGGCAGGATCGTGCACGTCCCTCAAGGCCTGCTGCGTAAGAACCACAATACGTGCTGGCCGGTGTGAGGGCCGTGTTGTGCTGTGTGGATGGCGTGGGCAGCGGCGTCATCCTGACCGCGCGTCATCGGAAACACCCTGCCGTGGACGTGCGGCGCGGTCCGTGCAGGCACGCCCCAGGGAGGTGACCATGTGGAAGCCACTGGTACTTGCCGCGCTGGCCGGATGCGGCCCATGGCAGCAACACGTTGAAGCGGACCACGGCGCCTCCGCGCGCCGCAGCCTGCCGGTGCTGGCGCTGGGCCCCGGCGGTGTGACGTCGGTGGTGGACCTGGCGGACGGTGATCCGCAGCGCCTGCCGCCCGGCCGCGTGCTGGCGTTTCACCCGGAATGGGACCTGCTGGTCCTGTCGGAGGCCCACGGGGTGAGCGTTCGCCGCATCTCCAACGTGACCGACCTCCGCCACTTCGCGCTGCCCCCGGGCCACCACGCCGGAGTTGCGCTCTACCGACCGGCGACGCGCGACGTTGTCATTGCGGAGCTGGCGGCGGAGCACGGGCCTTGGATACGCACCCTCTCCCCCGACGCGTCTGAACCGGGCCCGGCCTTCCAGGTTCACGACGGCGCGGAACAGGGTCCCGTCGTGGTGTCCGTGGAACCCTGGGACGATGACCGCGTGGTGGTGCAGGTCCTGTTCCGGCGTCCCAACGAAGACGGCCACGCGGCGCGCTTTCTGCTGCTGAGCACCGGTTCCGGCGCGTACGCCACGCTGTTTGAGTCGCCTGAGGGAGAATCCTGGGATGTCAACTGGAACCGCAACGTCGTGGGCCGCGCGTTGGTGTTTGGCACCTCCGGTGGTTGTTCAACCCCGGACCGGGTCTACGTCGTGACGGAGGAAGTCCAGCGGGTCCTGGAGGGGCGTGTCCTGATGCCGCCGTTCGTCACCGTGATGTGGCAGGCCCAGCCGTTCCGCCGCAGTGACCCGTTGGTCTTCCTGTCCACCGCCGGTGATCTGCACGCCCTGACACCCGGTCATGAACCTTTGCTCTCCCAGCCCGTCCACCTGGGCCGCGTACCCGTCCTTGCCGCCACGAGCCAGGACGTGGCGCTGGTGGAATTCATGGAGGCCGATCAGATCACGTTTGCATGGGTGCGCTGGTCCACCGGCGAGCGCCACGCAGTGACGGCGGTGGAGCTCCCCCGCGGCGGCAACCCGCAAATGCTCCTCCCGTGGTGGGTCTCTGACGACGGAACCTACGCGGAACTGCGCTACTTCGGTGACCAGGGCGACTACCGGCTCGGAGGCATCGTGGTGGACCTGGCGCGGAACCGGCAGGTCCTGCGGATCGCTCCGTACGGGATGATCGGCCCGGACCTGGTCGCCGGGAGCACGGACCTCTCCGCGCAGCTGAACGACTGGAGCCCCGCGCGCGCCTACCGCCTCGGGCCCGGCGGAGCGACCATGGCGCTGAAGCCCCTTGATGCGGGTGACCGGTCCCGGCGGCTCACGCAGTGGCCACCGCGCTTCTGACGGGCCGCGGCGCCGCGCCGGAAAGCTGACAGGCGCCCCGCGGCAACCTAAGACGAGCAACCGGATGCCCACGGACCTTGCCCGTCTTCGTGAGATCGCCCGGGTGGTGATGCGCCACGGGTTTGGGCACCTTGTGCACCGCAGCCGCCCGCTCAAGGACGCCGCCGTCAACGGCCCCCCGGGGACCCACGCCGCGGCGGACGTTTCCTCGTCGGCGGAGCGTTTTGCGCGGCTGCTGGAGGACCTCGGTCCCACGTTTGTGAAACTCGGGCAGATCCTGTCCACGCGCACGGACCTGCTGCCGCCCTCGTTCATCGTCGCGTTGTCGCGCCTGCAGGACAATGTGCCGCCGTTGCCGTTTGACGTGATCCGCCGGCAGGTGGAGACCGCGCTGGGACGCCCGCTGGAGGAGGTGTTCCGCGAGTTCGCGCCGGAGTCCCTGGCCAGCGCGTCCATTGCGCAGGTTCATGCCGCCACGCTGGCCTCTGGTGAGGAGGTGGTGGTCAAGGTGCAGCGCCCCGCCATCAAGGACCGCATGACGGCGGACATCTCGCTGCTGGGCACGCTGGCCTCGGTGTTTGACGCGGTGTTTGAGGAGGCGGGCATCTACAAGAGCCGCCTGGTGGTGCAGGAGTTTGAAGCGGCGCTGATGAGCGAGCTGGACTTCACCCTGGAGCTGCGGAACATCCAGGCGTTCCTGGCGCTGCAGAAGGACCCGCCGCTGCTGCGCGTGCCGCGCGTCCACCCGGCGCTGTCCAGCCGCACCGTGCTGGTCATGGAGCGCTTCCGCGGTACCCGGCTCAATGACCTCCCCACGGACGCTGACCGCCGCGCCATCGCCGAGCGGTTCATTGGCGCCGCGTTTGAACAGGTGTTTGTGGACGGGCTGTTCCATGGCGATCCGCACCCCGGCAACGTGCTGGTGCTGCCGGACGGGACGGTGGCGCTGCTGGACTTTGGCCTGGTGGGGCGGCTGCCGCGGGACGCGCAGGACCGCCTGGTGGCGCTGCTGCTCGCCGTGAGCCTGCGGGATGCGGACAGCCTGGCCCGCCTGCTGTACCGCATGGGAGAGGCCGAAGAGCGCGTGTCATTGGGCGCCTTCAAGCAGGACCTGGCGCGCCTGCTGGACCGCTACATGGGCCTGGTGCTGCAGGACATCCGCAGCCAGGCGCTGATGCGGGACATCATGGACCTCACCATCCAGCACCACATCCGCATCCCGCGGGAGTTTGCCGTGCTGGGCAAGGCGGCGGTCACCTTTGAAGGCGTGATGCGGGATCTGTACCCGCAGCTGGACGTCACGGCGGTGGCCCTCCCGTACGCCGCGCGCCTGCTCAAGGAGCGCTATGACCCGCGCAAGCTTGAGGGCGGCGCGCCGCGCATGCTGCTGCAGCTCATCGGCTTTGCGCAGGACCTCCCGCTGCAGATGTCGCAGATCCTGCTGGACCTGGAGGCGGGCAAGCTGACCGTGCGCGCGTCCGGCCCGGGACTGGAGCAACTGGCGCGGGCGGTGCGGCTCGTCGGACTGAGCGTGGTGGCGGCGGGCCTGGTGGCGGCGCTGACCACCGCTGCCGTGGGTGAGCTCAACAAGCTGGATATTCGCGTGTGGGGCATTCCGGTGATTCCCGCCGTCGCGCTCGCCATGTCGTTCATCCTCGTCGGCGCCATCAGCACGTACGTGCTGTTGGAGGGGCGCCTGCCCAAGGCGCGGCTGCGCCGGCTGCTGCGGTTTTTCGGGGACCGCTCGTGACGGCGCTGGCCGCGGCGGGGCTGGTGCTCCGCGCGGGCCCGCGGGTCTTCCTGGACGGTGCGGGCCTGGCGCTGGCCGCCGGCGAAGTGGGCGCCCTGGTGGGCGCCGCCGGCTGCGGCAAGAGCCTGCTGGTGCGCGCGCTGTGTGGGCTCTACCCGTCGGAGGGCGAGGTCCGCGTGAACGGCGTGTCGTCACGCGCTGACGGGTGGGAGGCGGTGCGCGCGCGCACCGGCGTGCTGCTGGGCGCGCCCGGCCTGCTGGATGACCTGACCGTGTTAGACAACGTGGCCTGGCGGCTCCGGCGCCAACGCTTGCCGGAGGATCAGGTGCGCACGCGCGTCGGTGGTCTCCTGGACGAGTTTGGGCTGGGAGATGCGGTGGGGAAGATCCCGGCGGAGTTGAGCGGGGGCATGCAGCGGCGGGCGGCCCTGGCGCGCGCGCTGGTGTCCCAGCCGGCGGTGCTCATCCTGGACGACCCCACCGCGGGCCTGGACCCGGTGACGACGACGGGCGTGGTGCAGTTGATCCTGGGCGCGGCGCGCGGACGGGGCGCCGCCGTGTTGTGGACCACGCATGATCTCGCCGGGGTGGCGGCACGCGCACACCGCGTGTGGGTCATGCGGGGCGGGCGGCTGGATGCGTTGGCGGGTGACGCCGGCGGCTGGGCCGCGGAGCTGGCCGCATGAGCGCGCTCGCTGCCGTTGGCCGGCCGGTGCTCGTCGTCACCCAGGTGACGGGTGCCATGCTGCTGGGGGCCCTGCGCGCGGCCCGCGCCGCGCTGCGCTTCCGGGTCCCGCTGCGCGAGACGGTGCGCCAGGTGGAGCGCAGCGGGCTGGCGTGCCTGCCGCTCACCGTGTTCGCCTCCATCAGCGTCGGGTGCATCGTCGCCGTGCAGGGGATGGGCTACGTCCGCCGGTACAGCGCCCCGGAGGTGTACGGGTGGGCGGCCTACTTCTCCGCCGTGCGCGAAGTGGGCCCGCTGCTGATGGGCCTGGCGCTGTCCGCGCGCCTGGGCGCACTGCACGCCGCGGAGCTGGCCGCCATGAAAGCGACCGACCGCGTGGACGCGCTGCGCGCGCTCGGTGTGGACGTGCACGCCGTGCTGGTGGCCCCGCGCATCCTCGCCATGCCGCTGGCCGCCGTGCTGCTGATGGCCTGGTCCGACGCGGTGTCGCTCGGCTCCGCCACGCTGTTCGCCTGGGCCTTTGGCGACGTCACCCCGTGGACCACGTGGGGGTCCATTCACAAGTATTCGCTGTGGAGTGACCTGCTGCTGGGGCTGGCCAAGGCCGCCATGTACGGGCTGTTCTCCGCGCTGGCCGCCACCGCCATTGGAATGTCTGCGGACGCCGGCGCGGACGGCGTGGGGCGCGCCGTGATGCGCGCGGCGGTCGTCTCCATCGTCGTCATTGTGGTGCTCAACCACGCGCTCACCGTGGGATGGGCCGGATGAGTGACGGCGCATTCACCCTGGCGCGGTCCCTGCTGCACCACCTGGTGCGGCGTGATGTTCCGCTGCGCCGCGCGCTGGCCGCTGCCGACGCCACGTTCACCGGCAGCTTTTTGCTGGTGTGCGCGGCGGTGGGGTTTGTGGGCGCCAGCCTGTGCTGGCAGGCGGCGTGGCAGGCGCGCCGCGTGTTGGGTGACCAGGGTTTCATCGGGCCGGAGTACCTGGTCCTCATGACCACGGAGTTCGCACCGCTGATGGTGGGCGTGATGATGGCGGCGCGCGGCGGCGCGGGCTTGGCCGCGCGCATTGCCACGCGCAAGGCCACCGGACAGCTGGACGCGCTGGCACTGATGGGGGAGGACCCGCTGCGCGTGCTGGCGGCGCCGGACGTCCTGGGCGCGTTCTTGGCGGCTGTCCTGCTTGCCCCGCCTGCCCTCGTGGTCGGGGAGTTGGCGGGTGCGGTCACCATGAAGCTCGCATTCTCCGTCGAGCCCGCCACGTTCATCGTCCTGGATGCGTTGCGCGCCGGGGACATCACCTTTGCCCTGATCAAGGCCGCGCTGTTCGGCGCGGCGGTGACCCTGCTGGGGGCGCGGGCCGGACTGCGCGCGCGGCCGGACGCCTCGGGCGTCGGTGAAGCGGCCATGCGCGGCGTCGTGGATGGCTCGCTGGGGGTGTTGGTCCTGGACGCGGTGCTGGACGCGCTGCGCTTCACCACCGGCTTCCCCTGACCCGGGCCGTTTACACGCCGTCCGGTCACCGCTACTCCTCGACGCATGCTGACGGAACAACAGGGCTGCGCCGTCCTCAAGCGCGTGTTTCAGAGCCGTGGTTTCCAGGTCCAGGAGAACGTCCCCTTCAAGGAGGATGACGTCTCCTTCCAGGCGGATGGCTGGGACCCCCAGTCCCGCGTGGGCTACGAGTACATGACGCACCAGGCGGACGACTTTGACGACCTGGATCCGCGCGAGATTGGCCGGTTGGGCGAATGGGCCGACGCCGGGCGCCTGTACTTCTTTGTCATTGATGACACCAACATTGAGACGGTGGAGGACCTGGAGTGGGCCGCCAACCGGTTCCTTGACGAGGTGGTGCGCCGCAAGGGAGCCCGCCCATGACACGCGAATACACCGCGCGCGACGTGGTCCGTGCCGCCGCGCAGCAGAACGCGCAGGTGGACCAGGAACTGCAGCGCATGGCCGCCGCGGAGAAGACGCACCAGGAGAGTGTGACCGCGCTGCGCGGCGAGTTGGACGCAGCGTGGCGCCACCTCTCCGAGCTGATGGTGCCCGGCCTGGATCCCGCCGCCCTGGACGGCGCGGCGCACGCATTGGGCCTGCCGACCATCCGCACCGACGTGGTGGCCAACGCCATGAACGCCGAGCGCGCGGAGCTGCAGGCGGCGGTGGCGCGCATTGACGCGGACCCGCTGTTCCAGCAGCGCGACCGCAAGGCCACCGAGTTGCGTCTCAAGCTGGAGGAGCACCGCGAGTACATCGCCCCGCTGCGCGACGCAGTGGGCGCGCTGGAGTCGGAGAACGGGTTCAAGGAACTGGTGGCCACCGGGTACGGCACGCCCGCGTACAAGAACGGCTGGTGGAACCTGTCGTATTACCGCCACTGGAAACGTGCGGACGAGATCGTGGAGACCGAGGGGCCCCGCTTCCAGGCCACCGACTTCGCCGCGCTGCTGCGCCGGTACCGCGAAGACCGCGCCAACTACGATTCGCTGCGCAAGCAGGAGGCGGACCTGATGGCCGTGCAGAAACGCATCACGGACCTGGTCAACGCGCGTCAACAGGCTGATGCCGCCCTGGCCGCACTCCCCCAGAAACACCTGGGGCTCGTCCGTGCACGCGTGCGTGAGCACCTGCAGCCGCTGGACGAAACGGAGCGTTTCAAGCTGTGTCCCACGCCCGACCTGCAGCTGGCCAGCAAGCGCATCAGCGGTGTGGATGCCAAGACGCGCTACCTGGAGGGCGTGCACCAGGAGATGGTGGTGAAGCCGCGCGCAGCCATGGAGCAGATGCGGGCCAAGAACCTGCGGGACATGCAGAAGCTGGTGCTCCCCAAGAACCAGGGCCGCCGCTTCTCCGATGAGGACTACCAACGCCGCTTCCGCGACCGCTCGCAGAACTGGAACAAGCGCTGGGACCGTTACGACGGCACCTACCGCCAGATCGTCGTCTACAACGACTACCACCGTTGGAATCCCATCGGTGACTTCTTGTGGTGGGACTACATGACGGACGGCCACCTGGACGGGAACTTCATTCCGGAGGTGAACCACTGGCATTCGCACCACCCCGGCTGGTCTCACCACCACGACATCCACTCCCACCACGACGACGCGATCTCCGCGGTGGCGTCGGACCGCACCGCGGCCTCCGACTTCCGCGACGCGAGCTGAGGAAACCGTGGAGGCGCCGCGGCACCTGTCCATTGTGTCCTACGCCGTCAACGGGAGCGGCCTGGGTCACCTGTCCCGCATGGTGGCCATCAACCGCTGGATCCGGCGCTACTCCGTGCTGGCGGGCATCCGCACGCAGCAGTGGTTTCTCACCACGTCTGAAGCGGACACGCTGCTGTTCCATGAGGGCTTCGCGGGATTCAAGCTGCCCAGCAAGTCCATCGTCGACGAGGCAGGCATTCCCAAGCCGGCGTACCTGGGGCTCGCCAAGCAGTGGGTGTGGCATTCGGTAGGGCTGCTGCGCCCGGACATCCTCCTGGTGGATACGTTTCCCAACGGGAGTTTCCAGGAGTTGCTGGGCGTGTTGGACCTGTGCCGGCACAAGGCGCTGGTGCTGCGGCCGGTGAAGGAGGAGTTCGCGCAGCGGGCGTCCTTCCGCGCCATGGCGCAGCTCTATGATCGCGTCATTGTCCCGGAGGATCCGCCGGGCATGGGCTCCGTTGACGTGGCGGATGCGCTCGGTCTGGATGACGCGCGCGTGAGGCACGTGGGTCCCGTCATGCTGACGGAGCGCTTTGAGCTGTTGCCGCGTGACGAGGCGCGCCGCCGCCTGGGTGTTCCCACCGGCGCGACGTGCCTGCTGGTGTCCGCCGGGGGTGGCGGTGATCCGGGGGTCGATGCCGTCGTCGACGCGGTGCTGGAACTCGTTGCCGAGCGCCCGGACGTGCACGCTGTTGTCGCCGCTGGCCCGTTGCACCGCGGGCCCGCGCGCCACGGCCCGCGGGTCACCTTCTGGACCGCGCCCGGCCTGGGTCCGCACCTTTCCGGCGTGGATGCCGCGGTGTCCGCCGCCGGCTTCAACACGCTCCACGAACTCGCGTTGGCGGGCGTACCGGCGCTGTTCATTCCGCAGGAAAAGGTCGCGGATGATCAGCAGGCGCGCGTGTCGTCGTGGGTTGAACGCGGCGCGGCGCTGACGGCGCAGGCGCGGGACGCGGCGTCCGTGCGCCGCGGGGTGGAGCAGTTGCTGGATCCCGTCAGCCTTGCGCGCTTGCGGGAAGCGGCCCCGGAAGTGTTCACCAATCACGCGCGCGATGCGGCCGCTGAGGTGCTGTCCCTGGTGTTGCCGCCGTCGCTGGTGCGCGGCGTGCACGGCGCCCTCACCGACGAGTTCCTGGGCGAGCTGGGGACGCGCGGCGTTTCCCTGGCGGAAGCCGTGGACCTGTGGGTGGCGCTCCACCCGGACGAGGACGCGGTGGACCGCGCGGCACCGGCGCTCAGCATGACGCGCACGCTGATGGACTCCGCCGCGCGCGCGGGTGCCCCCACGCCCGCGGTGACACGCGTCGCCCAGGCCCTCGGCCGGCGCATGCGCTCGCAGGGGACCACCACCGCGGCCGTGGCGGATGCGCTGTGCCTCCTGCTGCATCACCGCGCAACAACGGGGCAATGGACCGGCCTCGCCGCGCTGGTACGCGCGTTCGGAACGGAGCGTGAGCTGTCCCCGCGCGCGTTTGCAGACCTGCTCATGTCCGTGGCGGACCAGGCCGCGGCAGCCGGCGTGGACCTGGCGGGACTGGCGCGCCTGGCAACGGACACGCAGACGGACGGTGAGCTCGGCAACGCCGCGCTTGCCGCGCGCCTGCGTGAACGGCTGCGCTCCGAGGCCCGCGCGTGACGCCCGCCAGGCGGCGCTTGCGTGCGGTGACGGATGGGGTCCTCACCCTGGGCCCACAGACCGTCCACCTGGACATCACCAACGCGTGCAACACCGACTGCATCACCTGCTGGGACCACAGCCCGTTGCTGCGCAAAGCGCGGCCGGTCGCGTGGAAGCGCCAGCGCGCGGAACCGGCGCAGCTGCACACTCTCCTGGACGACATCCAGGCCCTGGGCGGACTTGAGTCCGTGATCGTCTCCGGCATGGGGGAACCGTTCACGCACCCCGCGGTCTACGACATCCTCGCCGATGTGAAACGGCGCGGGCTGCACCTCACCGTCATCACCAACCTCGTTGCGGCGGATGCGGACCGCATTCTCCAGTTGGGCGTGGACCAGCTCCTCATCGGCGTGCACGGCGCGTCGCAGGACGCGTATCTCGCGTTCCACCCGTCGTTCGGTCCCGCGCACTGGCACCGCCTGCACGCCATGCTCCACCGCTTCCGTGACGCGGGGCGCCGCTTCAAGCACGTGCAGGTCATCGCCGCGTGCAACGCGCACGAGCTCGCCGAAATGGTGGAGTTCGCGGACCGGTTCCACGCCGCGCAGGTGAACTTCAAGCTGGCCAGCCTGTCCCACGGGACGGAGGCCGCGCTGATCACTCATGAACAGCGCGCGCGCCTCCTCGGTGACGGCCTTCATGCCGCGCAGAATCGTTCGCGCGCCCTGGGAGTCCCCACCAACCTGGACGTGCTGGAGATGCAGCTGCGCACCGGGGGCGAGCACACCGCGCCCATTGAGGAGGTCGGTTGCTTCCTGGGACCGCACTATGCGCGCGTCGCCGTGGATGGGACGGTTCTGTACTGCTGCAACACGGAGATCGTCGTCGGGAAGCTTGGTGATGGCGTGCGCTTCAGTGGTCTGTGGGGCGGCCCGGCGTGGCAGTCCTGGCGCCTGCGCCTGTTGCGGGGCGAATACGCCGACAGCTGCCGGCAATGTGGCAAGTTGAACCAGAACGTGAAGCTGTCGGAGCGGTTCCGCGCGTTGTTCGGTGAGGACGCCTGGCGCCGCGCCACCGGTCGCGGCGCGGAAGCACCGCCACCCCACCCGCTGCGGGTGATCGCATGAGCGTGCGGCTGAGCCTTGCGCCGGAGCCACCCGTGGAGGACGGACCCGCGGCACCGCCCTGGCCACACGTCCCCACGGTGGAATGGCAGGTGTGCGGCGTCTGCAACTACCACTGCTCCTACTGCATTCAATCCCGGGAGCACCGGCAGGGCCATCCCACGGACGAGCACCTGGACCGGATGCTCGCGTTTCTCGGGTCACTTCCGGGGACGTGGGAGATCAAGACCACCGGCGGCGAGCCGTTCGCGTTCCGCGGCTTCATGAAGCGCATTGTTCCCGCGCTGATGCGCACGCGGCACCGCGTGTCCACGCTGACCAACCTGTCCGCCCCGCTGCCCGTGCTGGGCCGCTTTGCAGAACTTACGCACGGCCGGCTGTCCGTCCTCTCCGCCAGCCTGCATCTTGAGTTCACCGCGCCGGAGACCTTCATCACCAAGTTGACGTCGCTGCGGCCGCTGCTCGCGGATGATGCGCGCGTGGTGGTGAACTGCGTGCTGGTCCCGGACCGGCTGGATGAGGTGCGGGCGGCGCGGGATTGCGCGCGCGGCCGGCTTTGCGTTCTTCCCGCAGCTCATGAAGGTCAAGGGCGGTGTGCACGCGTACACGCCCGCCCAGGTGGACCGCGTCCGTGACATCGTGGGTGACCTTGCACTGGCGGAGGCACGGCGCGCGGCCAACCTTGCACCGGCGTACACCGGACGGCGCTGCTGGACCGGTGCGCGTTACCTGGTGCTGATGCAGGACGGCACCGCGTGGTCCTGCCGCTCCGCCAAGCGCGTGGGGGAAGGCCTCCTCGGTGACGTCAACAGCGGCGTGCAACTGCGCGGCGGCCCCAGCCGGTGCCATTACACCATCTGTCCGTGCGCCGTGCCGGCCAACCGCGGGATGATTGAGGGCGTGCCCATGCGCGGCACCGCCGCGGTGGAGGACGCGTGACGCCAACCGCGCCTCCTGATGAGGGTGTCATCAGCTGGAACATGAACACCACGTGCAACTACCGCTGCAGCTACTGCACGCAGCGCTTCAAGGATGACCGCGGCCGGTGGGCGCGGGATGTGCCGCGGTTCATTGATGCGTTCGTGGCACTGCCCGGTGCATGGGAAGTAAAACTCAGCGGCGGCGAACCGTTCATCCACCCGCAGTTTCTCGACGTGGTGCGCGCGCTGGCCGCGCGCGGTTTCCGCGTTGGTGTGGTGACCAACTTCTCCGCACCGCGCAACGAACTGGATGCATTCCTGGACGCCGCGGGTGAGCGCCTCAGCGTGCTGAGTGCCAGCCTGCATTTGGAGTACGTACGCGAAGAGGACCCCTCCGGCCGCCACGGCACGGTCGCGCACTTCATCGAACGCCTGCGCCACGTGGCCGGCCGCATCGGCCCGTCGTCGTCCGTGTGCGCCACGTGCGTGGCCACCGCGGCCAATCTGCCGCGCCTGCCCGCGCTGCGCGCGCGCTTTGAGGATGCGGGGATCCCCTTCAAGGTCCAGCCGGACAAGCAGGATGGGCGCGTGGTGGCGTACGGCCAGGAACAGGTGCGTGAGCTGGTGCGCCTGGGCGGGCACAACCGCACCGGCATGGTGGCGCCCTCATTCCAGGGACGGCCGTGCTGGGCGGGGGCGCGTTACTTCATCGTGGATGACCAGGGGAACGCCTACCGGTGCTACCCCGCGCGACGCCGCCGCACGGAAGCCCTGGGCAACCTGCTGGACGGCACCTTTCACCCGCACGCTGGGCCGCGGCCGTGCCTGTATGACTACTGCAACTGCACCGTCCCCATCGCGCGCGGGATGATGCCCACCGAAGGCGCCCCCGACGCGTTCATCGCCGCGGATTGATCCCTCAGGTGCCGCACGCGGTCCGCAACTGCAGGACCACGCGCAGGACCATGTCGCTGGCCTCGCCCACGGCGTCGCCGTCCACCTGCACCGCGCGCGGGTACGCCAGGCGGATGCGCACCTCGCGGCCGTGGAACTCGCGCTGGTTCTGCGTCACCTCGTCCAGCAGGCCAGACACGCCCAGGTCCAGGATGTCCGCCTGCTTGATGAAGTAGGAGAGCACCTTGGAGCCGTACTCGTTGCGGCCAAACAGGTACACGTCAAGGATTCCGTCATCCATCCGCGCGTTGGGCATGGCCAGCGCGCCCGCGTACAGCGGCACGTTGGTCACCACCGCGTTGAACACGCGGTGTTGCGTGGCCGCGCCGTCCAGCGTCAGCGCCACATCCAGGCTGCGCTGCTCCAGCGCACGCTCCGCCATGGCCGCCGCGTAAGACGTGTAACTCCCCAGTCCGCGGTACCGCCCGCGCGCCGCCACCACGTCGGCATCCATGCCCACGCCCACACAGTTCACCCACACGTGCTCGCTCTTGCCGGACGGGGAGTCCAGGGCCGCCCAGCACACGTCCAACCCCGTGAGCCGTTCACCCCCGGCAATCTGCGCCATGGCGCGCAGGTCATCCAACGGGAGCTTGAGGCTCTTGGAGACGTTGTTGGCCGTGCCAAAGGGAATGACCGCCAGCTCCGGCGGCTTCTGCGGCGCACCGCGCAGGATCCCGGAACACACCAGGCGCACGGTGCCGTCGCCCCCAATCGCAACCACGCGGTCAAACCCCGCGCGGACCTTCTCCGCCACGGACGCCACCGTCTCGGCGTTGTCGGCCACCGTGTTGAGCAGTGTGAGCTCACCCGTGGCCGCCAGTACCGGTTCCAGCTGCGGCCACCGGTCCCGCGCCTCCCAGTCATGCGCGGACGGGTTCATCACCACCAGCATCCGCCGTCGAGCCATGGTGTCCTCCTGCCGTTCCCGACGCTGTCTGTTGCACCGCGGCGCGGGAAGGTTACCGCTTGCGGGCTGCCGGCGCAGCGGCGGGGCGGGCGGCCCGCCAGGCTTCCAGTTCCGGCGCGGTGAGCGGCTTGGAGTAACGGTAGCCCTGGATGACGTGGCAGCCCACGGAGCGCAGGAACTCCTCTTCGGCCTCCTGCTCCACGCCCTCAGCAACCACCTCCAGCCGCAGCGACCGCGCCAACGCGATGATGGCGCTGCTGATGGCCGCGTTCTCATGGCCCATGGGCAGGCCCTTGATGAACTGACGGTCAATCTTCAGCGTGTCCATGGGGAAATGCCGGATGTAACTGAGTGAGGCGTACCCGGTGCCAAAGTCATCCACGGCGACGCGCACGCCCAGCTTGCGCATCTTCTCCAGGCGCGCGCGCGCCTGGTGGGCGTCCTCCACCATCACGCTTTCCGTCAGTTCCACTTCCAGCAGTGACGGGGGAAGGCCGGCGTTCTGCAGCGCGGCGTGCACCTGGTCCTCCAGGCCCGGGATGGCCAGCTGCTTGGCGGAGATGTTCACGGACAAGCGCAGCGGATGTCCTTGCTTGCGCCAGGCCGCGCCCTGCCGGCACGCCTCCTGGAGCACCCACGCGCCAACGGGGGCCACCAGCCCGCTGTCCTCCAGCAACGGCACAAACTCCGCCGGCCCGCACCCGCCGGGCAGTGTGGTCTCCCAGCGCAACAGCGTCTCCGCGCCCAGGACGGTGCCGCTGCGGTTGTCCACCTGCGGCTGGTAGCGCAGTGAGAACTCACCGCGTTCCAACGCACCGCGCAGACCCCGCTCCACCTGCAGGCGCCGCATGGCCGCCTGGTTGGACGTGGCGGACTGGAACCCGAACAGGTTCCCGCCCGCGCCCGCCGCACCCTCCACCGCCGCAGTGGCCGCGCGGATCAGCGCCGCGGGCGTGTCCCCGTCGTCCGGGCACAGGCTGATGCCAATGCTGGCCACGGCGTCCAGCTGCTTGAGTCCCTGGTAGGGACGCGACAGCACCTGCAGCAGCTCATCCGCGACGTGAACGAAGAACGGCCCCTTCTCCAACCGCTCCAACACCACCACGAACTCCAGCCCGCCGCGCGCGTGCACCGCATCCGTTGGCGCCAACGCCGCGTGCAGGCGGGACATGGCCTGCAGGCGCACCGCATCCACGTCCGCACCGGAGATGGGTGATCCACCGCGGCGCGCGTGCACGCGGATGGCCAGCACCGCGGCGGAGCGGGGCACACGCTTGACGCCGGCAATGGCCAGCGCCAGCCGGCCCTCCAAACGCGTGTCGTCGTCAGTACGGGTGGTCACCTGCGCTCCTGGGTCAACCACAGCGGAAACAGGAGTAACTTGGGCGCAAGCAAACCCGCAACCACGGCAGCTGGCGGACGCGCCACCGCCCCGGTACAGCCCGCCCGGTTCCGCCATGGCTGACCGCCTCCACAGCACGCGCCGCGGCATCCTTGCGGTGTTCCAGGAGATGGATGACGCCACCGCGCGCTTTGCGGCGGCCACGGGCCTGCGCTGCCCGGACGGATGCGGTGCCTGCTGCCAGAACCCCGCGGTGTCCGCCACGCCGGCTGAAATGACGCCGCTGGCGCTGGACCTGCTGGCGCGGGGTGAGGCGGAGCACGCGTTGGAGCGCGCGCGCGCCGCGGAGAACGCGTGGTGCATCTTCCACCACCACCACGGCGGCGACGCGGGCCGTTGCAGTATCTACGCGGTGCGGCCCGGCGTGTGCCGGCTGTTCGGGTTTGCGGGCACGCGGGACAAGCGCGGTGACCCTGAGCTGGCCGCCTGCTGGCGGCTGGGTGAGTACCGGCGTGACGTGATGGAGCGCGCGCAGGATGACGTGGCGGCCGGGCGGGTGCCCATGCCGGTGTTTGCGGACTGGCGCCGGCGGCTGGACCAGGTGGACCCGTCGCTGTCCGGGCCGCCGGTGCAGATCAACCGCGCGCTGCGCCTGGCGCTGGAGCGCGTGCTCACGCACGCGGCGTACGCGTCCGGCGGCTGAGCGGACCACCTGGGAGGAGGCTCCCGCCGGGCCCGAGTGAACTCACGGAGAGTCAGCCACGGAATCCCGTCGGGAGGGCGAGGCTCCGGCGAGGCTCCTGCCGAGCGCTGCGTCCGCGCGTCGCGTCGTCACCCACTCAGCCGCCGGGCTGCGCGCACACGTTGTTCATGCAGTACAGGCCCGCGCCGGGGCAGCACTCGTCGTCCTTGGTGCACGGTTCGTTCTCGCGCTTGCACCCCGTGGCCCCGGGCGTGCACACCAGCTGGGACTGGTCGTTGGCGCGGCAGGTGCCGGCACCCGGGCAGCAGTCTCCGTCGGCGGTGCAGGACTCGGCCACCTGGCGGCACGCCTGCCCGCCCGTGGAGCAGATACCCGGTGCGCCTTCGCCGCTGTGCGTGCAACTGCCCGCACCGGGGCAGCAGTCGTTGTCGGACGCGCACTCGCCGCCGGCCAACACGCACGCGCTGCCCGGCGGGGTGCACACGTACGCGCCTTCGGGCGTGGGACGGCACACCTGCCCGTTGCAGCACTGCACGTCGGTGGTGCACTGCCCGCCCGTCTCGCGGCACGGGGACTTGGCAAAGTAGCTGGACAGGTTGGAGGTCACCTCGTCCTGGCCGGGCAGCCAGAACGGCGGGTGGCTGGGGTCGGTGCCGGGCTGCATGTGCTCGTCCAGCGCGGCCACCCAGATCTGCGGGCGCCGCGGGTCCGTGACGTGGTGGCCGTACGGCCGGCGAGAATAGAACGCCACCCACTGGTAGCCCCCCTCCACAAACGGGCTGAAGGTGGGCATGTAGCTGTTGTGCTCCGGATTGGCCGTGGCCAGCTCCACCGGCGTGCCACCCGCGGCGGGGATGATCATCAGGTCACCCTCAAACAGCGAGGACCCGTCCGGCGCGGCGGAGCGGCTGTAGGGCCCCTGTCCGTAGGCCAGGTGGCTGCCATCCATGCTCCATGACGGGTAGCTGAGCGCCTTGCCGTTGCCCGCCACCAGCAGCGACGGCGAGGCGAAGTTCTCCGTCGCGGTGTCAAACGGCAGCAGCATCAGGTCAGACCGGTCAAAGTCAATCTCCCACCCGGCGGCCCCGCCGCCCAGCCCAATGTTCCCGGCAAACGCAATCCGCGTCCCGTCCGGGCTCCACGTCGGATGCGCGGCCTCGGCCACGCCCACCGGCTGCAGCGTTTCACCGGTGTCCGCGTTGCGCAGCTTGAAGGTCTTCTCCCAGTTGGTCAGCAGCAACCGGCCGGTGGGGTCAAAGGTGGCAAAGTTCCACCGCCGCTCAGAGGACGGTTCAAACGCGGGCGTGCGCGGATTGTCCGTGGGCACCACGCCGCCGGGGCCACTGCCCTCGTAGTAGGTGAAGGCCAGCTTGCGGCCGTCATGGCTGAGCACGTGACAGGCGTTGCAGCGGTTGCCGTCACCGTTGGCGGGCTCAATGTCCAGGCGGAAACCGCGGTTGGCGCCCACGTCCAACCGGATGATCTGCCCCACGCTGACCGCCCAGTAATAGACGGTGGAGGACAGGTCCGCGCTGGCCAGCTTCACCGTGCGTGACGCGGACGCCCCGCACTGCGAGCGGTCCACCCGCGCGTCCACCACAATGGTCAGCTGGCCGCCGGCGTGGCTGGTGACCAGCAGGTTCCACAGGTCCTCGGGCACGGTGGCTTCGCGGGCGGTGCCGGCCACGTACAGCACCACGGTGGCGTTGGTGCCGCCCACGGTGACGCGGTGCACTTCCACGTCGCCACCGGACCACTGGATGACGGGGCTGGGGAGGTTGAGCGGCATGATCACCTGGTCCAGCGGGTACAGCAACGTGGGGCTGGCGCTGTTGGGCCCGCAGCTGGACTGGGCAAAGTCCACCGGCGCGTTGCCCGGCGCCCCCGGCAGCACGCGGTCCCCGGTGATCACCACGTTGACCGGCACCTCCGCGGTCTTGCCCTCCGCGGCGGCGGTGAGCGTGGTGGTACCGGCGCGCTGCGCGGTCACCTGCACACGCCCGTCCGGACCCACGCGCGCAATGATGGGATCCGCGCTGGTCCAACTGACGCCGGTGGCGTTGTCCCGCGCGCCGCTCTGGCGCACCAGGCGCGCGTGCAGCTCCCGCACCTGCGGTGACCCCCAGGCCACCGTCAGGCTCAGGGACGGGGGATCCACCTCCAGGCCCACCACCGGATCATTGCCACCGCTGCTGCTGGTGGACGTCCCCGGAAACCCGCTGGTGCCGCCCAAGAACCCGCCGTCAGAACCGCCCGGCCCCACGCCGCTGCAGTCCCCGCAGCCCTGCGCCACCACCGCCAGCAACCCCGCCACGCCGCTCCACGTTCCGTGCCGCATGCGCCTCGCCTTCCCACCGGTTGCCCGGCCTCGCCCAGACTGGGATCCGGAGCGATGTAGCAGACCCCACCACCTCGCTGCTCGGTCAACCGGCGGGGGGGTCCCGGCGCCCGGAAAGCCCGTTCTGGCAAGGACTTGTGATTTTTTCCTTGTGGCTGGCGGGGGTGGGCAGGTATGGTGCCGACAAACAACACGGACTTGACAAACAATGTCGTCCGTGCATGGGGGGCGCAGGGCTGCCCCGGCCGGCAGGAGCATGATGGCACGGCGGACCACCAGGCGGACGCGGGGCGGGACCCGGGACCAGGAAGCGGCGCTGGTGCGCCGGGCGCTGGAGGCGTCCGCGCGCGCGTACGCTCCGTACTCCGGCTACCACGTGGGCGCTGCGCTGCTGGCGGCGGACGGCCAGGTGTTCACCGGCTGCAACGTGGAGAACGCCTCCTACCCGCTGTGCATCTGCGCAGAGCGCGTTGCGCTGGGAACCGCCGTGGCCGCCGGGCAGAGCGCTTTCAAGGTCATGGCGGTGGCCACGGGCTCCTCGCCGCCCGCCACGCCGTGCGGCGCCTGCCGCCAGGTCATGCATGAGCTGGGGCCCGGCCTGAAGGTCCTGCTGTGCAACCACGCCGGAGAACTGCGCCGCACCACCGTGCGCGCACTGCTGCCGGCCGCCTTCAGCGGCGGCCAACTGACCCGCCGCCCCCCCGCGGTGCGCCGCCGCCGGAGCGCATCGTGAGACTCCATCCCTTCAATTGTTGCCTGCCTTCGCCGGCCGCGGTGTCCACACCGCGGCCGCCACTGGGAATGCCGTGAACTACCTGCTCAAGGACGCCACCGTCCTCACCATGAATGCCAAGCGGGAGATCCTGCCCAAGGCGGATGTCATCATCCGTGACGGCCGCATCTCCGAAATCGGCGAGAACCTCACCGCGCGCCCGGGCGAGTTCATCCAGCGCCTGGACCTCAACGGCCGCCTGCTGATGCCGGGCCTGGTGCAGGCCCACGTCCACCTGTGCCAGTCCATCTTCCGCGGCCAGGCGGAGGACATGGATCTCACCGAGTGGATGGAAGAACGCATCTGGCCGTTGGAGGCCGCGCATTCGCTGGACACGCTGCACGCCTCCGCGCGCCTGGGCATTGCGGAGCTGGTGCTGGGCGGCACCACCACGTGCCTGGACATGGGCACCGTGCACCACACCGAGGCCATCTTTGAGGCGGCCAAGGAGGTGGGCTTCCGGCTGTTCTGTGGCAAGTCCATGATGGACGCGGGCAAGGGCCGCCCCGGTCCCATGCGTGAGAACACGCGCGAGTCCCTGGCTGAAGCGGAACGTGTCAAGAAGGTGTGGCACGGCAGTGAGAACGGCCGGCTGCGCTACGCGTACGCACCGCGCTACGTGCTCAGCTGCACGGAGGAACTGCTGGTCGAGGTCGTCGGCCGCGCGCGGGACTCCGGCTGCCTGCTGCACACGCACGCCTCCGAGAACACCGCCGAGATTGAGCAGGTGCGCGAGAAGCACGGCACGGACAACGTGGCCTACCTGTATGACCTGGGGCTCACCGGACATGACGTGGTGCTGGCCCACTGCGTGTGGCTCACGGCGCGTGAGATGAAGCTGCTCAAGGAGTCCGAGACGCGCGTTGCGCACTGCCCCACCAGCAACCTCAAGCTCGCTTCCGGGGTGGCCAAGCTGCCGGAACTCATTGACCAGCAGATCCACCTGGCGCTGGGCTCTGATGCCGCAGCCTGCAACAACTCGCTGGACATGTTCCAGGAGATGCGGCTTGCCGCGCTGCTGCCCAAGCACCGCTCCGGCGTGAAAGCCGTCCCCGCGCAGAAGGTCGTGGAGCTCGCCACCATTGGCGGAGCGGAAGCGCTGGGCGTTGGCCGTGACGTGGGCAGCGTGGAGGTGGGCAAGAAGGCGGACCTCATCGCGCTGGACCTGGATTCGCCGCACCTGCGCCCGCGGCATGACCCGTACACCATGCTGGTCTACTCGGCGCGCGCCTCAGACGTGCAGCACGTGATGATTGACGGGGACCTGGTGGTGAAGGACCGCGACCTCATTCCCATTGACCTGGGGGTGATCGTCGAGGACGCCGACAAGGCGCTGGCCAAGGTGCTGCGGCGCGCCGAGCTGTGACCCCGGGAGTTTTTGACGTGTCTGCGCCGGCCATCAAGGGCACCAAGTTCGGCAAGTACACCCTGATCAACCGCATTGCGGTCGGGGGTATGGCGGAGATCTTCCTGGCGCGGCAGGAAGGCGTGGAGGGGTTTGAGAAGACCATCTGCATCAAGCGCATCCGGCCGCACCTCTCCAGCCAGGTCAGCTTTGTGCGGATGTTCCTCAATGAGGCCAAGCTGGCAGCGCAGCTCAACCATCCCAACATTGTCCAGATTTATGACCTGGGCCGCATCGGTGAAAGCTACTTCATTGCCATGGAGTACATCACCGGCCGGGACATGAGCCGGTGCATTCCCAAGGCAGAGAAGCTGGGCATCACCTTCCCGCTGGTCTACGCGCTCAAGATCATTTCGTCTGTGTGTGAAGGGCTGTACTTTGCGCACAACCGCACGGACGCGTACGGCAAGCCGCTCAACATCGTCCACCGGGACATCACGCCGGAGAACGTGCTGGTCTCGTTCAACGGGACCGTGAAGGTGCTGGACTTCGGCATCGCCAAGGCGGCCAGCCAGATTGAGCAGACGCGCGCCGGCGAGATCAAGGGCAAGCTCAGCTACATGAGCCCCGAGCAGTGCATGGGCAAACCGCTCGATCACCGCTCGGACATCTTCTCGCTGGGTGTCGTCGCCTACGAGTGGGTCACCGGATACAAGCTGTTCACCGGCGAAAACGAGATGGCCATCCTCAAGGCCATCATTGACGGGAAGATCTACCCGCCCAGTTACTTCAAGGAGGACGTGCCTGAGCCGGTGGAGCGCATCCTCATGAAGGCGTTGGAGAAGGACCGCGAGAAGCGCTACCAGAGCGCGTGGGACTTCCAGTATGACGTGGACCAGTTCCTGGCCACGCAGGAGTTCACGCCCTCCAACATCCACCTGTCCAACTTCATGAAGCAGCTGTTCTCCGACGAAGCGGAGGCCGAGCAGCAGCTGTTGCAGCGCGTGGCGCAAGCCGGCGCCGTGCCGGATGACGTGATGGAGCCCGAGGACGTGGGCGCCACGCCGATCACGGAGGACAGCAAGGGCAATGAGATTTCGCTGGACCAGGCGGCGGCAAATGTTCCCTCCGTGCACCGGCCCACGCAGATCTCCCGCACGGGCACCAAGCTGGACAGCGAACTGCGCATCCACCTCACGCGTGAGGAACTGGACCGCCTGGATGAGCTGGCCCGCAAGAAGGGTCTGCCCACGGACCTGATGGTCCGCGAAATGGTCCGCAGCTACCTGCGCTGGATGTGAGCGCAGATGAAGATCCCACCCCTGCACCCGTGGCCGCAGTCCGTCCCGGAGGCCACGCGCCTGCAGGAGGAGCTGCGCGCACAACTGCTCCCCGGCCGCCTGCGCGGGATGCCGCGCACCGTCGCGGGCGCCATCGTTGACTTCGACAAGGGCGACGACCGGCTCTACACCGCCGTGGTGGTGGTGGATTCATCCAGCTTTGAGGTGGTGGAAGTGGCCACGCGCACCACCGTGGCCACCTTCCCCTATCTGCCCGGCTACCTCTCCTTCCGCGAAATCCCGCCGCTGGTGGACGCCTTCTCTGGCCTCACCCACGCGCCGGACCTGGTGGTGGTCAACCGCCACGGTCACGCGCACCCGCGCCGCATTGGCATGGCGTGCCACCTGGGACTGTGGCTGCAGGTCCCGGTGTTGGGCGTGTGCCCGCAACTGCTGATGGGTGAACCCCCGCGCGTGCCCAAGGAACCCGGCAGCTCCAGCCCGCTGGTGGATGAGAACAACGGTGAACTGGTGGGAATGGCGGTGCGCACGCGCCTGGGCGCGCCACCCGTCTATGTCAGCGTGGGACGCGGGATGACGCTGCCGGAAGCTGCGGCGCTCACCCTGGCGCTGTGCCGCGGACGCCGCATGCCTGAACCGCTCCGTCTGGCGCAACGCGAAGCGGCCCGGCTGCGCGGATCGGTCCGCAACCTTGCGTTGGACCCGGAGATTGCCGCGCTGGTGCGCAACAAGGGCGCGCGGTCCTGATCGAGGCGGATTCCAACCTGAGCAACCGGGTAGGCGAGAAGTTGTGGCGCGGAGCAACGGAGGCCCGCTCCACGACGCATGGCGGGCCTGCCGCAGGCAAGCCCATCTACCCGCCGGGGGTCCGCTGCCACCGTCATCCCCGGCTGGGACCAAACCCATTGGCGGGCCCCCACCCCCGGCGACTGACGTCGCCGGCCGCCCCCCGAAGGGGGCGGGTACGCATGCACGCCAAGCGTGCCTGCAGCCCGGACGTGGCATTCGTGGAACAGATGCCGGCTCAGACTTGGATCCGCCTCGGTCCTGATGGGCCTGAGCGTAGGTTCTCCAAATACCCTGCAACGCGACCGCGCGCTTCAGACCGCCCGCACGTCCAGCGCCAACCCGGCAAGCTCCACCCGGTTGCGCCCCTGGAAGGTGATGTCCGCGCGGCCCAGGCTCACACCGGCAAAACCCACCTGCATCACCGCCGTCTCCCAACCACCCGGGCCCTTCACCCGCTCCGGCTTCTCCAGGAACGTGTGCGTGTGCCCGCCCACCACGTAATCCACGCCGGCCACCTTCTGCGGCCAGTGCAGGTCACCCGGTTCGCCCAGGTAGCCGGTGTGACCCAGGTGACTGAGCGCAATGACCAGGTCACAGCCGGCGTTGCGCAACTCATCCGTCTGCCGCCGCGCTGCCTCCACCGGGTCCTGGTAGCGCACACCCTGGCACAACCGCGGGTTCACCAACCCATCCAGCACCACGCTCAAACCAAACAGCCCCACCTTCAGACCGCCCACCGTCCGGATGACGCTGGACTTCACCACCTTGTTCAGCGCGCCCTGCTTCACGTCATAGGAGGCCAACAGGTCAAACTTCGCCAACGCGGCCGCCTTGACCAGCCCGTCCACCCCGCCGTCAAAGTCGTGATTGCCCACCGCGCTCGCGTCGTATCCCGCCATGGACATCAGTTCGTAGTCCAGCGTGCCAAGGTACTTGTTGTAGAACGGCGTGCCCTGGAACGTGTCACCCCCGTCCAGCGCCAGCGTGTTGGGGTTCTCCTTGCGGATGGCGCGGATGAGATGCGCGCGCCGCGCAATGCCCCCGCGGTGACTCAGGTTGCCCTGGCCGCCGGGAAACGGGTCCAGCCGGCTGTGCGTGTCATTGGTGTGCAACAGCGTGATGGTGGTGGCGCCCGCCGGCGCGGCCGCCGCACGCGCGCGGCGCCCGGTCAGCAGCGGTGCCGCCGCCAGGGTGCCCATCAGGAAGGTGCGGCGGGTGAACATCATTCAGGCTTGGCCTCCGGCGGCGCATCCACGGACAAGATGCGCCCGCCCACGGTTGAGTCAACCAGCCGCCCGGCTTCAGTCTCACGCTGCACGTGCGCAAGCAGTGCATCCCGGATGAGGATGCCCGTGCGGTTGACGTTCTTCGCGCGCTTGAGCGCCTCATACCGGCCGCCGCCGTCCACGATGTAGTCGTTGGTGCACAGCCGGTAGGTCCGCGCCAGGTCCAGCGGCGCATCACCCACCTTCACGTCCACCGCCTTGCGGTCCACAATCCGGAAGCTCACACCGGACCACGGGTCCCCGCCATGCGTGGAGGAGCGGTCCAGCACCTCCTGCAACTCCGCACCGCTGATCTCCAGCACCACAATCCCATTGTCGAACGGCATCACCTCCAGGATGTCACCGCGGGTGAGCGGACCCTTGGGCAGGTCACCGCGCACGCCACCCTTGTTGGTGAACGCCACATCAACGGGCTTGCCCGTGGATTCCGCTGCGGCGGTGCGCATCACGTCCGCCAGCAGGTTTCCCATCAATCCATCCGGCCCGTCGGGGCGGCGGCGCGTGAGCGCGCGCGCGGACTGCCCCAGGACCTCGTGCATCTCCTTCTCCACGGCCAGCCGCGGCCCCACCAGCTTCTGCGCAAGGTCCGGCGCCGCGGGAACGGAGTCATCCACCGCCACCAGGTTGCGCGAGACCGCCGTCTCACCCGCGGGCCGGGCATCCGCCGCGGGCTTCTTGTCTTCCGGCTTGGAGACGCCCGCGCCGCCTTCCGCATGCCGCGGCGCGCCATGGTCATCACGCGCGGCGGTGGACGCGCTCCCGCACGCGGCCAGCACCACCAGACCCGCAGCCACCACGCTTGAGCGCATCATGCGTGCGCACCCTAGGCCCACCGCGACGACGCGCCAACGCCCGCCATCACAACGCTCCCGCAATGAACACCAACGCAACCAGGTCCGCGGGGCCCACGCATTCCAGTCCGTGCTCCACGCCTCGCGGTGCGAACGCCATCTCACCCGCGCTGATCTCGCGCGTGTCTGATCCGATGGTCACCTTCGCGCGCCCTTCAAGTATCACGTAACACTTTGCGGCATGCGCGTGCGCATGCGTGCGCTGCTGCTGTCCCGCGCGCGCGCAGTACACATCCACCATCGCCAGTTTCTCGTCGGAGAACACGCCATTCTTGGACAGCTTCTCCGCATTGAAACGGACGTGGTTCTTCACCGCATCAAACCCCATGAGCGCTCTCCTTCGTCCGCACATGACGCAGTGTCATGTCACGTATGTTGAAATACAGTTGACATACTTCACCGTACTTCTATAGATCTCCGTTTCGGTCGGTCGAGATGACAATCAACGACCTATGACCAACCACACAGATCGCGAGGGATACGATGGCTGCGAAGAAGAAGAAGAAGGCCAAGAAGGCCGCCAAGAAGACCGCGAAGCGCGGCGCCAAGAAGGGCAAGAAGAAGGCCGCCAAGAAGAAGAAGTAAGGCCTGAACGCGTTTCAGCAGTTTCTGATGGACCAGCGGCTGGTATCCCTCACGGGTGCCAGCCGCTGGCGTTTTGGGGGGCTTGCGCATGCGCCCGTGGTGGCTTTCTCCGGCGGTGCAGGATGCGCTTGCGGCCGAGCTGCTGGGCTGGGGCACAGACGCCCGCGTTCAGAAAATGCGCGTTGCAGAGGGCCGTGTCGTCGTAGAACTGCACGCGCACGGCACCACGCACGCGCTGTTGCTGGACCCGTCCGCTCCCGCCTGGCACCTGGCCTCCGCTCCACCGCGGCGCGATGAAGATGCGCAGCCGCCCGCGTTCCAGGGTCTGCTGCGGAAGTACCTGGCCAACACGCGCCTGGCGGCCGTGGAGACGGGTGCGGGTGCGCACGCGTCCATGGTGTTCCACACGCTGAGCACGCCGCTTCGGCTGGTGCTGGACTGGGCGGGTACGCACGCCAACGTGCTGCTGGTGAATGATGCGGGCAAGGTGCTGGGCGCATCCCTCATTGCGCGGCTTGCGCCGCGCGGTCTTGCGGTGGGCAAGCCGTTTGTCGCGGTGAAGGCGCCTGACGCGTTTGATGCAGCACCGTGGATTCGCGCGCGCGCGCCGGATGATCCGTGGGCCGCGCTGCCCACGCACGCCGCGCTGGACCAGCGCCAAGCGCACGCCCCACCCACCGTGCCGCCCGTGGATGTCTCTGTGCGACGGCGCGTGCGCGCGGCGCTGGACCGCGAGACGCGGCTGGTGCGCGCGCTGGAGTCCGACCTGCGCCGCACGGAGGAAGAAGACCGCCTGCGCGCGGCCGCGGAACGCGCCAAGGTGCAGATGGGATCGCTCCCGCGGGGCGCGACGGAGTGGACGCTGGCGGACGCGTACAATCCGGAGGCGCCAACACTGGTGATTGCGGTGGAGCCGGCGCTGGGCGTGCAACAGAACGTGGAGCGCCTGTTCCACCGCGCGCGCCGCCTGGAGCGGACGCGCGCCAACGTGACGCCGCGGCTGCAACAGGCGCGGGTGCGTGCGGCAGCGCTGACCGCGGCGCTGCAAGCGTTGGATGCGCGCGCGGAAGGCGCGGAGGCGCAAGCGCTGGCGGTGGTGGGCGCGGATGCGGCGGCGCCGGCACGCGGCGAGAAACGCGGGCCTTCGCGACGGCAGCCGTTCCGCCGCTTCACCACGCCGGAGGGATACGTGGTGCTGGTGGGCCGCACCCGCGCGGACAATGATCTGCTGACACACCGCACGGCGCGGGGGAACGACCTGTTCCTGCACGCGCGCGACGCGCCGGGCAGTCACGTGATTCTTGTGCTGGACGCTGAACGGCCCGGGCGTGACCGGGCGTTGCTGCGTGCCGCACAGCTGGCCGCGCATTTTTCAGAAGCGCGGGGGCACGGCGTGGTGGACGTCCGCTGGACGGAGGTGCGGCACGTGCGGCCGGTTCCGGGGACGCCGGGCCTGGTCACGCTGGCCAAGGAGCGCGTGCTGCGGGTGCGCCTGGATGATCCGGAGCTGGGTGCGTTGCTGGGCAAGGAGACCGGCGCATCCGCGCGGTCTTGAGCCATGCACGTCGATCATGATTGGACCTCCCGGGAGGGCGAGGCTCCTGCCGAGCCCTTCGCGCGTGCGTCCTCCGCGGAAAGAACACGCTGCGCGGGACAACCACCCCACCGCTCTCCCGCGCCGATGCGCGTGCCCGCTTCCACGTGGCTGCGCTGCTCAATGAACGCGCCGTCACCAATCTCCACATCACGCGCGAGCGTGGATGCCCCGCCGATACGCGCGCGCTCACCGACCTTGCACCCCGGCCCGAGCAGCACGCCCACCTCCACCACCGCGTGCCGGCCCACCCGGCACCCCGGCCCCAGCACGGACCGCGCCCCCACCACCGCGTCCTCCTCCACGGTCACCGGTTCCGCGCGCAGCTCGCCGCGGATGACCATGTGGGTGGTCACCATGACCTCACTCCCCAGCAGGCACCCGGCCCCCAGCACCAGCGGGCGGTGATCCAGCAGGTTCACGTCCCCGCTCATCTGCGCGGAGAACGCCGCGTCCGCACCCAGGCCGCGCAGCCAGATGAAACGCAACACGTTGGAGTAGCGCACCAGCCAGATCACCGGCGGGATGCGCACCACGCGGTAGAGCACCAGGTGGATCCCCCACAGGATGAACGCGGGGCTGCCCATGGCGTGTCTGCCCACGGGCACGGCGGGAACGGTCCGGTCCAGCGCAATCACCACCAGCAGCGTGACCAGCGGGTACAACCCCACCGCCACAGGGAAGCCCAAGGGGAACGGCACCTGCACCGCGCACCACCACGCGGTCCAAGCACCCGTGCCGTGTGCCAGTGACACCGCCAACAGGAACACCAGGTCCTGCAACAGCAACAGCGCCGCGGGCGGGCGGAGCGGCTTGTCGGGCGGCGCCTCACCCGTCATGCGTGCGGCCCCAGCATCGCATCCAGGTCCGCCACAATGAACCGCGCCAGCGTCTCCAGGAGCGCGTCACCCTCCTCCGCGGTGGCTTCCGCAGGCGCACCAAAGTACGCGCGCTCACCACCCGCTTCCTTGAAGGACGTCTTGCCCGCGCGGATGGCGCGCGCCAACGAAATGTCCACGCGCGGCAGCTCCAGCGCAGCATCACGGCGCACCGCGGTGGGGTCCTCGGCAAGGACCATGGAAGTCTCATAGCGGCCCGCGTGGCATGCGCCGCTGCGGAACTCGTCACCCAAGGCGCGCGCCACCGACGGGCGCGTCTTGTCAGTGAAACACACCGGCAGGCCGGTGCGGGCGCAGGCCTGGTGTGCGGCGTTGTGCAGCGCGCGCAGGTGATCCGGTTCCAGGTGCGCGTTGACCAGCACCAGCGCACGCGCCCCGTCACGTTGGAGCGCCTGGGCGGTGGCCACCACCAGCTCCACCAGCACGTCCGCGGGGATGGACAACGCGCCGGTGAAACCGCGCCCAAACTCGGTCACGCCCAGCGGCAGCGAGGGAAGCAGACACGCGGGCGTGCCGCGTGCGTCCAACAACCGCGCCGCCCGGTGCGCCATGCCGCGCGCGATGATGACGTCCGTTTCCAGCGCCAGGTGCGGGCCGTGCGGCTCCGTGCTGCCCACCGGCCACAACACCACGGGGGAGCGCGCAAACAGGTCCCGCGCTTCCTCCCACGTCAACCGGTGCAACTGCGGAATGTCATCCATGCGTCACCAGCACACGCCGCGCGTCGGCTTCTTTTCGCGCACCACTTCCATCAGCAGGTCCGGGTCGTCGGAAATGAGGCCGTCCACACCCATGTCCACAAGCTTCGCCATGCGGTCGCGCTTGTTGACCGTCCACGGCACCACGGCCACGCCGCGCGCGTGCGCCGCGTCCACCAGCGGGCGCGTGGTGACCGGGTCATAGCTGGAGAGGATCTCCGCCCCCAGCGCGTCCGCCATGGTGAGCGGATCCGCGGAGAACACCGTGGACATCACACTGGGCTGCGCGGTGGGCCACAGGAACGCGCGTTTGAGCGTGCTCCCGCGCAACACCAGTTCGCGCAGCGGCCGCGCGTCAAAGGACTGGATGATCACGCGGTCGTGCACCCCCGCGCCCTCAATGTCCGCCAGCAACAGGTCCATGAAGCGCTCCGCGCTCGGCGTCTTGTCGTCGTCCGCGGGGTCCATCTTGGGTTCAATATTGTAATGGATGCGCGCCCCGCTCAGGCGCTCACCCACCGCGAACACCTCGCGCAGCGTGGCCAGCGGTCCGGGCACGGTCACCTGGTCGGGGAAGTCCTTGTGCTTGAGACTGCCGCAGTCGTAGCGGGACAGTTGCGCCAGCGTGAGCGTGTTGATGGGCACATCCGCCGCCGGGTTGCCGTCCGGGTCCAGGCAGCGGTCCTTGGGGAGCCACGGCTCGTGCGCCAGGACCAGGACCTCGTCCCGCGTGACCGCCACGTCCATCTCCAGCGTGGTCACCCCGCGCGACAGGGCGTACTCCATGGCCGCCAGCGAATTCTCGGGACGCCTGGCGCGTCCGCCCCGGTGCCCCTGCGCCTCGAACACGGGGCTGGCGCACGGCGGCTGCGCGCACGCGTCCGCGCCCCACGCCAGCAGCAGCACCCACCACATCCTGCGCACCATGCTTGCACCTCCAGGCGGCACGCCCGCATGACGGGCGGCCCCGCGTCAAGGTACACGCTGGGCGCGTCCCATGCGCGTGGCGGATTCCTACCTCCTGCGTCGCGTGGCGTGGCCGCTGTTTGCGGTCACGCTGGTTGTGGGAACCGTGGTGAGCCTCTGGCAGTTGTCCCGCGTGAGCCAGATGGTGCTCACCAGTTGGCGTGACCTGGGGTTGCTCGCGTCGCTGATTGCGGACCTGGCGCCGGGCTTCTCCGGCATGGCGCTGGGGGCCAGCGGGATCTTTGGCTGCGTGGTGGCATATGACCGCCTGGCGGAAGACGGCGAACTCACCGCCATGGGCGCGGCCGCCATCCCGCCGCACCGCGTGTTCCGCCCGGCGCTGCTGTCCGGCCTGGTGATGGCGCTGCTGGTGCTGTGCGCCGGGATCTGGGGCGAACCGTGGGGCACCGCGCACTACGCACGTGACGTGGCGCTCCTGGGTACGCGCGCGTTTGCACGGACGCTGGCACCGGGCACGTTCAACCACGTGGGCAACCTGGCCAGCGTGTACGTGGGTGGCGCGGCCTTTGACGCGGAGGGCAACGCCACGCTGTCAGACGTGGTGGTGGGACGTGACCTGGCCAACGGGCCGCTGGTGTTGACCGCGCGCTCCGTGGACGTGCGCCCTGCCGGCGTGGGGCTCATCCACGTGTCCGCGGACCGCGGCGAAGCCATCCTGCCCGCGGACAAACCGTCTGACCTCAACCGCATGACGTTTGACCACGCGGAGCTCACGGTGGACGTGGCGTCCTGGGTGGGTGAGGAGGCCATGACGCTGCACGCGTGGCAGGCGTGGCCGCTGAACCGGCTGTGGGAAGCCGCGTCCTCCAGCGAGCACGACGACGCCCACAACAAGCTCCGCTTCCACCTCTGGCAGAAACTGTCCCTGCCGTGGGGCATGATCCTCCTGTGCATGCTCGGCGGGATCTTTGGCGGGCAACGCGCGCCCACCGCGCGCGGGCGCGCATACATCGGCAGCGCGTTGCTGGTGGCGCTGTACTTCGGGCTGTTGGGGTTTGGGCGCAACCTGGTGCTGCAGGGCATCCTGCCGCCGTGGTTGGGTGCCAATGTCCCCAACCTGCTGGGCGCGGCGTTGCTGGCCTGGGCGTGGCGTGCGCGCGCCACGCGGTGGACCTGACATGATTGCCCAACGCTACGTGCTCTCCATGACCTGGCCGCGCACCGTGTTTGTGGTGCTGGCGGGGTGGATGCTGTTTGTGGTGATGGACAGCATGGAGAGCGCGCGGTGGCTGGCCGCGGGCACGTGGTCTCAGGTGGCGCTGTTCTACGTCTACCGCGCACCGGAAGTGATGGCGCTGATGCTGGGGCCCGGCGTGGTGCTGGGCGCGCTGGCCGCGCTCGGGTTGCTCAACCGGCGCGCGGAGATGGCGGCCCTGGCGGCGGCGGGGCGGTCGCTGCGGTCCACCGCGTTGCCGGCGGTTCTCGTCGTCAGCGGGGCCGCGGCGGTGACGCACGCGGCACTTGCCGAATGGGTGATTCCCCCCATGGGCCGCCAGGCGCTGCGGTTGGCGCAGGACGTGTTCCACCTGCGCACCGGGCGCTTCTGGGATTTTCACCACCGCAGTGAATGGTTCCGCGCGGGCCCCATCTACGCGCGCGCCCAACCCGCCGCGGGGGACGCGTATGAACGTGTCATGGGCGTGCTGGTTGACGACGAGCTGCACGTGCGGCAGCGCCTGGTGGCCGCGCGCATGCAGGCCGCGCCCACGCCCGGCGACTTCACGCTGGAGGGATCCGTGATCACCACGCTGCCGCCCTCCCCCGCGTTTGAACCGGCGGGCACGCGCACGCTGCACCTGCCCGCGGCGGCGGCCGCGCTGTCCGCACCCATGGGCTACCCGGAACACTTCACGCTGGTGGGCCTGGTCCGCGCCATTGAGAAGCGTGAAGCGGGCGGGCGTGACGCCACGGCCTACCGCTTGGCCCTGCTGCGCCGGGTGACTGATCCCATGATGGTGTTCCTGCTGGGGTTGCTGGCGGTGCCGCTGGCGGCGCGGCAACGGCGCGAAGCGCCCGTGGAGCGGCTGTTGTTCGTCGGGGGAATCGCCGTGGCGGGCGCGCAGCTGGCGTTGATGCTGGCGGACATGCTGGCGGGACGTGCGCTGCTGCCGTCATGGCTGGCCGCGGGACTGGGGCCGGGCCTGGCGCTGGTGGCCGCCCTGCTGCTGTGGCGTCGCGCGGAGGGCGCCAAGGTGGCGCGGTGAGCAGACATGCACCGCTGCGCACCGGAGGGTATGAGGCACGCGGAGCGTGATGGACATGACGGAAGAGATGCGCAGCTGGCACAACGGGCACGGTGGACGCGGTGAGCCGTGGGCGCCCACGGGATGCAGCGTGGCGGACTACGGTGATGCCAACGCGGAGGTGGAGGCCGGCCGCGCGGACGTGCTCGTGGTGGACCGCAGCCGGTGCGCGCGCCTGCAACTCAACGGGCAGGACCGCCGGGACCTGCTGCAGCGGCTGACCACCAATGACCTGCTGGCGCTACCGGAGGGCAAGGGCGCCGCCACCACGTTCACCAACGGCAAGGGACGCATCGTGGATCGCGTTGTTGTCCACGCCGCCAGTGACGGAGACATGATTGTGGGGAGCGCGGGCCGCGCGGAGGCAATTGCCGCGTGGATTGCCCAGTACGTCATCCGCGAAGACGTGGAGGTGGTGGACCTCACCGCCGCCACCGTGCAGCTGGATGTGCTGGGCCCGCGCGCGGCGGAGCTGTGCCATGCGCCGCTGGTGGCGTTTGCGGACCTGCATGAGCTGATGCAGCTGGACCTGGGCGGCGTGCAGGTGCTGGCCGCCAAGAGTGACACAGTGGCGGGCCTCACGGTGCGGCTCATCATGCCCACCGGCGTGGCCCCGCGCGTGTGCAACTGGCTGGTTGGCCGCGGGGCGCGGTTTGGCGGGTCCACGGCGTACAACGCGCTGCGCCTGGAAGCGGGCCTGCCACTGTACGGCCCGGAGCTGAATGAGGAACACAACCCGCTGGAGGCGGGGCTCGTGGACACGCTGCACTTTGGCAAGGGCTGCTACGTGGGTCAGGAAGTGGTGGCGCGCATGGACACGTACATGAAGCAGCGCCGCTACCTCATTGCGCTGGAGACGGAGACCCCCGCGCCGCCGCCCGGTTCGCGCCTGTTCCTTCCCAACGGGGATGAGGGCGAAGTGACCTCCGCCGCCGACGTGGGACACGGCCGCGCGCGCCTGCTGGGCTACCTCAAGACGGAAGATCCCAAGGTGGGCATGGAAGTGGGCGTGCGGGTGGAGGGCGGTACGGAGCGCAAGGCGTTTGTGGTCCGCCGCCCGTCCCAGGCGCCCGCACCCAAGGGCGGCGAAGGCAGCCA